>NZ_JBTWNF010000003.1:0-466422 GCF_054796175.1 Actinomycetospora sp. C-140 | reverse complement strand
GCGGCCCCCCCCCCCACTTCGCTGACACGTTCTCGGTCCCGGCGGTGTTCTGAGAGACATGAGCGTCGTTCACGAGACCCGCATCGGCCCCCTGCACCTCGAGGCTTCCGAGCACGGTCTGACCCTGCTCGGCTTCTCCCCCGCCGACGGTGGCACCCCCCGCGGTGAGGCCGCCGAGGAGACCCTCGACCTCGCCCGCCGCGAGATCGACGCCTACCTCGACGGCACGCTGCGGGAGTTCACCGTCCCCGTCGACCTCTCCGGGCATCCAGCGTGGGACCGTCGTGTCCTCGACGAGCTGCGGTCCGTCGGCTACGGCGAGACGACCAGCTACGGCGAGCTCGCCGCCGCGGTCGGGCTGGGGCCGGCGGACGCCCGCCGGGTCGGCGGCGCCATGGCCCGCAACCCCGTCGCCATCGTCGTGCCGTGCCACCGCGTGGTCGGCGCCGACGGCAGCCTCACCGGCTACGCCGGCGGCCTCGAGCGCAAGCGGACGCTGCTCGACCTGGAGGCCCGGGACCGGGTGCTGTTCTAGATCCGGCGGCGCAGGCTCGCGAGCTCCTCGAGGACGTCGGCGACGTCGTCGACGTCCTCGACCTCGTAGGGCGACCCCACGGCGAGCTGGTCGCCGACCCCGACGACGACGTCGCCCCGCACCGGCTCCCCGGTCGGGGCGACGCCGACGGCGACCAGGGCGGTGGCCCCGAGCTCGTCGCGCAGGGCCGCGACCCCCTCCGGCGCCACGATCCGGGCGCCGCCCTTGGCCCCGGACAGGAACATCAGCTCGGCGACCTCGTCGGCGGGCCGGTCGGACACCACGGCCACCGCGGTGCCGTGCAGCGCCATGAGGACGTTGAGCGCCTCGGAAGAGACCTGCTCGGCGCGGGCCTCGGCCGGATCGCCCTCGTCCGGGGCCAGCGCGCCGTCGAAGGCGCAGGCCACCAGCAGGGTCGGCGTCTCCGCGACGCGATCGAGCGCACCCCACAGCGGATCGTCGGTGTCCACGGGCGCCTCCGTGATCGTCCCCGTGATCGTCCCGCGGATCACCCTGGCATGACGTTCACGGCGTGGTCCAGGGCCGCCCAGAGGTACTGGGTGGCGTAGGCCCGGAACGGGCGCCAGGGCTCGGCGCGGGCGACGAGGTCGCGGTCGCGCGCGGGCAGTCCGAGGCCCTCGGCGGCGGCCCGCACACCGAGATCGCCGGCCAGGAACGCGTCGGGATCGCCGAGGGCACGCATCGCGACGGTGTCCACCGTCCACGGCCCGATCCCGGGCAGGGCCGCGAGGGCGGCCTTCGAGGCGGCGATGTCGGCCGGGTCCAGCACGACCTCCCCGTCGGCCAGCGCGGCCACCAGCGTGAGCAGCGTGCGCTTGCGCGTCCGGGGCATGCCGAGCTCGTCGGGGTCGACGGCGGTCAGCGCCGGGGCGCTCGGGAAGAGGTGGGTCAGCGTGCTGCCGGGGCCGGCGAGGCCGTCCGGCAGCGCTGTCCCGTGGCCGCGGACGAGCCGCGCGGCGTGGGTGCGTGCCGCGGCCGTGGAGACCTGCTGGCCGAGGACCGCGCGCACGGCGAACTCGTCGGGGTCCGGCGAGCCGGGGACCCGGCGGCCCGGCGCCTCGTCGACGAGCGGTCGCAGGACGTCGTCGGCGCGCAGGACCGCGTCGACCGCGGCGGGGTCGGCGTCGAGATCGAGGATCCGGCGCGCGAGCCCCGCGGCCTCGTCGGCGTCGGCGGCGTCGGTGAGGGACAGCGTCGCCGCGACGTGCCCCACGCCCGGCCGCACCGCGACCACGCCCGGACCACCGGGCAGCGCGAGCGTGCGGCGGTAGGCACCGTCGTGCCACTCCTCGACGCCGGGCACCGCCGTGGCCACGAGATGGCCGAA
The DNA here is from genome assembly GCF_054796175.1 of Actinomycetospora sp. C-140. Lineage (NCBI taxonomy): Bacteria > Bacillati > Actinomycetota > Actinomycetes > Pseudonocardiales > Pseudonocardiaceae > Actinomycetospora > Actinomycetospora sp. C-140. The sequence goes on along the minus strand of NZ_JBTWNF010000003.1, from coordinate 464,539 downwards.
CAGGTTGTCCGGGCACAGCGGCGGGACGAACCCCAGGGCGCGCTCCTCCCGGTGCACCACTGCCTCCCGGGGTCGAGGTCCGCTCCGCGGCGTCTCCGGCATCCTGTCCGATCGCTCCAAGCCGCGCCCGGCGGCCGGTCCCTACGGTGACCCGTATGCCTCCTCGTCTCGCCGTCTTCGAGCTGGTCGTCTCCGACATGGCCCGCTCCCTCGCGTTCTACCGCCGCCTCGGTGTCGACATCCCGCCCGAGGCCGACACCGAGCCGCACGTCGACGTCGACCTCGGCGCCGGCCTGCACCTGGCCTTCGACACCGAGGACACGATCCGGTCCTTCGACGCGTCCTGGACCCCGCCGACCGGCGGCCCCCGCAGCGCGCTCGCCTTCGCCTGCGACTCCCCCGCGGAGGTCGACGCGACCTACGCGGCGCTCGTCGACGCCGGCTACCACGGCGAGCTCAAGCCCTGGGACGCGTTCTGGGCATGCGCTACGCGACCGTGCACGACCCCGACGGCGCCTCGGTGGACCTGTTCGCGCCGCTAACCCAGTAACGCCGTCGGCGTCGTCCCGGCCAGGGTCCGCACCTCGCGGGCCAGGTGGGGCTGGTCCGCGAACCCCTCGGTCGCGGCGACCTCCGCCCACGGGGTGCCGGCGCGGGCACGGGCCAGCGCACGCTGCAGGCGCAGGATGCGCCCGAGGTGCTGGGGCCCGTAGCCGAACAGCGGCAGGCTGCGGCGGTGCAGCGTGCGGGGCGTCGTGCCCAGCGTGTCCGCGAGCGTCGCGACGTCGGTGCCCTGGGCCAGCGCCGCGAAGACCCGCGCGCCGAACCGGTCCTCCGCGTCCGGCGGCGTCGCCGTCGCGACCCCGAGCAGGACGCCGGCCGGGTCGCCGGCCACCCGCTCGGTGAGCTCCCGTGCCGCGGGCGCGGACCACACGGCGTCCAGCGCGATCGTCGTGTCGCGCAGCTCGTCGGCGCGCAGCCCGAGCAGGGCGGGCCCGCGCCCGTGGGAGAACCGCAGGCCGACGTGGGTCCGTCCGCCGCCGTCGTTGAACCGCGCGGCGGCGTCCGGGCCCGCGACGACGAGCCCGCGCCCGTTCCAGATCAGGTCCAGGCAGCCGTCGGGCAGGATCGTGCCGGGCGCCCCGTCGCTGCGCCACAGCACGACCCCGGGCGCCACCCGCTCCTCGCGGTAGCCCTCCACGGGTTCCATGGTGCCTCGCCGCGGAGCGAGGGTCACCTCCGCTGCGTGGGACGCAGCGAGGGCGTCCCTCGCTCCCTCTCCCGGCGCCTCAGACGGCGCCGGTGACCAGGTCGCGGTACGAGCGCCAGTGGCCCGCCGGCGTCGGGACCGAGCGGGCCGCGAGCACGGCGTGGGCGACGGCGCGGGTGACGCAGTCGGCGCCCGCGGTGAGGAGCTCCTGCAGGCCGGCGAGGTCCGGGGCCGGGCGGGCGGTGGTCGCGAGGCCGAAGAACGTGTCGCCGTCGGTCATCCCGTGCGCGGGGCGCACGGCGCGGGCGAGACCGCTCTGGCCGACCGCCGCGAGCTTCGCGCACTGCGCGACCGAGAGCCCGGCGTCGGTGGCGACGACGCCGATGGTGGTGTTCAGGGTGGGCGGGGCGGCGGCGTCGCGCAGGGACGCGAGCAGCGACGTCCGGTCGCCTGGCAGTCGGGGCGGCGAGACGTCGCCGGCCCCGAGGAAGCGGGCGGCCCACAGCTCGCCGGTGGCCGGGTCGACCGCCGACCCGGCGGCGTTCGCGACGACCAGCGCGGCGACGACGGTGCCGTCGGCGAGCACGTCCGACGCCGAGCCGACGCCGCCCTTGATCCCGCCGACCAGGGTCCCGCAGCCCGCCCCCACGACGCCCTGCGCGGGCGTGGTGTCGGAGCACGCGGCGAGCGCGGCGGCGCCCAGCTCCGCGGTCGGGCGCGCGGTGAAGTCGCCGCCCCGGCCGAGGTCGAACACCACCGCCGCCGGCACGACCGGCACCACCTCGTGCGGCTCGCGGCCGACCGGGAACCCGCGGCCCCGCGCGCCGAGCGCGTCGGCGACCCCGGACGCGGCGGCGAGCCCGTAGGCGCTGCCGCCGGTGAGCACCACGGCGTGCACCCGCTCGACGAGCGTGCGGGGGTCGAGCGCGTCGGTCTCGCGGGTGCCGGGACCGCCGCCGCGCACGTCGACGCCCGCGACCGCGCCCTCGGGGCCCGGGAGCACGACCGTCGTCCCCGACAGCGCCCCCGCCCCGGTCAGCTCCGCGTGCCCGACCTGCAGGCCGGGGACGTCGACGATCGTGTTCGTGGGACCGGGAGGCACGGGACGCAGCTTCGCAGAGCGCGCGGGGTGGTCCCGACCCGGAACGAGCGATGGGCCCCTTCGATCGAACGAGTCGACCGAAGGGGCCCATCGCTGCGAACACCGCGAGCGCGCTACGACGAGCGGCCCCGCGCGATGAGGATGATCGCGATGATCGCGGCGAGCACGCCGGCGCCGATGCCGACGGGGGCGAGCCGCTTGAGCACGGCGTCGCGCGAGCTGTCGAGCAGGTCGATCGCCTCGACGCGCTGGCGGGTCGACTGGCCGGCCTGCGCCGCACCCTGCGCGGCGCTCGTCGCCGTCGCGGCGACGGACCCGCCGGGCTTCGCGCCCGTGTCGCCCTTGGACGCCTCACCGACCGTGGTGGGCATCGCCGCGGCGGCCGGCGCGCCGGAGCCGGCGGACACCGGGGTGGGCGCGGCCGGCGCACTGACCGGCGCGTCGCCCCCGGAGGTCGCCACGGCCTCGCCGGCCGGGGCAGTGCCGTTGCCACCGCTCGAGCTCGACGAGCCACCCGACGACGGCGCGGCCGCCGGGGCACCCCCGCCGCCGAACTCGTCGGCGAGGCAGGACGCGAACTGGCCCAGGATCTTGTCGCCGACGTCGGACATGACGCCGCGGCCGAACTGGGCGGGCTTGCCGGTCACCTGCATCTCGGTGAGGACGGTGACCTTGGTCTTGCCGCCGCCGGCGTCGGCCATCGTCAGCGTGGCCTTCGCCGACGCGGTGCCGTTGCCGCGCGAGTCACGGCCCTGGGCGTCGACGACGACCTTGTGGTTGCTCTTGTCCCGCTCGACGAAGGTGCCCTTGCCCTTGTAGGTCATCGAGATCGGGCCGAGCTTCACCTTCACGGTGCCGGTGAAGTCGTCCCCCTCGTGGGAGTCGAGGGTGGCGCCCGGGAAGCACGGCGTGACCTTCTCCGGGTCGTTGAGGGCGTCGAACACGGTGTCGATGTCCACGGGGACGGTGAACTCGTTCTCCAGCTTCACGGGCTCCTCCTGAGAAGGTGCGGATCACGACGGCGGCCCGCCCCCGCGGGTGCGGGGGCGGGCCGGGGCGTCGTGACGATCGGGTCGTCGGACGACTGGCTCGACGTGGTCAGCCTGCCGCGGCGAGGACGGCCCGACCCGTGAGCACCCGGGCGAGGTGCTCGCGGTAGTCGGACCCGGCGTCCGCGTCCGCGGTCGGGCTGGTGCCCTCGGCGGCGGCCTGGGCGGCCTGACGCACAGTGTCCTCGCTCGCCGACTGCCCGACCAGCGCCGACTCCACACCACGGGCGCGCACGGGCGTGCCCGCCATGTTGGTGAGGCCGATGCGGGCGTCGGAGATGGTCCCGCCGTCGACCTTGACGGTGGCGGCGACCGCGACGATCGACCAGGCCTGGGCGACCCGGTTGAACTTCTCGTACCGCGCGCCCCACCCGGTGAACTTCGGGAAGCGGATCTCGGTGAGGAGCTCGCCCTCGCCGATCGCGGTCGTGAAGTAGTCCTCGAAGAAGTCCGCCGCCGCCACGGTCCGGGTGCCGCCCGAACCGGCGATGACGAACTGGGCGCCGAGGGCCAGCGCCGGCGCGGCGAGGTCGCCGGCCGGGTCGGCGTGGGCCAGCGCCCCGCCGAGGGTGCCGCGGTGGCGGACCTGCGGGTCGGCCACCGTCTTCGTCGCCTCCTGGATGAGGGCGACGTGCTGGCGCAGCGTGTCGTCACGGGTGACGTCGTAGTGCGACGTCATCGCCCCGACGACGACCTCGTTGCCCTCCTCGCGGACACCCTTGAGCTCCGGGATGCCACCGAGGTCGATGATCAGCGACGGGTCGGCCATGCGCAGCCGCAGCACCGGCAGCAGGCTCTGGCCGCCGGCCAGGAGCTTGGCGTCGTCGCCGCCGTCGCGCAGGGCCTGCACCGCCTCGTCGACCGTGGTGGGCCGGACGTAGTCGAACTGGGCCGGGATCACAGGTTGCCTCCCTCGGGCATGTCACGGGCGGTGGAGCCGAGGCCGGCACCCGGCGAGGCGACGTTCGCCTCGTCGCCGCGCCCGGCGTGACCCGACGCGTTCTGGATCGCGGTCCAGACGCGGTAGGGCGTGGTCGGCATGTCGATGTCCTTGACACCGAGGTGGCGGATCGCGTCGAGCACCGAGTTCACGACCGCCGGGGTCGAGGCGATCGTCCCGGCCTCGCCGACGCCCTTGACCCCGAGCGGGTTGGTGGTCGACGCGGTCGTGGTGTTCGCGGTGTCGAAGCTGATGAGGTCCGCCGCCGACGGCAGCGTGTAGTCGACCAGCGTGCCCGAGAGCAGCGTGCCCTGGTCGTCGTACGCGGCCTCCTCGTAGAGCGCCTGGGCGATGCCCTGCGCCAGGCCGCCGTGGACCTGGCCCTCGACGATCAGCGGGTTGATCACGTTGCCGACGTCGTCGACGCAGACGTACTTGTACATCTCGACGAAGCCGGTCTCGGTGTCGACCTCGACGGCGCACAGGTGCGTGCCGTGCGGGAACGAGAAGTTCTCCGGGTCGAACGTGGCGTGGGCGTCGATGTCGGGCTCGATGCCCTCGGGGTAGTCGTGGGCGGCGAACACCGCGAGCGCGATGTCCTGGATGCCCACACCCTTGTCGGTGCCCTTGACCGTGAACTTGCCGCCGGAGAACTCGAGGTCGCCCTCGGAGGCCTCGAGCATGTGCGCGGCGATCGGCTTGGCCTTCTCGATGACCTTCTCGGCCGCCTTGACGACCGCGATGCCGCCGACCGCGAGCGAGCGCGAGCCGTAGGTGTCGAGGCCCTTGTACGACGACTGGGTGTCGCCGTGGAGGATCTCGACATCCTCGAACGGCACGCCGAGCTGGTCGGCGACGATCTGCGAGAACGCCGTCTCGTGGCCCTGCCCGTGCGGGCTGACGCCCACGACGACCTCGGCCTTGCCGGTGGGCTGCATCCGGATGGACGCGGTCTCCCAGCCGCCGGCGCCGTAGTCGAGCGAGCCGAGCACGCGCGACGGGGCCAGACCGCACATCTCGGTGAAGGTCGAGATGCCGATGCCGAGCTGCTTGACGTCACCGCGGCGGCGGCGCTCCTGCTGCTCCCGGCGCAGGCCGTCGTAGTCGAACATCTGCTTGGCCTGCGCGGTCGCGGCCTCGTAGTTGCCCGTGTCGTAGGTCAGCGTGCTGACCGTGGTGAACGGGAACTCCTCGTGCTTGATCCAGTTCTTCTCACGGAACTCGAGCGGCTCCATGCCCAGCTCGAGGGCCGCCTCGTCCATCAGGCGCTCGATGCCGAAGGTGGCCTCCGGGCGGCCGGCGCCGCGGTAGGCGTCGGTGAGCGTCTTGGTGGTGAAGACGTTGGTGCAGTCGAACCGGTAGGCCGGGATCTTGTAGATCGCGTTGAACATGAACGCGCCGAGGATCGGCACGCCTGGCCCGACGAGGCCGAGGTAGGCGCCCATGTCCGCGATCAGCCGCACGTCGAGGCCGGTGATCTGGCCGTCCTTGGTGACGGACATGGCCAGCTCCTGGACCTGGTCACGGCCGTGGTGGGCGGTGAGCAGGGACTCCGAGCGGGTCTCGGTCCACTTCACCGGCTTGCCCGTCTTCTGGGCCACCAGCAGCGTCACGACCTCCTCGGGCGCGACGGCGATCTTGCCGCCGAACCCGCCGCCGACGTCCGGCGCGATGACGCGGATCTTGTGCTCGGGCAGGCCGAGCGTCAGGGCCAGCATCGTCTTGAGGATGTGCGGGACCTGGGTCGACGACCACATGGTCAGCTGCTCGGCGTTCGGGTCGACGACCGTGGAGCGCGGCTCCATGAACACCGGCACGAGGCGCTGCTGGCGGAAGCGGCGCCGCACGATGATCTGGTCGTCGTCCGACTCGGCCTTCTTCAGCGCCTCGGCGACGCTGCCGCCCGAGCCGGCCTCGCCGGAGTCGAACACCCACTGCGCGTTGGCGTTCGTGCCGATCTCGGGGTGCACGAGGGTGGCGCCGTCCTTGAGCGCCTCCTCCATGTCGAGGACCGGCTCGAGCTCCTCGTAGTCGACCTCGACCAGCTCGGCGGCGTCCTTGGCGATCGCCGCGCTGCGGGCGACGACCACCGCGACGCCCTCGCCGGCGAAGTTGACCCGGCTGCCCGCGAGCGCCGGGCGCTGCGGGGCCTTCATGTCCTTCGTGATCGGCCAGGCGCAGGGCAGCTGCACCTGGTCGGCGCCGATGTCGGCCGCCGAGTACACCGCGACGACGCCCGGCACCTGCTTGGCCGCCGAGGTGTCGATGCCCTTGATGTTCGCGTGCGCGAACGGGCTGCGGACGACCGAGATGTGCAGCAGGCCGGTGAGGGCCTGATTGTCGGTCCACCGGGTCCGTCCGGTGATCAGGCGCCGGTCCTCCTTGCGGCGGCGGTCGCGCCCGATCTCCTGGGTCGGAGCGTTCTCCGTGGTCGTCATCAGGCGCCCCCGCCCGCGACGGGCTGGCCGGCGGGCTGGGTCGGGGCCGCGGCACCGGGCTTCATCTTGTGCGCCGCGTCCTGGACCGCCCGGACGATGTTCTGGTAGCCGGTGCAGCGGCAGAGGTTGCCCTCGATGCCCTCGCGGACCTCCTGCTCGGAGGGGTCGGGGTTGTCCCCGAGCAGGTCGATCGACTGCATGATCATGCCGGGCGTGCAGTAGCCGCACTGCAGCGCGTGGTTGTCGTGGAAGGCCTGCTGCACCGGGTGCAGCTGGCCGTCACGCTCGAGCCCCTCGACCGTGAGCACCTCGGCGCCGTTGGCCTGGACGGCCAGCACCGAGCAGGACTTCACGCTCATCCCGTCGAGGTGGACGGTGCACGCTCCGCAGTTGCTGGTGTCGCAGCCGATCACCGTGCCCGTCTTGCCGAGTCGTTCACGCAGGTACTGGACGAGCAGCATGCGCGGCTCGACGTCGTCCTCGTAGACGAGGCCGTCGACGGTGGTCCGGATGCGTGCCATGGACCTCACTCCTCACTCGGCCGACCGACGAGGCACCGGAGCCCTGACGTCGAGACCGAGGACGTGGTGGTGGTGTTCGAACCGCACCCGCCACCGCTGGCGGTGGCGCGCGCGAGTTGCCGACCATCTCCGGCGTGGCGGCGGACACATCACACCCCCGTCGTGGAGGCGGCGCAACATCCACTGCGCCCCCGAAATCCCCAGGTCGGAGGGCGTCGTCCTGCTCGATCCGCAGTCGCGGAGCCAAGACCGTCGCGACGCCGAATCTGCGGCCCGAGGGACCGTCACCGTGTGACATCGATGCCCGAAAGAGGCCGGTACGGACAGCCGGACCCCCCTCCGTTCGGAGGGGGTGGAACTTCACGCTGAGCGCACCTCCGAACGCGCCCTGTTCGGGTGGTCGGGGGCGTCGTGCGCGAGGTCGTTCGGGCGATGCGGCTTTGCTGGCGTGTGACGCCAGGATCACCACGCTCTCGGGGGCGCGACACGCCGAGGAGCGCGGGTCAGGCTCCGTTCAGGCCAGGCGCTTGCGGGCCCAGTCGTGGTACCAGGACGGCAGGCCCGGGGCGTCGAGCAGACGGGCCGCACGGGCCCGGTCGTGGTGGAAGATCGCGAAGACCTCGGCGACCGGGACACCGTCCTCGGGGCGGTCGAGCACCGTGATCGTGTCGCCCGCCGCGAACGTCCCCGTGGTGATCACCCGGAGGTACACGCCGGGCCGCACCGCGGCGACGAAGCGCCGGGGCATCGAGCGGTCGCCGGCGCGCAGGCCGAGCTTGAAGCACGGGATGCGCGGCTGGACCACCTCGAGCAGGGCGGTGCCGATGCGCCAGCGCTCACCGACGCGGGCGTCGCGCAGGTCGTAGCCGACGGTGGTGAGGTTCTGGCCGAAGACCTGGTCGTCGACGGCGCCGAGCTCGCCGCGCCACCAGGCCAGGTCCTCCTCGGCGTAGGCATAGACCGACTTCTCCGGCCCGCCGTGGTTGACGCGGTCGGCCTGCTCGTCGCCCGCGAGGTTCTCCGCCCCGACCACGACGGGGCCGTCGACGGGCTCCTTCCAGATGGCGGTGCTCGTCGTCTCGCCGTCGCGGGGCCCGGGGACGTCGCGGGGGCGCCCGACGGCCACGGTGCGGACGTGCGGGGTCACCGGTCGGGCCCCTTGCCGCTGAGGTCCGGGCGCAGCGGGGCGAGCGTGCGGTGCCGCCACGCGCCCCACCAGAGCCCGGCGCCGTAGGCGAGGTCGTCGAGACGGTGGGCGACGACGTGCCCGAGGACGTCCCGCGCTCCCGGTTCGCGGAACCGCACCCAGTCGGCGAGCCCTTCGGCTGCGGCCGCGAGCAGCAGCGCTCTCCGGATCCGCCGCGAGACGAGCGCCCCGACGACGGCGGCGGGCCACCAGTGCCGCGTCAGCGCCCCGGCCGCCTGCCACACCGCCCCGCCCAGCCCCCACGGCGCGAGCACCGCCGCGAGCCGGGCGGCCGGGAGCCACGGGGTGTGCTCGGGGTCGGCGTGGTTGTCAGCCTGGCGTCCACGCTGACGTTGGAGGTCAGGATTTCCACCAGCTCGCGAGCTCTTCGGGCGCCGGGCGTCGTGCAGACCTTTCACGAGGCGGACCGTGGCGAACGCCGTCACCGCGCCCGCGGCGACGGTGCTCCACCGTCGCTGGACGCCGAGCAGGGTGACGGCGGCGGCGGTCCACGGCGCGAGGGCCACCGGCGGCACGCGGCGCGGGTGGCGCAGAGCGAGCGGCGCCGCGCCCGTCCCGTAGAACGCCTTGCGCGCGAGCCACGGACCCATGGCGTCGCGGTGCTCGTGCGCGACCCGCGACGCGGGCTCGTAGCGCAGCCGCCACCCGGCGCCGGCGAGGCGCCAGACCAGGTCGACGTCCTCGGCGACGGGCATGTCCTCGGCGAATCCGTCGCCCAGCGCCTCGCGGCGCACCAGCAGCGCGGCGCTGGGCACGTAGGCCACCCGGGACCGGGCGGTCACCGGTGCCGGGCGGGCACCGAGGTCGAGGGAGGATCGCCGTTCCTCGTAGCGCGCGAGGACTCCCCGCACGATCGAGCTGGGGGATTTCCTGACGATGGACGTCAGCGTGGACGCCAGGCTGACAACCTCGCCGGCGGCACCCCACGCCACGATCCGGGGGGCGGCGAGGGCGACGGCGGGGTCGGCGAGGTGCCCGAGCAGCGGCGCGAGCCAGCCGGGTTCCGGGACGACGTCGGAGTCGAGGAACGCGACGAGCGCGCCGGACGCGGCGGCGGCGCCGGTGTTGCGGGCCGCGGCGGGACCGCGTGACGTCGCGTGGCGCACGACGCGCGCGCCGGACGCCGCCCGCTGCGTCGCCGCGGGGTCGGTGGAGCCGTCGTCGACGACCACCACCTCGCCGAGGCCCGGCGCCGTGGCGCGCAGCGCGTCGAGCAGGCGGGCGAGCTCCGCGGGACGGTCGCGCACCGGGACGACCACCGAGACGTCCGCCGGCGACGGCGCGTCGGGGTGGGTCGGCTCGGGGTGCGCGACGCCCGCGTCGGTGAGCAGGCGCGCGAGGGCCGCGGACGTCGCGTCGCTGACGACGAGCCGGGCGTCGGACGGGATCCCGTCGGGTCCGGCGAGACGCCCGTACGCGGCGGGCGCGAGGTGCAGCACGCGCGGCGGCGAGCCCCCGACGAGCGTGCGCCCGCCGTCGACGCGCAGGACCCGGCGGTCGAGGACGACGGTCCAGCCGTGCGGCGGTCGGGTGGGCCGCGCGGACGCCCGCGCGGCGGTCGAGGTGGCGATGGCGGGCGAGTCTAGGTATCCCGGCGCCGCCGGGCAGCGACCGAGGACACGCTCCTCAGGCCGCGACCACGGACTTCGTGACCTGGCTCAGCGCGACCGGGCGCTGAGGTGAGCCCTCGAGACTCGCCGTCACCGTCACGAAGGCGAGCTCGCGGGCCCGCTTGGCGAGCGCCCCGACCACCCGCACCCGCTCAGCCGCGGGGGCCGGGCGGAGGTACTGGGTCGAGATCTGGTGGGTCACGGCGTGCTGGGCGGGCATGAGCGTGGGGAGCACGGCCAGGTAGCCCGCGAGCTCGATCGCGGCGCCGAGCGCGGCCGCGTGCAGGGTCGCCGCGGGCGTGACGGCGATCCCGGAGACGGGCAGGGCGACGCCGTCGAGGGGCGCGTGAGGGTCGACGAACTCCACGCCCAGCGCGTCGGGCAGCGCGACCGCGAGGGCGGCCTCGGCGCGGGCCAGCAGGTCGTCGCCGGTGAGCAGTCCGGTCATGTCACCCGACGGTCCTCCCCGTCCTCGGCGGGCCGGTGAACGTGGCGAGGACGCCCGCCGGCGGGACGATGAGGGAATGCCGCGCGTCGCCCTGGCCACCAGCCGTGAGGTCCCCGGTCTCCTCGACGACGAGGGCGTTCTGCTCCGCGACCGCCTGCGCGCGCGGGGTCTCGACGCCGGGCCCGCGGTGTGGGACGACCCGGAGGTCGCCTGGGACGCCGTCGACCTCGTCCTCGTCCGCTCGACCTGGGACTACGCGCTGCGCCGGACCGCGTTCCTCGCGTGGGCCGACGAGGTCGCGGGCCGGACCCGCCTGTACAACCCGCCGGGCGTGCTCGCCTGGACCACCGACAAGCACTACCTCCTCGAACTGGCGGACGCGGGGCTGCCGGTCGTGCCGTCGGCGATCGTGGAGCCGGGGAGCGACCCCGACGGTCACCCGTTCCGCGCCGTCGAGCACGTCGTGAAGCCGTGCGTCTCGGCCGGGTCGAAGGACACCCTGCGCTGCGGCGCGGACGAGACGGCCCGCTCGGCCGGGCACGTCCGTGCGCTGCTCGACGCCGGGCGCCCCGTGCTCGTGCAGCCCTACCTGCCCGCCGTGGACGAGGTGGGCGAGACCGCGGTGGTCGCGATCGACGGCGTCGCGTCCCACGCCGTGCGCAAGGGCGCGCTGCTGACGCGCGGCGCCGGTCTCGTCGACGGGCTGTTCGCCGCCGAGGACATCACCGCGCGCGACCCGTCGCCCGCGGAGACGGACGTGGCGGCCCGCGTCCTCGACCACGTGACCGCGCACCTGGGCGCGGCGCCGCTCTACGCCCGCGTCGACCTGCTGCCCGGCGCCGACGGCCCGCTGGTGCTCGAGGTCGAGCTGGCCGAGCCGTCGCTGTTCCTCGGGCACGCCGACGGCGCCGCCGACCGGCTGGCGGCGGCCGTGGCGCAGCGGCTCAGGTGAGCCGGCCGGTCGCCTCGTCCACCGCCCACGCCCCGACGGCGCCGGCGAGCGCGGCGACCATCACCGCCACGGACTCGGCGCCCTCGCCGTCCGTCGCCCCCGTCGGGTCGCCGAGCACGCCGGACGGGCTCACGTCGCGCACCGACCCGGCCGTGATCGCCGGCATCAGCTCGCGCAGCGGGGCCGTGTTGCCCGGCGCGGCGAGGTCCTCACGCACGTCTCCGGGCGCGAGCGCCAGCATCACCGCGGTCTCGTGGCGCCCGGCGTGCGCGTCGGCGCCCGGGACGCCGCAGGCGAACCAGGCGACGTCACGGCCCTCCTCGCGCAGCATCGGCACCGCGACCCGCAGCGCGCCGACGTTGCCCCCGTGCCCGTTGACGAGCACCAGCCGGCGGGCGAACCGGCACGCGGAGCGCCCGAGCTCGACGATCACCGCCGCGAGCGTCTCGGTGCCGATGGACACGGTGCCCGGGAAGCCCTCGTGTTCCCCGGAGGCGCCGTAGGGCAGCGCCGGGGCGGTCGGGAAGCCGCTGCGGGCGGCGACGGCGGCGGCGATCGTCGTGTCGGTGCCGAGCGGGAGGTGGGGTCCGTGCTGCTCGGTGGCCCCGACCGGCACCACCAGCACCGGCACGTCCTCGCACTCCGCCCACCGCGCCCCCGCGATCTCCACGCCGCCGACCCTATGTGAGCGAACTTTGGTGCTATAGCACCGAAGTTCGCTCACGTACCGAGGCGCCCGCCGCCGTGCCCTCGCGGACGGCGGCGTCGATGCCGCGGGGGGCGACGCAGTCGCCGACGCGGACGACGGGGACGTCCGTGTCCAGCGACGGCACCACCGGCGACGGCGGGCCGGCGTGGACGACCCAGTCGGTCTCCCACGTCGTGACCTCGCCCGTGAGGTGCGCCAGCAGGTCGACCGCACCCTCCCGCGCGGCCAGCACCACCCGGTCGGTCAGCTCCACGATGCCGAGGTCGGACGCGCGGCGGCGCCAGCGCTCGCGGTCCAGGGTCGGGGCGAGGTCGCCGGCGGCGACGAGCGCCGAGGTCACCGTCGTCACCGCCGCGCCCCGGCGGGCGAGGAGCTCCGCGGTCGACGTCGCCGCGTGCCCCCGCCCCGCGTCCACGACGAGCACCCGCCCGGACGGCGCGACCCGCCCGGCGAGGACGTCGGTGACGTCGACGATGCGCGCGTGCCCCGCGGCCCAGCCGGGCAGGGCCGGGCGCGCACCCGTCGCCAGCACGACCGCGTCGACGCCGGCGACCTCGGTGACCTCGGTGACCTCGCGGCGCAGGCACACCGACACCCCGGCCGCGCGCGCCTCGAACGCCAGGTCGGCGACGACGTTCGCCAGCTCCCGGCGTTCCGGCGCCCGCGCGGCGAGGGCCAGTTGCCCGCCGAGCACGTCGGAGCGTTCGGCGAGCGTCACCGACGCACCGTCCCGCGCCGCGGCGACCGCCGCCGCGAGACCGGCCGGACCCCCGCCGACGACGAGGACGCGGGCCGCGAACGGGGACTTCGCGCGCTGAGAAGCAGCGAGATACCCGTTCGCTGCAACGGACTCGCGCCCCGCCGCCGGGTTCACCGCGCACCCCAGACGCTGGTTGAGCCCGACGCGCGTAATGCACTCCTGGTTGCACCCGATGCACCGGCGCACACGCTCGCCCCGCAGCGCCTTGCCCGCGAACCCCGGGTCGGCGATCTGCCCCCGGACGACGCCGACGAGGTCGCACGACCCCGAGCGCACCGCGTCGAGCGCCTGCTCCGGCGTCGTGAAGCGCCCGACACCGATCACCGGCACCGACACCGCCGCCCGCACCGCCGTCGGCACGTGCGACGCGTACCCGGCCGGCACGCCCATCGGGGGCTCGATCAGCGGCAGGGTGCGGGTGGCGACGCCGACGGCGGTGTTGACGTAGTCCACGAGCGGCTCGACCTCCCGGGCCACCGCGGCGGCGTCGGACGCCGAGAGCCCGCCGGGGATGCCCTCGTCGCCCTGCAGGCGCACACCCACGACGCGATCGGGACCGACCGCGGACCGCACCGCCGCCAGCACCGCGCGCAGGAACGGCAGCGCCCGGGGTGACCTCGTCGAGAACAGCTGGCGGATCAACGAGGCCTGCGAGCACTGCACCTCGACGCCGTCGAGGCCCCCGGCGGCGACGTGGGAGGCCACGAGCCCGAACCCGGCCACGAGACGCTCCCGACCGGAGGACGACAACGGCCGCGGCACCTCCCGGAACATCGGGTCCGGCTCGTCGTCGACGCCGTCGACCGGCGCGCGGGAGTAGAGCGAGGACGACTGCCCGCCGTTGTGCCCGACCTGCGCGAGCACCAGCGCGCCGTGCGCGTGCACGGCGTCGGCGATCGCCCGGTAGCCGGGCACGACGGCGGGGTCGGTGCCGTCGACGAGCTTCTCGTAGGGCCGGTCGGCGGGGTCGACCGACTGCTCCTCGGTGATCACCAGGCCTGCCCCGCCCGCCGCGCGGGCGCCGTAGTACGCGGCGTGCTGGGGCGTGGGCCGGCGGGCCACCGCCGCGTCGGTGAGGTGGGCCGGGAAGACGATCCGGTTCCGCGCGACGAGCGGGCCGAGCCGGACCGGGTCCCCGAGGCCGGTCACGACAGCAGCTCCCGCGCCGCCGCCCGGCCCTCGCGCACCGCCTCCGCGACGGTCCGCGGGGCGACGGCGTCGCCGACGACGTGCAGGTCGGGACGTTCCGGCGGGTCCGCCAGGGCACGCCGGGGCCCGGCGTCGACGAGCACCGCGGCGGGCAGGGTCGTCGTCGTGCCGGTGACGACGTCGGAGACCGTGACCGACGATCCCGACCACGCCGAGACCCGCGCCTCCGTCACCCGCCGCACCCCGGCCCGCGCGAGGCGGGCCTGGGCGTCGACGAGGTCGCCGGTGCGCGCGAGGCCGGGACCGACGAGCACTCCGGGCGCCACGATCGCGACCTCCCGCCCCTCGGCCGCCAGCCGCTCGGCCAGGGCGACCGCGGCGCCGTCGCCGAGCGGGTCGTCGACCACGACGGCGCCGGGCGGGAGCCCGTCGCGCAGGGCCGCCGCGATCGGCGTGCCCCGCCCGGGGCGGTCGACGCCGCCGCTCGCGAGCAGGACCCGCCCGGCGGTCGGCACGTCGGCGACCGTCCCCAGCGAGATCGTCACCCCGAGCGCCGCGAGCTCCCCCTCGTACCAGGAGATGAGGTCGGCGAAGCGCCCGCGACCCGGCAGGCCGGCCACGAGGCGCAGCAGTCCCCCGACGGCGTCCTCGCGCTCCACGAGCCGCACGGCACACCCGCCGCGCGCGAGCGTCCGGGCGCCCTCGAGCCCGGCCGGCCCCGCCCCGACGACGAGCACCGGGTCCACCCGCCGGGGCACGACCCGCTCGGGCACCTCGGGCGCGGCGACCGTGCAGGAGATGCGCGGGTTGCGGACGTCGCGCACGCGGCACTGCTGGTTGGTCAGCACGCACGGGCGCACGGGCGAGCCCGCACGGACCAGGGCGACGAGGTCGGCGTCGGCGAGCTGGGCGCGGGTCATCTCGACGAGGTCGGCGTCGCCGGACTCCAGGACGTCCCGCGCGGACACCGGGTCGACGACGCTGCCCGCCAGCACCGTCGCTACGCCGTCGGTGCGCACCGACCGGCACGTCGCGCGCAGGAAGCCCGGCTCGGTGTGGGCGTCGGGCCGGGTCGCGCCGACCGAGAGCGCCGAGCCCCGCACGGGGACGACGAGGTCGACGAGCCCGGCGACCCGCGTCAGCACGGACGACGCGTCCGCCGGCGTGATCCCCGCCCACGGCGCCAGCTCGTCGACGCCGAGCCGTAGCCCGACGACCGCGTCGGGACCCACCGCGGCCCGCACGGCGGTGAGCACCTCGACCAGCAGCCGCGCCCGGTCGGTGCCGTACGCGTCGTCGCGGAGGTTGGTCAGCCCCGACAGGAACTGCCGCAGCAGGGCGTGCTGCCCGGCCGCCACCTCGACCCCGTCGCAGCCGGCGGCCACGGCGGCGCCCGCGGCGGCCGCGAACCCCGCGACCACGTCCGCGATCCCGTCCGCCGAGAGCGCCGCCGGCACCTCCCCGCTCACCGGGTCGGGCACCGGGGACGGCGCGTGCAGCGGCCCGCGGGTGTAGGCCGACGAGCCCTGGCCGCCCGCATGGCCCAGGCCCGCGAGCACGAGGGTCCCGTACGGGCGGCAGGCGTCCGCGACGTCGCGCCACCCGTCGGCGCAGGCCGCCGCCAGCGGCGCGTCCTCGTAGGGGTGGTCGTCGGCGACGACGGACGCGACCTCGGTGACGACGACGCCGGCGCCGCCGGCCGCCCGGGCCCGGTAGTGCGCGACGTGGTCGCGGGACAGCGCGCGGGGGCGAGCGGGGTCGGCCAGGTGCGTGACGTGCGGGCCGAACAGCACACGGCTGGGCGCCGTGCGCCCGCCGAGCACGACGGGGTCGCCCAGCACGCTGCGCACGGTAGTCGTCCGGCGCGGGACGGTCGGGACGACCACAGGTCGGGGGCGCGCACCCACCCGGGGTGGGGTCTGCCCCACTCCCGGCGCGACGGCGGCGCACGAGGCTTCTGCACACCCCGCCCGACCAGCGTCCACGGAGCCCGCGATGACCTACCACCTCGGTGTCGACCTCGGCACCAGCAGCACGACCGCCGCCGTCCACCGGGCCGGTCGTGTCGGTGTCGTCGGTCTCGGCGAGCACAGCGCCGCCATGCCGTCGGTCCTGGTCTGGAGGCCCGAGGGCCCACCGCTCGTCGGGGACGCGGCGGTCCGGCACGCCGCGGCCGGCGGGGCCGGCGCCGCCAGCGGGATGCGGGCGCGCCTGACCGACCCGATGCCGATGACGGTCGACGGCGCGCCGATGGCCGCGAGCGCGCTGCTCGGCGTCCTGCTCCGCCGCGTGGTGGACCGTGTCGCGGAGCGCGAGGGCGGCGCGCCGGCGGGCATCGTCCTGACGCACCCGGCGACGTGGGGCGCCCAGGAGCGCGACGTCTTCGCGGGCGTCGCCGACGCGCTGGGTCTCGGCAAGGTCGCGCTGGTCAGCGAGCCGGAGGCCGTCGCCCGTCAGTACGCGGCGCAGGACGGCCTGCGCGACGGGGCGGTGCTCGCCGTGGTCGGCGTCGGCGGCGACAGCCTCGACGTCACGGTCCTGGTGCACCGCGAGGGCGGGTTCACCATCCTCGGCCGCCCCGAGTCGCGCCCGCAGCCCGTCGGCGCGCAGCCGGGGGACGACATCGTCGTCGCCGGGCTCGCCCGCACCCTCGCGAGCGCGGGGCTCACGGCGGCCGACCTCGACACCGTCATCCTCGCCGGGTGGTCGACGCGCATGGGCACGGCCGCGGCGGCGCTCGCCGACGCCGTCGGCCGCCCCGTCGCCGTCGACCCCGAGCCCGAGCACGCCGTCGCCCTCGGCGCGGCCCGTCTGGCCGCCCGCTTCCGCGAGGACGGCGCGACCCGGATGGTCAGCCTGTCGTCGAGCACGCCCGCCCGCGCGCCGGCGCCGGGAGGCACCCCCGTCCGGCCGTCGGTCGACCGGGCCCCCAGCGGTCCGATCAGCGCGCCGATCAGCGCGCCCCCGCGTCCCGCCCCGATCTCCACCCCGATCTCCGCCCCCACCCCGACCCGGGTCGCGCCGGTCGCGCACGGCGCGGAGGCCGGGCCCGCCCGCAGGGCGCGGCCCCGCCGCCGCGGGCTGGCGACGGGCCTGGCCGCCGCGGTGCTGGCCCTCGGCGCCCTCGGCGGCGGGGCGATCGCCCTGGCGAGTGCCGCCGCCCCGGCCGTGGCCGCTCCGGGACCCGTCATCAACGTCCCGCCGCCACCGCCCGCGACCGAGACCCCGACCACCACGACGACGACCCACACGCCCACCGTCTACGTCGCCGAGACCGTGCCGACCACGACGACCACCACCACGACGCGACGCACGACGACCTCGACGTCCACGCCGCGTCTCGACCCGCCGCGCTCGCACGACACCGGCAGCACCACCGGCGAGCACGGCACCACCGACGGCCACGGCACGGGCACCACCGACGGCACCAGCTCCGGGACCAGCAGCGGCACGAGCACCGGCACCGGCACGACCGACGGCGGCACCGGCTCCGGCACCGGCACCTCGACGGGCACGTCGGGGTGGTGAGTGCCGCCCCGACGCCGGCGGGCGCCCGCTACGCGCGGGCGCCCGTCAGCGCGTCGGCGAGATCGGCGGCGGTGAGCGGTCCGGGCCGGTCGAAGGCCTCCCGCACGAGCGCCGCACCGCGGACGTCGTGGTGGGCCGTGTCGTCGTTGGTGACGACGACGGTCGCGAGCCCGGCGGCGCGGGCGGCCGCGAGACCGGGCCCGGAGTCCTCGACGGCGACCACCCGCGCGGCGTCGAGGCCCAACCGCGACAGCGCCAGGACGTAGGCCTCGGGGTCGGGCTTGAGGGCGGCGACGTCGTCGCCGCACACGGTCACCTCGACGTCCCCGATGAGATGGCGCACGAGCGGCTCCACCCACGCCCGCCGGCCCGTGGTCGCGATCGCGATCCGCACGCCGTGGGCGCGCAGGTCGTCGACGAGCTCCGGGACGCCGGGCCGCGGGGCGATCGCGCCGCGGCGGACGACGTCGACGAACAGCTCGGTCTTGGTGCGGTGCACCCGCGCGGCGACCTCGTCGGCGTCGTCGATGCCGTGCCGTCGCAGGTCGGCGGCCAGGCGCGGGCGGCCGCCGGTGATCGTGAGCAGCTCGCGGTAGCGCACGACGTCCCAGTGCAGGTCGACGCCGTGCGCCGCCAGGGCCTCGTTGAACGCGACCCGGTGCCCGTCGCGCTCGGTCTCGGCGAGGGTGCCGTCGACGTCGAAGACCACGGCCCTCACCGGGCTGCCTCGGTGAGGTGGTAGAGCAGCAGCAGCTGCGCGATGGCCAGCGGTTCGCTGCGCCCGTCGCCGAGGCGCCCGAGGCACTCCGGGGTCTCGGTGTCGGGCGTCCCGAGCGAGGTCCAGATCGCCTTCTCCACCGCGACGCTCTCCTCCCGGGGCACGTACCCGTGCACGTGCAGCGACTCGACCGGCCGGCCGTCCCGGTCGCGCTCGAGCTTGAGGTGCACGGCGCGGGAGAGCCCCGGCTGGAGGGTCTCGGTCAGGTCGGGGTGGCCGATGGTCGGACGCATCATCATCGTCGCCGACAGCGGGGTGTCCTCGGGGTCGTCGCGGCTCTCGATCGGGGCGAAGCGCACGACGAGGTCGGCGGACGCGCGCTGGGGGCGGATGTACGCCTCGGACTCGGGCTCGCGACGTTCGAGCTCGGCGAGCACCTTCTCCTCGGAGTAGCCGCGCTTGCTCGTGTCCCGGGCGACCTTCCAGCCACGGCGGATCTCCTCGGGCGGGTCGAGGAAGACGGTGACGTCGAAGCACGCCCGCGAGAGCTTGCTCCACAGCGGGAAGAGCCCCTCGACGATGACGAACTCCGCGGGCTCGACCAGCTCGGGGCGCACGAGCTCACCGGTGGAGTGGTCGTACACCGGCTTGAGCACGGGCGCGCCCGTCGCCAGCAGCTGCAGGTGCTGCTCCATGATCTCGAGGTGGTTGCAGTCGGGGTGGAGCGCGGTGAACGGCAGGTCCTTGCGCTCCTCCCGGTCGTAGCGGTGGTAGTCGTCGGTGCACAGCGACACGCACCGCTCGGGACCGAGCGCCTCGACGAGTCCGCGGGTCATCGTCGTCTTGCCGGCGGCGCTGTCCCCGGCGATCGCGAGCATCACCGGGCGGCGGGCCGGCGCGGAACCCGCACGGCGCATGCGCAGGGACTTGTCGGGCACGAGGCCTCCTCTCGACCCGATCGACGCTAGGGACCGCTCGTACGGCCCTCTCCCCCGTGACGGGGGGTTGTTCGGGGGAGACGACGCGCAGCGGAGCTCGACCCGTCGAGCGGGAGAGCGACCTAGGGTGAACGGATGAGCCCCGCCGCACCGCTGCGCGTGGTGCTGGTCGACGACCACGAGATGGTGGTGGCCGGGCTCAAGGCGATGCTCGCCCCGTTCGCCGGTCGGGTGCGGGTCGTGGGTACCGCCAACGACGCCGCGACGGCCCTCGACGTCGCCCTCTCCCTCGCCCCGGACATCGTGCTGTGCGACGTGCGCCTGCGCGGCGACAGCGGGCTCGACCTCTGCCGCAGCCTCGGCGAGCGCGTACCCGGGCAGAAGATCGTGCTGCTCTCCGTCTACGACGACGAGCAGTACCTCTACCAGGCACTCCGCGCGGGGGCCTCCGGCTACCTGCTCAAGCACATCGGCGGCGAGGAGCTGGTGCGCCACCTCGAGCTCGCCGCCGCGGGCACGACGGTGGTCGACGCGACGATGGCGGGGCGCGCGGCGGCGTCGGCGGCGCGGCTGGAGCGCGACGAGTTCTGGCCGGGCGCGCACCTGGGTCTCACGCAGCGCGAGAGCGAGGTGCTCGCGCTGCTCGTCGCCGGGCACAGCAACCGTGCGATCGCCGCCGAGCTGGTGATCGGCGACGAGACGGTGAAGAGCCACGTGCGCTCGCTGCTCCGCAAGCTGCGGGTGCCCGACAGGACCGCGGCCGTCGCCGCCGCGCTGCGCGAGGGGGTGTTCCGGTGAGCACGCCACGAGGTCTCGGGCTCGCCGATCCCGAACGGGAGAACGAGGTCCTGCTGGCGATCATCGAGGCGGCGACGAGCGGGCCGGGCGTCGAACCGCTGGCCGCGGCGGTCGCCCGCGTCATCACCGAGGCGACCGCGACCGACGTCTGCTTCGTGCACGTCCTCGACGACACCGAGCGCGCCCTGACCCTGGCCGGCGCGACACCGCCGTTCGACGCGCAGGTCGGCGAGGTCCACCTGCCGCTCGACACCGGCGTCACCGGGTGGGTCGCGAGCCACCGCGAGCCCGTCGTCATCCCCGACGACAAGCACGCCGACCCGCGCTACGTCGCCATCCCGTCGCTGCAGGGCGAGCAGTACACCTCGATGCTCTCGGTGCCGATGCAGTCGGAGCCGGCCGGGCTCGCCGGGGTGCTCAACGTGCACACGCTCGCGCGCCGGGAGTTCGACGACCGCGACGTGCGCGTGCTGCTGGCCATCGGACGCCTCGTCGCCGGAGCGCTGCACCAGGCGCGGATGCACCGCCGTCTCGCCGCCCGTGAGGAGGCGCACGGGCGGTTCGCCGAGCAGATGGTGGCCGCGCAGGAGGCCGAACGCCAGCGGCTGGCGCGCGACATCCACGACGGCATCTCGCAGCGCCTGGTGACGTTGTCGTTCCACCTCGACGCGGTCCGCACGCTGGTGGGTCGCGACGACGCCGCCGCGGCGGAGGCGGACCTCGGGACGGCCTGCGACCTCGTGCTGACCACCCTCGACGAGGCCCGCGCCGCGATCGGGGCGCTGCGCCCGCCGGTGCTCGACGACCTCGGGCTCGCGGGCGCGCTCGCGGCGCTGGCGCGCGGGCTGCCCGACGTCCGCGCCGTGCTCGACCTCGACGAGCAGCGGCTGCCCGAGCACGTCGAGGTGGCGCTGTACCGGATCGCGCAGGAGGCCCTGCAGAACGTGCTCAAGCACGCCCGCGCCGACGAGGTGACCGTGCGGCTGTCCACCGGGAGCGCCGGGGTGCGCCTCGAGCTCGTCGACGACGGCGTCGGGTTCGAGGTCGCCGAGCGCGACGGCAGCGGGCACGGCCTCGCCTCGGTGCGCGAGCGCGCGGAGCTCGTCGGCGGCACCGTCCGGGTCACGTCGCGGCCGGGCACGGGGACGACCATGACGGTCACGGCGCCGCTCCACGCTTCGCCGGACAGCGAAGAGTCCGCCCACAACACTTGATTGTCCTCCACAGCAACGGGCCGCACGCTCGGTGCCATGGCCGATCGATGGAGCGCGGGCGTCATCCCCTACGCGGAGATGGGGTACTGGCAGCCCGACTACGAACCCAAGGACACCGACCTGCTCTGCGCGTTCCGCGTGACGCCGCAGGACGGCGTGCCGCCCGAAGAGGCGGGCGCCGCGGTCGCCGGCGAGTCCAGCACGGCGACGTGGACCGTCGTGTGGACCGACCGGCTCACGACGTTCGAGCACTACCAGGCGAAGTGCTACCGCGTGGAGCCCGTCCCGGGCGCCGAGGGGCAGTGGATCGCCTACATCGCCTACGACCTCGACCTGTTCGAGGAGGGGTCGATCGCGAACCTGACCAGCTCCATCATCGGCAACGTCTTCGGCTTCAAGCCGCTCAAGGCGCTGCGCCTCGAGGACATGCGGATCCCGCCGCACTACGTCAAGACGTTCCCGGGCCCGCCGCACGGGATCGTCACCGAGCGGGAGTACCTCAACAAGTTCGGCCGCCCGCTGCTCGGCGCGACCACCAAGCCCAAGCTCGGCCTCTCGGCCCGCAACTACGGCCGCGTCGTCTACGAGGCCCTGCGCGGCGGCCTCGACTTCACCAAGGACGACGAGAACATCAACTCCCAGCCCTTCATGCGCTGGCGCGACCGCTACCTCGCCTGCATGGAGGCGGTGAACCGCGCGCAGGCCGAGACCGGCGAGGTCAAGGGCCACTACCTCAACGTGACCGCCGCGGACATGGAGGACATCTACGAGCGCGCCGAGTTCGCCCGCGACCTCGGCAGCGTGATCGTCATGGTCGACCTGACCGTCGGCTACACCGCGATCCAGTCGCTGTCGAAGTGGGCGCGGCGCAACGGCGTGATCCTGCACCTGCACCGCGCCGGGCACGCCACCTACACGCGCCAGAAGAACCACGGCGTGAGCTTCCGCGTCATCTCGAAGTGGATGCGCCTGGCGGGCGTCGACCACATCCACGCCGGCACCGTCGTCGGCAAGCTGGAGGGCGACCCGGCGTCGGTCCACGGCTTCTACGACGTGCTCCGCAAGGGCAGCTACGCCGCGGACCCGTCGAAGGGCCTGTACTTCGACCAGGAGTGGGTCTCGATGCCCGCGACGATGCCGGTCGCCTCGGGCGGCATCCACGCCGGGCAGATGCACCAGCTGCTGCACCACCTCGGTGAGGACACCGTCCTGCAGTTCGGCGGCGGCACCATCGGCCACCCGATGGGCATCGCCTCGGGCGCCGAGGCCAACCGCGTCGCCGTCGAGTCGATGATCAAGGCGCGCAACGAGGGCCGGGACTACCTCGCCGAGGGCCCGGAGATCCTGCGCACCGCCGCGAAGCGCAACAAGCCGCTGGACATGGCCCTGTCGACCTGGGGCGACGTCACCTTCGACTACGCCTCGACCGACACCGTCGACGCCGTCGCGACCCCGTCGTAACCGGAGGACACCGTGCGCATCACCCAGGGGACGTTCTCGTTCCTGCCCGACCTGACCGACGACGAGATCACCGCGCAGATCGCCTACGCGCTCGAGCACGGCTGGCCCTGCTCGGTGGAGTACACCGACGACCCGCACCCCCGGAACACCTACTGGGAGATGTGGGGGCTGCCGCTGTTCGACCTGCAGGACCCCGCGGCCGTGCTGGACGAGGTGCGCGCCTGCCGCGAGGAGCACCCGGAGCACTACGTGCGGGTCAACGCCTACGACGCCTCGCTGGGCCGCCAGACCGTGGCGCTGTCGTTCCTGGTCAACCGGCCGGGCGAGGAGCCCGGGTTCCGCGTCGACCGCCAGGAGGGCGCGGACCGGCAGGTCCACTACTCGATCCACTCCTACGCCACCGAGCGCCCGTCGGGCTCGCGCTACGCCCCGTCGGTGCCGGCGGCCCGCCACGGGAACGGGAACGGACATGGCCGCGGCTGACGGCACGCGGGTCTCGTTCGCGACGGCCGGGCGGTCGTCCCGCCCGGCCGTCGCGGATCCGGAACCCTCCGAGCCCGCTGCTCCCGAGACGCTGGGGCCCGACGACACCGTCGACCTCGACGCGATCCGCCGCGACGCCGGTGTCGACGACGTCCTCGACGCCCTCGACCGCGAGCTGATCGGGCTCGCGCCGGTCAAGGAGCGGCTGCGCGAGCTCGCGGCGCTGCTCGTCGTCGACCGGGTGCGCGAGCGCTTCGGGGTCACGACCGATCGCCCGACCCTGCACATGTGCTTCACCGGCAACCCGGGCACCGGCAAGACCACGGTCGCCCAGCGACTCGGCGGCCTCCTGCACGGCCTGGGCTACCTGCGCCGCGGGCACCTCGTCACCGCGACCCGCGACGACCTCGTCGGCCAGTACGTCGGGCACACCGCGCCGAAGACCAAGGAGATCGTCGGCAAGGCCCGCGGCGGCGTGCTGTTCGTCGACGAGGCCTACTACCTGCACCGGCCGGGCAACGAGCGCGACTACGGCGGCGAGGCCATCGAGATCCTCCTGCAGGCGATGGAGGAGCACCGCGACGACCTCGTCGTCGTGCTCGCGGGCTACAGCGACCGGATGGCGACGTTCTTCGAGGCCAACCCGGGGATGCAGAGCCGGATCGCCCACCACGTCGACTTCCCCGACTTCTCGACCGACGAGCTGGTGACGATCGCCGAGGGGATGGCGTCGGAGCAGGGGCTGGGGTTCTCCCCGGACGCCTCCGTCGCGTTGACGGAGTACCTGGCGCTGCGCCGCGAGCAGGAGTGGTTCGCGGGCGCGCGCAGCGTCCGCAACGCCCTCGACCGCGCCCGGATGCGCCAGGCCCGCCGGCTCGGGGAGGGCGCGTCGAGGTCGGTGGGTCTCGCCGACCTCATCACCCTCACCGACGCCGACCTCCGCGCCTCCCGCGTCTTCGCCGGCGGCCACCGCGGCTGAGTCCCATGTGAGCGAACTTTGGTGCTATAGCCCCAAAGTTCGCTCACATAGGTTCGGGGGGTGACCACCACCGCACGCCTGCGGGCGTTCGTCGCGCTCGCCGACCGGGGGTCGGTGCGCGGCGCGGCGGCGGCGCTCGTGGTCACCGAGTCCACGGTCTCCGCGGCCGTGCGGGCGCTCGGCGAGGAGGTCGGCGTCGCGCTGCTCGAGAAGGAGGGGCGCGGGGTGCGCCTGACCCCGGCGGGCGCGCGGTACGCGGGCTACGCCCGGCGCATCCTCGGCCTGCTCGACGAGGCCACGGCCGCCGCGCGCGGCGAGGCGGACCCGGAGCACGGCCACGTGCGGGTCGGGGCGGTCACCACGGCCGGCGAGCACCTCCTGCCCGCCCTCCTCGCGTCCTTCCGCGCCCACCACCCCGACGTCACCCTCGGCGTCGAGGTCGCCCCGAGCGCCGCGGTGTGGCCGATGCTGCGCCACCACGAGGTCGACGTCGTCGTCGCCGGGAGCCCGCCCGGCGACCTCGACGCGCGCGTGCGGGCCCGGCGCGCCAACACCCTCACCGTCGTCGGCGCACCCTCCGCGGCCGTCGCGTTCGACCCCGCGACCGCGACGTGGCTGCTGCGCGAGGCGGGCTCGGGCATCCGCGCCACGCTCACCGCGCTGCTCGAGGACCTGCCGGGCGACCCGCCGCAGCTGGTGCTCGGCTCGCACGGGGCGACGATCGCCGCGGCCCGCTCCGGGCTCGGGGTGACGCTCGTGGCGCGCGAGGGCGCCGAGCACCTGCTGGCCGACGGGGCGCTCGTGGAGCTGCCGGTGGCCGGGGTCCCGCTGTCGCGGCCCTGGCACGTCGTGACCCACCCCGACGCCACCGCGAGCACCGAGCTCCTCGTCCGCCACCTGCTGGACGACGGGGAGCTCGGGTGGCGAGGGGCCTAGGACGTCACCCGCGCGACCTCGCGCAGCAGCGCTGACTGGCCTTCCGCGACCCGCGTGCGGTCGCCGCGCCAGGCGTGCAGGGCGGGCGAGACGAGCGCGCGGCCGAAGGAGAACGTCAGGGGCCACGGCCCGCCGCGACGACGGATCGCGGCGAGGTTGGCCGCCGCGGTCTCCGACGACTGGCCGCCGGAGAGGAACGCGACGCCCGCCAGGTCGGTCGGCATCGTCGCGCGCAGCACGTCGACGGTCGCGCGCGCCACTTCGGCCGGCCCCGCGGGCGCCCGGGACCCCTCCCCCGCGGTGACCATGTTCGGCTTGAGCACCATCGCCGCCGGGTCGACGCCGTGGGCCTCGAGCGCGCGGGCCAGGGTCGCGAGCGTCCGGGCGGTCGCCGCGGCGCAGACCTCGAGGCGGTGCCCGCCCGCGGACAGCAGCTCGGGCTCGACGATCGGCACGAGCCCGCCGTCCTGGCAGGTGCGCGCGTAGCGGGCGAGCGCCTCGGCGTTCGCCTCGAGCGCCCGGCTCGACGGCCGGCCCGCGCCGAGGTGCAGCACCGCGCGCCACTTCGCGAACCGCGCGCCGAGCACGACGTACTCCGCGACGCGCTCGGCCAGCCCGTCGAGGCCCCGGGTGATCGTCTCGCCGTCGTCGGCGTCGTCCAGCGGCTCCGTGCCGGTGTCGACCTTGACCCCGGTGGCCAGACCGGCCGCGGCGATCGCGGCGGGGAACGGCCGCCCGTCGGCGAGGTGCTGGCGCACGGTCTCGTCGCAGAGGATGACGCCGCTGACGTCGGTCGCCAGGTCATCGGCCGTGACGAGCAGCTCGCGGTAGGCGCGGCGGTGCTCCTCGGTCGGCGGGACGCCGACGGCCTTCAGGCGCTGCGACATCGTCGACGGGCTCTCGTCGGCGGCGAGGACGCCCCGCCCGTCCGCGACCAGCCCTGCGGCGGTGGCGCGGAGCCCCTCGGGAGCGGCGGTCGTCGGTGCGGCGGTCGTCGTGGCTGTCGTCGTCACGGCGGTCTCCTCGGCGTCGGTTGCCCCCGACGCTAGGAACCCGGCCGCGCCACGGCCTCCCCATCACGGTGGAGCGGGCGGGGGATGTGTCAGCGAAGCGCCGTCACGGACGCTGAGTGTCCGTAGCGGCACTTCGCTGACACCGGGGTCGACTACTCAGCGTCTTGTCGAAGAGGTCCGAACAGGGCAATACTCGCCGACCATGACCTTCCCGTTCGACGCTGCGTCACAGGACAGCGGTCCCGGGCGTACGCGACTCCTGGTCGGCGTGGCGGTGGCCGTCGAAGTGGTCGCGGTCGTGGCGTTCGTGACGGCGGTGGTCACGGTGACGTCGATCCCGACCGGCTGGTTCCTCGCCGCCGTCCTGGCGTTCGTCCTCAGCACGATGCTCACCGTGCTCGCCGTGATCACCTACGCGCGCTCGCGGTTCCGTGCCGCGATGGCCGGCGTCGCCGGGGCCGCCGTGGCGGGCGCCGGACCGGGCGGGTTCCGCGTCGCCGGCGGCGGTCGCGGTCTCGCGGGAGGGTTCGGCGGCGTGCGTGGCGGTGGCAGCCCCTGGCCCGACCCGACAGGGGAGTACTGGCCCGGCCACCACCAGCACCACCATCCGTCGGCCGATCCCGGGCCGTACGACCACGGGCACCACCACCACGGGCACCACGACCACGGCGGCTGGTCGGACTCCGGCTCGTGGAGCGACTCGGGCTCCTCGGGCGGCGACTCCTGGTCGTCGAGCGACTCGAGCAGCGACTCCGGATCGTCGTCGAGCAGCTCGTCGGACTGATCCGGCGTCCTCAGCCCTCGCGGAGCAGTCGCAGCGACGGCGTGGACTCCGAGGCGTCCTCGACGGGCTCGCCGTCGTGGACCAGGCGCAGCCCGGGGCGGTCGGGCTCCGACGGCGCGACCCCCTGGTCGATCACCGTCAGCGCCTCGACGAGGCAGTGCAGCAGCCCCTCGCGCGGGACGGTGCGGGAGATCCACACTTGCCGGGTGTCCGCGTCGGCGACCCAGGCCGTCCGCCCGTCGAGCGGGACCCAGTAGACGCTGACGCCGGCTTCCGCGAGCAGCGGCAGGGCGGCGAGGGGCTCGGGCTCGGCTGCGGACGGTGATGACCCGGTCATGCAGGGTCAAACGAGTTGATCAAGAAACCGGATCGGAAGTGGGTACAGACGGCCCGTTCTGTCTCAGCAGCGGACGGAAGAGGCTCGGCGGATCGGAGTCATGCCGTGACCGGAGAGGACGCCGCGAGACGGGCGAGGATCGGGCGCAGGAGCGTGACGAGCTCCTGGGGGTGGGTGGCCTGCGGGACGTGACGCCCCGGGGTGTCGATCAAGGAGACCCCGAGACCGTCGGCGACCCACTGCGACGCCTCGACGAACCAGAGCCCCCGCGCAGAGCCGTCGCGCTGGTCGACGCCGACAGCGACGACGCTCGGCGTCGCCACCGCGGCCAGCTGCTCCGGCGCCGG
The DNA here is from genome assembly GCF_054796175.1 of Actinomycetospora sp. C-140. Lineage (NCBI taxonomy): Bacteria > Bacillati > Actinomycetota > Actinomycetes > Pseudonocardiales > Pseudonocardiaceae > Actinomycetospora > Actinomycetospora sp. C-140. Next base: position 436,908 of record NZ_JBTWNF010000003.1, on the reverse strand, counting down.
TAGGTAGGCCAGCATCGGTTCCATCTCGACCCCGAGCATGACGTCCCCGTTCCCCAGCAGACGGCCGCGCAGGGCGGGATCGAACGACTCGTAGACGTCGTCGCCGCACACCCACCGCAGGAACAGCTCGACGGCCTTCTCGGGCCCGCCTTGCGCCATCCCGTCGCCGATCAGCTGCTCGAGGATGCCGCCCACCTCCCCCACCACCGACGTCACCGCGAGGTAGGCCGGTTCATGGAAGATCGCGCCACGCAGGACATCGGGCCGGCGGAGCGCCAGGTTCGTCAGGAAGATCCCGCCCGCGCTGCTCCCGTAGACGACGGCCGGAGCCAGATCGAGCGCCTCGAGGAGTGCGACGGCGTCGTCGGCCTGCTCCTCGACCGAGGTACCGGTCCAGTTCTCCGGCCTCGGGCTGCGTGAGTTCGCCCGACGGTCGTAGGTGACCACCGTGTACTCGTCGGCGAGGGCGTCGGCGACGTCCGTCCAGTACCCGGCGTCGCCCAGCGCGCCGGAGACGAACAGCAGCGGTGGGCCGTCGCCACGTTGCTCGTAGTAGAGCGTGGTCCCGTTGACGTCGATGGTCGCCATCGCGCGAGACTGGCGCGCCCTCGGACGCCGAGGAACGACCGTGCGGGAACTGCGTACGTCCCCACGTCATGGGGACTCACCCCGGTGCCGCGAGGATCGCCCGCGGCACCGGGGGAGATTCAGCCGACCCACCTCCGGCCTGGCTCCGGAGGATCAGCCCACCCGGATCCCGGCGGGCAGGCGCGTGCCCTCGCCGGCGAGGGGGTCGGAGTCGCAGGCCCGATCCGGACGCCGTACCGACAGCGTCAGCGGCACCGGCTCCCGATCGCGCGGCGTCGTGCGGTGCGAGTGGTCCAGCGATGGCTTCGGGACGATCGTGTCCATCTCCAGCTTGGCCAGCTCGCGCTCGCCGTTGCCGAGCACGCACTCCGGGTCGGGACCGTCGAGCGGCAGGCCGGTGAAGAACTTCGCCGCCATGCAGCCGCCCTGGCAGGCGTCGTAGTGCGAGCACTTGGTGCACGCCCCGCCCGACTGCGGCCCGCGCAGCTCCGCGAACAGCTCCGAGTCCTGCCACACCGTCTGGAACCCGCCCTCGGACCGGACGTTGCCGGCGAGGAACTGCTCGTGGATCGCGAACGGGCAGGCGTAGACGTCGCCGACCGGGTCGATCAGGCACACCACGCGGCCCGCACCGCAGAGGTTGAGCCCCGGCAGCTCCTGGCCGAACGCGGACAGGTGGAAGAACGAGTCACCGGTGAGGACGTCCTCGCCGCGGGCGACCAGCCAGTCGTAGAGCTGGCGCTGCTGCTGGTGGGTCGGGTGCAGCTCGTCCCACGAGTCGGCGCCTCGGCCCGACGGGCGGAAGCGGGTGATCCGCAGCTGGGCGCCGTACTTGTCGGCGATCGCCTTGAATTCGTCGAGCTGGTCGACGTTGTGGCGCGTCACGACCACGCTGATCTTGAACTGGCCGAAGCCCGCCTCGTGCAGGTTCTCCATCGCGCGGATCGCGGTGTCGTACGACCCGGGGCCGCGGACGTGGTCGTTGACCTCGGCCGTCGCGCCGTCGAGGGAGATCTGGACGTCGACGTAGTCGGTCGCCGCCAGCTGCGCAGCCCGGGCCTTGTCGAGCTTGACGCCGTTGGTCGAGAACTTGACCCCGACGTCGTGGGCGATCGCGTAGTCCAGCAGCTCCCAGAAGTCGCTGCGCACCGTCGGCTCGCCGCCGCCGATGTTGACGTAGAAGACCTGCATCCGCTGCAGCTCGTCGATGACCGCCTTGGCCTCCTCGGTGGAGAGCTCGTTCGGGTCGCGGCGGCCGGAGCTGGACAGGCAGTGGACGCAGGAGAGGTTGCAGGCGTAGGTGAGCTCCCAGGTCAGGCAGATCGGGGAGTTCAGGCCTTCGACGAAGTGGTCGACGAGCTTCATGCCACGGCCTCCCGGCGCTTGATCGTCCCCGCCTGCGCGAGCCCGGCGAGGGCCTTGAGGTACTGCTCCCGCTGGTGTGCAGGAACCTCGGCGGCCTCGAGGGCGCCGTGGACGTCGGGGTGGTCGGCGAGCGACTCGACGACCCGGACGAGCGGCCGGGTCTTGAGGAACGACAGTCGCCGCGTGTGGAAGTCGTAGACGAGGGCGCCGAAGGACTCCGGGCGCACCGACACCGAACCGGAGATCCGGTACGGGAGGTCGGCGTCGAAGTCACCGACGCCGGCAGGGGCCGTCGGACCGGCCCCCGCCGCCGTCGTCGACATCAGTAGACGCCGCACATGCCGTCGATCGAGACCTCTTCCACGAGGGTCTCCTCGACGAGCTCGTTCTCTTCCATCGCGTCCTCCTCACCACCGGTGCCTCGGGCGCTCGGAACGCTAAGCGGCACTCGGTGCCACCACCAGGCCCGGTCCGGGTGGGAAACACCCCTCCGTTCAGCGGGGACGGCGGGCCCCTCCCCGTGGTAGAGGATGCTGTGGTGGTGACGACGAGAAGTGCGCGGCGTGTGCCCGTCGCCCAGCGCCTCGAGCACGTCGCCCTCGAGCTGTTCGCGGCCCAGGGCTTCGACGAGACCACGGTCGACGAGCTCGCCGTCGCGGGCGGCGTCGGGCGGCGGACGTTCTTCCGGTACTTCCCGACCAAGCTCGACGTGGTGCTCGGTGAGCTCGACGACGGCTTGGCCGCCCTGGCCTCGGTGCTCGCCGACCAGGTCGGCGACGACCCCGTCGCCGCCGCTCGCGCCGCCTTCCTCGCCGTCAACCGCTACGCCGACGCCGAGCTGCCCGCGCTGCGCCGGCGTCTCGGGCTGATCGAGGAGGTGCCCGAGCTCGCCGCGCGGGCGACGGTGCGCTACCGCGACTGGGAGAGCGCGCTCGCCAGGGACGCCGCGGGGCGCTGGGGCGACGACCCGGGGTCGCTGCGCGCGCAGGTCTTCGGCCGTGCCGTCGTGGCCTCGATGCGCGCGGTGTTCAGCGCCTGGCACGGGCGGGCGGACGCTGACGGCGAGGTGCTCGGCGAGCTGGTCGAGGAGGCGTTCGACCAGCTCGGGCGGGGGTTCGCGACCCGGTGAGCGCGCCCGAGGACCTCATCGACCTCGACCCCGACTCCCCCGATCCGCCCTACGAGCAGCTCCGCGCCCGGGTCACTGAGCTCGCCCGCACCGGCGCCCTCGCCCCGCACACGCGCCTGCCCGCCGTGCGCCGACTCGCGACCGACCTGAACCTCGCCGCCGGCACCGTCGCCCGCGCCTACCGCGAGCTCGAGGCCGCGGGCGTCGTCGAGACCCGGGGCCGGCTCGGGACCTTCGTCGTCGGCGCCGACACCGCCGCCGACCCGGCCCGCGAGCTCGCCGCCGAGTACGCGCGCCGGGTCACCGCGCTCGGCGTCTCCCGGGAGCGCGCCCTCGACCTGGCCCGCGCCGCCCTCGCCGACCTCTGACGCCGGCCCGTCTCGGGTCACTGGCTACCACCGTCGCGCGGCCGGCTCACCACGGCACCTCGGCACGGTCCTCCCACAGTCGCCCGGTGGGCACCGGGTCGGAGGGGGTCGAGGCGCGTGTCGCGAGCCAGATCGCCGTGTCCGCGCCCTGGTCGACCGACCGGGGCGCGCCGGGCCCGCCCATGTCGGTGCGGCAGTGGCCGGGGCAGGTGGCGTCGACGAGGACTCCGCGACGACCGAGGGCGAGCTCGTGGGCGAGGGTGCGGGTCAGCGCGTTGAGCCCGGCCTTCGCGACGCGGTACGGGGCGAGCCCGCCGGCCGTCCCCGGGCCGGTCATGCGCCCCAGGCAGGCGGTCAGGTTGACCACTCGGCCCCACCGGCGCGCCGCCATCCCCGGCACGAGCGCGGAGATCAGCGCGAAGGGAGCGTCGAGGTCGACGGCGCGCACGTCGCGCCACTCGGCGAGGGTCGCGTCGAGGGTCTTCGAGCGCCGCGAGCTCATCACCGCCGCGGCGTTCACCAGCACGTCGACCTCGAGACCGTCCACGCGGGCGGGGATGCCGTCGACGTCGGCGAGGTCGTGCACGAGCGCCCGCCCACCGAACGACCCCACGGCCTCCTCGAGCGCCGCCCCGTCCCGCGACATCCCGATCACCGACGCCCCGGCGCCGGCCAGCGCCGCGGCGATCGCCCGGCCGAGCCCGCGGCTCGCGCCGGTCACGAGGGCGGTGCGTCCGGCGAGGTCGGAGGCTCCCCCGGGAGGGCCGTCGGAAGGGCCGTCGGTCACCCGCCCGTGGTTCCCGCGAGCGCCCTCTTCCATCCGCCCGACTTATCGCGTATCAATGGCAACAACCCGGCCCGAGCAACGCAGCAGGATGGCCAGCAGGAAACCTGTCCGAAGGTCCAGGACAGGCACCGTCGCCGTGGTCGGGATCACCGCATGCCTCTGTTCCGGTGACCGGCGCCACGCTTAGCGTCGCGCCGGATCCCGAGAGGACCGTCATGCACGGCGTTCCCTCGGTTGGACCCGACGAGAGGACAGCCATGCAGGTTGACGAGCTGCTCAAGCCGTTCCCGATCAAGGAGTTCCACCCCTTCCCGCGGGCGCTCCTCGGGCCCGGCTCGCACGAGATGATCGGGCCGGAGGCGCTGAAGCTCGGCTTCAAGAAGACCCTGATCATGACGTCGGGCCTGCGCGGCACCGACATCGTGCACAAGATCAGCGAGTCGATGAAGTACCACGGGATCGACACCGTCATCTACGACAAGGTCGAGTCGAATCCCAAGGACTACAACTCGATGGACGCCGTGAAGATGTACCAGGAGAACTCCTGTGACAGCTTCGTGTCCATCGGTGGTGGCTCCTCGCACGACGCCTGCAAGGGCGCGCGGGTCTCGGTGGCCCACGACGGCCGCAACGTCAACGAGTTCGAGGGCTTCAACAAGTCCGAGAACCCGAAGAACCCGCCGCACATCGCGGTGTCGACCACGGCCGGCACGGGCTCGGAGACCTCCTGGGCCTACGTCATCACCGACACCACGACCGACCCGAACAACCCGCACAAGTACGTCGCGTTCGACGACGCGTCGGTGACCACGCTGGCCATCGACGACCCGGTGCTCTACTACGACTGCCCGATCGACTTCACCGCCCAGTGCGGCTTCGACGTCCTCGCGCACGCCTCCGAGCCCTACGTCTCGCGCCTGAACTTCGAGCCGAGCCTCGGCAACGCGATCCGCGCCATCGAGCTCACCTCGCAGCACCTGCGCGAGGCCGTGTGGAACGGCCAGGACCTCCCCGGCCGCGAGGGCATGATGTACGCGCAGTACATCGCCGCCCAGGCGTTCAACTCCGGTGGCCTCGGGATCATCCACTCGATCTCGCACGCGGTGTCGGCCTTCTACGACACCCACCACGGCCTGAACAACGCCGTCGCGCTCCCCCGCGTGTGGGCGTTCAACATGCCGGTCGCCTACAAGCGGTTCGCCCGGATCGCCGAGGCCATGGGCGTGGACACCACGCACATGACCGACGTCCAGGCCGCGGAGGCCGCGCTCGCCGCGTCCATCCGTCTGCTGCGCGACGTGGGCATCCCGGAGAAGTTCACCGACGTCACCCAGGACTCGTACTCGAAGAACCGTCTCGGCCAGGGCCCGACGAAGTTCTACGAGAACGAGAAGACGATCACGGGTAACGACGCGGACGTGGACCGCATCACCAACCACGTCCTCGGTGACGCCTGCACCCCGGGCAACCCCAAGGAGTGCACGTTCACGACCGTGCGCCCCGTCGTCGACCACTGCCTCAACGGCGACCTCGACGACCTGCTCAGCTGATCGCCGCGCCGGTGCCCGGCGGGTCGGCCTCTGCGCTGGCCCGCCGGGCACCGGTGTGTTTCCCTCGATCTGCCACTCCACGGAAGGACCCCGCGTGACCAGCACGGACACCGCTGCCCCGTTCGGTTCGGTCGAGGAGGTCATCGACGCGCTGGCGAAGCAGGGCTACATCGCCGACCGGCGCCTGGCGACGACGGTGTTCCTCCTGACGCGCCTCGAGAAGCCGCTGCTGCTCGAGGGACCGGCCGGCGTGGGGAAGACGGAGCTGGCCAAGATGCTGGCGCTGGCCACGGGGCGCCGGTTCCTGCGGCTGCAGTGCTACGAGGGCCAGGACGAGACCAAGGCCCTCTACGAGTGGGACTACGGCAAGCAGCTGCTCTACACCCAGATGCTGCGCGAGAAGATCGCCGAGATCGTCCAGGACGCTCCCGACATCAAGACCTCGGTCGAGCGGATCGCCGCGCAGGACAGCGTCTTCTTCTCCGAGGAGTTCCTCGCCGAGCGGCCCCTGATGGAGGCCATCCGCTCCGACGATCCCGTCGTGCTGCTGATCGACGAGGTCGACCGCGCCGACGAAGCGCTCGAGGCGGTGCTGCTGGAGACCCTCGGTGAGTACCAGATCTCCGTGCCCGAGGTCGGCACGTTCGCGGCGCAGAACGCGCCCTACGTCATCCTGACCAGCAACAACACCCGTGACCTGGCCGCCGCGCTCAAGCGCCGCTGCCTGCACCTGTTCCTCGACTACCCCAGCGCGGAGCGCGAGCTGGAGATCGTCCGCTCGAAGGACACAGGCTTGCCGGAGGCGGCTGCCCGCGAGCTCGTCGAGGTGGTCCGCGGCCTGCGCGAGCTCGAACTGCGCAAGGCCCCGAGCATCTCCGAGACGATCGACTGGGCCCGCACGCTCGCCGTGCTGGGGGTCGACGAGCTCTCGAGCTCGATCCTCTCCGACACCGTCAGCGTCGTGGTGAAGTACGACAAGGACGTCACCAAGGCCCTCGGCGCGCTGCCGAAACTGGTCGACCCGAACGCCGAGATCGACGACCACGGTCACGGTCACGGGCACGGCCACGGGCACGGGCACGGCCACGACGAGGGGCACTCCGGCGGACCGGCCCCGGCCACGTCGCGGCGGGTGCCCGACGACGACGAGGAGGACGGCCCCGACGGACGCTCCGTGCGGGCCGCGAAGGACCAGGAGGGCCGCCACGTCGGGCACTACGCCGCCGGCGTCGAGCAGAAGGAGAAGGCCCGCAACGGCGAGCTGGAGCCGGCCAAGCCCCGCAACGTGAGCTCGAGCCAGGGCAGCCGGTCGTTCGGCCTGGGCAAGAAGCGCGCGCTCTAGGGACCGGCGAGCACCGAGAGGAGGCCCCCGGCATGGAGGCCAGCATCCACCGGTTCGTCCGCCTGTTGCGCATCCGGCAGGTCCGGGTCTCCACCTCGGAGGTCCTCGACGCGATGCGCTGCGCGCGGGAGCCGGGCGTCCTCGCCGACCGCGAGACGCTCCGGGCGGCGCTGCGGGTCGCCCTGGTCAAGGACATCCGCGACGAGGCGACCTTCGACGAGATCTTCGACGCGTACTTCGCGCTGGTGAAGATCGGCGACGAGGACCGCGGGCACGGCCACGGGCACGGTCACGAGGACCTCTCCGACGGCGGCGCGCTCGAGGAGTTCACGCTCTCCGAGGAGCCCGGCGAGACCCCGCAGCAGGGCCACGACCACGGCAAGCCGGTGTCGATCAAGGACTTCTTCGACCCGGAGGACCTGGCCGAGCAGTACAACCTGCACCAGGAGGCCAACAAGATCGACCTCGCGTCGATGACCGACGAGATCGTCTTCTCGAAGGACGGCGCCACCGACCAGATCGGCGCCCAGGACAAGGTGCAGATCGAGACCGACAGCCTGCACGGCGCCGGTCTGCCCGGCGACATCGCGGAGCAGGCCGGCACCAAGGTCGACGCCGACCTCACCGTCGCCCAGCAGGAGGCGTTGCTCGGCTGGCTGCAGGGGGTCGAGGACGGTATCGACGACGAGGGCGACGAGAGCGACGCGATGGCCCTGCGCCGCCGGCTGGCCGGGATGCTCGAGAACCTCCCCGAGGCGATCAAGCGCCACCTCGAGAAGCTCATGGAGATCGAGCAGCGCATCGTCGAGGGCGGCGACGGCGACGAGGAGGCCCACAAGGCCGAGGTCGACCGGGCCGAGGAGCACGAGCGCCAGCAGCTCGAGGACTCCCTGCGCCGGCTCGCCAAGACGCTGCACGGCGCCCTGACCCACAAGCGGCGCGAGTCCCCGCGCGGGCGCATCGACCCGGGCCGCACGATGCGCCGCAACATGCGCTTCGACGGCGTCCCGTTCCGCCCGGTCACCGTCGCGCGCGCCGAGGACAAGCCGCGCCTGGTGATCCTCGCCGACGTCTCGTTGTCGGTGCGGGCGACCGCCCGGTTCACGCTGCACCTCGTGCACGGTCTGCAGGACATGTTCGGCCAGGTGCGCTCGTTCGCGTTCGTCGCCGACCTCATCGAGGTCACCGACCTGTTCTCCGACCACACCGTGGAGGACGCCCTCGGGCTGATCTTCGGCGGTGACATGATCGACGTCGACGCCAACTCCGACTACGGCACGGCGTTCGGCACGTTCCTCGAGGACCACGGCTCGGCGGTCAACCGGCGCTCGACGGTGATCGTGCTCGGCGACGGCCGGGGCAACGGCAACGACGCCAACATGGAGGCGTTCGCCGAGATCACCCGCCGGGCGAGGGAGACCATCTGGCTCACGCCCGAGCCCCGCTACTCCTGGGGCCTGGGCTCGTGCGACCTGCCGCAGTACGCCGAGTTCGTCGACCGCATCCGGGTCGTCCGCGACCTCACGGGTCTCTCGGAGGTCAGCCACGACATGGCGGCCGAGATGATCGGGCGTTGAGCCCGGTGACGGGCCTGCGCGACTCCCCCGTGCCCGCCGGGGCCGTCCGGATCGACCCCCTGGCCCCGTCCCACCCCGGCCGGTGGGAGGACGACCACGTCGTCGTCTGCCACGTCGACCGCGCTCCGGTGCCGGTCCGGCTGGTCGCGGCCCGCCCGCCGGAGCGGGTCACCGACCACTTCGAGGTGCACCGGCCCGGCGACCGCCTGCTCGTGCTGCACCGGCTGCGCGCCGACGAGCTCGACGACGACATCGCCGGGCTCGTCGCCCGCGAGCTGACCGGTGTCGTCACCTCCGCCGGCGACTTCGAGCGGGTGTTCACCGGGATCGTGCGCTCGACCGTCAGCGACCCGCTGACCGCGTGGTCGACGTTCTACGCCAACAGCCTCGCCGTGCTGCGCTCGCCGGCGCACGACGTGGACCCGGACGTGGCGCCCGAGTCGTCGCTGGCCGCGTTCGCGCCGGTCCACGAGCGGGCGCTCGCCGAGATCCGCGGACGCACCGTGCTCGACGTCGGCTCGTGCTTCGGCTTCCTGCCGCTGCGGCTGGCGCAGGAGGGCTTCGACGTCGTCGCGACCGACCACACGCCCGGCACGATGGGCCTGCTCGGTGCCGTCGCGAGCCGGCGCGGACAGGCCGTGCGCACCGTCGTCGCCGACGCCCGGACGCTGCCCGCCCGCAGCGGCGCGGTCGACACCGTGACGGCCGTGCACCTCCTCGAGCACCTGCCGGTGGCCGACACGGTCCGGGTGCTCGACGAGATGCTGCGCGTCGCCCGGCGCCGCGTCGTGGTCGCCGTGCCCTACGAGGACCTCCCGGAGCCCGTGTACGGGCACCTCAGGACGTTCGACCACGCCGTCCTGCACGCCCTCGGCGAGCGCACCGGCCACGGGTTCCGCGTCAGCGACGACCACGGCGGCTGGCTGGTGATCGACGTGGCCTGACGGCCATGTGAGCACTTCGGAGTGCTCTGGCACCTCGAAGTGCTCACCTGCGCGTCAGCGCACCTCGTCCGGCGGCACGATCTCGCGGCGGAGGATCTTGCCCGTCGGTCCCTTCGGCAGCTCGTCCAGGAGCCACACGTGGCGCGGGTACTTGTAGGCCGCGACGCGCTCCTTGGCGAAGTCGCGCAGCTCCTCGACGTCGACCTCGGCGCCGGGCCGCAGGGCGACGGCCGCACCGACCTCCTCGCCGAGGTCACGGTTCTCGATGCCGACCACGGCCACCTCGGCGACCGCCGCGTGCTCGTAGAGCGCCTCCTCGATCTCGCGGGGGTAGACGTTGTAGCCCCCGCGGATGATCATCTCCTTCTTGCGGTCGACGATGAAGTAGTAGCCGTCCTCGTCGCGGCGACCGACGTCGCCGGTGCGGAACCAACCGTCCGGGACGGACTCGGCGGTCGCGTCGGGGCGACCCCAGTAGCCCTTCATCAGGCCCTCGCCGCGGATGGCGATCTCCCCGGCGTCGTCGCCGGTCACGTCGTTGCCCTCGTCGTCGACCAGGCGCAGCTCCATCCCGTCCACCGGGGTGCCGACCGAGCCCGGCCTGCGCTCCGCGTGGGGGTGGTTGAACGAGGCGACGGGTGAGGTCTCGGAGAGGCCGTAGCCCTCGAGGACGACGCACCCGAACGTCTCCTCGAACTCACGGAGCACCTCGACCGGCAGGGCCGATCCCCCCGAGATGCAGCAGCGCAGGGACGACACGTCGTACTGCTCGCGGTCCTCCACGTGCAGCAGGCCCGAGTACATGGTGGGCACGCCCTCGAAGACGGTGACCCCGTCGCGGCCGATCATCGCCAGGGCCTTCGCCCCGTCGAAGCGCGGGAGCAGCGTCAGGCAGGCCCCGGTCAGCACCGCCGAGTTCAGGCCGCACGTCAGACCGAACACATGGAACAGGGGCAGGCAGCCCATCACCACGTCGTCGGTGGTGATCTCGGTCAACGTCCGCGCCGAGACCCGGGCGTTCGTCGCCAGGTTCGCGTGGGTCAGCTCGGCGCCCTTGGGGGAGCCGGTGGTGCCGGAGGTGTAGAGGATGACGGCGGTGTCGTCGTCGCTGCGGTCGACGGGCCCGTCGAGCGGGTCGGCCCCCTCGAGCACGCCGTCGTCGGGGCCCGCGGCGCCGACGGCGACCACCTCGACGTCCCGGCCCTGCGCCGCCTCGCGCGACGCGTCCGCGGCGTCGTCCCAGGCGAACACCACGGAGATGCCCGCGTCGTCGAGGTAGTACTCGATCTCCCGGCCCTTGAGCAGCGGGTTCATCGGGACGACCACGCACCCGGCCATGAGGGCGCCGTAGAAGACGATCGGGAACGCCGGGACGTTCGGGAAGACCAGCCCCACGCGGGCACCGGGTTCCAGCCCGCGGGACCGCAGGAACCCCGCGGCCCGGCGCGCGGCCTCGAGGAACTCGCGGTAGGTCACCGTCTGGTCGTCGAGCCGGAGTGCCGGCCGGTCGCCGTGCTCCTCGGCGGTCTCGACCAGCGCTGTCGCCAGATTCGTCATCGTCGACTCCCGGTGTCGGATGGGTGCTCGTCAGCAGTGGTGTCGTCCATCTCGGCGCGACCGCGGACCACGACCGTGCCGTCCTGCACGATCGAGGCCTCGATGCTTGCTCGGCCGTCGGCCACCTCGGTGACCTCGCCCGCCGTCGCGAACTCGCTCCCGGGGACGGCGACGTCGGTGAACTCGACCTCGAGACTGCGCAGGGCACTCGGGTCGCCCGCGGCCAGCTCGCCGACGGACCGGGCGAGCACGGCCATGGTGTAGAGCCCGTGCAGGACATTCCCCGGGAGGCCGGCGGCCCGCGCCGCCTCCGGGTCGATGTGGATGGGGTTGAAGTCCAGCGAGGCACCGGCGTAGCGGTGGGGCAGGTACCGGTCCGGGGTGATCCGCAGGTCGGGCACGTGCTCTCCGATGTCCACGTCAGCCCCTCACCATCATCGTCCAGCGGCCGCGGACGACCTCGTCGTCGGCCTGGTTCCGTGAGACCGAAGCAAAGACGTAGAGCGTGTTCCGGCCCTTGCTCGAGACGTCGGCGATCTCGGTCTCGGTCGTCACGGTGTCCCCCGCGCAGACCGGCTCCCCCCACGCGAACCGCTGGCCCACGTGCAGCATCTTCTCGGTGTCGATCCCGGCGCGCGGGTCGAAGACGGCCGGGTAGACGGCCGAGCCCGCGTAGACCACCGCGAACATGGGCGGCGCGACCACGTCGCGGTACCCCGCCTCGCGGGCGGCGGCGGCGCTGCGGAACACCGCGTGTCGCTCGCCGATGACGGAGACGAACTCCTGGATCTTCTCGCGGCCGACCGCGTACTCGACCGGGTCCCACGTCGTGCGCATGCCTCGCCCTCCCCGTGGTGCCGCAGCGGTGGGCGGTCCGGTGCCCGGTGGAGCACCCGCCCAACCCCATTCCGCGGAACAGATCCCCCCGAACGGCCCAGCTTGACGGGGAACACCGCATGTGGTCGGTTGCGTACCCCCAGTGGCCGGGCCCGAGGAGAGCGCCATCACCAGCACCACCGAGCGAGCGAACGGCGTCGGCGAGCCGCGCAGCGGCCAGCGGAGCACCGCCGATGCGGTCCTCCACGACGTCGTCGACGGCGACGGCCCGACCCATCCCCCCGGCCTCGCGCCGGCCCGCGCGGCCCTCGCGCTCCTGTCGCGCCCCGACCGCGTGGCCCGCCACGGTCTGCGGTGGGCGGGCGAGCTCGGGCAGATCGTCGCGGGTCGGTCGGAGGTGGGGCCCGAGAAGGGTGACCGGCGGTTCAAGGACCGCGCGTGGCGGCACAATCCGGCCCTGCGGCGCCTGGTGCAGGCCTACGTGGCCACCGGGAGCGCGGTCGACGACCTGATCGACGACGCGGACCTCGACCAGCGCTCGCAGGAGCGGCTGCGGTTCGCGGCCGGGAACGTCCTCGAGGCGCTCGCCCCGTCGAACTTCCCGTTGACCAACCCCACGGTCCTCAAGGCGGCCGTCGACTCCGGCGGGCTGCACTTCCTCCAGGGGGTGCGCAACCTCGTCGGCGACCTGCGCTCCGGCTCGCTGCTGCCCTCGACGGTCGACACCTCGCAGTTCACGGTGGGCGAGGACCTCGCGGCCACGCCCGGCGCCGTCGTCGCCCGGACCGAGGTCTTCGAGCTCATCCGGTACGACCCGCAGACCGACCAGGTGCGCGAGGCCCCGCTGCTGCTCGTGCCGCAGATGATCAACAAGTACTACATCGCGGACCTGGCGCCCGGGAAGAGCCTGCTCGAGTACGCCGTCACCCAGGGTCAGCAGGTCTTCGCGATCTCCTGGCGCAACCCCGACGACCGCCACGCCGACTGGAACCTCGACACCTACGCGGAGGCGGTGCTCACCGCGCTCGACGCCGTCGAGGAGATCACCGGGACGTCCTCCACCCACCTGATGGGCCTCTGCGCGGGCGGGACCCTCTCCGCGATGGTCCTCGGTCACCTCGCGGCCGTGGGCCGGCAGGACCGGATCGCCGGGCTGGTGCTCTCGGTGACCATCCTCGACTGGGAGGCGGCCGGCACCCACGGCGCCTTCCTGGACCGGGTCACGGGGGCGGCGGCGATGGCCGAGTCGGCCCGCAAGGGCTACCTCGACGGCGCCGGGCTCGCGGCGATGTTCTCGTTCCTGCGGCCCACCGACATGATCTGGAACTTCTGGATCAACAACTACCTGCTGGGCCAGGACCCGCCGGCCTGGGACATCCTGTTCTGGAACCAGGACCAGACGAACATGCCGGCCGCGCTGCACCGCGACTTCGTGCAGCTGGGGCTGGAGAACCCGCTGCCCCGGCCCGGGGGGATCACGGTGCTCGGCACGCCGGTCGACCTCTCGGACGTCACCGTCGACAGCTACGTCGTGGGCGCCGTCGACGACCACATCGCCCCGTGGGCGAACGTCTACCGCACGACCCAGCTGCTCGGCTCGCAGCCGTGCTTCGTACTGTCGACGAGCGGCCACGTGGTGGCCACCGTCAACCCGCCGCAGGACTCCTCGGCCAGCTTCCGGACGCGCGCCGACAACCCCGCCGATCCCGACGAGTGGCAGGAGGGCGCCCACGAGACCGAGGGCAGCTGGTGGCCGCACCTGTCGGCGTGGCTCGGGGAGCGGTCGGGGTCGTGGCGGCCCGCGCCGCGCGAGCCGGGATCGGCCGACCACCCGGTGCTCGGGGAGGCGCCCGGTGGCTACGTCCGCGAGACGGCCTGATCCCCCGCCGCGCACCGTGGTCGTGCGCGGCCGCGAGCTCCGGGTGGTCGAGCGGCCGGGCGACGGTGCCGCGCCCCCGCTGTTGCTCCTCAACGGCATCGGCTCGAGCCTCGAACTGCTCGACCCGTTCGTCGACGCGCTGGACCCGGATCGTGGGGTGATCCGGTTCGACGTCCCCGGGATCGGTGGCTCCGCGAAGCCCCTCGTGCCCTATCACATGACCACGTTCGCCCCGCTCGTCGCGAAGCTGCTCGACCGGCTCGGCCACGACCGGGTCGACGTGCTGGGCATCTCGTGGGGCGGCGGGCTGGCGCAGCAGCTCGCCCTGCAGTGCCGCTCGCGCTGCCGGCGCCTGGTGCTCGTGGCCACCGGGACCGGCTCGCTCATGGTCCCCGCACGCCCCCGCGTGCTGGCGCGGATGGTGTCCGCCCGGCGGCACCGCGATCCCGGGTACGCGGCCCGTGTCGCCGGGTCGATCTACGGCGGCACCATGCGGTCGCACCCCGAGCGCGCGGTCGACCTCCTGCACACCGGGCGCAGCGAGACCTCCCTGCGCGGCTACCTCTACCAGCTCGTGGCCGGGTCGTGGTGGACGACGCTCCCGGTGCTGCCGGCGCTGCGACAGCCCACGCTCATCCTCGCCGGCGACGACGACCCGATCATCCCGGTGGTGAACGCGAAGATCATGAAGCGGCTGCTGCCCGACGCGCGCCTGCACCTCTACCGGGGCGGCCACCTCGCGCTGGTCACCGAGGCCGGCGAACTCGCACCCCTCGTCGAGGCCTTCCTCGACGAGCGTGACTGACCGCGCCGCTCAGACCGGGCAGCCGCGCCCCCGGGCCTTGGCGAGGTCGTCGAGCCGGAACATCGGCCCGGTGTCGGTGGGCTCGTCGTAGTAGCGGTGGAACACCGGGGTGAGGCCGCCGGAGATCGGCGGGACGATCCAGCTCCAGTCGACCGGGCACTTCCGCCCCGCCGCCTCCTCCTTCTCGACGAAGCGCAGGAAGCGCTGGGACTCGCCGTGGTGGTCGGCGAGCGACACGCCGGCCTCGTCGAAGGAGTGCTGCACGGCCGCGGTGAGCTCGATCGCCGCGCGATCGCGCCACAGGGTGCGGTCGCTGGAGGTGTCGAGCCCCATGGCCTCGGCGACGTCGCCCAGCAGGTCGTAGCGGTCGGCGTCGGCGAGGTTGCGCGCGGCGATCTCGGTGGCCATGTACCAGCCGTTGAACGGCGCGGCCGGATACGAGATGCCGCCGATGTCAAGACGCATGTTGCTGATCACCGGCAGGGCGTGCCAGCGCAGGCCCAGGTCGGCGAACCAGGCGTGCTCGGGGTGGGTCAGCTCCACCTCGAGCACCGCGTCGCGCGGCACCTCGAACACCTGCGGACCGCCCGCGGCGTGCTCGCCGCCGCCGCTGACGACCAGCGGCAGCACGTCGAACTGGCCCATCGGGCTCGGCGGCATCCAGCCCAGCGAGCGCGCCGTGTCGGTGAACCCGACGTAGCGGGGGTCGCCCAGCGCCCGGCCTCCGGCGCGGTAGCCCGCGTAGCGGACCAGCTGCTCGTTCCAGACGCGCGGGCCCGGGCCGGACGGGCCGTCGGGAGCGAAGACCGTGATCGTCGAGCGGATGCGGCCGCGGCGCGTGGCCTCCCGCAGGTGCCCGACGCACTCGGCGGCGACCTCGTCCGGTGTCGTGACGTGCCGCCGGTCGCGCACGTGCAGGCTGCGCCAGTAGAGGCGCCCGATGCAGCGCGCCGAGCTGCGCCACGCGACCCGCGCCCCGAACGCGAGCTCGTCGGCGGTGTGGACGTAGGTGCCGGTGCGGGCGATCTCGTCGAGCACCGCGGCGACGCGCGGCTCGACCGGGCCGGCCGCCGGGTTCTCGTCGTGGAAGAGCCGGAGGAACTCCTCGGCCTCCCGCGGGTCGACCGCCGACACCGGGGCCGCCGTGGCCGGCGGGGCGGCCGCGGCCGTCTCCTCCGGCGGCACCTCGATCGTCGTGTGCCCGTCGGCCCGCTCGACCGCGCGCGCGAAGGGGCGGGTCTCCGGGCCCCTCGCGGCACCGGCGTCGGCCTCGCCGGTGGACGGCGCGGGGATCGCGGGGTCGGCCGTCGCCGTGCCGGCGCTCGGCGTGGCGGACGCCGGGGACGTCGGGGACGCCGCCGGAGCCGACGCGGGCGTGGACACCGAGGCCGCCGATGCCGATGCCGATGCCGACACCGACGCGGCCGGGCCGTGCGCGCCGCCGGGGCGCGACGTGTGTGGCGTCCCCGGTCCCGCGGGCGTCCCCTCGGGGGGCTCGCCGCCACCGGTCGGGTGGGGGCGCGGCCGGCGGTCCCGGGGGTGCGGGGTCGGGACCGCGGGTGCCGTCGGGCTCGCCGGGGTCGCCGGGGTCGCCGGGGTCGCCGGAGTCGCCGGAGTCGCGGTGCTGTCCTCGGTGCCGACGACATCGAACGCCACGCCGCGCGTCATGCCACCTCCGTGTGTCGTGCCGTCCCCGCGCGGCCGCCGGTCCACTCTGCCGGTCCGGTATCCGGCCCGGATCTCGCCGATCGGATCAATCCCCGACGTGGTCATCCGAACCTTGATGGTCCGTTCGGTGCAGCCGCACCGGTCCGATCACGCGCTCGCGACCCCGTCTGCGCTGGTGAGCGGGGTGCGGCAAGGTCGACAACGATGTGCCGAGCACGGTGACCACGAACGAGTACGCGAGGAGGACGAGGGTCACGCGGTGTCGCGCTCCCGGCTCCGCACGCCCGTCGGCGCCTCGTGACGGCTCCACAGTGCGGCCACTCTAGAGGGTGGTCCGGCCACCACCCGCACACACCGGGGGCTTCCGGGGGCCGCCCGCGGCACCGGGTCGTCCGCCGCCGGTCGACCACGTCTGGCACGCTGTCCGATCAACAACGTGTGATGGCCTCGTACACAGCGCGTCACGTCGTCGGGGACGACGCGCCCGCGGGGCCGGGAGGTGCACCGTGACGCGAGCCCCGGGGCCCGCGGGCGACGAACCGGACGGCGCAGGGGCGGCACACGCCACCCCGCCGCCGGGGAGCGCGTCCGCCGCCGGCCGCGGGACGAGCTGGTGGGACGCACCGACCACGGTCCTGCCCGCCGTTCCCGCGGCGGCGCCGCCGATGTCCGGCTCGGCCGCCGCGGCCGCCCTGGACGCAGCGGACGCCGCCGGCTCCCCGAGCGGCACCACCGGCGCGGGGTCCGCGGGCGCGGTGCCGGAGGTCCCGGCGATCGCCGACATCGCCGCGCCCGGCCGCCCGGCGGTCGACGCGGTCGTCGCACCCGAGGAGCCGGCGGCCCGGCGCCGCCCGCGTCCCTCACGCCACATGCGCGCCCGCGCGGACGAGATGGCGCACCTGCTCGCCCGGGCGGCGCCGGCCGGGCGCGCCCGCCGCGGGGTGTCGTCGTCGCTGCCGGCCGCCGCCGCGGTCCTCGCCGCGGTCGCGGTCGGGGGCGTGGGCATCGCGATGGGCCTCGACGCCCAGCAGGCCGGTCAGCAGCTCGCGCTCCCCGGCGCGCCGAACGTGCCGGCCGAGCAGACGCCGGTCCCCGAGACGCCGGAGAGCACCGTGCCGACCGTCGGCACCGGCGTCGTCGACGCCCTGCAGCCCGCCCAGCCCGACCGGCCCCCGACCCGGGCGCCCGATGCCGGGCCCTCGTCGGCCGCGGCCACCCGCGCGCCGTCCCCGGCGGGACCGCCGAGGGTGACCACTCCGACCTCCCGGCCGCGCGCGACGAGCACGCCGCGGCCGACGGCGAGCCGGCCCCCGTCGTCGTCGCCCACCCCGCGCTCGACCACCCCGCGGCCGACACCGCGCGCGGACGACGACGGCACGACGACCGGCGCGAGCGGCCCGAGCGGGACGGGCGTTCCGGAGCGCAACGCCGCGGTCGCGAACCCGGGCCTCGACGGTCTCGGCGGCTCGTCGACGACGTCGTCCCCATCCGACGGCGGGGACGTCACCGCGAACTGACGCCCGCCCGGCGACGCTCGTCGCCCCCGTCGTCCCCGCCTGCACGGGGAACGGTCGCCGGGCGACGACGGATGACGCCGCCGTTCGGCCGCGTCACCCGATCCGGGCGCGCGAAGGTCCCGCTCACCGGGCGTCGCCGTACGCTGACCGCACGAACACACGACAGTGCGGCGCGAGGAACGACACGGAGTAGCGTTTCCCGAGCGGGGACAACCGCTAGGGTGGCGCGGCGCCGGGGAGCCCAGCCATCCGGGACGAGGAGTCGACCAGACGTGACCGCAGCGAGGGACGATCGATCCCTGGCCGGGGGACCGCTCGGCCGCGCCACCGGTGCGCACGATCGCGAGACCGACGGCCGGGGCCGGGAGCCGTGGTACGGCTCGCGCCGCGAACCCGACGGCTACGAGACCTCGTTCCGTCCCGCGGAGGGTGGCCGTCCCGGCGCCCCCGGTGAACACGACAGCTCGGTCTTCGACATCGCGGACGACCGTCGCGACGGACGACTGGACACCACCGCGTCGTCCGTGCCCGGACCCGGCCTCCCGGGTTCCCACCGTTCCGAGGGGAGCTCGATGACCTACCCGCCCGGGCCGCACGGTCCCCCCGCCGGCCTGCGCACCCCCTACCCCGGGTCCACCCCCGCGGCCGCGCCGCCGCCGCCGTTCACCGGCCGGCACACGGGCCCGCCCTCGGGGCCGACGTCGGTCGGCCCGATCCCGACGGCGCCCCCGCCGCCGATGCCCTCGCCGCCGGCGACGCCGTCCGTGCCCTCGGCGCCCCCCGGGGCCGACGGTGTCGGCCTGCCCACGCCGCGCGAGGCCGCGTCGAACGACGTCAACGACATGGTCTCGATCATCAGGTCGAGCTTCGACGCCGTCGCGCACCGGTCCGACGAGCTGACGCAGCTCTTCTACGGCCTGCTGTTCCGCATCGCGCCGGAGACCCGCGAGCTGTTCCCGGTCACCATGGAGCTGCAGCGCACCCGGCTGCTGCGGGCGCTCGTGCACGTCGTGCAGATGGTCGACCGCCCCGACGACCTCTCGGTCTTCCTGCGCCAGCTCGGGCGCGACCACCGCAAGTTCGGCGTCGTCGGCGAGCACTACGACAAGGTCGGCGAGGCGCTCCTCGGCGCGCTGCGCGAGATCGCCGGGCCGTTGTGGACGCGCGAGGTCGAGGACGCCTGGACCGGCGCCTACGGCATCGTCTCGCAGCTGATGCGCGAGGCCGCCGAGGCCGAGCGCGGCCCCGCGGTGTGGATGGCCCGGGTCATGGAGCACCGCCGCGTCTCCCAGGACCTCGCGGTGGTCCGGGTGCAGACCAGCCAGCCGGTGCCCTACCTCGCCGGCCAGTACGTCAGCGTCGAGACCCCGCAGCGCCCGCGCATGTGGCGCTCGATGTCGCCCGCGAACGCCCCCGGGCCGGACTGCGTGCTCGAGTTCCACGTCCGCACGGTGCCGGGCGGCTGGGTCAGCCGGGCGATCGTCTCCCACGCCCGCGTCGGCGACGTGTGGCGCATCGGGCCGCCCATGGGCCAGATGACCCTGGACCCGCGCTCGCAGTCGGACCTGCTCATGGTCGCCGGCGGCACCGGCCTCGCACCGGCCCGCGCGATCATCGAGCAGCTGGTCACCGAGGGCACCGACCGCAAGGTCGCCCTGTTCGTCGGCGGTCGCAGCTGGGCCGACCTCTACGACATCGACGCCCTGCGCCGGTCCGCGCAGGAGAACCCGTGGCTCACGGTCGTGCCGGTCGTCGAGGACGACGGACGGCAGTACGGGGCCGAGACGGGGACGCTCGGCGAGGTCGTCGCGCGCTACGGTGCCTGGGCCGATCGGGAGATCACGGTCAGCGGCTCGCCGCCGATGGTGCGCGCGACCGTCGGCGCGCTCCTCGACGTCGGCACGCCGTTCCTCAACATCCACTACGACCCGTACCACACGGACTGAGCGAGGTCCCGGTGTTGCAGCGAACGCGCTGTTCGCTGCTTCTAGGCGTCTGAACTCCCCGTTGATCACACACGAAGGCGCCGCCCGCCGGGCGGCGCCTTCGTCGTGTCGGTGCCTCAGGCGCTCGCGGCCTGGCGCGGGGTCATCTCGACCGAGAGCTCCGGCGGCTTCGCGAGGGTCTGGAACACGACGCAGTACCGCTCGGTGAGCTTGTGCAGCGTCGCGAGGGTGTCGGCGTCCGCGTCGGTGTCGATGTCGAAGCGCAGCCGCACCTCGCGGAACCCGACCGGTGCGTCCTTGGCGACACCGAGGGTGCCGCGGAAGTCGAGGTCGCCCTCGGCGTGCACGTTCCCGCCACGGATCTCGACGCCCATCGACGTCGACACCGCCCGCAGGGTGACGCCGGCGCACGCCACCAGCGCCTCGAGCAGCATGTCGCCCGAGCAGAGCTGGGTGCCGTCGCCGCCGGTGGCGGGGTGCAGGCCGGCCTCGACGAGGGCCTGGGACGTCTGCACGCGGCAGGCGATGCCCGAGCCGTCGACGTCACCGTCGGCCTTGAGCGTGACGACCGCCGACTCGGGGTCCTCCTTGTACTGCGACTTGAGCGGGCCCTGGGTCTCGGCGAGCTTCGTCTTGTCCATACCCGTGATCCTCCCCCGGACGTGGCTCTGCGTCACCCGGTCGTCACGGGAGTCCGCACCCGCCGGGGTCGGCAGGCCGCCACGGCGACGGCACCGAGCAGCGAGAACGCGACGGCGATCGGCACCGCGTCGTTCCAGCCGGCGACGAGGGCGGCCGGGCCGGCGCCCAGGGACGGGCGGGTGGCCACGACGGCGACGATCGTGACGCCGATCGCGGAGCCCACGTAGCGGGCGGTGTTGTTGGCCCCGCCGCCCATCGCGCCGCGCCCCGGCGGCACGCTGGCGACCGCCTCGCGTCCGAGGGCGGCGTTGACGACGCCGGTGGCCGCGCCCGCCAGGGCGAGACCCGGGGCGAGCGTCGCCGGGGAGTCGCCCGGCTCGAGGCCCAGGAGCAGGAGCTGGCCGGCGGCGATGACGAGCAGGCCGCCCGCGAGCAGCAGACGCCCGGACCAGGCGGCCGGCAGGCGCCGGGCGAGCAGGGCCGTGACCACGCTCGTGCCCGACCACGCGAACAGCAGCGTCGCCCCCACCAGGGCGGTGCTGCCCAGGCCGCGCTCGACGACGGTCGAGAGGAACGACGACGAGGCGATGATCCCGAGGCCGGTCGCGAGGGCGCCGACCGTCGCGGCGACGAAGGCGGGCGTCGCGAAGAGCCCCATGTCGAGCATCGGCGCGGTCCGGCGTCGCTCGACGACGACGAAGACGACGAGCAGCACCACCCCCGCCGCGAGCAGGGCCAGCACCCCGGGCCGGCCGAACCCGGAGCGGCCCTCGGTCAGCCCGGCCAGCAGCGCCGCGAGCCCCGCCGCCAGGACGATCACGCCCGGCAGGTCGAGGGGACGTGGCTCCGCGGCGCGCGACTCCGCCACGAGCCGCTGGGTGGCGAGCGCGAGGACGACGGACGCGACCGCGGCGACCCAGTAGGCGCCGGTCCACCCGACCACGCGGTCCAGGCCCGAGGCGAGGAACGGGCCGACCGCGATCCCGGCGGCGAGGCTCGCGCCCCAGATGCCGCTGGCCGTGCGCGCCTCGTGCGTGCCGGCCGGGAAGGCGTGGCCGAGCAACCCCTGGCTGCACGCGACCAGGGCCGCGGCGCCGATCCCCTGCAGGATCCGGGCGACGACGAGGACGAGCGCGTTCGGCGCCAGCGCGCCGAGCACCGACGACGCCGCCAGCACGACGGCGCCGAGCACCAGGACGCGGCGCCGCCCGAGGTCGTCGCCCAGCGCGCCCACCGAGAGCAGCGCGACGCCGAGACCGATGCTCATCGAGCTGAGGATCCAGGCCTGCGCCTCCGGGCCGGCGCCGAGCGCGCCGGCGGTCGACGGCAGCGTCGCCAGCGGCGTGGTGAAGACGACGAGCGCGAGGAACGTCGCGGCCGCGGCGACGGTGAGGGTGGCGCGGGGCGAGGTCA
The DNA here is from genome assembly GCF_054796175.1 of Actinomycetospora sp. C-140. Classification (NCBI taxonomy): domain Bacteria; kingdom Bacillati; phylum Actinomycetota; class Actinomycetes; order Pseudonocardiales; family Pseudonocardiaceae; genus Actinomycetospora; species Actinomycetospora sp. C-140. The sequence goes on along the minus strand of NZ_JBTWNF010000003.1, from coordinate 414,994 downwards.
CGAGCAGCGACGCTAGCAGCTTCGGTTCGGTCATTGAACCTGATGCGGTGTGACGCGCTACCGTGGTCGGCGTGCCACTGGGCCGCGACTACGACCGCCAGGAGTGCGCCCTCGCCCGCGCGCTCGAGGTGGTGGGCGAGCGCTGGACGCTGCTCGTGCTGCGCGACTGCTTCTTCGGCGTGCGCCGCTTCGCCGACCTGCGCGCCCACCTCGACGTCCCCCGTGCCGTGCTCTCCGACCGGCTCGCGACGCTCGTCGACGCCGGCATCCTCGAACGGCGCCCGTACGCCCCCGGCCGCGAGGAGTACGTGCTGACCGAGACCGGGCTCGATCTCTGGCCCGTGCTGTTCACGCTCGCGCACTGGGGCGACCGGCACCGGGTGGGCCCGACGCACGGGCGGCGCCGGTTCCGCCACGCCGACTGCCCCGCCGGCGGCGCCGACCTCGCCGCCGGCGCCGTGTGTCCGGCGTGCGGGACGCTGCCGGGTCCGGCGTCGCTCGAGACCCGCCCGCTCGACCCCGACGACGGGGAGCGCTCGGCCCGCGAGCGCGAGGACGCCGTCAGCCGCGCCCTCCGCCGCCCCCACCGCCTCCTGACGCCGCTGCCCTGACCTACGTGAGCGAACTTCCGGGCTATAGCCCGGAAGTTCGCTCACGTGTCACCAGGCGCCCATCGGCCGTCGGATCGCGACGTTGGCGTGGTTGAACAGGTTCGTCAGGGCGATCTGGGCGACGAGCCCGGCCAGCGCGGTCTCGTCGAAGTGCCGGGCCGCCTCGCCCCACACCGCGTCCGACACGGCGTCCGGGCGGTCCGCGATGCGCGTCGCCGCCTCGGCGAGCCCGAGCGCCGCCTTCTCGCCGTCCGAGTACACCGTCGCCTCCCGCCAGACCGGCAGGTGGTCGAGGCGCTCGTCGGACTCGCCGTTCTTGCGCAGCCCCTTCGTCCCGGTGTCGACGCAGAACGCGCAGCCGTTGATCTGGCTGATCCGCAGGTGCACCAGCTCCAGCGTCGTGTCCGGCACGCCCGCGGCGCGGATGGTGCCGATCATCGCGCCCACCGCCTCGCCGAAGCCGGGCAGCGCGCGGGTGAAGTGCTCGAGTCGTGCGGTCATGACGAACTCCTCGCTCGTGGTCACATCCGCCGGTGCGCGGCGGTCTCCCTGGTGACGCCCCACGACGCGAGGATGTGACCGATGGACGAGACCGCACTCGCCGCGACCTTCGAGACCCACCGACCGCACCTGCGCGCCGTGACGCTGCGCCTGCTGGGCAGCTCGGCCGAGGCGGACGACGCCGTGCAGGAGACGTGGCTGCGCCTCGCGCGCACCGACGTCTCCGAGGTGGAGAACCTCCGCGCCTGGCTGACCACCGTCGCCGGCCGCGTGGCGCTGTCGATGCTGCGGTCGCGCGGCACGCGGGCCGAGTCGCCGATCGACGACGCCCCGGACGCCACCGACCCGGAGCCGAGCCCGGAGGCGCGCGCGGCGCAGGCCGACGCCCTCGGCGCCGCGCTGATCGTCGTCCTCGACCGCCTCGACCCGGCCGAGCGGCTCGCGTTCGTGCTGCACGACCTGTTCGCGGTGCCCTTCGCCGAGATCGCCACGGTCGTCGAGCGCAGCCCCGCCGCGGCGCGCCAGCTCGCCAGCCGGGCCCGGCGGCGCGTGCAGGGCGGGTCGGACACGGCCGAGGCCGACCCGGCGCGGCGCCGCGAGGTCGTCGACGCCTTCCTCACCGCCGCCCGCGAGGGCGACTTCGCCGGCCTGCTCGCCGTCCTCGACCCCGACGTCGAGCTGCGCGCCGACCGCGTCGCCGTGGCCGCCGCCGCCCGCAACCCGGGCGCGCCGGACGTCACCGAGACCGTCAGCGGCGCCGACGCCGTCGCCCGCGTGTTCTGCGGGCGCGCCCGGGCGGCGCAACCGGCGCTGGTCGACGGCCTCCTCGGGGCGGCGTTCGCGCCGGGCGGGAAGCTCTACTCGGCGTTCGACATCGTCGTCGTCGACGGGCGCATCGCGGCGATCGAGATGATGGCCGACCCGGAGATGCTCGCCGGGCTGGACGTCACGATGCTCTGAGTGATCGTGGTGGCTTTCCTGATGTCTGACATCAGCATGGACGCCAGGCTGACAACCACGTCGACCCCGGTCTCCGGCTAGATCAGGCCCATCTTCGAGGCGGCGTAGACCGCTTCGGCGCGGCGGGTGACGTCGAGCTTGCGCATGAGGTTGCCGACGTGGAACTTCACCGTCGTCTCGGAGATGAACAGCTCGCGGCCGATGGTGCGGTTCGACATGCCGCGGGCGAGCAGGCGCAGGACGTCGAGCTCGCGGCCGGTGAGCGGGTCGCCGTGGGGCTGCTGGCCGTTGAGCGAGCGCACGACGGCGGCCGCGGAGCGCGAGTCGAACGCCGACTCGCCCCGGGACACGGCGCGGATGGCGCCGGTGAGCTCGGTGGTGTCGACGTCCTTGACGACGTAGCCGCGGGCGCCGGCGTGGACGGCCTCCACGACGAGGCGGTCGTCGAGGAACGTCGTCAGCACCAGCACGCCGACGCCGGGGTGGGCCTGGGTGAGCTGGCGGCACAGCTGCAGGCCCTCGGAGTCGGAGCTCGTGGACAGCTTGAGGTCGAGCAGGACGATCGTCGGGCGCTGGTGGGCGACGACGGCGAGGGCCTCGGCGGCGCTGGACGCCTCGCCGACGATCGAGAACTGGGGCTCGCGCTCGAGCACCGAGCGCAGGCCCTGGCGCACGATCGCGTGGTCGTCGACGAGCACGATGCGGACCTCGCCGCGCTTGGCGGTGGTGCGTGCGGGCACGCGGATCTCGGTCATGACCGGCTCCTGGACTCTTCGGCGGTCTCGGCGGGAGCAGGCGAGCCCAGGGGCACGCCGACCTCGACCCGGATCCCGCCCTGGGGTGCGCGGCGGATGCGCAGGGTGCCGCCGATCTCGCGGGCGCGGTCGGCCATGTTGGCGAGGCCCCGGTGGGAGCCGTCGAGGTCGCCGGCCGCGGCGACGCGCAGCGAGCGGCGGACGTGCTCCGGGTCGCCGGTGCCGTCGTCGGACACCGAGAGCACGAGCCGGTCCTTGCGGTAGGCCAGGCGCACGACGGCGACGCTCGCCTCGGCGTGCACCGCGGCGTTGAACAGCGCCTCGCCCGCGACCCGGAACAGCGAGCGCTCGGCGCCGGACGACAGCGCGACCGGGCGGCCCTCCAGCCGCACCTCGACGCGCAGGTCCGAGGGCATGTGGACGGTGCCGAGCTCCTCGAGCATCGCGGGCAGGCTCTGCGGCCCGCGGTCGCCGGAGTGGTTCAGCGCGTAGATCGCCGAGCGCAGCTGCTCCACCGCGCGCCGGGTCAGCGCCTTCGCGGTCTCGAGGCGCTCGCGCTGGCGCTCGTCACGGATCTCCGAGCGCACGACCTCGATCTGCATCCCGGCCGAGAGGGCGTACTGGGTCACCGAGTCGTGCAGCTCGCGGGCGATCCGGTGGCGCTCGGCGTCGAGGGTCTCGCGCTGGCGGGCGACGGTGAGCGCGTCGCGGGTGCGCTGGAGCTGGTCGTTGCGGGCCGCGAGGTCCTCGGCGTGGCGGCTGGCCTCGCCGTAGAGCGTCATCGTGCGCTGGTGCAGCGCCGAGTTCTGCAGGGCGGCGGCCGTCTGGCCCGCGAGCACGCGCAGCACCGAGGCGTCGGTGGCGTCGATCGCCCGCTCGGCCCCGGTCCAGGCCACGATCTCGCCGACGACGTCGCCGTCGAGGTGCACCGGGACGTGCAGGTGGTGGGGGTCGTGCGCGTGGTCGCCGTCCGCGCCGTTGCTGCGGCTGACGTCCCCGGTGGAGTCGTGGTGCACGTGGCCCGCGCCGGACCGCACCGCCTCGAGGTGCGTGACGACCCACGGCGGCAGGTCGGGGTCGGCCGCGTCGACCTCCTCGCCGGCCGGGCCGAGCACGAGGTGGCGGGGGGCGGCCTCGGGCAGGGCGCCCTCGGCGAGCGCGAACACCACCCAGTGCGCGGTGAGGTGGTCGGCCGCCGCCTCGGCGACCGAGCGCACGAGCGTGCCCGGCCCTTCGGTGGTGCGCACGAGGGCGCGCGAGATCCGGTCCAGCGCGTGGATCACCCGGCGCAGCCGTTCGGCCGACGCCAGGTACTCGATGTAGAAGGACGGCTTGCCCGACCGGATGCCGGTGAGCTGGTCCAGATCGTGGTGGTCGACGCTCATCAGACGGCCGCCGTACCGCGCGACCCCACTACAGCGCCGCCCGGAAGAGGGTCTCGATGTCGGCCTGGTCGGCCTCGCGGGGATTCGTCGACAGGCAGGCGTCCGCCAGCGTCATGGCCGACAGCACCGAGACGTCGGACTCGGTCACCCCGATCTCGCCGAGCCCCTTGGGCACCCCGAGCTCGTCGGCGAGACGGCGCACCTCCACCGCGGCCCACTCGGCGGCCTCGGCGGCGCCGGCGTCGGAGTCCGGCGTGATGTCGCCGGGCAGGCCGAGGGCCTGGGCGATCGGCACGAACCGGTGCGGGTCGGGCTCGGCGTTGAACCGGATGACGTGCGGCAGCAGGACGCCGTTGATCACGCCGTGCGGCAGGTCGAGCAGGCCGCCCACCTGGTGGCTCATGGCGTGCGCGGCCCCGAGGATCGCGTTGGTGAAGGCGAGCCCGGCCTCGAGCGCCGCCTGCGCCATGCAGGTGCGCGCGGCCTCCTCGGCGGGGTGGTCCATGGTGCGCTCGAGGTGCTCGCCGACCAGCGCGATCGCCTGCAGGGCGTGGTGGTCGGTCAGCGGGTTGTGGGCGCGCGAGACGTAGGCCTCGATGCCGTGGGTGAGCGCGTCGAGGCCGGTGGCGGCGTTGAGCCAGTCCGGCATCGTCGTCAGCAGGTGCGGGTCGACGATCGACATGTCCGGGACCAGCGCCCGGCCGAGAATCGTGATCTTGGTGTTGCGCGCGGTGTCGGTGACGATGCAGAACTGCGAGACGTCCGCGCCGGTGCCCGACGTCGACGGCACCATCACCATCGGCGGGATCGGCAGCGCCATCCGGTCGACGCCCTCGTAGTCGGTGATGAGCCCGCCGTTGCCGGCGAGCAGCGCGATCCCCTTGGCCGCGTCGATCACCGAGCCGCCCCCGAGGGCGACGATGACGTCACAGCCCTGCTCGCGGTAGACGACGTGGCCGGCGGCGATCTCGTGGTCCTTGGGGTTGGGCGTCACGCCCTCCCAGACCGTGGGGACGAGACCGGCCTCGGCGAGGTACGCGCAGAGCTGGGTGGGCCAGCCGGCGGCGCACAGCCCCGGGTCGGTGACCAGCAGGGGGCGGCGGGCGCCGAGCCGGACCGCGGCGTGCGCGGCCTCCGACAGCGAGCCCGGGCCGAAGAGGATCTCCGGGACGTGGAACTTCGCGAGCCGGGGCGGCGTGCCCGTGCGTGGACGCGTCGTCGCCCGGTCGGCCGGGCTCCGCGTCGGGGCGACGGTCGCACCGCCCACCGGCTGCTCTCCGGAGCGGCGGTGTGCGATGACCGAACCTCCCGCGCGGGTGACGCTGTCGACGAGGACCACGCTGCCCCCTCCCTGCCGGTGCACGATGTAGGCCACGTTACAGAGGACCGGCGGGCGACGGCAGGGTGACGACGGGGTTCGGTCGCGTCCGATCGACGTCAGGTCCCGCACGGACGACCACGGTGCGTCATCGCACGTCAGGCCGCCATGGCGGTGACCGCGGGCGGGGTACGCAGGAAGGCCTCCTCTGCCCACCAGCGTCGGAACGCCGGAAACCCGACAGCGTCGACCAGACGACGGGTCTGGCTGTCCTGGGCGAGCATCGCTGCCATCTTCCGGTCGAGTCGATCCCCCTCCAGACGGGTGTGCACGTCCGGCACGACCTCCGCGGCCGGCTCGTCCATGAAGATGCCGAGGGCGTCGTTGACGTCGGCGAACCGGCGGGTGAAGTCGGGGACGAGGACGGCGCGCAGCAGCTCCGCCTCCGGTGCGACCGCGTCGCGGGCGCGGGTGGTCCAGCGGCCGACCGCGCGGTGGTCGTCGTGGCCGGTCACGCCGTCGGGCCCGAAGGTCACGATCGTGTCCGGACGGACCTCCTCGATGATCGTCGCGACGGCCCGCGCGGCCAGCTTCTCGGTGGCGAGGGCGCAATCGCCGTCGCGGTGCCCGAGCCAGCGGTGCTCGTCGACGCCGAGGACGGCGAGGGCGTCGGCCAGCTCGCGCTCCCGCAGCCGGCCGAGCCGCTCGGGCGGCCAGGCCGCGGGGTCGTCGGTGCCCCGCTCGCCGCGGGTGGCCGTGACGAGCACGACCCGGTCGCCGCGCTCGCGGGCGGCCAGGACGAGCCCGGAGGACAGGAACGTCTCGTCGTCGGGGTGGGCCCAGACGCCGAGCAGGGTGCGGGTCACGTCAGGACCTCCCAGGTGAGCACGACCGCGACGGCGGCCAGGACTCCCACGGCGGGGTTGCGGAACCGCAGCGCGACGAGCGCGGCGACGGCGAGCCCGACGTGGGCGGGGCTCAGGGTGACCAGGGCGCCGAGGCCGCGGTGGCCGACGAGGGCGGTCGCGACGAGCGCGGCGAGCGCGGCCGGGGCGAGGTGGCCCAGGCCCCGGCGCAGGGCCGGCGGCAGGCGGCGGGCGGGGACGACGGTGATGAGCAGGACGCGCAGCGCGTAGGTCGCGGCGGCCGCACCGAGCATGATCATGACGCACTCCGGTCGGACAGCGTGGCCGCGGCGACGCCGGCGGCGATGCCGCACAGCAGACCGAGGCCGTCGGGCAGGGGCGAGGCGGTCGCGGCGACGACCGCGGCCACCGCGGCGCCGGCTCGAGCGGGCCGGGCGCGCAGCTGCGGCACGAGCACCGCGAGGAACATGGCCGGGGCGGCGACGTCGAGTGCCGACGAGGCCGGCAGCACCGGCGCCAACAGGGCGCCGACGGCCGTGAGCCCGACCCAGGTGGCGGCGAGCCCGAGGCCCGCGGTCAGCCAGTAGCGGCGGAACCGGGACGGGTCCTCGAGGAGATCGGGGCGCCGTGACGCCATCGCGTACGAGGGGTCGACGACGAAGTGCGGTGCCAGCCACCGGAACCACGACGGCTGGTCCCGGAAGCCGGGCTCCAGCGCCGCGGCGTAGAGCAGGAAGCGCGCGTTGACGAGGGTGACCGCCGCGATCACGGCGAGGGGCGACGCGCCGTCCCCGATCATCGCGAGCGCGGTGAGCTGGGCGCTCCCGCCGAAGACGGTGACGGACGAGAGCACGCCCGCGCCGGCACCGGCGCCGGTGCGCACGGCGGTGACGCCGATCAGCACCGCGAACGGGGCGAGACCCACCGCGACCGAGGCGAGATCGCGGAGCGCGACCCGGACCTCGGCGGCGGGAGTGTGACGCAGGGTGATATCCATGCCGAGAACGATGCGGCCGGACGGGGAGTCACGGCATCGGCGACCGTTCCCTACATTGCGCTGCGTCACTCCCTACGTCGGGGTGCGCCGCGTGCTCACATGCCGGTGGGCACCCGGCGACGGTCGGGGGCGAGGCCGAGCGAGCGGGCCGCGGACGCGGCGTCGCGCCGGGTGCCCACGCCGAGCTTGGCCAGGATCGCCGAGACGTGGTGGTCGGCGGTCTTCTCCGAGATGAACAGCCGCGACGCGATGCCCGCGTTGGTCAGGCCCTCGGCGAGCAGGCGCAGCACGTCGACCTGGCGCGCCGTGAGCCCCGCCGGGTTGGCGCGGGTGGCCGCGCGCGGCCGGGAGGGCACGCCGCTGACACCGCGCCCGCGCAGGTCGCGGCGCACCTTGGCCGCCACCGCCTCGGCGCCGAGCCGGTCGAGGGTCTCCAGGCCCGCGAAGACGTCGGCCGGCTCGCCGGCGTCGACCAGCGCGAGGGCCCGGTCGTAGGGCGCGCCCAGCTCGGCCCAGCGCTCGGCCGCCGCGGCGTGGTCGCCGTCGAGCGAGAACCGGAACGGGCAGTCGGCCGGCAGCGCCGGCGCGTCGACGGTGTACCCGAGGCGGGTCAGCCACACCGCGAGCTCGCCCGCCGACCACTCCGCGCCCGGGCGGGAGCCCGCGTCGGCCAGCATCTCGGGCGCGCGGTCGAGGCGGATGTCCGGCTCGCCGGTCACCCAGCTCCGCTCGGCCAGCGCCGACACCGCGGGCAGCAGGCGCAGCGGCTCGGCGTAGCGGACGGCGAGGTCCCAGGCGCGCTCGAGGTCGGCGTCGGATCCGGGCTCGCCGCGGCGCAGCGCGACGACGCCCTGGACCAGGCGTGGCCAGGTGTGCGTGAGCAGCGAGGCGCTCTCGCCGAGCACCGCTCCCGCGTCGAGCACGGCCTCGTCCCAGGAGCCCCGCAGCATCCGCAGGCGGCCGCGCACGCCGCGCTGCCAGCCGTAGCAGAGCGGCACGTCCCACTGCACGGACAGCGGCAGCGCCCGGTCGAGGGCCTTTTCGGCCGCGTCGAGGCGCCGCTGCTCGACGTCGACGTTGACCATGTTGCTCCAGCCCGTGGAGTGCGACTCCGTGAAGCCGTCCCCGGCGGCGTCGAGGACGGCGAGCAGCCGGTCGCGCTCGGCGAGGTCGCCGGCCAGGACGGCGGCCACCGCGTCGACCACGGTGAGCTGGACGTCGAGGTCGCGGTGGACGACCCCCGCCGCCGCGGCACGGGCCTCGTCGTGGAGGCGGCGCGCGGCGGCCAGGTCGCTGCCGTGCAGGGCGAGGAACCCCTGCACCGTGAGCGCGCTGGCGAGCAGGCCGCCCGCGCGGCTCCCGGGGGTGGCCCGCGGCCGGAGCACCGCGACCGCGGCCGCGGCGTTCTCCTCCGCGGTGCGGCGGTTGCCGCGGTACCACTCGAACACCGCCAGCGACTGGCGCCCGGTGCCCACGCCGTCCGGGTCCTCGTCGGCCTCCCACCAGGAGACCGCGCACTCGCAGGCCGCGACCGCCTCGTCGAGCCGGTCGGTGAGGTAGAGCTCGTTGGCCATCAGTTCGCACAGCCCCGCCCGCGCCCCGCGGGCGTCGCGCGGGGCGCGCTCGAGCGCCGTGGCGAAGAACCGCGCGGCCTCCGTGTGCGCTCCCGACCCGGCCGCCACCCGGCCGGCCCGCGAGGCGTAGCGGAACGCGCGGCCGTCGTCGCCCGCGGCGAGCGCGTGGTGGGCGAGCACCGCCGGGTCGGCGTCGGACAGCGTCTCGAGCGCGTCGAGCATCCGCCGGTGCAGCGCGACCTCCCCGCCGGGCGGGATCGCGTCCGCGACGGCCAGCCGGCAGATGTCGTGGCGGTAGGTGATGCCGCGCCGGTCGCGGGCGAGGAGCCCGGCCGAGTCGAGCGTGCGCAGCGGGGCGATGCCGACCCCGAGGGCGGGCAGCAGCGTGTCGGGGACCGGACCGGGCGCGCACGCAAGCAGGTCGGCGAGGTCGCGGGCGTCGGCGTCGAGGCCCGCGGTGCGCGCCAGGACGGCGTCGCGGACCGAGAGCGGCAGCTCCCCGCCCTGGCTGACGACCTCGGTGACGAAGAAGGAGTTGCCACGGGTGAGGTGGTGCAGGCGGGCGGGGTCGATGTCGCGCTCACCCACCAGCGCGGTCACCGCGGCGACGGACAGCGGGCCGAGCTCACGACGGGTGGCCGCGGGGGTGCGCGCCACGTCGCCGAGCAGCGCGCGCAGCTCGGGCTGCGGGTCGGGCTCGTCGGCGCGGTAGGTGGCCAGCACCAGCGAGCGGGTGCCCGCGATGCGGCGCAGCAGGAAGCGCAGCAGGTCGATCGTCGCCTCGTCGGCCCACTGCAGGTCGTCGACGACGAGGACCCGCGGCCGGGCGGACAGCGCCTCGAGCAGCGCCCGGTGGATCTCGTGCGGCGGGGCGCCGACGTGGAGCAGCGACGCGACGGGGTCGCCGAGGTCGGCCGCGACGTCGTGCAGGGGCCCGAGGGGACGGGGCACGCCCAACGGGTCGCACACGCCCCAGAGGAGCTCGCCGACGTCGAGGCCGTCGGCGAACCGCCGCGCGAGCGACGTCTTCCCGATCCCCGACTCGCCGGCGAGCAGCACGATCGATCCGGACCCGCCTCGCGCCTCCCGCCAGGCCCGGTCGAGGAGGCGCAGCTCGTCGTCGCGCTCGAGCAGCTCCACACTGATCACGGTACGTGATCGAATTCACCCGGGGAATGTCCCGAACGGCCTAGTCACGGTCCGTCGAAACATGGGGAGCGCCTCCCCATGACCGATTCGTCACCCTCCACCACGCTGACTGTGACGGGCCGCACAGAGCGTCGGCCCACCATCCGGTCACCGGAACGAGGAGACGATCGTGAGCGAGACGACCACCGAGACCAGCACCGACACCAGCATCGGCAGCGCGGCCGATCAGGCCCTCAAGGCACGCCACCGCACGATGTGGGGCCTGGGCGACTACCCGGACGTCGCCGCCACCCTCATCGCCGAGCTCGGACCCCGCCTGGTCACGGCGACGGGGATCCGTCCCGGGGAGCGGGTGCTCGACATCGCGGCCGGCACCGGCAACGTCGCGATCCCGGCGGCGCGCGCCGGCGCGGACGTCGTGGCGTCGGACCTGACCCCCGAGCTGTTCACCGCGGGGCGGGCCGCCGCGGAGCGTGCGGGTGTGGCGGTCGCGTGGGAGGAGGGGGACGCCGAGGCGCTGCCCTACGCCGACGACGCGTTCGACGTGGCCACGTCCTGCGTGGGCGTCATGTTCGCCCCCCACCACCAGCAGGCCGCCGACGAGCTCGTCCGCGTCGTGCGCCCCGGCGGGCGCATCGGGATCATCAGCTGGACGCCCGAGGGCTTCGTCGGGGACCTGTTCAAGACCATGAAGCCGTACGCGCCGCCGCCCCCGCCCGGTGCCCAGCCGCCGCCGCTCTGGGGCGACGAGGCCCACGTCCGCGCCCTGCTCGGGGACCGCGTCACCGACCTCGAGACGCGCCGGCAGACCGTCACCGTGTCCGCGTTCGCCACGCCCGACGCGTTCCGCGCCTACTGGAAGGAGACCTACGGGCCGACGATCGTCGCGTACCGCAACGTCGCCGACGACGCCGAGCGCACGGCCGCGCTCGAGGCCGACATCGCCGGTGTGGCGGCGCGCCACGACCGCGGCGGCGGGACGATGGACTGGGAGTACCTGCTGGTCACCGCCCGCGTCGTGTAGGGAGCGGCCGCGCCGAAGATGGGGAGCTCGTCCCGACGATCGGGGCCCGGCCGTCGGGCGACGCTCCTCCCGTGACCGGCCGAGGGGGCCGGTCAGGGATCACGAGGAGTGACGCCATGCCGAAGTTCATCATCGAGCGCACCGTCCCCGGCGCGGGCGACCTGGGCCCGGAGCAGCTGCGGGAGATCGCCCGCACGTCCAACGCCGTCGTCGAGGGGCTGGACACCCCCTACACCTGGCACGAGAGCTTCGCGGCGGGCGACACGATCTACTGCGTCCACTCCGCGGTGTCGGCGGAGGTGGTGCGTGAGCACGCGCGCCGCGGCGGCTTCCCCGCGGACCGGGTCACCGAGGTCGGCGGCGAGTTCGGGCCGGCCACCGCCGACGGGTGACGTCCCCGCTCGCGGCGGGTGGGTCCGTCAGGATCCGCCCGCCGCGGTGAGCGACGCCGCCGAGATCGCGGGCTCGACGTTCGACTCGCTGTGGATCGGGCCCTGACGGTCCGAGAGCGGCGTGCCGCGGCCGCCCCACTGCTGGGCGATCATCTCCGCCGCGATGGAGACCGCGGTCTCCTCGGGGGTGCGCGCACCCAGGTCGAGCCCGATCGGGCTGGACATCCGGGCCAGCTCGGCCTCGGTGACCCCGGCCTCGAGCAGCCGCTGCTGGCGGTCCTCGTGGGTCCGCCGCGACCCCATCGCCCCGATGTAGCCGATCTCGGGCAGGCGCAGCGCCACCTCGAGCAGCGGCACGTCGAACTTGGGGTCGTGGGTGAGCACGGCGAGCGAGGTCCGGCCGTCGATGCGCCCGGCCTCGGCCTCCTTCGCCAGGTAGCGGTGCGGCCACTCGACGACGACCTCGTGGGCCTCCGGGAAGCGGCTCGAGGTCGCGAACACCGGGCGCGCGTCGCACACCGTGACGCGCATGCCCAGGAAGGTGCCGATCCGGGCGACGGCGGCGGCGAAGTCGATGGCACCGAAGACGATCAGCCGGGGCGGCGGCGCGAACGCCTCCACGAACACCTGCAGACCCTCGCCGCGGCGCTCCCCGTCGGTGCCGTAGGACACGAGCGCCGACCGGCCCGCGGCGAGCAGCCCGCGCACGTCGTCACGCAGCGCGTCGTCGAGGCGCTCCGAGCCCGTGCTGCCCTCGACCTCCTCGGGCCATACCACCAGGCGGCGCCCGATGCGCTCGGCCGGGCCTGAGACGACCGTGGCCACGGCCACCGACCGGTGCTCGCGCACGGCCTTCGCGATCTCGCCGAGCTGCGGGAAGGACTCGCGGTCGACCTGCTCGACGTAGACGTCGAGGATGCCGCCGCACGTCAGCCCCACGGCGAACGCGTCGTCGTCGGAGACGCCGTAGCGCTGCAGGGTCGCCTCGTCGGTGCCCTCGAGGATCCCCGAGCCCAGCTCGTAGACCGCGCCCTCGACGCAGCCGCCCGACACGCTGCCCACGGCCTGCCCGTCGTTGCCGACCAGCATCGAGGCGCCCGGCTGGCGCGGGGCGGACCGGAAGGTCCCGACGACCGTGGCCAGCGCCGTGGGGCGGCCTTCGGCCCACCACGACTCCAGCGTCGGCAGAACGTCACGCATCCCGCAGCACCTCCAGCAGCTCGGCCAGCGTGGCCAGGGAGTGTCCCGCCAGCAAACGGTCAACGTGCGGGAGGGCCGCCGCGATTCCCCCCTGCACCGGCGCGTATCCCCGCTTGCCGGCGTGGGGGTTGACCCAGACCACCCGGTGCGCGAGACGGGCGAGCCGGGCGGCCTGCTCGCCGAGCAGCTCCGCCCCGCCGCGCTCCCAGCCGTCGGAGAACACCACGACGACCGCCCGCCGGGCCACACCGCGCTGGCCCCAGCGGTCGAGGAACGCACGCAGCACCTCGCCGAGCCGCGTGCCGCCCGACCAGTCCGGGATCGCCTTCCCCGCGTCGACCAGCGCGCGCTCCGGGTCGCGCTGGCGCAGCTCGCGGGTGACGCGCGTGAGCCGGGTGCCGAGCGTGAACGTCTCGACGGCCTGCGGCGTGCGCCGGGTGACGACGTGGGCGAAGCGCAGCAGCGTGTCCGCGTACGGGCTCATGGAGCCCGACACGTCGATGAGCAGCACCACCCGCCGGGGGCGCTCGCGGCGGGCGCGGCGGCGCAGGTCACCGATCTCGCCGCCGTTGGCCAGCGCGGCCCGCAGCGTGCGCCGCGGGTCGGGCTCGCCGCGCCGGGCGGGCCGGCGGCGTCGGGCCCGGCGCCGCGGCGGGGCGGGGCGCAGCAGCGCGAGCAGCTGTTTGAGGTGCTCGCGCTCGCCGATCGAGAGCTCGGCGATGTCGCGGTCGCGCAGGACCTCCTCGCCGGAGGCCGCGACCCGCAGCTCCGGGGTCTCCTCGTCCTCGCCCTCCCCCGAGCCCGGCGGCGGGTCGGTGAGCGCGGCCATCGTCGAGATGCGCGGCTTGGGCGGCCCCGGGCGGCCCATGCGCTGGTCGCGCGGGTCGGAGGAGAACCAGGCGAAGAACGCGTGGTCGTAGCGCACCACGTCGTCGGGGTCGGCGCACAGCGTCAGCCGGCCCGCCCAGTAGGTGGCGACCTGGCTCGTGAGGTCGGAGAGCCGCAGCGCCTGGAGGTAGGCCGCGACGCGGTCGGTGGTCACCGGGACGCCCGCGTTGCGCACGAGGCGGGTGAACGCGACGAAGTCCTCGAGGACCGCCTCGTCGTCGGGCGGGGCACCGCCGCCGAGCCTGTCGACGACGTCGGCGGCCAGCACGGCGCCCGCGTGCGGGCGGGGAGCCGGCGCGTCGCTGCTCCCGCCCTGGTCGGCTGTGGTCATTCCAGGTCGCTCCGCTCGCCCCTGGTGCTCATGAGGCGAGCAGGGCGTCCAGCTTGTCGCGCGCCCGGTCGGCGTCCTCGCGGTACTTCAGCACCGCGCCGAGCGTCGCGGTGGCCGACGCGAGGTCGAGCCGGCGGGCGCCGACGAGCTGCAGCGCCTGCGCCCAGTCGATCGACTCGGCGACCCCGGGCGGCTTGAGCAGATCGAGCCCGCGCAGCCCGTGGACCGCCTGGGCGACCTGCTCGGCCAGCTCCTCGGGCAGCCCGGGGAGCCGGCGGCGCAGGATCGCGGTCTCGCGCGCGAGGTCGGGGTGCTCGAGCCAGAGGTAGAGGCAGCGGCGCTTGAGGGCGTCGTGCACCTCGCGCGTGCGGTTGGACGTGAGCACCACCAGCGGCGGGGTCTCGGCCCGCACGACGCCGATCTCGGGGATCGTCACGGAGTTCTCGGCGAGCACCTCGAGCAGGAAGGCCTCGAACTCGTCGTCGGCACGGTCGACCTCGTCGACGAGCAGCACGCACGGCGCGTCCTGGAGCGCCTGCAGCACCGGGCGCGCGAGCAGGAACCGGCGGTCGTAGAGGGAGGACTCGACGGCGTCGACGTCCAGCTCGGAGCGCGAGGCGCTCGCCGACGCCTCGAGCGCGCGCAGGTGCAGCAGCTGGCGCGGAAAGTCCCAGTCGTAGAGGGCCTGCGAGGCGTCGATGCCCTCGTGGCACTGCAGCCGGACCAGCGGCAGCGCCAGCGCCTCGGACAGCGCCTGCGCGAGCGCCGTCTTGCCGGTGCCCGGCTCGCCCTCGCAGAACAGCGGGCGGCCCATGCGCAGTGCCAGGAACGCCGCGGACGCCAGGCCGGCGTCGGCGAGGTAGCCGGTGCCGTCGAGGGCCTGCGCCAGGTCGTCCGGGCTGGTGGGTGCGGTGCTCGCTGTCACCCCACCAGCATCCCGCAGCGCTGATCGGGGAGCCACCCGTGGAGGCCTCGGGTTGCTCTGAACGGCGGTGTTCCGGCCGTGAGGCCGTGCACACAACGGATCTGCGACAGGGCGTCACATTCCCGGCACGCCGAGATCATCTCTGCTTCTGAGCTGCGCAGCTTCTCCCGACGGAGTCACGGGACCGTGTCGTTCGGGTGACATCGCTCGCACGACCGCCGGGTTGAAACACGCCGTGTCCTCCGTACCGTTCGCGTCCGGCTCCCCGACGCGGCACCGAATCCGGTGCGGGGGAGGCCGGACACCCCCGAGGTCGCCGCGCCGGCGCCCGTCCAGCGACCCGGGTGACTGCCCCGAGACGAAAGTGGCGGACCGGACGGGCGCGAGGACGTGTGACCCGGGTGCGCAGAGCACCGCGGGCGGTGAGGCCGCGTGGAACCGGCCGTCGACCCGACCGAGAGGTCCCTCCCGCGAGGCGCGGTACGGAGAGAGGTCATGCTTCGCAACACCGATGAGTCGCTGGCGCGCGCCCTCGGACGTCGGGCGGCGCAGGTCGCCCTGGTGGGCGCGGTCGCGGCCACCCCGATGGCCTTCACCACCGGGCTCGCGTCCGCCGACACGACGGACTGGGACCAACTGGCCCAGTGCGAGAGCGGCGGCGACTGGAGCACCCAGACCGGCAACGGCTTCGGCGGCGGTCTGCAGTTCACCGACTCCACCTGGCGTGCGTTCGGCGGCTCCGGCCAGCCCGAGGACGCCAGCCGCTCGGAGCAGATCCAGGTCGCCGAGCGCGTCAAGGCCGAGCAGGGCATGAACGCCTGGCCGACCTGCTCCAAGAAGACGGGGCAGAGCGACAGCTCCTCCTCGTCCTCCTCGGACGACGACTGAGGCTTCGTCCCGGCGCGGACGACCCCGGCTCCCGAGCCCCGGAGCCGGGGTCGTCGTGTCTCTGCTGGTGATCCGCGTCACAGCTCTCAGCGACACTGCGTGCGCCGGTCAGAACCGTCGGTGACACCGAGTCCTCTGTGCTGCACGTTCGTCACTCGTTCGTGACCTCAGCGCCCTCCTCACGAAACTGAGAGCGACAAGCCGTGACTCGTCGACGGATCTAGCGTCAGGTCGTCGGCCCGTGCGGCGGTGCCGACCGGAACCCGAGCGCCGTCCTGTCCGGCGGGATCCGCCCCGCCGGAGCAGTGCCCGGACAGGACCCGACAGCCCCGGGACTCCCCCCGTCCGCTCCCCCTCGCGACGGCCCGGCGGACGCGGCAGGCGCGGCCTCGTGGAGATTCGTGGAGAACCGTTCCGTGCTGCCCGCAGCGCGCCCCGGGCGCCACCGCGCCCCCCACCGCCCCGGTCGCCTCGGCCGGGCCACCCTGGCCGTCGTCGCGGCGGGCGCCCCCGTCGTGCCCGCGGCGCTGCTCGCCGCCCCGGCCGCCCACGCCGACACCGACTGGGACGCCCTCGCCCAGTGCGAGAGCGGCGGCGACTGGAGCATCAACACCGGCAACGGCTTCGGCGGCGGCCTGCAGTTCACCGACTCGACCTGGAACGCCTTCGGCGGCTCCGGTTCCCCGGAGGACGCCAGCCGCGAGGAGCAGATCCAGGTCGCCGAGCGCGTCAAGGCCGAGCAGGGCATGAACGCCTGGCCGACCTGCTCGCGCAAGACCGGCCAGACCGACGACTCCCCGAACAGCAGCGTGCCCTCGGCGGGTTCGTCGTCCTCCTCGTCGTCGTCCTCCGACGACGAGGCGGACGACTCCTCGGACAGCTCCTCGGACGCCTCGTCGGGCAGTTCCTCGGACGGCGAGACCCGTGCCGTGCGCGACACCGCCCCCGCGTCCGGGGGCAGCTACACGGTGCGCGCGGGCGACACGCTCGGCTCGATCGCCTCCTCGCACGGGGCGTCCTGGCAGTCGATCGCCCAGGCGAACCGCGACGTCATCACCGACCCGAACATGATCTTCCCGGGGCAGACGCTCGCGATGAGCTGACGCGGCTCCCGAGGTGGAGCGAGGGCGTCCCTCGCTGCGTCCCACGCAGTCAGGGGCGCCTTCGCTCCGGGACCGGGGAACGGGTCAGGGGCAGTTGACCCATTCCTCGGTGCCGTCGGTGAACTCCTGGCGCTTCCACACCGGCAGCTCCCGCTTCACGGCGTCGACGAGCTCACTGCACGCGTCGAACGCCTCGCGGCGGTGCTCGGCGGCGACGGCGCAGGCCAGGGCGACGTCGCCGATCCCGAGCGCGCCGACCCGGTGGGTCACGGCGAGCGCCCGCACGCCGGGGAACCGCCCGGCGACCTCGGCCGCCACCTTCTCCACGACCGTCGCGGCGCTCGGGTGGCCCTCGTAGTCCAGCGCGGTGACCGACCGGCCGTGGTCGTGGTCGCGCACGACGCCCGCGAACGTCACCACGGCGCCGGCGGCGGCGTCGTCGACCAGCGCGGCGTGCTCGGAGACGTCGAGCGACTCCTCGGTGACGGTCGCCCGCAGGACCCGCGCCCGGACCGTCGGGCCCGGCTCCCCTATCGGCGTGCTCCCCTCACTGCTTCGCGTCCCGGTCATGTGTGGTCCCCTCCCAGGATCTGGTCCACGGCATGGGCCAGGATCGGCTCGAGCACGGCCAGGCCGTCGCGCACCCCGCCCGGGGAACCGGGGAGGTTCACCACCAGGGTGCGCCGGGCGACGCCCGCCACGCCACGCGAGAGCACCGAGGTCGGGACCGCGTCGGCGCCGGCGCGCCGCACGGCGTCGGCGAGGCCCGGGATCTCGTAGTCGATGACCGCGCGGGTCGCCTCGGGCGTCGCGTCGGTGGGCGAGATCCCGGTGCCGCCGGTGGTGACGACGACGTGGGTCGCGTCGGCGACGGCCTCGCGCAGCGCGGCGGCCACCGGCTCGCCGTCGGGCACGACGACCGGGTCGGGCGTCGTGAAGCCCATCCCGCGGAGCCACTCGACGATGATCGGCCCACCGCGGTCGGTGTAGACGCCCGACGCGGCGCGGTTCGAGGCCGTCACCACCCGGGCGCGGCGGGTCGGGTCACCGGCCGTCGGGTCGGGTCCAGACACCGGAGCGGCCCCCTTCCTTGCGCTCGAGACGCACCGCGTCCAGCGTCGCCGCCGGATCCAGCGCCTTGATCATGTCGTGGAGCGTCAGCCCGGCGACGGCGACGGCGGTCAGCGCCTCCATCTCCACGCCGGTGCGGTCGGCGCTGCGGGCGGTCGCGGTGATGGCGACGTGGTCGTCGCCGACCTCGAGGTCGACCGTCACGCCGGCCAGCGGGATCGGGTGGCACAGCGGGACGAGGTCCGGCGTGCGCTTGGCGCCCATGATGCCCGCGACCCGCGCGACGCCGAGCGCGTCGCCCTTGGGCACGGTGTCGTCGCGCAGGGCCGCGGTGACCTCGGGTGTCGTGCGCACGACGCCGGTCGCGGTCGCCGTGCGCCGCGTGACCTCCTTGTCGCCGACGTCGACCATCCGCGCGGCGCCCGTCGCGTCGACGTGCGTGAGCCCGGAGCCCTCACTCATCGGTGTCCTCCGCGGCGCGGGCGGTCTCCTCGCCGACGGCCAGGGCCTCGCCGACCGGGACGCCCTCGCCCGCGCGGTCCTGCTCGGCGACCTTCCGGACGGCGGCGGCGACGGCCGTGGCCACCGTGCTGTCGAAGACGCTGGGCACGATGAACAGCGGGTTCGGCTCGCTCACGACGTCGGCGATCGCCGCGGCGGCCGCGAGCAGCATGACGTCGCTGATGCCGCGGGCGTGCGCGTCGAGCAGTCCGCGGAAGATGCCGGGGAAGGCGAGCACGTTGTTGATCTGGTTCGGGTAGTCCGAGCGCCCGGTGGCGACGACGGACGCGTGCCGCTGGGCGATCGACGGGTCGATCTCGGGGTCGGGGTTGGCCAGCGCGAACACGACAGCCTTCTCGGCCATGCCCGCGACGTCGGCCTCGTGCAGCAGGTCCGGCGCGGAGACCCCGATGAACACGTCGACCCCGGGCATCGCGTCGTGCAGGTCGCCGGTGCGGTGCTCGCGGTTGGTCTGCTCGGCGACCCAGCGCAGGCTCGGGTGCAGGCCGGGTCGGTCGGGGTGGATGATCCCCTCGACGTCGACGGCGAGCAGATCGGCGGGCGCCAGCGGCAGCAGCAGCCGGATGATCGCCGAGCCGGCGGCGCCGACACCGCAGACGACGATCCGGCAGTCGTTCATCTCCTTGCCGATGACGCGCAGCGCGTTGCGCAGCGCGCCGAGCACGACCACCGCGGTGCCGTGCTGGTCGTCGTGGAAGACGGGGATGTCGAGCTTCTCCCGTAGCCGCTCCTCGATCTCGAAGCAGCGCGGGGCGGCGATGTCCTCGAGGTTGATCCCGCCGTAGCCGGGCGCCAGCACCTCGACGGTGCGGATGATCTCCTCGGTGTCCTGGGTGTCGAGACAGACCGGCCACGCGTCGACGCCCGCGAAGCGCTTGAACAGCGCCGCCTTGCCCTCCATCACCGGCATCGCGGCGGCGGCCCCCAGGTTGCCCAGCCCCAGCACGGCGGAGCCGTCCGTGACGACGGCGACGGTGTTCCGCTTGATCGTCAGGCTGCGGGCGTCGTCGGGACGGGCCGCGATCGCCTGGCACACGCGGGCGACCCCGGGCGTGTAGGCGCGCGAGAGGTCCTCGCGGGTCCGGAGGCCGACCTTGGGCGTGACCTCGATCTTCCCGCCCAGGTGGACGAGGAACGTGCGGTCGGAGACGTTGCGCACCCGCACGCCGTCGAGGGCGTCGAGCGCGTCGGTGATCTGGTGGGTGTGCTCCTCGGAGAGGGCGTTGCAGCTGATGTCGACGATGATCGAGTCGGTGCGGGACTCGACGACGTCGAACGCCGTCATGACACCGCCGACCCGCCCGACGGCGACGGCGAGGTCACCCGCGGCGGTCGCGCTCGCGGGCGCCTCCACGCGAGCCGTGATCGCGTAACCCGGTCCGGGGACGGTCACCGTGCTGTCTCCCTCCATCGCTGCAGGTCCTCGGGCGTGTCGAGGTCGTCGTCGACCGCGACGTCGCCGATCTCCACGGCGACCACGTCGTCGCGCCCGCGCAGGAAGCCCCGCGCGCCCGCGTCGCCGGTGGCGGCCGCGCGCACAGCCTCCCAGTGGTCGCGGCCGAGCAGCACCGGGTGGCCCGCGCGGCCGCCGACCGCCCCGCGGGCGATCACGTCCGGCGCGGTGGCGCGGGCGGCCACCCGCGCGAGCGCCTCGGGACCGATGCCGGGGGTGTCGACGAGGGCGACGACCACGGCGAGGGCGTCCGTGCCGCTCAGCGCGTCGAGGCCGGCCCGCAGCGACGCCGCCTGCCCCTCGGTGTCCCACCCCGGCGCGGGCACCCAGGTGGTGCCCGCGTCGAGCAGGTCGGCCGTGCCGGGCAGTCCGGCGCCGAGCACCACGACCACCGGGTCGAGCCCCGCCGCGCCCAGCGCCCGGGTCCCGCGGCGCACCAGCGGCTCGCCGTCCAGCTCGACGGCGGCCTTCGGGCGGCCCATCCGCCGGCCGCCGCCGGCCGCGAGCAGGAGACCTGCGACCTGGCGGCTCAGCGGTTGATCTCGGTGACCGGATGGACGTAGCCGAGCTGGTCGGCCGGGAGCGGGAACTCGGTGTCGCCGAAGGGCGACGGCGATCCCTGGGTCGGCGCCATGAGCTCGGTGACGGGGTGGTCGCCCTCGACCTCGGGCCACCAGGGTTCCCCGCCGCGCACGGGGCTCTCGTGCTCCGGCTGCTCTCCGGTCGCGTGGTCGTCGGCCATCTCTCTCCGGCTCCTCCCGCCGTACGTGCGGCCCGCCCGGACGGCGGAGCCCCAGTCTGCCGCACCTGCGAGGTGTGCGCGCCGGAGCCCGACTACCGTGGAGAGACGATGTCCGGCAAGTCCCTGCTCGACCACCTGCGCGCCCAGGACGACGACACCCTGGGCGCGCTCTTGCGTGCCCGCCCGGACCTCGCGCTGCCCGCGCCCGCCGACACCGGCGTCGTGGCCACCCGGGCGAGCGTGCGGATGTCGGTCGGCCGGGCGTGCGAGGACCTCGACGCCTTCACCCTGCAGGTGGTCGACGCGCTGCTCGTCGTGCGCGCCGACGAGGCGCCCGCCGCCGCGGGCGACGTCCTGGCCCTGCTCGGCGCCGACCGCGCCGACGCCGGGCGCGCCGCGCTCGCCGACCTCGAGCGCCGCGCTCTCGCGTGGCCCGACGGCTCCACCGTCCCGCCCGCGCTGCCGCACGCCGACCCCGCGGCGACCGCCGGGTGGCGCGCGGTCCCGGCCCTGCGCGACGTGTCGGTGCGCTACCCCGGCGGCCTCGGGCGCCCGGCCCCGGAGTTCTCCGAGATCGCGCTGGCCGACGACCCCGCGGAGATCGTCGCCGGCCTGTCCGCCGACGAGCGCTCGGTGGTGGACGCGCTGGCCGCCGACGGCCCGATCGGGCGCAGCCGGGCGCAGGGGCCTGACGACGGCCCGGTCGGGCGGTTGCTCGCGGCAGGCCTGCTGCACCGCGTCGACCACGAGACCGTCGAGCTCGCCCGCGAGGCCGCCCTCGGCGTCCGGGCCGACCGCCCGCTCGGCGACGTCCCCCTCGCCGACCCCATGCCGTCGCCGCGGCGCCAGGACCCCGCCGACGTCGACGCCACGGCCGCGGGCGAGATCCTCGAGCTGGTGCGGCACGCGGAGTCGGTGCTCACGGCGTGGTCCGACCGCCCGCCGTCCGTCCTGCGCTCGGGTGGGCTCGGCGTGCGCGACCTGCGCCGCGTGGCCCGCGACGAGGGCCTCACCGAGCAGGACGCCGCGCTGCTCGTGGAGGTGCTCGCCGGGGCCGGGCTGGTCGCGGTGTCGGAGGGCGCGGACGCGGCGTGGACCCCGACGGTGACGGTCGACCGCTGGTTCGCCGCGGGCCCCGACGTGCGCTGGACGACGCTCGCCCGCGGCTGGCTGGACACCCCCCGCGCCCCGTCCCTGGTCGGCGCCCGCGACGTCGGCGACAAGCTCATCGGCCCGCTGTCCGACGAGGCCCGCCGGCCCTGGGCGCCCGCGCTGCGCCGCCGGGTGCTCGACCGGCTCGCCGAGTTCCCCGACGGCGAGGGCCCGCCCACCGCCGACGACCTCGTCGCCTCCCTGGCCTGGCGCGCCCCCCGCAAGGGCGGGCGGCAGCGCGACGAGATGATCCGCACGGTGCTGCGCGAGGCCACCACGATCGGTTTCGTCGCCCACGATGCGCTGACCTCCGCGGCCCGGGAGCTGCTCACCGTGGCCCGCGGCCCCGGCGACGATCCCGACGGCGCCGCGGCCGCCGCCCTGCGGCGCTCCTTGCCCGACCCGGTCGACCACGTGCTCCTGCAGGCCGACCTCACGGCCATCGCGCCCGGTCGCCTCGAGCCCGGGCTGGCGGCCGCTCTCGACCGCGTCGCCGACGTCGAGTCCGCCGGCAGCGCCACCGTCTACCGCATCAGCGAGGCCACGGTGCGCCGCGCGCTCGACCTCGGGCAGACCGCCGCCGACCTGCACGAGCTGTTCTCGACGCGCTCCGCCACGCCGGTGCCCCAGGGGCTGACGTACCTCGTCGACGACGTCGCCCGGCGCCACGGACGCCTCCGCGGCGGGGCGGCCGCCTCGTTCCTGCGCTCCGAGGACGAGGCCCTCATCGCGGAGGTCCTCGCCCACCCCGAGGCCGAGCGCCTGGAGCTGCGCCGCATCGCCCCGACCGTGCTCGTGAGCCAGCAGCCGCTGGTCGACGTCCTCGAGGCCCTGCGCGGCGCCGGGCTCTCCCCCGTCGCCGAGGACGACGTCGGCGGCGTGCTGGACCTGCGGCCCCGGGGCCGGCGCACCGCCGCCCGCCGGCCGGAGCGCGCGGTGGGCACGACGCCGTCGCTGTCCTCCGACCAGGTCGTCGCCCTCGTCGCCCAGCTGCGCGCGGGCGACCGGGCCGCCACCGCCTCGCGCGGCCGCGCCACGGGCGCCGGCTCCGGGCGCACGGCCACGTCGGCGACGGTCGCGGTGCTCGCTGAGGCCGCCCGCACCGGCCGCAGCGTGTGGATCGGCTACGTCGACGCCCACGGCACGGCGTCCCAGCGCGTCGTGCGTCCCCTGCGCGTCGGCGGCGGCGTGCTGGAAGGCGTGGAGGACGACGGCGACACCAACGGCGAGACGGTCGGCGCCGCCCCGCTGTCCTTCGCGCTGCACCGCATCACCTCGGTCAGCGTCCTCGCCGACCGCTGAGGCTCGCCGGGCTCCTGCAGCGAACGGGTATCTCGCTGCTTCTATGCGCGCGAAGTCCCCGTTGATCACTCGCTACGCCGGATGCGAACGGGGAGAACCAGCGCATAGAAGCAGCGAACAGCGCGTTCGCTGCAACAACACGCTAGGCCCGGGCGCCGACCGCCCAGACCTGCATGGCGTGTTCCACGAGGGCGATGAGCGCCTGCTTCGTCGACTCCCGGTCGCGGGCGTCGACGGTGAGGATCGGGACCGCCGGGTCGATGGCGAGCGCCTCGCGGACGTCCTCGAGCTCGTGGCGCAGGACGCCGTCGAAGCAGTTCACGCCGAGCACGTAGGGCAGGCGGCGGTCCTCGAAGAAGTCCACCGCGGCGAAGCAGTCCGCGAGCCGGCGGGTGTCGGCGAGGACGACCGCGCCGATCGCGCCGCGCACGAGGTCGTCCCACATGAACCAGAACCGGTCCTGCCCGGGGGTACCGAACAGGTAGAGGATCAGGTCGGAGTCCAGCGACACGCGGCCGAAGTCCATCGCCACCGTGGTGGTGCGCTTGTTGGGCACCGCCGAGAGGTCGTCGACGCCGGAGCTGGCGTCGGTCATCACGGCCTCGGTGGTCAGCGGGTCGATCTCCGAGACCGAACCCACGAACGTCGTCTTGCCGACACCGAACCCACCGGCCACGACGATCTTGGCTGAGGTGGTGGTCGGGGCGGGCTCGGCCACGGCCGCGTCAGAGCCGTCGAAGTCCACTCAACACCCTTTCCATCAACGCCATGTCCGGGACGTCGCCCGAGGTCGAGGCGGTCTGGTGCACCACGACGGTGCCCTGCGAGGCCATGTCGCCGATGAGCACCCGGGCGACGCCGAGCGGCAGCGTCAGCAACGCCGCCACCTCCGCGACCGACCGGGGCTCGCGACACAGCTCCGCCACGGCGCGGTGCTCGTACTGGGGGATCCGCGACGGGTCGCGGCCCGCGGTGCCGACCGAGACGAGGGTCTCGATGGCGAGGTCGTAGACCGGGCGGGTGCGCCCGCCGGTCCAGGCGTAGGGGCGGACGATCGCGACGTCCTCGGCGCGCTCGGCGGGCGGTTCGGGCTCGGGCAGCTCATGCCGCGGCGGCCCCACCTGGGGTGTGCCGTACGGCGCGGTCTGCGGCTCTCCCCCGGACCACGAGTGGGCGCCGTCGGGCGCCCCGTCGCCGTAGAGATAGCCGTCGGGGGCGACGGTGCCGCCGCTCTCCGGGCCGGTCGCCGGCTCGTCGGTCGGCCCCGGACCGTCGGCGGCGTCGGGACCGTCGGACGGCGCGTCGGTGCGGCGACGGCGGAAGAGCCCGCGCCGCTCGCCGCGCGGCCCTCGCGGCGCCGGCCCGTTGATCCCGTTGAGGATGTCGGCGAAGGACTCGCCGGGGTCATCGCTCACCGGTCGTCACCCCCTCGCGCGGTCATCGCACCGCCGACCCCTGGAGCTCGGCACGGAGCTCGGGGGTCAGGAGCTGGCCCACCCGGTCGACCAGCAGGGTCATCTCGTAGCCGACCAGCCCGATGTCGCAGTTCGGGGCGGCGAGAGTCGCCAGGCACGACCCGTCGCTGATGGACATCAGCAGGACGATGCCCCGCTCCATCTCGACGACGGTCTGCACGACGTCGCCCGCCTCGAAGCACCGCGCCGCGCCCTGCGTGAGGCTGACCAGCCCGGACGCGACCGCGGCCAGCTGGTCGGCGCGGTCACGCGGCAGCCGGTTCGACGCGGTGAGCAGCAGGCCGTCGGCCGACACCACGACGGCGTGGGCGACGCCGGGCACGCGCTCGGCGAAATTCGAGACCAACCAGCCGAACCGGCTCGGCTGCGACTGGGTTTCGGTCACTGCTCCTCCTCGTCCCCGAGACGGTCGCCGTGCGCCGGCTCGTCCGCGGTGTCGGCCGGTCGGCCCCGGCGGGTGGTGCGCCCGTCGGCCACACCCTGCTGATAACTGGCGAGACGTCCGCGGATCGCCTCGGCGCTGCGCCGCGGACCGGCCGCGCCCTCGCCGGGACCCGCAGCGGCGGTCCGGGCGGCGCCGGGCACCAGCTGGGCCCGGGGGCGGCGCCGGGGCAGACCCGACTCGGTGGTGCCGCCGGCGCTGGTGCCGGCGTCGAGCGCGTCCGCCGTCGCCGCGGCCGCCCGCCAGCCCTCGTCCCCGGACGTCGACGCCCACTCGGCGTCGTCCGGCCCGGCCGACGGCGGCGCCTCGCGGAACCACGCGGAGGCGACCTCGTCGTAGATCGGCGTCCGCTCCCGCCGCGGCGTGCCCGCCCGGCCCGGGAGACGTTCGGGGACCGCGCGCCCGGGTGCGGCGGCACCGTTGGCACCGTTGGCACCGTTCGCGGCGCCGCCGTTGCGGGCGTGCCCGTTGCCGTTGTCGGGGATCGCCGGCGGGGCGTCGAAGAGACGCCCGCCGTCGCCGGTCTCCGTACCGAACGCGGCCGGGGGCGCGGACCGCTGACCCGACCGGCGCGGCAGCCCCGCCGGCGGCTGGAGACCCTCGGGACCCTGCGGGGCCTCGGGGGCCGGCGCGTCGCCGGCGGCCGGCGGGGGCGTCGGCTCGGCCGACCGCCGCGGCAGGGGCGACCCCGGCGGCGGCCGGAAGCCCTGCGGGGCGGGCTCCCCGGGTGCCGACGGTGCCGACGGATCCGTCGGCTCGGCCGTCGCGGCGGGTGCCTCGGGCGACCCGGGCGCCTCGGGCGTCGCGGGTGCCTCCGGACGCATCGGCGCGGACCACGCCGCCGGCGCCCCGGGCGCGCCCGGTCCGGCGGTCTCCGTGGCTCCGGCGTCCCCGGCGACACCGGGCTCTCCGGGCTCCTCGGCGGAGCCGGCGGACCGACGGGGCCGCAGTCGCGGCGCCATGCCCGGCGAGAGCGCCGGGCCGCCCGGGGACAGGCGCCGGCCCGTGGGGCGCAGCCCGCGACCCTCGCCCGGCGCCTCCGGGGCGTCCAGCGCCTCCGGGACCTCCGGGGTCTCCTCGGCGACCGGCGCGGGAGTCTCGTCCGCCGGCGCGTCGGTGGCCGGAGCCTCGGCCCCGGGGACGGCCGGTTCCTCGCCGGCGGCGTCCGGGACACCCGGAGCGGCACCGCCGGTCTCGGCGGGGGTGTCCCCCTCCGCTCCGGCGGGTGCGGTGCGCGGCTGCGGGCGCAGGACGCGCGGACGCAGCGGGAGCGTGCCGCGCCGCGCGGGTGCCGCGTCCTCGTCCGACGGCTCGGCGTCCGTCGTGGTCGACGGCGCGGCGCCGTCCGCGGAGTCGACGCTCGCCGCGGCGGCCTCCGGCGGCGGGGCGACCTGGTCCCCGACCGGCTCGTCGACCCGCTCCTCGGCGCCCTCGACGCCCTCGGCGCCCTCGCTGACCTCGCCGGCCTCCTCGGCGTCGGACGGGCCGGGCGGCGGCACGACGGGCGCGCCGTTCCACATCGGCGGACCGGCGGCAGGCTGCTGCGGCCGGCCCTGCGGCTGGTCCGCGGGCGGACCCTGGGGCCGGCCCGGCGGCGGACCCTGCGGGGGGCCCTGCGGCGGCGGCCCGTACGGACCACCGGGACCGCCCGGCCCCTGACCGGGCGGGGCGCCGGGCCCGCGCCACCCCGGGGGCGGACCCCCGCGACGGCCGTCCGGCGGCCCCCACACCGGGCCCTGCGGGACCCCGGGACCGGCCGGCCCGCCGGGGCCACCCGGCCCACCCGGACCGAACGGCCCCCCGGGAGCACCGGGGCCGCCGTAGCCGCCGGGCTGACCCGGGCGACCCGGCAACGGACCCTGCGGCGGGCCCGCCGGACGTCCCGGCGGCCGCCCGGCGAGGCCCTCGGGGCCCTCCTCGGGCGCGGAGCCCTCGGGCTCGGCGCCGTCGGGACCGGCGGCGGCCGGCATCTCCGGAGCGTCGTGCTCGGCCGGTGCCTCGGAGGGCGCCCCGGCCGGCTCGGCGGCGTCGCCAGGCGACTCCTCCTCGCGGGCCTCCGGGTCCCCGCCGACCTCGCCGTCCCCGCCGTCCTCGTCGGGACGCCGACCCCGCCGGCGAGCGGCCGCGGCACCGATGAGCGCCGCGGCACCGGCGGCGACACCGCCACCGATGAGCCCGTGGCGTCCCTGTCCCTGGTCCTGCTCGCCGTCGGTCTCGGGAGCCTGCGGGGCGTCCGCCCCGGACCCCTCCGGACGGTGCAGCGCCGTCGGCGCCTGCTCGCCCGGGCCCTGCTCGACCGGCTCGGCGGACTCCGGCTCCGCCCCGACCGGGGTCTCCTCGACCGGCGCCCGCTCGGGGCGGCGCATCCCGCGTCCCCCGGGCCCCAGGGGGCCGCCGGGGCCGCGCGACCCGGGAGCGCCACCGGGACCCGCAGGCCCCCCGGCATCCCCGTGACCACCGTGCCCGTTGGTGCCGGGCGCCCCGTTCGACGGCCCGCGCTGCGGCAGGACCGGACGGCGTTCCGCCGGCGCGTCGGAGCGCGCCGGGGCGGCGGCCGCGTCGCCCCCGCCCTGCTCCGCCGGATCGACCCCGGGAGAGAAGAACGCGCCGGGCGCGCCCACGGGGCGCCGGCCGCGCTGGGGCAGCGCGGCCCCTCCGTTGCGGGACTGCTGGGGGACGACGCCGGTGGCGCCGTTGCGGGCCTCGGTGTCCTGCGGCGGACCGGCCGCCACCGCGGCGGCGGGCGCCGCGCCCCCGCCGGCGGAGGCGAGGACCGCGGTGGCCGGGATGACGGCGGTGGCGACGACGCCGCCCTCGTCACGGTTGCGGAGCTCGACCGCGATGTGGTGACGCGTCGCGAGGCGGCCGACCACGAACAGGCCCATGCGCCGCGACGCCGACACGTCGACCGTGGGCGGCGAGTCGAGCCGCACGTTGGCCTCGTGCAGGTCCTCCTCGCTCATCCCGACACCGGAGTCGAGGATCTCGACGAGCACCGAGCCGTCGCCGTTCTGCGTGGCGCGGATCTGCACCCGGGTGTCCGGCGCGGAGAACGTGGTGGCGTTCTCCAGCAGCTCGGCGACGAGGTGCACGACGTCGCTCGCGGTGCGCCCGAGGAGCTGGGCCTGCGGCGGGGGCGCGAGGTCGATGCGCTGGTACTGCTCGACCTCGGACGCGGCGGCGCGCAGGACGTCCACGAGCGGCACCGGCCGGCTGCCGCGCCGGGAGAGGTCGGTGCCCGAGAGCACCAGCAGGTTCTCCGAGTTGCGGCGCATGCGGGTCGCGAGGTGGTCGAGCTGGAAGAGGTTGGAGAGCGCCTCCGGGTCCTCCTCGGAGTTCTCCAGCTGCTCGATCAGGCGCAGCTGGCGCTCCACCAGGGCCTGCGACCGCCGCGACAGGTTCACGAAGATCGAGTTGAACGCGGAGCGCAGCCCCGCCTGCTCGGCGGCCAGGCGTACCGCCTGCTCGTGCACCTGGTCGAACGCGCGGGCGACCTGACCGATCTCCTCGCGGGTGCTGATCGGCGTGGGGACGATCGTGGTGTCGGGCGCCTCGCCCTCACGCAGGCTCCGGACCGCCTGGGGCAGGCGTCGCTCGGCGACGTCCAGCGCGGTGCGGCGCAGCAGGCGCAGTGGGCGCAGCAGCGAGCGGGTCACGAAGAAGACGACCGCCGCGCCGGCCATGAGCGCCAGCAGGAGGATCACCGAGGCGACGCCGGCGCCGCTGCGCGCGGAGGCCTGCAGCGCGCCCGCCTGGTCCTGCAGCTCGGTGCGCAGCTGCTGGGCGGTGGTGGCGTCACGGTCCTCGACGGCCGCCGACGCACGCTCCCAGTCCGGCCCCGAGACCTGCAGCGGCAGCCCGGCCGCCCCGCGGCCGAGGACGACCTGGGCCAGCAGGTCGCGGTTGTCGACGTCCGGGCCGACGACCGCGTCGGCGAGCTCGGCGTTGTCGGTGCCGACCGCGGAGCGGAAGTCGTCGACGGCGATCGAGCGGCGCAGCGTCGCGTTGCGGGCCTGGTCGATCGACGGCGCGTCGATGCGCCCGGCCGCGATGCCGGCGGCGACGACGGCCTGGACGTAGGCGTCCTCCTCGCGCACCACCGCGAGCGAGTAGAGGCCCGAGGAGAGCCCGGCGACGCTCGGGTCGGCGGCCTCGCGGGAGAGCGATCGGTCGAAGACCTCGAGCGCGTCGATCGACTCGGTGTAGCGGCCGATGGCGCCGGCGGCGTCGACGCGGGCGTTGAGCACGTCGTCGCGGATGCGGTCGAGCTGGGTGAGCTCGGCGTTGGCCTGGTCGAACGACAGGCGGGTCTGCCCGTCGAGCGAGTCGGCGCCGCCGTCGGCCTCGCGCAGCTCGGTGACCGCGCGGTTGGTGGCCTCGACGCGCTGGTCGACCGGCGCGGACCCGCCGGCACGGTTGGCCGCGACGAACACCGCGCCCGCCGAGCGCTCGGCGGCGAGGTCGCCCATCAGCCGGGCCGTGCGGTCCTCGAGCGACACGGCCTGCTGCACGCCGTCGTAGGAGGCGGCCTCCTCGGTCTGCTCGACGATGCGCAGCACGCCGAGGGTGAGGACGAAGAGGGTCGGCACCAGCAGGACCGCGGCGAGCTTGACCGGCAGGCTCCAGTTGCGCAGGGCCAGCCGCTCGGTCCAGTCACCGCCGTCGTCGCCGGCGGGGCGGACGGAGGGCTCCTCGTGGTAGCGGACCGACGCCCGGTCCGGCGTGCGCTCGGGTGCTCGCTCGGATGTGGTCACGGACGGGTCCTCCCGGTTCCGCCGGTCGGTCGGACGTCGCCCGGCGCGCCCACGCGCCGAACGCGTCCCTGGTCCACGCTGGGTGACCAGGGATGGGCTAGGGTCGGGACTGACCGGACAGCGCGGTGGCACACGGGTGACGCCGAGCGCGCGGCCGGTGACACGGCGACACGACGATCGAGGTGCAGGGCGGGCAGCATCAGGGTGGTCAGGCGTCCGTAGCGGTCGGCGCGAGGTCCTCGACGGGCGGGCCCGGCGGACACCTCGCTGCGGGTGGGCTCCGACGCCGTTCGCGCCGTGAGCCCCTCGGGTTCGGTCGGTCACTCCTCGTGGGCGGGGTCGAGCGGGCCCACTGTATCCGTCGTGCCCCGCGGAATGCCCGGGACCGCCGCAGCGCTCCCCGAGCGGTGCCCCCGCTCCGCCCGACGGTGCAGGCCGTGGACGGGGGACAATGAGTTTGACCACCCGTCGACGCGCCCGGAGGTCGAGAGGTTGAGCCACCCCGGCAACGGACCGCTCATCGTCCAGTCCGACAAGACCCTGCTGCTCGAGGTCGACCACGACGACGCGCCCGCCGCTCGTCAGGCGATCGCGCCGTTCGCCGAGCTCGAACGCGCCCCCGAGCACGTCCACACCTACCGCGTGACCCCGCTGGCGCTGTGGAACGCGCGCGCCGCGGGCCACGACGCCGAGCAGGTCGTCGACGCGCTGGTGCAGTACTCCCGCTACGCCGTGCCGCAGGCGCTGCTCGTCGACGTCGTCGACACCATGGGCCGCTACGGGCGGCTGCAGCTGACGAACTCCCCCGTGCACGGCCTGGTCATGCTGTCCAACGACCGCGCGGTGCTCGAGGAGGTGCTGCGCAACAAGAAGATCGTCCCGATGCTCGGCGACCGCATCGACGACGACACCGTCGCGGTGCACCCCTCCGAGCGCGGGCGGCTCAAGCAGGCGCTGCTCAAGGTCGGCTGGCCGGCCGAGGACCTCGCGGGCTACGTCGACGGCGAGGCCCACCCCATCGAGCTCGACCAGAGCGACTGGGAGCTGCGCGACTACCAGGCCGACGCCGTCGAGGGCTTCTGGCACGGGGGCTCGGGGGTCGTCGTGCTCCCCTGCGGCGCGGGCAAGACGCTCGTGGGCGCGGCCGCGATGGCGAAGGCCGGCGCGACGACGCTGATCCTCGTCACCAACACCGTCGCGGGCCGGCAGTGGAAGCGCGAGCTGGTGGCGCGGACGTCGCTGACCGAGGACGAGATCGGCGAGTACTCCGGGGAGCGCAAGGAGATCCGCCCGGTCACCATCGCGACCTACCAGGTGATGACCCGCAAGACGAAGGGCGAGTACCGCGCGCTGGAGCTGTTCGACTCGCGCGACTGGGGTCTGATCATCTACGACGAGGTGCACCTGCTGCCCGCGCCGGTGTTCCGCATGACCTCCGACCTGCAGTCACGCCGCCGCCTGGGGCTCACCGCGACGCTGGTGCGCGAGGACGGCCGCGAGGGCGACGTGTTCTCGCTCATCGGGCCCAAGCGCTACGACGCCCCGTGGCGCGACATCGAGGCCCAGGGCTGGGTGGCGCCCGCCGACTGCGTCGAGGTCCGCGTGACCATGACCGACAACGAGCGGATCATCTACGCCACCGCCGAGGCCGAGGAGCGCTACCGCCTCTGCGCCTGCGCCAAGACGAAGATCCCGGTGGTGCGCAGCATCCTCGAGCGGCACCGCGGCGAGCCCGCGCTCGTCATCGGGGCCTACCTCGACCAGCTCGACGAGCTGGGCGTCGCCCTCGACGCCCCGGTGATCCAGGGCTCGACGAAGAACAAGGAGCGCGAGGTCCTGTTCGACCAGTTCCGGCGGGGCGAGATCCCGGTCCTGGTCGTGTCGAAGGTCGCGAACTTCTCGATCGACCTGCCCGAGGCCTCGGTGGCCATCCAGGTCTCCGGGACGTTCGGCTCGCGCCAGGAGGAGGCCCAGCGCCTCGGCCGCCTGCTGCGCCCCAAGGGCGACGGCCGGCAGGCGCACTTCTACTCGGTGGTCGCCCGCGACTCCGTCGACGCCGAGTACGCCGCGCACCGCCAGCGGTTCCTCGCCGAGCAGGGCTACGCCTACCGGATCGTCGACGCCGACGACCTGCTGGGGCCGGTGATCCCGGATGTCGAGTCCGAGGGCGAGCCGGACAGTGAGCGGCAGGGCCCCGACTAGGGGCGCTCGGTCCAGCAGACCGCGGTGCCGGCGACGGCGGTGATGCCGTCGTCGCGGGTGACGCGCACGTCCAGCGTCGTGATCGGCTTGTCGGTCCGCGCCGCGGTCACCTCGACGGTCCCGGTGATCACGTCGCCGGGGCGCACCGGGGCGAGGAAGCGCAGGTCGAGCTGGAGGAAGACGCTCCCGGGACCCGGGAGGTCCTCGGCGACGACGGCGTTGAGCACCGCCGTGGTGACGCCGCCCTGGACGACGATCCCCACGAACCGCGTCGCCGCCGCGTACTCCGCGTCGTAGTGCAGGGGGTTGCGGTCGCCCGAGATCGCGGTGAAGAGCTCGATGTCGCGCGCGGTCACCAGGCGCGACCGGCTCGCGCTCTGCCCCACGCGCGGCGTCTGCGCGGTCTGCTCGTCGATGGTCATGGTCCTGCCTCCGTTCTGCACAGCGACCATGCTCGGCGCGCCGCCCGGCGACGTCGTCGGGAACCACCACCCATCTCCGGGACCCCGATGCCCAGGTCAGGGTCCGTGCGCTGCTCCGCTCGGTCCTGTCGGACCCCCGATCGGCGGGGCACCATCGACCCCGTGGGGGCCGCGGGGCTGTGGGAACGGCAGGCCGAGCTCGACGTGCTCACCGCCGCCCTCGACGCCGCGGTCGCCGGCGCCGGGGAGGCCGTGCTGCTGGCCGGGCCCGCGGGCATCGGCAAGACCACCGTGGTCCGGGAGTTCCTGCGCACGGCGTCGACGCGCGCCCGGGTCCTGCTCGGTGCGTGCGAGGACCTGGTCGCCCCGCGCACGCTCGGGCCCTTGCGCGACGCGGTGGCCGGCCGCGACGGCCCCCTCGCCGCGGCGCTGCGCCCCGACGCCGCCGAGGACGTGCTCACCGCCGCCCTGACCGAGCTCGCGGCGCGTCCGACGGTGCTGGTCGTCGAGGACCTGCACTGGGCCGACGACGCGACGCTCGACGTCGTGCGCTACGTCGGGCGCCGGATCGCGGACGTCCCCGCCGTGCTCGTGGTGACCTACCGCGACGACGAGATCGACGGCGAGGACCGCCTCCGGCGCGCGCTCGGCGCGCTGACGACGGCCCCCACACACCGGCTCGCGCTCCGGCCCCTCTCGCGGACCGCGGTGGCGCAGTGGGCCGGCGGCACCAACGTGACCACCGCCCCGCTCTACACCCTCACCGGCGGCAACCCGTTCTTTCTCTCCGAGGTGCTCGCGGCCCCGGACGCCGCGGTCCCGGCCACCGTCGTCGACGCCGTCCTCGCGCGCGCCCGCGGGCTCGACCCCGGCGTCCGGCGCGCGCTGGACCAGCTCGCCGTCGTCCCGGCCCGCGTCGAGATGCCGCTGGTCCGCGCGGTGATCGGCGACCGCTCCGTGCTCGACGACGCCGAGCGGGCCGGGCTGCTCGAGGTGACCCCGCAGGCCGTCGCCTTCCGGCACGAGCTCGCGCGGCGGGCGCTGGAGGGCGCGATCCCGACGAGCACACGGCTCGACCTGCACGCCCGCGTGCTCGCCGCGCTGCACCACGACGACGCACCGGACCCCGACCGCCTCGTCCACCACGCGGTCGGCGCGGGCGACGACGCCGCGGTCGTCGCCCACGCGCCCGAGGCCGCCCGGCGGGCCGTGCGCGCCGGCGCCCAGAGCCAGGCCGTCCAGCTCTTCGCCGAGGTCGTGCGCCGCCGCGAGGTGCTGACCCCCGAGGAGGATGCGCAGATCCACGAGGAGTACGGCTGGGCGCTCTTCCACGCCGGGCGGTACGCCGAGGCGGCCGCGGCGAGCGCGGAGGCGGTCCGCGGGCGGGAGGACCGCGGCGACGCCGCCGCCCTCGCCCGCGCGCTGGCCTCCGCCGCGACGCACCAGTGGTCCGACCTGCGCCCCGACGACGCCCTCGCGTCGGCCCGCCGCGCCGTCACGCTGCTCGACGGCGCCGGCGCGGCCGGGGAGTACGCCGCCGCGTACAGCTACCTGGGCGCGTTCTTCACGACGGTCGGGCGCGAGGACGAGGCGGTGCCGGTCCTGGACGCCGCACTGGCCGCCTCCGAGCGGCTCGGCGACAGCCGCGTGCGGACGACCGTGCTCGTCTTCCGCGGCCAGTCCCGGTTCCAGCGGGGCGACACCGACGGGCTCGACGACGTCCGGGAAGGGCTGCGGCGCGCCCGGGCGGGCGGCGACCACGAACCGGCGATGCTCGCGTACCTCAACCTGGTGCTGTCGCTGTGGCAGACGAGCGACCTCGAGGAGATGGACGACGTCCTCGCTGACGCCGCCCGGTACGGCGCGGACCGCGACTTCGCCTCCTACGAGCGCATCCGGGAGACCTACCGGCTGCGCCGGCTCGCGCTGCGGGGCGAGTGGGACGCCGCCGAGACGGGCCTGCGCGGTCTCGTCGACGACCGCCCCGACGGCGGCGTGCTCGACCGGTTCGCCCTGCCCTACCTGGCCGGCCTCGCCGTCCGCCGCGGCGCCGGGGACGCGGCGACGCTGGTCGACCGCGCCCGCGAGCTGGCCGTCCGCAACCCGAGCGTGGTCCTGTCGGCGGCGGTCCTCACCGCGCGCCTCGAGCAGGCGTGGCTCACCGGCGGATCGGGCCCGGTGGACGAGGCCGCCGCGCTCCTGCGCGAGGGCCCGACCACCGGGCGCTGGCGCGACCTCGCGGAGCTCGCCCGCTGGCTGCGGCGGGTGGGCGGCCCGGTGGTCCCGGTCGCGGGGGCTCCGGAGGAGCTCGCGGCGGGACTGGACGGTGACACGAGCACCGCCGCGGCGGCCTGGGAGCGGGTCGGCGCCCCCTACGAACGGGCGCTGGAGCTGGCGGAGTCCGGCGAGGCGGAGCCCCTGCTCCGGGCCCTCGACGTGCTCCACGACCTCGGCGCGACCCCGGCGGCGGCGCTCGTGCGCCGGCGGCTGGCCGAGCGCGGCGTCCGGCCGCCTCGCGGGCCCCAGGAGGCGACCCGCACCAACCCGGCCGGGCTCACGAACCGCCAGCTCGACATCCTGCGCCTGCTCGCCGGGGGCCGGACCAACACCGAGATCGCCGAGGAGCTGGTGCTCTCGGTGCGCACGGTCGACCACCACGTCTCGGCGGTCCTGGCCAAGCTGGGCGTGGGCTCACGACGCGACGCCGCGGCGGCCGCGGGGCGCCTCGGGCTGGCCTGACCGGGTCACGGTCTCGCGCGTCCTCGTCAGTGCGAGCCAGAGCGCGACCATGCCCGTGCCGAACACGAGCCCGGTGGCCAGGCCCTCCACCTGCAGCGGCACGAGGCCCAGGACCGGCCCCGGGAGCAGCGCGGCCGCGATCACCGCGGCGTAGGGCCACGGCGACACGGCCCGCAGCAGGGGCTCTCCTGCGTCCCCCACGCGGAGGTACGTCACCGACTCCGCGAGCCCGACGAGGCCGCCGAGCACGAAGAACACCCGCCACACGACGGCGTCGCCGCCGGAGAGCACCGAGCCCAGCCCCATCGCCCCGGGCAGGAAGAACATCAGCGTGGTGTGCAGCGTGGCCCGGTGCCGGGCGACGTCGTGACGCCAGCGCTGGTCCAGGCCCAGGACCACGAGCCACAGCGAGAGCAGCGTGAAGCTCACGGTGGTCAGCAGCTGGTAGAAGCTCAGGGCGGCGCTCATCGGGACTCCTCCGGGTCGTCGGTGCGACCAGCGTCGGACCGGGGCGTCGCCCGGTCATCGGCCACGCACGCCCACATCGCGCGGGGCGGCTGCCCAGACCGCGGGAGGTGGGCAGCCGCGGCCGTGATGTGGGCACCTCGCGCCGATGAGCGGCGCCGTCACCGGGACGACGCTCGGGCGCATGGACACCGACCTCGCCGCGCTCGCCCCCGACTTCGTGGCCCGGGCGCACGCCGTCGTCTACGCCGCCCTCGCGACGGTGGACGGCGCCGGGCGCCCCCGGTCCCGCGTCGTGCATCCGTTCTGGGAATGGGACGGCACGGCCCTGGTCGGGTGGATCGCGACGACGCCGAGCCCGAAGCTGCGCCACCTCGAGGTCGTCCCGTCCGCGTCGTGCGCCGCGTACGACGGGCCGTGGGTCGCCGCGGTCGCCGACTGCCGCGCCGTCCGCGTGACCGACGACGCCGCCCGCACGCGCGTGTGGGAGCTGCTGGCCGCCGCCCCGCCCCCGGTCGGCTTCGATCCGGGCGCGATCGGTGTGCCCGGCTGGGACGGCCCCACCGCGCCGGGTTTCGTCGTGCTGCGCCTCGACCCGTGGCGCGTGCAGGTGCGCACCGTGGGCCCGGGCGGCGTGGTGCTGCGGACGTGGCGGGAGCGCTGAGGGTCCCGCTCAGGCGAGCGTCACGGCGCCGAGGCGCAGCAGGTTCCCGAGCTCGTCGCCGACCATGACGATCCCGCTGATGCGACCGTCGGTGAGCGTGAGGACGTCGATGACGCGCAGGTCGACCGGACCGCCGGTGGGGGCCACGACGCCGAGCGGTGTCGGCAGCGGGCCGGTGTGGGTCCCGAGCATGCGGAAGGCGACGACGAGCTTGCCGGGGACCTCCACCCGCTCGAGCACGACGCGGTCCATGTCGCTGTAGGCGGCCTGGATCGCGCGGGCGCGGGCCAGCAGGTCGGCGAGGGTGAGGCTCGCGCCGTTGACCTCCACCGGGTCGGTGTAGAGCGCGCCGAACGCCGCGAGCGCGGCCGCGTCGTCGTCGGGCAGCGGGGTCGACCACAGGTCCATGAGGCGGTCGACGAGGTCGGTGCGGGTGCGTGTCACGGGGTCCTCCCGGTGGGTCGTCAGGCCTGCGCGAGATCCGCGGCCAGGCCGAGTCGTGCGGCTTCCGCGGCCGCCTCGCGACGGCCGGTGACGCCGAGCTTCGCGAGCACGGCGGAGACGTGGTGGTCGACGGTGCGCACGGAGAGCACGAGGTCGGCGGCGATCTCGGCGTTGGTGCGCCCGGCGACGATCCGGCCGAGGATCACCAGCTGGCGCTCGGTGAGCCCCGCCGGGTTGGTCCGGGTCGCGGGGACGGGTCCGCGGGGCACCGACCGCAGCCCGAGCTCGCGCAGCCGGCGCCGCGCGAGGGCCGCCGCGGGCGCCGCGCCCAGCCCGTCGAGCAGCGCCAGGCCGTCGAGGGTCGCGGCGACGTCGCCGGAGTCGACGAGCTCGAGGGCCTGCTCGTAGGGGGCGCCGAGGTCGCGCCACCCCGCCGCGGCGGTCGGGGTGTCCCCCCGGATGCCGGCGGCCAGCGGCTCCGGGCAGCCCGGGAACGGCGTCACGTCCTCGCCGAGGCGCCGCCGCCAGCGCAGCAGCTCGGCGCGCTGCCGGGCCGGGCCCGGCCCGCGGACGCGGGCGGCGAGGCGGTCCAGCGCCGCCCGGGCGCGGTCGGCGTCGCCGGCGAGCCAGGCGTGCTCGATCTCGGCGAGCAGGGCGGGCACGAGCTCGTAGCGGCTGTCGGCCCGCCCGGCGTAGTCGAGGGCCCACGCGAGCACCGCGTCGGCGTCGTCGGCGCCGCGGCGTACGAGCAGGCGGGCGAGGGCGGGCAGGGAGTACCGCGTCGCCGCGGTCTCGCCCCCGTCGGGGTGGCCGGCGAGCCGGCGCAGGCCGGACTCCGCCTCCTCCCAGGCCCCGCCGACCGCGCGCCACCGCAGACGGTGGGCGACGAAGTGCTCGAGGTAGAGATTGAGGTCGAGCTCCTCGACGTAGGCGAGGCCCTCGTCGGCGAGCGCCGCGGCGTCGGCGAACCGGCCGACCTCCCAGAGGTCCTGGACCCCGAGCACGTAGCCCTGCACCGCGATCACGTGCTCGCCGGTGTGCTGTGCCGCCCGCCGGGCCTCGGTGAGCTCGGCGAGCCCGCCGGGGTCGTCGAGCAGCATCCGGGTGCGGCCGCGCAGGATGCGCGCGAGCGCCTCGAGGCTGGGCGCGCCCACGCGCCGGGCCGTCGACGCCGCCGCGTCGGCGGCCGCCAGGGCCTCGTCGTAGCGGTCGACGGTCGAGAGCAGCAGCCCCTCGTAGGCGAGCGCGAACGCCAGCGACGGCCCCTCGCCGCCCTGCTCGAGGCAGGTGACCGCGCGGCGCGCGGCCGCGACGGCGTCGTGGTGGCGGGTCAGCCCCCAGAGGGTCGGTCCCAGGGGGACCAGCGCCTGGCCCAGGGCGACGGGGTCGCCGAGCTCCTCCCGCAGGCGCACCGCCGCCTCGCCGGTCACCAGGGCGAGCGTGAGCTGGTTGCGGGTGAAGTGCGAGGCGGCGCAGGCGGTGAGCATCGCCGCGCGGTCGGCAGGGGCGACGAGGTGGCGGCGCTCGAGGACGTGCCCGTAGAGCGCGATCTCCTGGGCGAGCGCACCCGCCCGGTACGCACGGCGTGCCGCCTCCGGGCCGTGCGCGACGACGGCGGCGTCGTCCCCGGCCCCCACCGCGTGGTGCACGAGACGGGCCGGGTCGACGTCGTCGCGGGCGCCGAGCGCGGCGAGGACGCGGGCGTGGCGGCCCATGCGCGCGGTCGTGGTCAGCGCGCTCTCGACGGCGCGGCGGGCGAGCTCGTGGCGGAACGACACGGTCTGCGTCCCGACCTCGATGACGCCCGCCGCCTCGGCCGGGCCGAGGACCGCGAGGTCGCCGAGCAGCTCGCGGGCCAGCGCCAGGTCGACCGTGGCGGGCACGACCGCGAGCTGTTCGAGCGCCGCCGCGACGTCGGCGGGCAGCCGGTGCAGGCGGGCGAGCACCGCGTCGACGACGGTGACCGGGACCGCGGCCGGGTCCGAGGTGTCCCCGGCGAGCACCTCGGAGACGTAGAACGGGTTCCCGCCGGTCAGCCGGTACAGCTCGGCGGACGTGACGGCCGTGCCGCCCGCCCAGCGGGCGACCGCGTCCCGGGAGAGACGCCGGGGGCGCAGGCGGTGCACCGCGGGCCCGCCGAGGGCGCCGAGCACCCGCTGCAGCTCGTCGGAGACCTCGCCGTCGCGGTAGGTCAGCACGAGCACCGCCGGCAGCGCCTCGATGCGCCGCCCGAGGTGGCGCAGCACGTCGAGGGTGGCGCCGTCGGCCCAGTGGACGTCCTCGACGACCAGCACCGTGGGCGGATGGGCCAGCGCGGTGCGGACCGCGGCCATGACGTCGTCGCGGTCCCCCGTCGCCAGCGCGCGCCCGAGCGCACCGTCGCGGGCCGCGTCGCGCAGCGGCCCGAGCGTCCGCGGCGTCACGAGGTCGTCGCACGCGCCGATCAGCACACGGGCCCGGGCGGCGCCGCGGACGAAGGCGCGGACCAGGCTCGTCTTGCCGATCCCGGCCTCCCCGGCGACGAGGACGACCGACCCGGTGCCCGCGGCCGCCCGGTCCAGCGCGGCGGCGAGCACGTCCTGCTCGTCGGCACGTTCCATCAGGTCGGTCATCGGTCCACCTCCCGGTCTCGCGAGCGACGCTAGGGACGCGGCGGGAGGCGGTGAAGCGACCCGACCACCTACATCTCGCGCCTTGCTGCCCATCTCTCGCCCGGCCCCGTCCGGTGTCGGTGACGGCACGGGTGACGTGGGCACCCGGCGCGCCGGGATGGGCAGGTGATGCCGATGCCCCGGCAGGGGGCGGCGCCCGACCGTGGTGGGGCACCGGGAACCACCCCGAACACCCAGGAGTCACACCATGACCGAGACCGTCGCCCACACCGTCCGCAACGGCGTGGACACCACCAACCTCTTCGCCACGCTCGACGTGCTCACGGGCCAGCCCGACCTCGCGAAGTTCCGCTTCCGCGCGAACAACACGTGGATGGGCGGCTCGCACAACCGCAGCACGATCAAGGACTTCTACGCGGCCGGCGGCGAGGACACCTCGCGGGCCGAGGCGTTCACCCTCGACGCCGGCGAGCCCGCGATCCTGATCGGCGAGGACGACGGCCCGAACCCGGCGGAGTTCCTGCTGCACGCGCTGGCCGCCTGCGTGACGACCTCGCTCGTCTACGCCGCCTCCGCCCGCAAGGTGAAGCTGACCGCCGTCTCCTCCACGCTCGAGGGCGACCTCGACGTCATGGGCGCGATGGGCCTCGACGACCGCGTGCGCAACGGCTTCCAGCAGATCCGCATGACCATCCGGATCGCCGGCGAGGCCTCGGAGGAGAAGCTCCGCGAGGTCGTCCGGCGCGGCACCGACCGCTCCGTGGTGTTCGACAGCATCACCCAGGGCGTCCCCGTCGTCGTCGACGTGATCACCGACTGACCCCGCACGAGCGGCCGCGGGCGCGATCCGCCCGCGGCCGCCCCCGACTCCCCCGGTGGCCGGGCGCGACCCGCCCGGCCACCGGCGGCACCACCCCCGAAGGAGGAACCGCCATGAACACGTCCCACGACGTCGTGGTCGTCGGCGGCCGACCGGCCGGGGCGGCGACGGCGCTGCTGCTCGCCCGCGCCGGGCTCGACGTCCTGGTCCTGGAGTCCGGGCGCCGCGGCACCGACACCCTGTCCACGCACGCGCTGATGCGCGGCGCCGTCGTCGCGCTCGACCGCTGGGGCCTGCTGCCCGCGGTCCGCGAGAGCGGCGCCCCCGCGATCACGCACACCGAGTTCCACTACGGCGACGAGTCCCTGACCGTGGCGAGCCGGCACCCGCTGGTCGCGCCGCGCCGCACGGTGCTCGACCGCATCCTGATCGACGCCGCGCGGGACGCCGGCGCCGACGTCCGCTTCTCGGCCCGCGTGACCGGACTGCGCCGCGACGTGCGCGGCGCCGTCGCCGGCGTGGAGTACGTCGAGCGCGGCAGCCGCGCCGCCGGGGTGGCGCACGCCCCGCTGACCGTCGGGGCCGACGGGCGCCGCTCGACGGTCGCCGCCGCGGTCGACGCCCCGGTCGAGCACGCCGGCGAGGCCGCGAGCGCCGTCCTCTACGCCTACGCCACCGGACTCCCCGGGGACCGCTACCGCTGGTGCTACCGGCCGGGCGTGACGGCCGGGGTCGTCCCCACCCACGACGGCCGCGCCTGCCTGTGGGCGGGCGCGCCGACCGCCCGGTTCGACGCGCTGCGCGGCGACCTCGACGCCGGTCACCGCCGGCTGCTCGCCGAGGCCGCCCCCGACCTCGCGGCGGCGACGGTCGAGGGGCCGGTCCGCGGCTTCCCCGGCGTCCCCGGGTTCGTCCGCACCGCGAGCGGGCCGGGCTGGGCGCTCGTCGGCGACGCCGGCTACTTCAAGGACCCGCTGACCGCGCACGGCATCACCGACGCGCTGCGCGACGCCGAGCTGCTCGCTCGCGCGGTGATCTCCGCACCGGCGGGTCGGCCGGCCCGCCGCGACGCGCTGCGCGCGTACCAGGACACCCGC
This sequence comes from Actinomycetospora sp. C-140, assembly GCF_054796175.1. NCBI lineage: Bacteria > Bacillati > Actinomycetota > Actinomycetes > Pseudonocardiales > Pseudonocardiaceae > Actinomycetospora > Actinomycetospora sp. C-140. The sequence continues at coordinate 373,749 of NZ_JBTWNF010000003.1, read as the reverse complement.
GACCGGCTCTCCGCCGACGTCGCCGCGATCACCGAACGGATCGCCTCGTACGCCTGGGACGTCGCCGAGCTGCGCGACCTCCTGCCCGCCCTGAGCCAGGCCATGCGCCCCGAGGTCGCGGCCCTGCTCGCCCTCGACACCCCCGCCGACCGACCGCACGCCGCCTGAGGAGGCACGACCATGAGCACGATCATCGACCCCGAGCTCACCGTCCGGCTTGGCGCGCTGTCCCCCGACGACGTCGCCCGCATCGACCGTTACGCCACCGCCGCGTTCCTCTGGCGCCGGCTGACCCAGGAGGACGCCCTGGAGGTGGCGCGCGGCCTGCACTGGCGGGCCGTCGGCCGGGCGCCGACCGCCCCGTCCGCCGAGATCGTCACCGCGCTCGCGCTGCAGCCGCCGACCGCCGCCGAGCGCGACCGGCTCGCGGCCGTGCTCGACGCCGTCGCCCCCGCCGAGGCGCCCCCCGGGGCCCCCGGCCCCGAGGACCACCGCCGGGTCGGCCACCGCCTCTCGGTGGCCCTGAACCTCCTCGACACGGCCAGCACCATCGTGTGATGGGCACCGGGGACGGGCTGCTGCGCTGGGCGCGCGAGGACGAGGTCGCGGTGCTCGAGGACGTCCAGCGCGAGGCCTCGCTGATCTGGGACGAGTACCGCGCCGACCTGCTCGCGCACCCCGAGGCGATCGAGGTGCCGCGCGGGCAGGTCCGCTCGCCCGGCATCCGGGTGCACGAGCAGGACGGCGCGGTCACCGGCTTCGCGGCCGTGCTGCCGCTGCCCGACGGCGACGCCGAGCTCGACGGCCTCTTCGTGCGCCCCGCGCACATGCGCCACGGGATCGGCGCCCGGCTCGTCGCCGACGTCGTGGCCCGGGCGCGGGACGCGGGCGCGCCCCGCCTGGTCGTCACCGCCAACCCGCGCGTCGAGACGTTCTACGTGCGGTGCGGCTTCCGGACGATCGGCGAGGCGCCCACGCGCTTCGGGCCGGCGATCCGCATGGACATGGACCTGACGTGACCGCCGCCGGTGTCTACCGTCGAGCCGTGGTGCCGGTCCTCGAGCGGGACGCCGCCCTGGATGAGCTGCGGGCGGCGCTCGCCGACGCCCGCGCCGGCACGGGCCGGGTCGTGCTCCTCGCGGGCGAGGCCGGCATCGGCAAGACCACCGTGCTGCGCGCGTGGACCGACGAGCTGGACGGCGTGCGCCTGCTCGCCGGGGCCTGCGACGACCTCGTCACCGCGCGCCCGTTCGGCCCGCTGCACGACGTCGGCACGGACGGCCTGCGCGACGCGCTGCGGTCCGGCGACGCCGGGGCGGTGCACGACGCGGTGCTGGACGAGCTGGGCCGCCCCGTGACCGTGCTCGCCGTCGAGGACGTCCACTGGTCCGACGAGGCCACCCTCGACGCCCTCGCCGTCGCCGCCGCCCGGATCGACCGCCTCCCCGCGGTGCTCGTGATGACCTACCGCGACGACGAGGTCGACCCCGGCTCGCGCCTCCAACGGCTGCTCGGCGGCCTGCCGGCCCGCGCGACGCGCCGCCCGCCGCTGCCGGCCCTCTCGGTCGCCGCGGTGTCCGAGCTCGCGGGCGACGGCGGGCTGCGCGTCCACGCCTCGACCCGGGGCAACCCGTTCCTCGTCACCGAGCTGGTCGCGGCCCGCGGCGAAGGGCTGCCGGTGTCGGTGCGCGACGCCGTGCTCGCCCGCGTCGCCGACCTCCCCGCGGAGTCCCGCGCGCTGCTCGAGCTGCTCGCCGTCGTCCCGGGCCGCGCCGAGCGCGACCTGCTCGACGCGCTGGCGCCGGACTGGACCGCGGCGGTCGAGGCCCCCGAGCGCCGCGGCATCGTCGAGATGCCCGGGGACGCCGTCGCCTTCCGCCACGAGCTCGCGCGCCAGGCCGTCGAGGTCTCCCTGTCCGCGGCCCGCCGGATCGCCCTGGAGCACGCGGTGCTCGCGTGGGTACGGGGCCGCGAGCCCGTGGACCACGCCCGGGTGCTGCACCACGCCGCGCGGTGCGGCGACGTCGACACCGTGCTCGCCCACGCCCCCGTCGCCGCGCGGGCCGCCGCCGCGGCCGGCGCACACCAGCAGGCCCTCGCCGTCCACGAGCTGCTGCGGCCCCACACCGGGCGCCTGCCCGAGGCCGAGCAGGCGGCGATCGCGGAGGAGCACGCCTGGGAGCTCTACTGCGCCCACCGCGTCGAGGAGGCCGTCACGACGGCCCGGCACGCGGTGGCGCTGCGCACCGACGGCGACGACGTGCCCGCCACCGTGCGCGCGCTCGTGGGGCTGTCGCGCCACCTCTACATCCGGGGCGACGTGGCCGACGCCCGGGCGACGCTCGACCGCGCCGTCGCGCTCGAACCCTCCTCGACCCTCGCCCGCACCCACCGCGGGGTGCTGGCCGTGCTCGCCGACGACGAGGAGGCCGGGATCGCGGAGCTGACGGAGGTGGCCGCGCGAGCCGGGCCCGGGCTGGCCGCGCTCGGCACGATCTACCGGGGCCTCGGGCGCGCCTTCCTCGGCGACCCCGAGGGTCCCGACCTCGTGCGGGCCGGGATCGCCGCCGCGCAGGCCGCGGGCGCCGGCGAGCACGTCGCCCGTGGCTACACCAGCCTGGTCAAGGCGCTGCGCCGCCTCGGGCGCGACGCCGAGGTCCCCGCCGTCGTCGCCGAGGGTCTCGAGCGCACGCGCTCGGGCGACTTCCTCTCGCACGGCTACTCGCTCGAGGCGTTCGGCCTCCAGCTCATGATCGACGACGGGCGCTGGGACGCGGCCGAGCAGGGTCTGCGCCGTCTCGTGGCCGCGGTGCCCGAGGCCGGGATCCTCGCCCGCGAGACGCTGCCGCCGCTGGGCCGCCTGCTCGCGCGGCGCGGGGATCCCGACGCCGACGACGTCCTCGCCCGCGCCTGGGAGCTCGCCTCCCGCGCGGACAGCCTGCCGGTGCTGCTGTCGACGGGTGCGGCGCTGGCGGAGAAGGCGTGGCTCGACGGCGACGGCGGGCGGGAGCAGGCCCGGATCGCGTCGCTGCTCGCGCGCTCGCGACGCCCGGGCCTCGCCGGCGCGCGGGGTGACCTGCTGCGGCAGGCCCGTCGGTGCGGGGTGGCGGTGGAGCCCGACCCCGACCTCTGGCCCCGGCATGCGCTGGCGCTGGCCGGGGACCCGCTCGCCGCCTCGGCGCACTGGCACGACCAGCCCTACGAACGGGCCCTGGAGCTGGTCGACGCCGGCGAGGAGGAGGCCGTGCTCGCCGGGCTGCGCACGCTCGACGACCTCGGGGCCGCGCCCGCGGCGCGCCGGGCACGCCGTCTGCTGCAGGCCCGCGGGGTGCGCCGCATCCCCCGCGGGCCCCAGGCCGGGACGCGCGCCCACCCCGACGGGCTGACCCCGCGCCAGGCCGACATCCTCGCGCTGCTCGCCGACGGGCTGACCAACGCCCAGATCGCCGAGCGCCTCGTGCTCTCGGTCCGCACCGTCGACCACCACGTCTCCGCGGTGCTCGACAAGCTCGGTGTGGGGTCGCGGGCCGAGGCGGCGGCGAAGGCGTCAGGCGACGGCCAGGACGGGTGAGGCGAGCTCCGCCAGGTGGTCGGCGAGGAACGCGGCGTCGGCACCGACCCCGTCGAGGAAGCTCGACGAGCGGTGGTGCTGCCACTTGAGCCCGAGGAAGCACAGCCCCGGCGCCGCGGTGACCCCGCGGTCGTGGATCGGCTCGCCCGTGTCGTCGAGGACGTCCGCGTGCACCCAGGAGAAGTCGCGCCGGAACCCGGTCGCCCAGACGACCGACCCGATGCCGTCGAGGTCGAGCGTCGCGGCGGCGTCCCCGGCCCACGGCGCCGGCCGCGGCAGGCGGGCCGGCTCCGGCGGCGCGTCGAGCCCGGTGCGCGCGACGAAGCCGTCGACCTTCGCCCGGAACCGCACCGCGTTGTCCTCGGCCTCGGCAACCGTCGCCGGCAACGAGCCGTCGAACGTCGCCAACCCGTCCCGCACGCCGAGCAGCCGCCCGTGCGGGGCGACGCCGTCGGCGACGAGACGGTGCAGGTCGAGGTCCCGGGTGCCGCCGGTCAGCACGGCGTTGGGCGTGCGGGTCGCCGAGGGGTCGGGCAGCGACGCGCGGGTGCGGGCGAGCGTGCCCATGCGGTCCATCCACCAGTAGGTGTCCTGCCCCCGGTAGCGGCGCGGCAGGCACTTGTGGCGCCCGACCGCGAGGTGCACGGTCCGGCCGGCGCGCGCGAGCTCGGCGGCGATCTGCTGGCCGGACGGCCCCGCGCCGACGACGAGCACGCCGCCCGGGGGCAATGCGCCCGGGTTGCGGTAGTCGCGGGTGTGGAGCTGGTGGATCCGGGCGGGCAGCTCGGCGGCGACCGGGGGCACCACGGGGCGGTCGAGGTCGCCGGTGGCCACGACGACGGCGGGTGCCGTGAGCTCGCCCCGGTCGGTGCGCACGCGCCAGCCGTCGGCGTCGGCGTCGACGGCCCGCACCGTGACGCCCTCGCGCACGTCGGCACCGGTCTCGGCGGCGTAGTCCGCGAGCATGGCGGCCACCTCCCGGCCGGTCATGAAGCCGTCCGGGTCGTCGCCGGCGTACTGCCGGCCCGGGAGCCGCGTCTGCCAGTTGGGGCTGAGCAGCGTGAACGAGTCCCAGCGCTCGTGGCGCCACCGCTGGCCGACCCGCCCCTTCTCGAGCACCACGTGCCCGAGCCCGCGCTCCCGCAGGCACCGGCTCATCGCCAGCCCGGCCTGACCCGCACCGATCACGATCACGTCCATCGCCGCACTCCTCGTCCTCGTCGTCGCCGACGACGCTAGGGAGACCTGCGGCCGCGCCCATCGGCGTCGCCTGCCCAATCCGGGCGGGGCGACTGCCCAGGTCGGGGTCCGTGGTGGTGTGCGCGACGGGGGCGGTGGATCAGGGGCGTGCGGTGCATCTCCGAGAGGCGACCGGGGTGGACGACGCGCTCGTGATCGCCGGGGCGCCCAGGGCTGGGCGGCGCGGCATGGGTACCGCCGGCACCCGAGATGGGGAGGTCTCACCGACGAGGCGACGTGGGGTCCCGAGCCAGGCTCGATCCCGTCGCCGGACGACGGGTCCGGTGCCGCGGGGAAGGACCCACCATGACGACGACCACGCTGCGCCCGACCCCGGTGACCCTCGTGGCGCCGGGCCGACCGCCCGGGCTCCGGGCCTCCGGTCGCCCACCCACCGTGACCCTGCGCGAGCTGGGCCCCGACGAGACCGACGTCCTCGACGCCGTCTTCGCCGGCCTGTCCGACCAGAGTCGCTACCTGCGCTTCCACGGCGCGACGCCGCGCCTGACCGGCGCGGTGCGCCGGACCCTCGCCGCGGTCGACGGCCGCCGGCACATCGCCGTGGCCGCGTTCGGCCCCGACGGCGCGCCCGTGGGCATCGCCCGGCTCGTCTCCCTGGGTCTGCGCGACGCCGAGCTGGCCATCGAGATCGTCGACGCCTGGCAGGGCCGCGGCGTCGGGCGCCGGCTGCTGACCGCCGTCGCCGCCCGCGGCCGCGAGGAGCGCTACTCGCGCCTCGTCGCCGACGTGCTGACCGAGAACACCGGCATGCGCGCCCTGCTCGCGTCGGTGCTCCCGATCCTCTCGGTGGAGACCGACGGCTACGAGACGACCCTCGTCGCCGACCTCACCGAGGCCGTCCCCGCCCGCACCGCCGCCTGAGGAGCCTCCGATGACCACCGCCCTGATCACCCCGCTGGCCGCCCTGACCGCCGACCTCGACGCCGCCGTCCGCGACGCCGCACCCGGGCTCGCCGGTGTCGACGCCGTCGGCGAGGCCCTGGCCCCGTACCTGGGCGATCCGCGGTTGCTCTCGCCTGCCCAGTGCGTCGGCGACCCCGAGCACTACCGCCAGCACCTGCTGCACGTCGCCGACGACGGCGCGTTCTCGCTGGTGGCGCTCGTGTGGCTGCCCGGCCAGTCGACCCCGATCCACGACCACCTCTCGTGGTGCGTGGTCGGGGTGCACACCGGCGAGGAGCACGAGACCCGCTATCGGCGCGTCGCCGACCGCCTCGTCGTCGACGGCGAGGACGTCGCCGGGCCGGGCACCGTCACCGGCCTGCTCCCGCCCGGCGACATCCACCGGGTCACGAACACCGCGCCGAACACGACCATCTCGCTGCACGTCTACGGCGTCGACGTCCGCAGGCTCGGCTCGAGCATCCGCCGGCGCTACGACCTCCCCGTCCGCGGCTGAGGTTTGTCAGCGAAGTGCCGTCGCAGACACTGAGCGTCCGTATCGGTACTTCGATCACCGGCGCGCCGGGACCGCCGCGCGGTGGTCGCCGACCGCGAAGCCCGGGTCGTCGGTGTCGACGATCCGGCGACCCAGCGGCGTCAGCGACACCGGGATCATCTTGAGGTTCGCCCACGCGAACGGGATGCCGACCATGCTGATCGCCAGCGGGATCGCGGTGACGATGTGCCCGATCGCGAGCCACCACCCGGCCACGACGAACCAGATGACGTTGCCCAGCGTGGACCCCACGCCCGCGTCGGCCCGGCGCTCGATCCGGCTGCCGAACGGCCACAGCGCGAACAGCGCGATCCGGAACGACGCGATGCCCCAGGGGATCGTGACGATGAGGACGCAGCAGAGGATCCCCGCGACGACGTAGCCCAGCGCCATCCAGACGCCGGCCAGCACGAGCCACACGAGGTTGAGCAGGGTCCGGAGCAGCTCCATGACACCAGAATGCCACCACCGCGGTGGTACGTCCGTTACGTCAGTTCCCGGCCCTTGGTCTCGGGCAGCGTCAGGATGATCAGGAACGCGATGAGCGCGCCGCCGGAGACGTACCAGAAGAACAGCTGCGGGCGGTCCGCGGCCGACAGCGCCGAGATCAGCAGCGGCGCGGTGCCGCCGAAGAGCGCGACCGTCAGGTTGTACCAGGCGCCGATGCCCAGGGCCCGCAGTTCGGTCGGGAAGAGCTCGCTCATGATTGCGGGCGCGATCGAGGACATGAACGTGTAGAGCCCGAGCCCGACGACGAACACGATGATCAGGTTGATCAGGGGCGTGCGCTCGACGATCAGCAGGCTCATCGGCACCGTGATCACGGTCATCAGCCCGGACCAGATCAGCAGCTGGGGCTTGCGCCCGAAGCGGTCGGCCGCGATGCCCATGGGGTACTGCAGGGCGATGAACACGACCGTGCCGATCGAGAGCGCGAGGAAGACGTCGCCGCCCGACGCGTCACGGAACTGGACGGCGAACGGCGTCAGCGCGCTGAAGAACGTGTAGAAGCACAGCGTCGAGAGCAGCGTGAACCCGAAGAGCTGCAGCACCGCCTTCGGGTGCTCGCGCAGGGTCAGCAGCAGCGGGTTGCGCACGGCGCGGGCGCGCTCGACGTTCTCCGCGAACTGCTCGGTCTCGGTCAGCGTGCGCCGCAGCCAGAGCCCGACCAGACCCAGCAGGCCGCCGACGAGGAACGCGATCCGCCAGCCCCAGGACTCGAGCTGGGGTCGCGTGAGCGTCGTCGTCAGCAGCAGGCCGAGCAGGCTCGCCGCGAGCAGCGCGACACCCGTGGAGATGTAGAAGAAGCTGGAGTACCGCCCGCGGTGGGCGGACGGGGCGATCTCGCCGAGGTAGGCGCTCGCGTTGGACACCTCGCCGCCCAGGCTGAGCCCCTGCGCGATGCGCGCGAGCAGCAGCAGGATCGGGGCGAGCCAGCCGACGGCCTGGTAGGTCGGCAGCACGGCGATGATCACCGAGCCGCCCGCCATCAGCAGGATCGTCACGAGCATCGCCCAGCGGCGTCCGCGCAGGTCCGCGAGCCGTCCGAGCAGGATCCCGCCGAGCGGGCGGAAGAAGAACGCCAGCGCGTAGGTGCTGGTGGTGCCGATCAGCGCGAGCGTCGGGCTCGACTTGTCGAAGAACTGCGACGAGAAGTAGACGGCGAACGTCGCGTAGATCGTCCAGTCGAACCACTCGATCGCGTTACCGATGCTGGCCGCGACGAGCGTGCGCACCGGCAGCCGGTGGCGCTCGGTGCTCGCCGGATCGGACACCTGGCTCATCCGCGCTCCTTCCGCTCGCCCCCGGTGCCACGCACCGTAGGCGACCGGGTGCTCCGGGTACAGGATCAGTCGCGGACGATTCCCACCTTGCCGCGGGCGCCGGCGTCGGCGACCTCGTAGGCGCGGGCCGCGTCGTCGAGCGCGAACCGGTCGGTGACGACCCGTTCGGGGTGCAGGTCCCAGCGCGCGAGCCGCTCGAGCAGCTCCGCCATCCGCCAGGTCGGCGCCACCCACGAGCCGTGCACCGTGAGCTGGCGGTGGATGAGGACCTCGCTGACGTCGACCGTCAGCGTCCCGCCCTCGCCGACCAGCGCGCACCGGCCGTGGCGCCGCGTGTGGCGCAGCGCGGTGAGCTGGGCGACGCCCGCGCCGGAGCAGTCGACGGTGACCTCGGCGCCGTCGCCGAGCAGGTCGTGCAGCTCCTCGTCGTCGCCCTCGACCGCGACGTCCACGGCCCCGAGCTCGCGGGCCAGCGCGCGGCGCTCCGGCGACGGGTCGGTGCCGACGACCCACGGCGAGCCCATGGCCGCGGCCAGCATCCCGGCGGCGAGCCCGACGGGCCCGAGCCCGGTGACCAGCACCTGCTCACCGCCGGCCAGCGCGACCCGGCACAGGGCCTCGTACGCGGTCGCGAAGCCGCACGCGACGCAGGCGCCGTCGAGGAAGGTCAGGCTGTCGGGCAGCGGCACGAGGTCGCGCTCGTCGGCCAGCAGCTGCTCCGCGTGCCCGCCGTCGCGCTGCCAGCCGTACGCCCGGCGGCGCGGGGACGTGCAGCTGATCTGGTAGCCGCGGCGGCACTCGTCGCACTGGCCGCAGCCGCTGATGTGGTAGACGACGACGCGGTCGCCGACGCCGATGCGCTCGACCTCCGGGCCGACGGCGACGACCTGGCCGCACGGCTCGTGCCCGCCGATGACGTCCTGGTAGGCCTCCGGGCCCTCGCCGAGGTGCTCGCGGTAGATCGCGCGCAGGTCGCTGCCGCAGATCGTCGAGGCGCGCATCCCGACGACGACCTGCCCCGGGCCCGGCTCGGGATCGGGCACCTCCCGCAGGTCGACGCGCCGTCCACCCGGCAGGTACACGCCTCGCACGTCAGCCCCTCTCGGCCGCCCACCGCCGCAGCTCCGCGGCCTTGATCTTCGTCCCGTTCGTGCCCGACGTCGTCGGCATGGCGTCGACGACGTGCACCGCCGCCGGCACCTTGAACCCCGCGAGCGCCTCGCGGCACCAGGCCACCAGATCCTCTCCCGTCGGCGCCCGTCCCGCCGCGCCGACCACGAACCCGATCGCCCGCGTCGCCCCGTCCTCGCCCGGCACGCCGACCACCTTGGCCGTCGCGACGTCCGGGTGCGCGGCCAGCCGCCGCTCGATCTCGGCCGGGTCGACGAGGAACCCGCGCAGGCGCAGGGCGTCGCCCCGGCGGCACACGTAGACGAACGCGCCCTCGTCGACGAGCACGCCGAGGTCTCCGGAGCGGAACCAGCCGTCCGCCGTGACCACGTCCGGGGCGTCCGCACCGAGGTACGCGTCGACGACGTTCGGCCCCCGGAACTGGATCTCGCCCTCGCGGCCGGGCTCGAGCACGGCGTCGGTGTCGGGATCGGCCACCCGGACCGCGATGTCCGGACCGACGACGCGCCCGCCACCGGCCCACCGGCCCGGTGCGGGCTCGTCCGCGGGCCAGGCGGTGGTGAGCGCGAAGACCTCCGACGAGCCGTAGACGCCCGTGACCTGTGTCCCGGCCTCGGCGGTGAGCCACGCGGCGAGCTCGTGCGAGCGGCCCTGGAAGTCCGCGACGCCCCACCACCGCCAGCTGGAGAGGTCCCGCGGACGCCGCTCGTGCGCCTCCCGCAGCCGCAGCACCATGTCGTCCCCGGCGCCGACGTGCGTGACGCGGTGGGCGGCGACGTGGTCGAGCACCCGGTCGGCGTCGAACACCGGCTCCAGCAGCACGGCCGCGCCCGCCGCCAGGCCGGCCATCACCGCGTTGTAGCCGTAGACGCCGGACAGCGGCAGCGCGCCGAGCACGACGTCCCCCTCGGCCAGACCGAGGACGGCGGCGTCGGCGACGGCGTGGCCGAGCACCGCGGCGGCGGAGTGCGCGGCGAGCTTGGGCAGCCCGGTCGACCCCGAGGTCGTGAAGGCGACGGCCAGCGCGTCGGGGTCGGAGCGCGCCGGCTCCGGCCCGTCGTCGCGCGTGGGCGTCCACACGCCCCCGCCGACGTCGCACGGCCCGACGTCCGGCGACGGGCCGCCGGGACCGGTGACCACAGCGACCTGCGGCACCACGCCCGAGTGCTCGACGGCCGCGCGCAGCCGGTCGAGCAGGTCCAGGCCGTGGAAGCCCTGCGCCAGCGCGACGAGCCGGGGCCGCGCCCGTTCCAGGACGTGCGAGACCTCCTCGACCCCGTAGCGGGTGTTGATCCCGACGACGTGCGCGCCGCGGGCGGCGACGGCGAGCTGCCAGACCAGCGCGTCGCTCCAGTTCGGCATCCACACCGCGACCGCGTCGCCCGGTCCGAGGTCGTGCCCGGCCAGCTCGGCGGCCAGCGCGCGGGTGCGCCGCCAGAGCTCGCCGCGGCCGACGGGGCGCGTCGTCCCGTCCGGCAGGGTGTCGATGACGGCGGTGACGTCCTGATCGCGGCGGGCGAGACGGGCGACGAGGTCGGGCAGGTCGGCGGGCCGCTCGCCCGGCGCGGGGAAGGCGCTGACGGGGTGCGGCACGACCGCGGGACGCTCGCTCACGAGGCCGCGGGGACGGAGGTGAGCTCGGCGAGCCAGCCGTCGAGCACGGCGTCGAAGCCCTCGATCTCCTCCATCGGGTAGTGCCCGACGCCGGCGAGCACGGTGCAGCGTGCGCCCGGGATCCGCGCGGCGGCCCAGCGCACGCGGTCGACGTCGAGCCACAGGTCGTCGTCGCCCACGACGAGGTGCGCCGGGCAGGTGATCCGGGCCAGGGACTCCCGCAGGTCGTGGGCGGTCCAGCCCAGCAGGTCGGAGGTGGACACGGTCGGGTCCTCCCGGCGGTGCATCGTCGCGATCAGCTCGGCGCGCGCCGGCGGCACGCTGCGCCCGAGCACCGCCAGGGTGCCCAGGTGGGTGCGGTCGGTGCGAGCGGGCGCCGCGACGTCGGAGAGCTCGCGGCGCAGACCCTTCGCCGACGGTCGGCCGCCGGTGTGGGCGTCGGCGGCCATCGCGACGACACCGCTCAGCTCGTCCGACGCCCGGGCCGCCACGTCGAGGGCGATCTTGCCGCCGATCGAGCAGCCGACGACGGTGGGCGTCCGGAGCCCGAGGGTCCGGATCAGCTCCAGGCACCATGCGGCGTAGTCGCCGAGGTCCTGGACGGGCCCGTCCGGCGCCGGTTCGGACCGCCCGTGCCCGGGCAGGTCGGGGACGACGACGCGGTACCCGCGCGCGGCCAGCGCGGGCGCGACGTGGCGCCACTGCACGCCGCTCTGGCCCGCGGTGTGCAGGCAGAGCACGGGCGGTGCGGTCTCGTCGCCGTGCTGCTCGACGAAGGCGAGGCTGCCGCGCAGTGTCAGGTAGTCGGCACGCATCAGGCGATCTCCCGGGCGGCGTCGGCGAGGCGGTGGAGCGCACCGGTCAGGCGCAGGTACTCGTAGCCGTCGCCGGTCACGGTGAACCGGCCGGCCATCGCCAGGCGCATGAACGGGTTGTCGGGGCTCTCGACCAGCTCCAGCCAGGTGAGCGGGTCCGCGCCGAGGACGAAGGTCGCGCCGCGGGGGGTCCGGGTGACGGTCTCCAGCACCCGGCCCCGGTAGATCCGGAGGGCGACCTCGTCGTCGCCGCTGCGCAGCGCGACCGTGCCGTCCCAGGTGGCGAGGTCCTCGGTGAGCCCGTCGCCGAGCCGCGCGACCAGCGCCTCGGCCCACGGCACGGTGCCGAACGCCCGTCCGGCCGGGTCGGGGCCCGGGCCCCGCGCGGCGAGCAGCGCGGTGGTGGTGCCCTCCTGGACGGTCGCGCCGGCGTCGTCGCGCAGCCGGAGGTGGCGGGTGACGACGCCGCGGTCGCCGCGCGAGGTCCGCCGGCAGCGCACGATCGTGACCTCGAGGTGCAGGGCGTCGCCGACGCGGACCGGGCGGCGGTAGGCCCAGTGGGTGTCGAGGAGCCCGAGCACCGCGTCGCCATGGATGCCCAGGCCCTGCAGCAGGCCCATCGCGATCGCGACGCCGAAGGGACCCTGGAGGATCGCGTCCGGCCCGGTGTGCAGCGGGTGGTCGTCGCCGGACAGGCGGGTGAACGCCGCGAGGTCGTCGGCGGTGACGACGCGCGGGCCGGCGGTCCAGCGCTCGCCGACGGCGAAGTCCTCGAAGGAGCGGCCGTGCGCGGGGTCGAGGGGCGGGGCGCCCGTCCGCTCGCCGAGATCGGTCACGGGTCTCCTTCACACGAACGACTGTTCGTGCATCAATCCATCACCCGTGGCGCCGCGTCGTCAAGCCGGGGTCGGCCACGCCTCTAGGGTGGGTGACATGAACGCCCGTTCGACCACCGCGCTCGTCGGCGACACCGGCCGCGGCAACGAAGCGGCGATCCTCAACGCCGCGCTCGCGGCGTTCGGCGCGAAGGGCTTCCACGGCGCCTCGATGCGCGACATCGCCCAGGGCGCGGGCACCAGCCTGTCGAACCTCTACAACTACTTCCCCTCGAAGTCCCGGCTGCTGGCCGAGGTGCTGCGCCACGCGAACGCGGAGCTGGTCACACGCATCCACGTCGCGCTCGACGAGGCCGGCGACGACGCCGCGCCCCGCATGCGCGAGGCGGTGCGCGCCTACGTGCGGTTCGTCGTCGACCACCAGCTCGCGATGGTGGTGTCGACCAACGAGGTGCGCTACCTCGAGGGCGACGACCGCGAGCGCCTCGTCGCCGACCGCGACGCGACGCAGGCCGTCTTCGAGGACATCGTCGCCCAGGGCGTCGCGTCCGGGGAGTTCCGCACGCCGCACCCTGCCGACGCCGCGCGCACGATCCTCTCCGGGCTCGCCGGCGTCGCCGCCTGGTACCGGGCGGACGGCCGCCTGGGCCGCGGCCAGCTCGCCGAGCAGCAGGCGCGGTACGCGCTGGCGCTGCTCGAGAGCCCGCTCGCGCGCTGACGCCGTCCTCCTTGCCGCGGGCGGCCCCGCCCTTCTACGGTACGAACGATCGTTCGTATCGACCTCGCGACGACGCGACCAGAGGGGCAGCCGCCGTGGACACCCAGACCCATCCCGACGGGAGCCCGCGCATGGGCCGGCTCGCGACCGCGGCCGTCTTCGCGACGACGCTCGAGTGGTTCGACTTCCTCATCTACGCGACCGCGGCCGCGCTGGTGCTCGGACCGCAGTTCTTCCCGTCGTCGAACCCCGTGGCGGGGACGCTCGCGTCGTTCGCGACCTTCGCGGTCGGCTTCGTCGCCCGGCCCCTCGGCGGGATCATCGCGGGCCATGCCGGCGACCGGTACGGCCGCAAGCCCCCGCTCGTCGTCGCGATGCTGGTCATGGGTCTCGCGACGTTCGCGATCGGCGTGCTGCCCGGCTACGCGACCATCGGCATCTGGGCGCCGGTGTTGCTCGTCGTCGCCCGGCTCGTGCAGGGCCTCGGGGTCGGCGCGCAATGGGGCGGGGCGGCGCTGCTGCTCACCGAGCACGCGCCGGTCGAGCGTCGCGGGTTCTACGGCAGCCTCGTGCAGACCGGCGCCGTGCTCGGCGCGGTCGCCGGCAACCTGTTCTTCCTCATCCTCACCGCGACCCTGTCCGACGAGCAGTTCACGAGCTGGGGCTGGCGGGTGCCGTTCCTCTCGGGCCTGGTGCTCGTGCTGATCGGGCTCTACGTGCAGATGCGGATCGAGGACACGCCGGTGTTCAAGGCACTGTCGGCGAGCTCGGCGGCCGCCCGGCGCGAGGCCGGCCTGAGCAAGGCACCGCTGCTCCAGGCCGTCCGCCGGTACTGGAAGGAGATCCTCCAGGCGACCGGCGCGTTCTTCGTCGTCAACGCGACCTTCTACATCCTCATCTCCGGCGTCCTGGACTACGCGACGAAGACCGTCGGGATGTCGCGGACCTCGATCCTGCTCTGCGTCATGGGCGCGGGGCTCACCCAGGTGATCACGATGCCGTTCTTCGGCGCGCTCACCGACCGGATGGGCTCGCGCAAGAAGCTCTACCTCATGGGCACCGTCGGCATGGCGATCTGGGCCTTCCCGCTGTTCTGGCTGATCGACTCGGGCTCGGTCCCGCTCGTCTTCCTCGCCCTGCTCGTCGGCTTCACGATCCACGCGACGATGTACGGGCCGCAGGCGACGCTGTACTCCGAGATGTTCCCGGCCGACGTCCGGTACTCCGGCGCCTCGCTGGGCTACCAGTTCGCCTCGGTCTTCGCGGGCGGCCTCGCGCCGTTCGTCATGACCGCGCTGCTCGCCGCGACCGGCGCCTCCTGGTCGGTCTCGCTCTACATCATCGGCACGGCGGCCCTGACCTTCGTCGCCGTCATCACGATCCACGAGCGCTTCCGCCGCGACCTCTACGAGACCTCGGACGGCGTCGACGCCGGCACCCCCGCCCCGGCCTCCACCTCCGCCTCCGCTCCCACCGGCTGAGGCCCGGGGTCTGTCGCAGCGAACGGGCTGTTCGCTGCTTCTATGCGTACGAACTCCCCGTTCGCGTCGGGGCGCGGGGCGGGTCCTGGGGAGCGAGGGGCGCCTTCGCTGCGTGTGATGCAGCGAAGGCGTCCCTCGCTGCGTCGGGGCAGCGCGGTTCGGCGGGGGTCGGTGCGTCGGGGCGGCGCGGTTCCCTCGACGGAGATCACGAGCGCGTCATGCACCTCGACGGCGCGCCGCCGGTGGACCAGGTGCCCGTGATCTCGGCACACGCCCGGGTCGGCGGCCGCCCGCAGCAAGATCTGGGGTTGGTGAGCGGACGCTCCGCTCACCGGAGCATTCGCTCACCAACTCCAGATCTTCGTCCGCGCACCGGTTCCCGCGAACGACGAAGGGCCGCACCCCGAGGGGATGCGGCCCTTCGCTGCTGGCCAGCGGTGGATCAGAAGTCCATGCCGCCCATGCCGCCGGTCGGGTCAGCACCGGCGCCGGCGCCGGCCTTCTCCGGCTTGTCCGCGACCACGGCCTCCGTGGTCAGGAACAGCGCGGCGATCGACGCGGCGTTCTGCAGCGCCGAGCGGGTGACCTTGGCCGGGTCGATGATGCCGGCCGCGATCAGGTCCTTGTACTCGCCGGTGGCGGCGTCGAGGCCCTCACCGGTGTTCAGGCCGCGGACCTTCTCGGCCACGACGCCGGGCTCGTGGCCGGCGTTGTGGGCGATCTGCTTCAGCGGCGCCTCGAGCGCGGTGCGCACGATGTTGGCGCCGGTGGCCTCGTCCCCGTCGAGCCCGAGGCCCGAGAAGACGTCGCCGACCGAGGCCTGCAGCAGGGCGACGCCACCGCCGGCGACGATGCCCTCCTCGACCGCGGCCTTGGCGTTGCGGACCGCGTCCTCGATGCGGTGCTTGCGCTCCTTGAGCTCGACCTCGGTGGCGGCACCGGCGCGGATCACCGCGACGCCACCGGCCAGCTTGGCGAGACGCTCCTGGAGCTTCTCGCGGTCGTAGTCGGAGTCGCTGCGCTCGATCTCGGAGCGGATCTGCTGCACGCGGCCCTGGATCTGGTCGGCGGCACCGGCGCCGTCGACGATCGTGGTCTCGTCCTTGGAGACGGTGACCTTGCGGGCGCGGCCCAGCAGGCTGAGGTCGGCGGTGTCGAGCTTGAGGCCGACCTCCTCCGAGATGACCTCGCCGCCGGTGAGGATGGCCATGTCGGCCAGCATCGCCTTGCGGCGGTCACCGAAGCCGGGGGCCTTGACGGCGACCGACTTGAAGGTGCCGCGGATCTTGTTGACGACCAGGGTGGCCAGGGCCTCGCCCTCGACGTCCTCCGAGATGATCGCCAGCGGCTTGCCGGACTGCATGACCTTCTCCAGCAGCGGGAGGAGGTCCTTCACCGACGAGATCTTCGAGGACATGAGCAGGATGTAGGGGTCATCGAGCTCCGCCTCCATCCGGTCCTGGTCGGTGACGAAGTAGGGCGAGATGTAGCCCTTGTCGAAGCGCATGCCCTCGGTGAGCTCGAGCTCGAGCCCGAAGGTCTGCGACTCCTCGACGGTGATGACGCCTTCCTTGCCGACCTTGTCCATCGCCTCGGCGATGAGCTCGCCGATCTGGGCGTCGCCGGCGGAGATCGACGCGGTGGCGGCGATCTGCTCCTTGGTCTCGACCTCCTTGGCCGACTTCAGGAGCTGCTGCGAGACGGCCTCGGTGGCCTTCTCGATGCCCTTCTTCAGCGACATCGGGTTGGCACCGGCGGCCACGTTGCGCAGACCCTCGCGCACCAGGGCCTGGGCGAGGACGGTCGCGGTGGTCGTGCCGTCACCGGCGACGTCGTCGGTCTTCTTCGCGACTTCCTTGACGAGCTCGGCGCCGATCTTCTCCCAGGCGTCCTCGAGCTCGATCTCCTTCGCGATCGAGACGCCGTCGTTGGTGATCGTGGGCGCGCCCCACTTCTTCTCCAGGACGACGTTCCGGCCGCGGGGGCCGAGGGTCACCTTCACGGCGTCCGCGAGGCTGTTCATGCCCCGCTCGAGGCCGCGGCGGGCCTCCTCGTCGAACGCGATCATCTTGGCCATGCGGGTGGTCCTCCGATGAGAGACACGTGTGCTCGGCCAGGCGCGGTGCCCGCGACGGACGACCGGCATCCAGACCGCCGGCCTCACCGTCCCGACCTGGCACTCGACGATACCGAGTGCCAAATCCATGTTGGCACTCGGGTCAGGGGAGTGCAACCGAACCCCCACCGGGGTGTCGGCCCCCCGGTGCCGCTCAGCCCAGCAGCAGCACGAGCAGGACGATCAGCACCACGGCGGCCACCCCGGCGATGATCAGGATCACCCGCGCGGAGACGCCGCCGGCGTTCCGCTCGAAGGAGCCGTCGCGGTCGGGCGGCATCGGGTCGCGCAGGCGCATGGGCGGCGCGACCGACGAGCGCGTCAGCGGACCGGGCGGAGGGCCGGCCTGCGGTCCGGTCGGCGGTCCGGGCGCGGGGAACGGCCCCGACGGCGTCGGGAACGGTCCGGACGGCCTCACCGTGGGTGCGGGGAACGGGCCCGACGGCGGAGGACCGGGTGGCGGACCCGGCGCACCGGGTCTCCGAGGAGCGGCCGGGTCCGCGGAGACTCCCGCCCCGTCGACCCCCCGTGGCGGCGTCGTCGGCGGCGTCCCGGGCCCGCGCACGGCAGCAGGCGGAGCGCTCGTCCCGTTGCTCGTCGACCCGGACGTCTCCCCGGCGCGCTCCTCCGCGCCGGGCGCGGCGGCGGAGGGCGGATCGGCGTGCTGCGGCGACGGGCCGCGCGGCTCGACCGGCACCCCGCCGGCCGGCGTGACGGCGCCGACGGGCGGCACCGGGGAGGGTGGGGAGGACCCGCTCACCGGGGCCACGGGCGCCACCGGGCCGACGCGCGGCGCCGGAGGGGCCGGCGGCACCGGACCGGCCGGTGGCACCGGCGGCACCGGGCGTCGCGGCGCCCCCGGCGCCCGCCCCACCGGGCGTCCGGGCCGTCCGGTCCGTCCGGTCGCCCCGGACCCGGGCGCCGCGAACGGCCCCGAGGGCACACCCGTCGCGGGGCCCGGCCCGACGAGGGGGGCGAGGGCCGGGCCGGTGAGGGCGCCGCGGGCGGCCTCGACGACCGCGCTCGCGGACTCGTGGCGGCGCGGCCGGTCCGGGTCCATGCCGCGGTGGACGACGTCGTCGATGCGCGGGTCGAGCCCGGCGAGGTCGGCGGCCGACGGGACGTCGCCCGCCAGGTGGCCGTCGATGACCTCGGTGACCGAACCCAGGTAGGGCGCCCGGCCCGTCAGGCACGTGAAGAGGACGCAGGTCAGCGAGTAGACGTCGGTGCGGGCGTCGACGGGCTCGCCGCGCAGGTGCTCGGGGGCGGCGTAGGTGGGCGAGCCGAGGAAGTCGCCGCCGGAGGTGCGGTGACCGGTCGCGCCGCGGCGGGTGAGGCCGAAGTCGGCGAGGTAGACGTGCTCGCCCGCCGACTCCCGCGTCGTCACCAGCACGTTGGCCGGCTTGACGTCGAGGTGCACCAGACCGCGCGCGTGCACCGCGTCCAGCGCGTCGGCGACCTGGCCGAGCAGCCGCAGCGTGCGCGCCACCGTCAGCGGCCTGCCGTCGATGACGCTCGCGAGGTCGGGCCCCTCGACGTGCCGCATGGCGATGTAGAGGTGGCCGTCGGTCTCGTCGAAGTCGTAGAGCGGGACGACGTGGGCGTGGTCGACCGCGGAGGTGTTGCGGGCCTCGTCGACGAAGCGCTCGCGGAACTCGCGGTCGGCGGCGAGCGCCTCGTCGATGACCTTCAGCGCGACGCGGCGGCCGAGCCGGGTGTCCGTGGCGCGGTAGAGGACGCTCATGCCGCCGCGCCCGATGACACCGTCGACGCGGAAGTGACCGAGCCGCTGCCCGGTCAGGTCCTGCGCGCTCCGGTCACCCACGCGGGAACCCTAACGCCGCACATCACCCGGATCGGGGCGGAACGCGGCGGCCTCACGAGATCGGCGACCCGGTGACGATCGACCGCCCGAGACGTCCGCCGAGGGCTCCGATGCGCGCGGGACCGGCGGGCGGCACGATGCCCGCCGTGACGGGACACGGGCACGGCCAGGCAGAGGGTCACGGGCACGACCACGGGGACCCGTCGGCGATGCGGCCGGTCGCCGAGCACGCCGCGGCGGTCGCCGCCCTGCTCGCCCCGATGCCCGCCGAGACCGTCCCCCTCGCCGCGGCGCGGGGTCGGGTGCTCGCCGACGACCTCGTCTCGCCGCACGCGCTGCCGCCGTTCGCCAACTCCGCGATGGACGGGTACGCCGTGCGCAGCGCCGACCTCACCGGCGTCCCCGCCGAGCTCCCGGTCGCCGCCGACGTCCCGGCCGGGCGCACCGACGGGCCGCCGCTGGCGCCGGGCACCGCCCACCGGATCATGACCGGCGCGGCGATGCCGGAGGGCGCCGACGCGGTGGTGCAGGTCGAGTGGACCGACGCCGGCACCGAGCAGGTGCGCGTCGACCGGGCCGTCGACGCCGGCCAGAACGTGCGCGGCGCCGGCGAGGACGTCACGCCCGGGCAGGTGGTGCTGACGGCCGGCACGCTCCTCGGTCCCGCCCAGATCGGCCTGGCCGCCGCCGTCGGGGCCGGCTCGCTCGCGGTGCGGCGGCGCCCGCGCGTGCTCGTGCTCTCCACCGGCTCGGAGCTCGTGGCGCCGGGCGAGCCCCTGCGCCACGGCCAGATCCACGAGTCGAACGGGCCGATGCTCGCGGCGGCGGTCGACGACGCGGGCGCGCGTGGCGAGCTGCTGCGCTTCGTCCCCGACGACGTCGAGCAGTTCACCCGCACCCTCGACGAGGCGCTGGCGGCCCGGTCCGACGACCCGGTCGACCTCGTCCTCACCTCCGGCGGCGTCAGCGCCGGGGCGTACGAGGTCGTGAAGGACGCCTTCTCGGGGCGCGGCGTCACCTTCGGCAAGGTCGCGATGCAGCCGGGGATGCCCCAGGGCGTCGGGCACCACCGCGGCCCGACGGGCGACGTCGCGGTCGTGACGCTGCCCGGCAACCCGGTGAGCTCGCTCGTGTCGTTCGAGGTCTTCGTGCGTCCCGTCCTGCGCCGGGTGCTCGGCCATCCGCAGCCGGAGCGCCCGCGGGTGCGGGCACGCGTCGCCGAGGCGCTGACGTCCCCGGCCGGGCGCCGGCAGTTCCGGCGCGGCCGGATCGACGCGGTCGCGGGGACGGTGGCGCCGGTCGGTGCGGCCGGGTCGCACCTGCTCGCCGCGCTCGCCCACGCCGACTGCCTGGTCGTCGTCGACGAGGACGTGACCCGGGTCGAGGCCGGGGAGTCCGTCGAGGTCTGGCTCCTGGACGGGTGATGCCCGAGGGGCTCGATGGAGCCCCTCACGGCCCGATCGAGGCCCCGATGTCCGTCCTGTCGAGCGGCCCCGTTGCGCCGTTGGGGCGACCCGGGCTTCCGCCCTCGCGCGTCATCGGGCACCATGTGTGACAGGTGTCATGGGGCGACGCAACGCGCCCGCAGAGCACCTCCCCGGGTGGGCCTCTCACAGGACCAACCGCTTGTCGCTGGGGAGCGGACGAGCGGTTCCCGGCCGGGGTCGCCGACTCGGGGGTTGGCGGCCCCGGCCCCATCCCGGTCCTTCCCACCTCGTCGCCCACACGGTCCGGCCGATAGGTTGCCCGCGCGCGCCGTCGAGAAGAGGGAACCGCACCGACGATGGTCCAGGCCGACCACTCCCCCACGCAGGCTCCGGGTCGTCACGACGGTCCGCCCGGCGGCACCGTGCGCCACGCGCTCGCCCTCGTCCGCGAGACCCTTCCTCCGCTGCACCCCGGCGGCGCTCCCGTGATCGGCGCGGTGGCCGCCGCGGCCCTCGGCCTGCGCGCGCTGCGCGGGCGGGGGACGCTCGGCGGTCTCGCCGTGACGGCGGGCGTCGCCGCGTTCTTCCGCGCACCGCACCGCACCACGCCGCGCCGCGCCGGCATCGCCGTCGCCCCGGCCGACGGCACCGTGAGCCTCGTCGACACCGCCGAGCCGCCCGAGGACCTCGTCGCCCGTGGCCTGCCGCCCGGGCCGCGCCCGCGCGTGAGCGTCTTCCTCTCGGTCTACGACGTGCACGTGCAGCGGGTCCCGGTCGACGGCCAGGTCCGGGCGGTCGAGCACCGCCCCGGCAGCTACCTGTCCGCCGACCTCCCGGCCGCGAGCGACACCAACGCCCGCACCGCGATGTGGGTGCACGGCACCGAGGGCCACGACCTCGCCGTCCTGCAGATCGCGGGGCTCGTCGCGCGGCGGATCGTCTGCGACGCGGCCCCCGGCGACGAGGTCCGCGCGGGCGACGTCTACGGCCTCATCCGCTTCGGTTCCCGCGTCGACCTGCTGCTGCCCCCGGGCAGCACCATCCACGTCGAACCCGGGCAGCGGGCCGTCGGCGGGGAGACGGTGCTGGCCGATCTGCCCATTCCGGGCGAAACTGGGACACGATGACGCCCGAGACCGCGGCGGGACGCGGCGGGGGCCGCGGGGTGCGGCTCCTGCCCAACGCGGTGACGGTGCTGGCGCTGTGCTCCGGGCTCTCCGGCGTGCAGTTCATGATCTCGGACAACCGCGTCGCGGCCCTCGCCGCGATCGCGCTCGCGGCGGTGTTCGACGCGCTCGACGGCCGACTCGCCCGCCTGCTCGACGCGACGAGCCGCATGGGCGCCGAGCTCGACTCGCTGTCGGACTGCGTGTCCTTCGGCGTCTCGCCCGCGCTGATCCTCTTCCTCTGGACGCTGCACGACATCCGCATCGGGTGGGTGGTCGCGCTCGTCATGGTCGTGTCCGCGGCGCTGCGTCTGGCCCGCTTCAACACGCTCTCCGACGACGACGAGGCGCCGCCCTACGCCGGCGAGTTCTTCGTCGGCGTCCCCTCCCCGGCCGGCGCGCTCGTCGCCCTGGCGCCCCTCGCCCTCGAGATCCAGCTCGGTCCGGGCTTCTGGTCGTTGCCCGCGGTCGTCGCGGTGTGGACCGTCCTCGTCGGCACCCTGATGATCAGCCGCGTGCCGACCGCGTCGCTCAAGAGCGTCCGCGTGCCGTCGCGATTCGTGGCGCCCCTGCTCGTCGCGGTGGCGTTCGCCGCGGCGGCGCTCGTGACGTTCCCCTTCGTCGTCTACGCCGTCGCCGTGGGGGTCTACCTGGTGCACATCCCCTGGGCGGTCAGCCGGTATCGCTGGCTGGGGCGGCACCCCGAGGTGTGGCACGTGCCGCCGCGCCAGCGCCGCGCGGTCCGCCGCGCCCACCGCCGGCTGGGCCTGGCCCCGCCCCGGCGCAACCTGCGCCGCCGCGTCGCCGGCGCCGCCGCCCGGGCCGGCACCGCCGCCCGCAACATCGGCCGCGACCGGGACCGGCGCGCCGGCGAGATGGGCGAGCCGACCGCGCCGCTGCCCCCGCCGGGCCCGCCGACCGGTCCCGCCGACCGGTCCCCCGAACGCGCCGGCGGCCGCACCGGCGACCGCAACGGCCGCCGCCCCGCGGACAGGCTCGGTGACGGCCGCCCGCGCCCCCGCGGGTCGCGACGGCTCGGGCTGCGCCGCCAGCGCGACGACCGGCCGCGCGAGGACCGACCGCGCGAGGACCGACCGCGGGACGACCGCCCGTGAGCGCCCCGACCGGCGTCGACCTCCTGGCCCGCCTGGGCACGTCCGCGGGCGACGCGCGCCGCGGCGTCGTGCGCCTGCATCCCGAGGTGATCACCGCGCTCGGGCTGCAGTCCTGGGACGCGGTCCGGGTCACCGGCGTGCGCACCACCGCCGCGCTCGTCGCCCCGGCCGCCGACCCCGCCGGGCCCGGCACGGCGGTGCTCGACGAGACGACGATGGTCAACGCGGGCGTGGTCGACGGCTCGACGGTCGGGGTCACCGCGGCGCCCGTCGTCCTCGCCCGCCAGGTGGAGCTGGCCGGATCCCGCCTGGCGACCGCCGCGCTCGCCCCGGAGACGCTGCGCCTGGCCCTGACCGGGAAGGTCCTGCTCCCCGGCGACACGCTCTCGCTGCTGCCCCAGGACCTGTCCCCGGTCCCGGGCGCCGACGCCGCCGGTGCGCGGCGCGGGCTCGCGGCCGCGCTCGGTGGCACGTGGACCACCGAGCTGGTCACCGTCACCGCCGCCGACCCGCCCGCGGGCGCCGAGCCGCACGCCGCCCTCGCCGTCGGGCCGACCACGGTCGTCGGCTGGCGCAACGGGGCGAGCACCACCGCACCCCCCGCGACGCCGGCCGTCACGTCCCCCCGCGTGGCCGCCGCCCCGGTCGCCGCGGCACGTCCCGCCGTGGAGGAGACCCCGGCCGAGCCCGCCGTCGCCGTCGGCGACCTCGTCGGGCACGGCGACGCCGCCCGGCGCCTCGGCGAGTGGTTCGACCTCGTCTTCCGCCGGCCCGAGCTCCTCGAACGTCTCGGGGCCGCGGCCCGGCTCGGGGTGCTGGTCAGCGGCCCCGAGGGCGTCGGGAAGACGACCCTCGCGCGCTCGGTGGCCGCGGCGGCGGGCGCCCGTGTGGTCCGCCTCGACGGGCCCGCGGCGGCCGCGATCGAGGCGGGTGCGGCGGCGGCGCGCGTGCGCGAGTGCGTCGACGACGCGATGTCGACCGCCCCCGGGGTCCTGCTCGTGACCGACGCCGAGGTGCTCCTGCCGGCGGCCGACCCGCCGCCGCTGTCGACGCTCGTGCTCGAGGCGCTCGGCCGCGCCGCGAACACGGCGGGCGTCGCGCTCGTCGTCACCTCGTCGCGGGCCGAGGCGCTCGACCCCCGCATCCGGGGCGCCGACCTCGTGGACCGCGAGCTCACCCTGCCGGCGCCCGGCGACCGGGAACGCGCCGAGCTGCTGCGGGTGCTCCTGCGCGGCGTGCCGCTCGCGAAGGACGTCGACCTCGACACGGTCGGCGCGCGGACGCCCGGGTTCGTGGCCGGCGACCTCGTCGCCCTGCGGCGGGAGGCCGCGGTCCGCGCGGCGCTGCGGGTGGGCCCCGACGCGGACGGCGACCCGACGCTCGAGACCGACGACCTGCTCGGCGCGGTGACGTCGGTGCGCCCGACGTCGCTGTCGTCGGGGTCGCAGACGCTGTCGTCCGGCGGGCTGACCCTGGAGCGGGTCGGCGACATGGTCGAGACCAAGCAGGCGCTCACCGAGACCGTGCTCTGGCCGCTGCGCTACCCGGACTCGTTCGCCCGCCTCGGCGTCGACCCGCCCCGCGGCGTGC
Organism: Actinomycetospora sp. C-140; assembly: GCF_054796175.1. NCBI lineage: Bacteria > Bacillati > Actinomycetota > Actinomycetes > Pseudonocardiales > Pseudonocardiaceae > Actinomycetospora > Actinomycetospora sp. C-140. The sequence goes on along the minus strand of NZ_JBTWNF010000003.1, from coordinate 349,862 downwards.
TGCTCTACGGCCCGCCGGGGTGCGGCAAGACGTTCCTCGTGCGGGCGCTGGCGGGCACCGGCGCGCTGAACGTGTTCGTCGTCAAGGGCGCCGAGGTGCTGGACAAGTTCGTCGGCGAGTCCGAGCGCGCGGTGCGGGCGCTGTTCCGGCGGGCCGCGGCCGCGGCGCCCGCGCTGGTCTTCCTCGACGAGATCGACGCCCTCGCGCCCCGGCGGGGCGGCTCCACGGACGCCGGGGTGTCCGACCGCGTCGTCGCTGCCCTGCTCACCGAGCTCGACGGTGCCGAGCCGCTGCGCGACGTCGTCGTCCTCGGTGCCACCAACCGCCCCGAGCTCATCGACCCCGCGCTGCTGCGGCCCGGGCGCCTGGAACGGCGCGTCTACGTGCCGCCACCGGACGCCGCGGCCCGCGCGGACATCCTGCGGGCGTCGTCCCGGGACACCCCGCTCGCCGACGACGTCGACCTCGACGCGCTCGCCGAGGACCTCGACCGCTACTCGGCGGCCGACTGCGCGGCCCTGATCCGGGAGGCGGCGCTGACGGCGATGCGCGCCTCGCTGGACTCCACCGAGGTCACCGCGAGCGACCTGGCGACGGCCCGCGAGGCCGTGCGACCGTCGCTCGACCCGGCCCAGCTCGCGGCGCTCGAGGCCTACGCGGACCGGAACTGACCGTCAGCGGGGCCACCGCTGACACCGGGCGTCCGTCACGCCACACGCTCGCCGCGCACCGCCCGCTAGCCGCGGTTCTGGCCCCAGTTGTTGGTCGCGATGACGATGACGCCGGGCGAGGCGTTCTGGATGCCGTCGAAGCGAGGCATCGAGCGCAGCCCGAACTCGCCGGCGATGGCGTCGGCGGCGCCCTGCTCGCCGGTGCCGGGGCGGTAGTAGACGGTGCTCTCGGGGATCACGCCGTTCGGGTAGTTGCCGACCTCGACGACGTTCCAGCCCTGCCCGCGCATCTCGCTCGCGGCGCGGTCGGCGAGGCCCTGGATGGTCGAGTTGTTGAACACCCGGACCTGGGCCGCGGACTGCACGCTGCCTCCGCCGCCCCCTCCGGAGCCGCCGCCGGAACCGCCCGAGCCGCCCGAGCCGGCAGCGCCGCCGGCGTCTCCGGGGACGATCGGGGCGCCGACGAGCGGCCCGCCACCTCCGGCCCCACCGGCGGGGGCACCGGCGCCCGCGCCGGGGACGCCGCCGGGCACCGGGGCCAGCGCCGGGCCACCGGGCTGTCCGGCTCCGGGGACGGCGGCCTGGTTCGGCGGCGGGGGGGTCGGTGTCGCGCCGTTCGCGCCAGGGAGCGGCGCGGCGGTGGGGCTCGCGGGCGCGGCCGTGGGGCTCGCGGGCCCCTCCCCGCCGAGAGCGAGGAGGCCGATGACGGCGGCCACGCCCGCCACGGCGAGCAGCACGATGCCCGCGATGCGCATGCGCGAGGCGTCGGCGGACCCGGGCCCTGTCATCTCCTGCTCCCCTCAGCGGCGGTGATCGCTGCCGCGACGGGGATCAGGAGACCATCAACGAGGCTCTACACCGAGGCGACGCGCCGCACGGGCGCGCTGCCGGCTCTGCCTCAGGCGCCTCAGGCGTTTCACGAGCATCGGGTCGGTCGCGAGGGCCTCCGGGCGGTCGACCAGGGCGTTGAGCACCTGGTAGTAGCGGGTGGCGGACATGTCGAAGAGCTCGCGGATCGCCTGCTCCTTGGCGCCCGCGTACTTCCACCACTGACGCTCGAACGCGAGGATCTCCCGATCGCGACGGTCGAGACCGTCCGACGGCTCGTCCTGCGGGGCATGCGCTCGTACGGCGTCCGCCACGCTGCTCGCCTCCTGCCCACCACGGCGTCCCGCTGACCGCGAATGACACGCCTGTCATTCGGGCCCGTCCATTACAGCACGAGGCCCCGACAGCGCGGTGACTCCAGCCGTGGAGAACCCGCGAGCGGGGGGCACTACGGTGCCCGCCGTGACCGTCAGGCCCATCCTCATCGTCGGTGAGCCGGTGCTGCACCGGCCCACCCGCCCGGTCACGCCCGAGGAGCTGGGCGGGGAGTCCCTGAAGACCCTCGTCGACGACCTCTTCGAGACCATGGACGTCGCCAACGGCGTCGGGCTGGCCGCCAACCAGATCGGCGACGACCGGCGTGTCTTCGTCTACGACTGCCCGGATCCCGAGCTCGACGGCGAGCACCGTCGCGGCGTCGTGGTCAACCCGGAGCTCACCGTGGGCGCCCCCTCGGAGGCCATGCCCGACCCCGACGACGACCACGAGGGCTGCCTGTCCGTGCCCGGCGAGTCCTTCCCGACCGGGCGCGCCGAGTACGCCGAGGTCCGGGGCGTCGACGTCGACGGCGCCGAGATCGTCGTGAGCGGGCACGGCTACCTCGCCCGCTGCCTCCAGCACGAGACCGACCACCTCGACGGCCACCTCTACCTCGACCGCCTCGTCGGCCGGCACCGCCGCGCCGCGAAACGCGCCGTCCGCGACCACGGCTGGGGCGTCCCGGGCCACTCCTGGCTCCCCGGCGTCGACCCGGACCCCTTCGGCCACTGAGGTTCCGCCCACAGCGGACACGGCAGTCAGGGCTGGTGCAACGGTGTAAGCACGGAAGCATGGACGAGCTCGACGCCTACTCCCGCACCGTGAGCACGGTCGCGGCCGCCGTGGGCCCGTCGGTCGCCGCGGTGCGCGCGGGGCGGGGCAGCGGGTCGGCCGTGGTCGTCGACCACGGCGTGCTGGTGACGAACGCGCACGTGGTCGCCGGGAACCGCGACGGGTCCGTGGCCTACGCCGACGGCACCGAGGGCCGGGTCACGGTGCGCGGCACCGACCCGCTCTCCGACCTCGCCGTGCTCGTCACGCCCGACCCGACGCCGCCCGCGCTCGAGCTCGGCGACGCGGGCGGCCTGGTGGTCGGCCAGCTCGTCGTGGCCGTCGGGAACCCGCTGGGGCTCGCGGGCTCGGTGACGGCCGGGGTCGTGAGCGGGCTCGGGCGGGCGCTGCCGGTGCGCAGCGGGAAGGCCGGCCGGGTCGTCGAGGACGTGATCCAGACCGACGCCGCGCTGAATCCCGGCAACTCCGGCGGCGCGCTGGCCGACGCGTCGGGCCGCGTCGTCGGCATCAACACCGCCGTCGCCGGGGTGGGCCTCGGGCTCGCCGTCCCGGTCACGGCGACCACGCGCCGCATCCTCGACACCCTGCGGGCCGAGGGCCGGGTCCGCCGCGGCTACCTCGGGCTCGTCGGGGCCCCGGCGCCGCTGCCGGCCGACATCGCCGCCCGCCTCGGGCGCCCGCGGGGACTGCGCGTGGCCGAGGTGGTGCCCGGCAGCCCGGCCGCGCGGGCGGGGCTGCACGCCGGCGACCTCGTGGTCTCCGCCGACCGGGAGGCGGTGAGCGACGCCCAGGGCCTGCAGCGGCGACTGTTCGCGACCTCGATCGGGCGGCAGATGCCGGTGACGGTCCTGCGGGGCTCCGCGATGGTCGACGTCATCGCCGTGCCCTCGGAGCTCGCGGACGCCTGAGACCCCGCTCACCCGCCCGGTCCAGGGTGCCGAGGGCCGGAGGAACGACCTAGGCTCGGCCGATGGGGGTACGTCGGAGCCGCGCGCGGTGACCGTCGCGATCGGGGTGCTGGGCCCGCTGTCCGTGACCGTCGACGGCGCGTCCGTGGACCTCGGCGGGCCGGGACGGCGCGCGGTGCTCGCGCGTCTCGCCCTGGCCGCGGGCGAGGTCGTCGCCACCGATCGCCTGCTCGACGACCTCGCCGAGGGCGTGCCCACCCGCGGAGCGCTCAGCGTGCTGCAGGCCCACGTCTCGCACCTGCGCCGGGCCCTCGAGCCCACCCGGGCGCCGCGGACGCCCGCCCGGGTGCTCGTCTCCGCCCCGCCGGGCTACGCGCTGCGTCTCGACGACCCGGAGGCGCTCGACGCCGCCCGGGTCACGGCGCTCGTCGCCCGGGCCCGCGCGGAACCGCCCGCGGCGGCCGCGGCGACCCTGCGGACCGCGCTCGCCCTCTGGCGCGGTCCGGCCTACGCCGAGTTCCTGCACCTGCGCTGGGCGCAGGCCGAGAGCGCGCGCCTCGCCGAGCTCCTCCTCACCGCGCGCGAACGCCTCGCCGCCGCCGAGCTCGCCCTCGGCGCCCACCTCGACGTCGTCCCCGCTCTCGAGGGTCACGTCCGCGAGCACCCGCTGCGCGAGGAGGGCGTGCGCCTGCTCGCGACGGCGCTGCACCGCGGCGGGCGGGCACCGGAGGCTCTCCACCTGCTGCGCCGCACCCGCGCACGCCTGCGGGACGAGCTGGGGCTCGACCCCGGGCCCGCGCTGGTCCGCCTGGAGACCGAGGTGCTGACGCCGGAGGCGCCGGCGCCCCTGCCGTCGGGGGTGCCGGCGGGGGTGCCGTCGGGGACGCCGGCGGGGACGCCGGCGGAGGCCCCGCTCGGCCGCGACGCCGAGCTCGCCCGGCTCGACGCGGCGTCGGCGCGCGTGGCCGGCGGCGCCGTCGAGCTCGTGCTCGTCGCCGGGGAGGCGGGCTCGGGCAAGACGACGCTCGTGGACGCGCTGGCCGACCGCCGCGCCGCCGAGGGCTGGACGGTGGCGCGCGGGCGCTGCCCCGAGGTCGACGGCGCACCGGTCGCCTGGCCGTGGACCGAGATCCTCCACGCGCTCCCGGCGGACGGCGACCCGGCCACCCCCTTCGCGCGCGGCCGGGCCGTGCTCGACGCCCTCGCGGGCCGCGCCCCGGTGCTGATCACCCTCGACGACCTGCACCGCGCCGACGACGAGACCCTGCGCCTGCTGCGCATGGTGGCGACCGGCGCGGACGCGGGGCTGCTCGTCGTCGGCACCCACCGCACCGAGGAGGACCCCGCCGCCCTCACCGCGACCTGGGCGGCCCTGGCCACGGTCGTCGCCGACCGCCTCGCGCTCGGGGGACTCGACGTCGACGCGGTCGGCGCGCTGATGGCGCGGCACGGTCTGCGCACCGACACGGCCGCGGCCGCCGCGGTGACCGACAGGACCGGCGGCAACCCGCTGTTCGTGCGCGAGGTCGCCCGGCTCGCGGCGACGACCGGACCGCACGGGGAGGGCCGCGCGGTGCCGGCCGGGGTCCGCGACGTGCTGCGCCGCCGCATGCGGGACCTGCCCGGGCGCTCCCGGGCCGTGCTCGCCCACGTGGCGCTGCTCGGGCGCGCGGCGGAGGTCGACGTCGTGGTCGCGGTGCAGGCGGAGGTCTCGCCGGGCGAGGGCTCCGAGGACGACGTCCTCGACGGGCTCGAGTCGGCGGTCACCGCCGGCGTCCTCGTCGACGACGAGAGCGCGCGGGTGGTGCGCTTCAGCCACGACCTGTGGCGCGAGGTCGTCGCCGACGAGGTGCCGCGCCTGCGTCGGGCCCGCCGCCACGCGCTGATCCTCGACGTCCTCGAGCGCCACGGCGCCGGGCCCGGGGAGCTGGCGCACCACGCCCTCGCCGCCGGCGACCGCGTCGCCGGGGAGCGCGTGCTCGCCCACGTCGCGGCCGCCACCGACGCGGCGATGGCCCGCGGCGCGTTCCGGGCGGCCGTGGCGCTGTGCCGGGGCGCGCTGGCCCGGGTGGCCGGCGGGCCGGAGGCGCCCGCCGTCGTGGCGCTGCGGTGCGACCTCGTCGCCGCCCTCGCCGCCTCCGGGGCCGGCGAGCACGCCCACGCCGAGCGCGGGGCCGCGGTCGAGGCGGCGCGCGCGACCGGCGACCCGGCCCTCGTCGCCCGGGCCCTGACCAGCCTCGACGCCCCCATGCCGTGGCCCGTCCGGGGCACGGGCGGGCGGCTGGCCCCGGTGCTCGACGAGCTGCTCGACCCCGTCCGGCCCGACGGCTGGCACCCCGACGCCGTGACCCGCACGGGCCTGCTGCTCGCGCTGGCCCGCGAGGTGGAGTTCCTCGAGCCCGCCCGCTCCGCGGCCCTCGCCGACGAGGCGCTGGAGCGTGCGCGGGCTCTCGGTCACACCCGGCTGCAGTGCAGCGCGCTCAACACCGTCTTCCTCGTGAACTCGCAGCCCGAGTGGTGGGACCGCATCGAGCCGGTCGGACGGGAGATGCTCGCCGTCGCCCGGGCCGGCGGGCACACCGACCACCGCGCCGAGGCCCACCACGTGCTGTTCTGCGCGGCCGTCGTCCGCGACGACCTCGCCGAGGCCCACCGCCAGGCCGCCGCCGCGCTCGCCGCGGCCACCGACGGGCAGCTGGAGATGACGCTCGCGTTCGTCGGCCTGCACGACGCGATGCTGGCGCTCACCGCGGGCCGGACCGACGCCGCCGAACGGACCTACGCCGAGGAGGGCGGGCGGCTGGCCGCGGCCGGGGTGCCGCACGCGGTCGTGCTCGTCGAGGTCGCCCGCTTCACGCTCGCGCTCGCCCGCGGTGACACCGCCCCGACGCTGCCGGCGCTGCGGGAGATCGACGCCGCGTTCCCCCGGTACGTCCACGACCTCCTCGCGCTCGCGCTGCTCGACGCCGGGCGGGAGGAGGAGGCCCGCGCGGTGTGGGCGCAGGGCCTGCCGGTGCCACGGGACTGGAGCTGGGGCGGCCTGCTCACGGTGCAGGGTCTCGTCGCGGCCCGCCTCGGTGACCGCGAGCGCGGGGCGGAGGCGTACGCCGCGCTCGCCCCCTTCGCGGGTCGCTGGGGGCTGTCCGTCACCGGGATCCTCGCGTTCGCGCCGATCGACCTGGTGCTGGCGCGGCTGGCGCGGGTGCTGGGCCACGGCGACGACGCGGTCACGGCGCACCTGGCGGGCGCGGCGACCGTGGTCGGCGACGAAGGACCGTGGCGGGCGCAGGTCGACGCCGAGCACGGGTTGCTGGCCGTCGAGGCGCGCGGTTAGCGTCCGGGCGTCACCGGATCACCGGTGGCACCTCGCGGGAGCTCGCCGGACAGCGGGCTGAGAGGGCGGCTGGTCCCCACGGGACCTGGGCCGCCGACCGCCGAACCTGACCGGGTAATGCCGGCGTAGGGAGGAGATCGCGTTGACGCGCGTGCCGAGCACCGTGACCACCGGCCCGATCGACGGGTCGGGGAAGGCGTACTTGCCCGGCCCCGACGGGGTCGACGTCCCGGTCCGTCGCATCGGGCTGACCACCGGTGCGTCGGTGGATGTCTACGACACGTCCGGGCCGTACACCGACGACGCCGTCGCGATCGACGTGGAGCGCGGGCTCGACCCGCGTCGGACGCCGTGGCGCTCCGGGGCCACCCAGCTGGAGCGGGCCCGGCGCGGCGAGACGACGCCCGAGATGCGGTTCGCGGCCGTGCGCGAAGGGGTCGCGGCCGAGACCGTGCGCTCCGAGGTCGCGGCGGGCCGCGCCGTCATCCCCGCCAACCACCGGCACCCCGAGACCGAACCGATGATCATCGGGAAGGGCTTCGCGGTGAAGATCAATGCCAACATCGGGAACTCCGCGGTGACCAGTGGCATCGCCGACGAGGTCGAGAAGATGGTGTGGGCGACACGCTGGGGCGCCGACACCGTCATGGATCTGTCCACCGGTGCCGACATCCACGAGACGCGGGAATGGATCCTGCGCAACTCGCCCGTGCCGATCGGCACCGTGCCGATCTACCAGGCCCTGGAGAAGGTCGGCGAGCCCGCGGACCTCACCTGGGAGACGTACCGCGACACGGTCATCGAGCAGTGCGAGCAGGGCGTCGACTACATGACGGTGCACGCCGGCGTGCTGCTGCGCCACGTCCCGCTCACGGCGCATCGCGTCACGGGGATCGTCAGCCGCGGCGGGTCGATCATGGCCGCCTGGTGCCTCGCCCACCACCGCGAGTCGTTCCTCTACGAGCACTTCTCCGAGCTCTGCGACATCCTGCGCCGCTACGACGTCACCTTCTCCCTCGGCGACGGCCTGCGGCCGGGCTCGATCGCCGACGCCAACGACGAGGCCCAGCTCGCGGAGCTGCGCACGCTCGGCGAGCTCACCGACATCGCCCGGGACCGTGGCGTCCAGGTGATGATCGAGGGCCCCGGCCACGTGCCGATGGACAAGATCGCCGAGAACGTGCGCCTCGAGGAGGAGTGGTGCGGCGGGGCGCCGTTCTACACGCTCGGTCCGCTCGCGACCGACATCGCGCCGGGCTACGACCACATCACCTCGGCGATCGGCGCGGCGACCATCGCCCAGGCCGGCACCGCGATGCTCTGCTACGTCACGCCCAAGGAACACCTCGGTCTCCCGGACCGCGACGACGTGAAGACCGGCGTCATCACCTACAAGATCGCCGCGCACGCCGCCGACCTCGCCAAGGGGCATCCGCGGGCGCAGGCCCGGGACGACGCGCTGAGCACGGCGCGGTTCGAGTTCCGCTGGCACGACCAGTTCCGGCTCGCCCTCGACCCGGACACGGCCCGGTCGTTCCACGACGAGACCCTGCCCGCGGAGCCGGCCAAGACCGCACACTTCTGCTCCATGTGCGGCCCGAAGTTCTGCTCGATGCGGATCAGCCACGATGTCCGCGCCTACGCGGAGGAGCACGGGCTGACCACCCAGGAGGCGATCGACACGGGGATGGCGTCGAAGGCGGCGGAGTTCGCCGAGCGCGGGGGCCGCGTCCACCTGCCGGTGGTCGGGTCGTGACCGGGTCGCCGCCCGTCGCGCTCGCGATCGCCGGCACCGACTCGGGCGGCGGCGCCGGGATCACCGCCGACGTCCGCGCCTTCACCGCGTGCGGGGTGCACGGCGCCGTCGCGGTCGCCGCCGTGACCGTCCAGAACTCCGTCGGGGTCTCCGGCTTCCACGCGATCCCGCCCGACGTCGTCGCCGACCAGATCCGCACGGTCGCCGGCGACATGGGGATCGACGCGGCGAAGACCGGCATGCTCGCCTCGACCGACATCATCGCCGCGGTCGTCGCGGCCGGCGACGAGGTCGGGCTCGGCACGCGGATCCCGTTCGTCGTCGACCCGGTGGCGGCGTCGATGCACGGCCACCCGCTGCTGGCCCCCGACGCGCTGGACACGGTGCGGGGCGAGCTGATCCCGCGCGCCACGCTCGTCACGCCCAACCTCGACGAGGTCCGCCTGCTCGTCGGCGTGGACGTCGTCGACGACGACTCCGCGCGCGAGGCGGCGCGGGCGCTGGTCGGGCTCGGGGCCGGCGCGGCGCTGGTCAAGGGCGGGCACCTGGAGGGATCCCCCGAGGTCCGGGACCTCCTGCTCACCGCCGACGGCACCGAGCACGTGTTCTCCTCGCCGCGCCGCGAGACGACGCACAGCCACGGCGGCGGCGACTCGCTGGCCTCGGCGATCACGGCCGGGCTGGCGCGGGGCATGGCGCTGGTCGACGCCGTGGCGCTGGGCAAGGCGTACATCACCCGCGCCGTCGAGCACGCCTACCCCCTCGGCGCCGGCCACGGCCCGGTCTCGGCCCTGTGGTCGGTGGCGGCCTGGGAACCCGTGTGAGCAGTTGGCGCCCCCTAGGGGCGCCAACTGCTCACGGACGACGACGGCGATGATGGCGCGATGGCCGAGACCCCGCCGCGCACGCTGACGATCGCCGGTTCCGACTCGGGCGGCGCCGCCGGGCTCGAGGCCGACCTGCGGGCGATGACGGCGTGCGGTGTGCACGGCTGCGTCGCCGTCACCGCCGTGACCGTGCAGAACTCGCTCGGCGTCTCGGGGGTGCACCTCGTGCCGCCGGACACCGTCGCCGCGCAGGTCCGCGCCGTCGTCACCGACATCGGCGTCGGCGCCGCCAAGACCGGGATGCTCGCGACACGGGAGATCATCGACGCGGTCGCCGACGTCGTCGACGAGGTGGGCATCGGCCGGTCTCGCGACGCCGTGCCCTTCGTCGTCGACCCCGTCGCGGCGTCGATGCGCGGCGACCCGCTGCTGGCCGAGGACGCGATGGAGGCGATCCGGACCCGGCTGTTCCCCCGCGCCGCCCTGGCGACCCCCAACCTCGACGAGGTCCGCCTGCTCGCGGGCATCACCGTCACGGATGCCGCCACCGCCCGCGAGGCCGCGGACGCCGTGCACGCCATGGGGCCCCGGTACGTGCTGATCAAGGGCGGGCACCTGCGCGGCTCGCCGGACGTGATCGACCTGCTCTTCGACGGCGAGCAGACCTGGGAATTCGGCGGGCCGCGGATCGACACCCCGCACGTCCACGGCGCGGGCGACGCCCTGGCGAGCGCGACCTGCGCCGCGCTCGCCCGGGGCCTCGCGATGCCCGACGCTGTGGCGTCCGCCGAGCGCTACATCCGCCGCGCCGTCGCCGAGTCCTACCCCCTCGGCGCCGGCGTCGGCCCGGTCTCGCCCCTGTGGGCGGTCGACGCGCACCGCTAGGTGCGCCTGCGGCGCGCAGCCGCACCTCAGAGACGCGACGGGCCCCCGAAGACCAGCTTCTCCGCGCGGCGCAGGCGCCAGCGGGTGACCGGCAGCAGGACCATCAGCACCGGACCGGCGACGCGACGCAGGTCGGCCAGCTCCTCCGGGGTCGCGGCGGCGGCGACCCTCGGCAGCGCGAACCCGATGTCCCCGCCCCGGTCGCGCACCGCGGCCTCGACGGCGTGCCAGTCCGCCTGCGGCACGTGCGCCAGGATGATCGGGAAGACCTCGCGCTCCTCCTCGGCGATGTGCTCGGCGAGCAGGTCGGCCAGCTCCCCGAGGTGCTGCGCCAACGCGTCGGCGGGCCCACCCCCGGCGACGTCGTCCGCTGCGGCGCGCACCCGCGCGAGCAGCGGGTCGAGGGCGGCGTGGTCGTCGGTGAGCGCGGCGAGGTCGACGCGGTCGCGGGCGTGCCGCTCGAGGACCGGCCAGAGCACGTCGTCCTCGGCCTCGTGGTGGTGATGGATCTCGTCGGCCACCCGGCCGATCCACCGGGCGAGGGCGACGCCGCGGGCCCGGTCGACGCGTTCGGCGCCGGTCGCGATGCGCGCGACCAGGTCGGCGAGGCGGCGCGTGTCGGCGCACATCGCCCGGTGACCCAGGGTGATACCGAGGAGGTCGTTCCGGCGGGTGGGGACGGCGGTGGTCATGATGTGCTGCTCCGTTCGTGAGGCCGTGGTCGGCGCTCCGTGAGCATCGGCGGCCGGACTTGCGAACGACTTGCCTCGCCGGCAAGCGCCCTAAGATCGACGCCGTGACGCGGGTCGAGGTCCGGGTCCTCGGGCCCGTGCGCGTTCTCGTCGACGGCGTCGAGGTCGACGTGGGCGGCCCGATGCGCCGGGCGCTGCTCGCCCGGCTCGCCGTCGCTCAGGGCGGCGTCGTCTCCACCGACCGCCTCGTCGAGGACCTCTGGCGCGGCGAGCCCCCACCCCGGGCGGTCGCCGCGCTGCAGGCCCACGTCTCCCACCTGCGCCGCCTCCTCGAGCCCGACCGCGCACCCCGCGCCGCGGCGACGGTCCTGGTCAGCGTTCCGCCGGGCTACGCGCTGCGCGCTCGGCTGGACCTCACGGCCATGACGGAGCTGCCCGGTACCGACGACCCCGCCGAACTCGCCCGCGCCCTCGACGCCTGGGACGGCCCCGCGTTCGGCGAGTTCGCCGACGAGGCCTGGGCCGCGCCCGCCGTGGCCCGGCTGGACACCCGGCGCGCCGAACTGGTGCGCCGGCTCGGGGCCGCGGAGCTCGCCGCCGGCGACCCCGCCGCCGCCGAACGACGCCTCGCCGCGCACGTCGACGAGCACCCGCTCGACGAGGATGCGGTGCTCCTGCTCGCCCGGGCCCGCTACCGGGGCGGGCGCCAGGCCGACGCCCTCGCGCTGATCGCGACGACCCGCCGCCGCCTCGCCGACGACCTCGGCCTCGACCCCTCGCCGGCCCTGCGCCGGCTCGAGACGGCCCTGCTCACCCAGGACCCGGAGCTCGAGCCCGCTCCGGCCCCCTCCCCCCTCACCGCCCCTCCCGACCTCCTCGGCCGCGACGGCGAGCTCGGCAGGCTCCGCACGACGGCCGGTCGGGTGGCGAGCGGTCCCGGCGAGCTCGCGCTGATCGGCGGCGAGCCCGGCGCCGGCAAGTCGACCCTGCTCGACGCCCTGGGCGGCGAGCTCGGGGCCGGCGGATGGCGCACGATCCGCGGGCGCTGCCCCGAGGTCGACGGCGCGCCCCCGGCGTGGGCGTGGACCGAGGTGGCCGCCGCCCTCGGCGTCGACCTCCCCGAGGACGACCCGTTCCGCGCCGGCCGGGCGCTGGTCGCGGCCCTGCGGGAGGCGGCGCGGGAGCGTTCCGTCCTCGTCGTCCTCGACGACCTCCACCGCGGCGACGACGCCACCGCCCGGCTCCTGCGCGCGGTCGCGGGCGAGGGCGTCGAGCGTGTGCTCGTGGTCGGGGCCTACCGGCCCGCGGAGGTGGACGACGACCTCGACGCCGCCATCGCCGCGCTCGTCGCCGTCACCGGCGAACGCCTCGAGCTCGGCGGGCTCGCGCCCGACGCCTGCGCCGCGCTGGTCGCCCGCCACGGCGGCCCCGCCGCGCTCGACGCCGACGCCGCGCGGCGCCTGGAGGACCGCACCGGGGGCAACCCGCTGTTCGTCCGCGAGATCGCGCGGTGGTGGGCGGGCGGCGGCGACGGTGCCGTCCCGGCCGGCGTCCGCGACGTCCTGCGCCGCCGGGTCGCCGCCCTGCCCGCCGCGACGGGCGCGGTGCTTCGCCACGCCGCGGTGCTCGGGCGCGACGTCGACGTCGGCGTGCTCGTCGAGCTCGAGCAGGGCGACGTCGACCGCGTCCTCGACGCCCTGTCCGCGGCCGTCGACGCCGGCCTGCTCGAGGAGACCGGGCCGGACGGCGTCCGCTTCGACCACGATCTCGTCCGCGAGGTCCTCTACGACGACGTCCCGGCCCTGCGCCGCGGGCGGGTGCACGCCCGCGTGCTCGCCGTGCTCTCCGACCGCCGTCCCGGCGACCACGGTGCCCTCGCCCACCACGCGCTGGCCGCGGGGTCGTCCGTCGACGCGGTCCGCGTCCTCGACCACGTCGAGGCCGCCGCGGCGCGGGCCCGGCGGCAGGACGCCCCGCGCGCCGCCGCCGACCTGCTGGCGGCCGCGCTGGACCGCCGCGACGTCACCGACGGGACCGCCGTGGACCCCACCCGCCGCGTCGCGCTGCGGGCCGCCCACGCGGCCGCGGCCGCGCACGCCGGGAGCACCGTCGAGGCGGTGCGCTCCCGGCGGCGGGCGATCGAGGAGGCCGATACCCGGCAGCTGCTCACGACGGCCGTGACCTGCCTCGACGCACCGGTGTCGTTCTCGCTGTCCGAGGGCGGGGAACCGGACGACGCCGTCGTCGCCGCCGTCGACCGGCTGCTCGACGGCCCGGCAGCGCCCGCCGACCGGGTCCGGCTCCTCGCGGCCCGGACCTTCGCCCGGCCGCCCGAGCACGCCGCCGACGACGCGGAGGCCGCGGTGGCGGCGCTCGCCGAGGTCCCCGACGGCACGGCGCTGCGGCCGGTCGCCCTCAACGCCCGCTTCTGGGGCCTGCTCGTGCCCGAGCGGTGGGACGCCCTCGACGCGCTGGGCCGCGAGCTCCTCGAGGCCGCCGGGCGCGCCGGGTCGTGGGGCCACCGCACCGTCGGCCACCATGCGCGCTTCCTGCACGCCTGCCACCGCCACGAGCTCGACGCGGCGCGCTCCCACGCCCGGGCGGCCCTGGCCGAGGCGCCGACCGGCCAGCTCGCGGCGACGCTGGAGTGGTCGGCGATCTTCGACGCGGTCGCGCTGCTCGTGGCCGGCCACCCCGACGAGGCCGAGCGCGCCTACGAGGCGGCGGCGGCCGGGATGGCGGCCCGCGGCCTCGCCAACGGCGAGGCGCTGCGGCTCGCAGGCCTGCTCGGGGTGCGGCGCGTGCAGGGCCGTCTGGGCGAGCTGGTGGCGCCGCTGGCGGCCCTGCACGGTGCGTTCGGGGCGGTCGTCGCCGACCCGTACGCCCGCGCGCTGCTCGCCGCCGGCCGCCCGGCCGACGCCCGGGCGGTGTGGCGCCCGGAGGTACCGGTGCGCCGCGACTGGTGGTGGACGCTGTGGACCGCCATGCGCGCCGAGGTCGCCGTCGGCCTCGGCGACCGCGACGTCGCGGCCCGGTGCCACGACGACCTGGCGCCCTGGGCGGGCCGGATGGCCGGGCTGATGTCGGGCACGGCGACGTTCGGCCCGGTGGACGGGGTGCTCGCGGACCTCGGCGTGCTGCTGGGCCACCCCGACGACGACGTCGCGCGCCACCGCGCCGCGGCCGCCGCGCTCGGCGCCCGTCTCGGGTCACCGCCGTGGCCGGCGGCCTGAGCCCGCGCCTACTCCCCGAACACCAGCCGGTCGTGGCGGCGCACGGCGCGCCGCGCGAAGGGACCGGCGACTCCGCGGCCCAGCGCGGCGGCGAGGGGACGTGCCTCGTCGGGCGTCGCGGCCTCGTGGGCGCGCACGGCGGTGAACACGCGGTCGGGGGCGGTGGCGAACAGGGCACGGGTCGCACGTCGCCAGGCGTCCCGCGGCACCGCGGCGACGGCGTCGGTGAGCTCGCGGGCCGAGTCGCGCAGGTGCTCGTCGAGCAGGTCGGTCAGCTCGGCGAGACGGCGCGCGAGCGTGCGCATGCGGCCGAAGTCCTCGGCGGTGGCCAGGGCGGTCGGGCGCTGGAGCAGGGCCGCGAGCACGCCCCGTGCGAGGCGGCGGACCTCGCCCAGCAGCCCGCGCAGGGCGACGTGGTCGTCACGCAGGCCCGAGAGGTCCAGGGCCCGCCCGGCGTGGCGCTCCAGCAGCGGCCACAGCAGGGTCTCCTCGGCGCCGTGGCGGTGGTGGATCTCCTCGCACACCCGCTCGATCCGCTCCGCGACGGCCAGCGCCCGGCGCTCGGTCACCGCGACGGTGCCCGCGGCCAGGCCGTCGGCGAACCGGGCGAGTCGACCGACGTCCCGCAGCGTCACGCGGTCGACGACGCCGAACGGCACGAGGTCGCCGGCCGTGGCGGGCTCCTCGGGCGCGGGCCCGCCGGGGGCCGGGGTCGGGGACGGCGGGGCGAGGGTCACGCCGGGCTCCTGGTTCTCGGGGATCGCGCGGTCTCTGCGTCGGATGCGCCCAGCCTGACCGTCACCTCTTGTCGTCCACTTGTCGCCGACTGACCGGCCGATGGGCCGTCCGGGTGATGTCCTGCAAGTCGATCGTCACGCTGCGGGTCGGGGTGTGTCCCCCGCGGTCCGGGGGCACACACCGGCCGTGCCCCGCGACGCCGAACCGTTGCCCGTTCTGGACCGCGGCCGGGCCCGCTGGCCGGTGTACGCCGAGCGCCCGCGGCGGCGCGCCCGCCAGTTCGTCGCGGACGTGGCCGTCCTGACGTGGATCGCCGTGGTCGTCTCGCTGGCGGTGGTCCTCCACGACACCGTGCTGGCGCTGCAGGGGCCCGGCCGCCAGCTCGGCGGGGCGGGCCAGAACGTGCGCGACACGTTCGCGGGCGCCGCCGACACCGCCGCCGGGGTGCCGTTCGTCGGCGACGACCTCGCCCGCGCGCTCTCGAGCGGCACCGGCGCGGGCGACTCCCTGGTCGCGGCCGGCGAGCAGGAGGTGGCCGCGGTCGAGGCGCTGGCCTCCGGGCTCGCGTGGCTGCTGGTGATCCTCGCGCTCGTCCCGGTGCTCGTGACGTGGGTGACGCTGCGCGTCCGGTGGATGCTCGCCGCGCGGGCCGTCCTCGTGCTGCGCGACGGCCTGCGGGCGGGCACCGACGACGCCGACCTCCTGGCCCTGCGCGCGCTGGCCCACGGCTCGCCGCGGCGGCTGTCCCGGGCCGTGCCGGGCGGCGCGGCGGCGGGCTGGCGTCGCGGGGAGCCCCACGTGCTCTCCCGTCTCGCGGAGCTCGAGCTCGGGCGCCTCGGCCTGCGGGGCCCGACGGTCGTGCGGGGGTTGTCCTCCCGCGTACGGTCACATCCGGACGAAACGGACGACCCAGCCATCGACGCAGCCGTCGACACCGCCGAGACACCGCCCGGGGGACTCCCCCGGGTCGACCCCGACGAACGGTGGGGTGACACACCCCCACCTCCGGGTCCATCGGACCCTCAGACGTCCTAGCCTCGGCCCCCGGTCGGCGTCGTCGAACGCGGGGAGGGCAGAGTGGACACGGTGGTGGACCGTTCACGGCTGGCCGCACTGCGGTCACGGGTCGTGGGCTGGACGGCGCGGAAGTACCTCGCGTGGCGTAGCCGTCGTGGCCTCGACCCCGTGACGTTGCTGCCCGACCACGCCCTCATGCCGCTGCGTCGCGACGGCCTCGACCCGGTGGCCGGGTTGCGCGAGGCCCGCGAGGACGCGCCCGTCCGGCACTTCCCGCTGCCCTTCGGCGTCACCGCCTGGCTGATCACGGGGCACGAGGAGGCGCGCACCGTCCTCGGGCGAACGCGCGGGCTCTCCAACGACTTCGGCCACCTCGTGGGGCAGGCCGGCGTGACCGACGGCCAGAACCCCGGCGGGCTCGGGTTCACCGACCCGCCGGAGCACACGCGGCTGCGCCGGCTGCTGACCCCCGAGTTCACGATCCGGCGCCTGGCCCGGCTCGGACCGCGGATCACCGAGATCGTCGAGGGACGCCTCGACGCCATGGCCGAGCTGGCCGCGGCGGGCGAGCCCGTGGACCTGGTCCGGGACTTCGCGACGCCGATCCCCTCGCTGACGATCTGCGAGCTGCTCGGGATCCCTTACGAGGAGCGCGACGAGTTCCAGGCGCTCTCCACCGCCCGGTTCGATCTGTTCGGCGGGGCGGGCGCGGTGTTCGACAACATCTCCGGCTCGCTGCAGTACCTGCGCGGCGTGGTCGCGCGCCAGCGCGTCGAGCCCGGCGAGGGCCTGCTCGGCCAGCTCATCCGCGACCACGGCGACGAGCTGGGCGACGACGAGCTCGCCGAGCTCGCCGACGGCCTGCTCACCGGCGGCCTGGAGACCTCGGCGTCGATGCTCGCGCTCGGGGCCATGGTGCTGCTGCGCGACCCCGAGAGCTTCGCCCTCGTGCGCGACGAGCCCGACGCCGTCAACGGGTTCGTCGAGGAGCTGCTGCGCTACCTGACCGTCGTGCAGATCGCGTTCCCGCGCTTCGCGACCGAGGACATGACGCTCGGCGGCGTCGCGATCAGCAAGGGCGACGGGCTGCTCGTGTCGCTGTCGGGCGCCGACCGCGACCCGCGTCTCGTCGACGACCCCGAGCGCTTCGACCCCCGCCGTGCCCCGACCCCGCACCTCGCGTTCGGGCACGGGATCCACCGCTGCATCGGCGCCGAGCTGGCCCGCATGGAGCTGCGCACGGCCTACCCGGCCCTGCTGCGCCGCTTCCCGGAGCTCCGCCTGGCCCCCGACGCCGGCACCCTCGACGACCAGCCGTTCCGCACGACCTCGATCGTCTACGGCGTCGACGCCCTCCCTGTCGCCCTCGGGCGCTGAGGTCGGTTCGAACACGGGTGTTCGAGCAATGCGGCTTTCCTGGCATCTGACGCCAGGATCGCCACACGCTCGCCGGTGCGACACGCCGGCGGGGTCCCAGCCCGGCGTGCCAGCCTGGCGTCCACGCTGACGTTGGACGTCAGGAAATCCACCCGCTCACCGCGCGGCGGCGAGGACCTCCCGCTCGGCCAGTGCGCGGTCGAACGCGGCGATCCGTTCGGTGTCGGCGAAGAAGTCCTCGTGGTCGACGACGCGGCCCCAGCGCGTGCGCAGCACCAGCACCGCGCGGTTCTCGTAGAGGCGTGTGCCGTCGTCGGCGTCGGCGTGGTCGTCGAAGCGCACCCACAGCGTCATCGCCCACGGCGGCCCGCTGACCGCGATGTCGCGCAGCTGCCCCTGCACCCGCGAGGCGACGAACGTGCGCAGGAAGCGCTCGATCGCGGGCTTGCCGCGCCAGGGCCCGGCGAAGCGGTGGTCGCCCTGCGGGAAGTGCAGCACGGCGTCGTCGGCGTACGCCGTGAGCAGCGACGACGGGTCTCCGGCGTTGAGCTTGGCGACGTCCCCGCGGAACTTCGCCCGCAGCGCCACGGGCAGCAGCGCCCGCACCCCGAGCCCGGCGACGACCCCGATCAGCACGCTACGCATGCCCCTCACCCCTTCCCGACGAGATCGTTCTAGGTAGAACGATCTAGTGAGAGGAGAGCATAGGATGTCCGGCGTGGACAAGGCCCCGACCCGCGACCGGATCCTCGTCGCGACCGCCGAGCTCTTCCGTCGCCAGGGCTACGCCGGCACCGGGCTCAAGACCGTCGTCGCGGAGGCGGACGCCCCCTTCGGCTCGCTCTACCACCACTTCCCCGGCGGGAAGCAGCAGCTGGCGGGCGAGGTCATCCGGGCCAGTGGGGCGTTCTTCCAGGCGCTCGTCACCGCGGCGTACGACGCGGAGGCGAGCACGGTCGCGTCCGTCCGCGCCGTCTTCGCCGGCGCCGCGGAGACCCTCGAGGCCACCGACTACGCCGACGCCTGCCCCATCGCGACCGTCGCGCTCGAGGTCGCGAGCACGGACGAGGTCCTGCGGCAGGCGACCGCCGAGGTCTTCACGGCGTGGACCGACGCCCTCACCGAACGCCTCGACGGTGACCGCGACCGCGCGCTCGGCATCCTCAGCGCGCTCGAGGGGGCCTTCGTCCTGTGCCGCGCCCTGCGCTCCACCGAGCCGATGCACGCGGCCGGGCGCCTCGCGGTGGCGGGGCTCGCCGATCGCGAGTGATCGAAGTACCGATACGGACGCTGAGTGTCCGTGACGGCACTTCGCTGACAACCTCGCTAGTCCACGTGCGGGCTCGACGCCTGCGCCCACCAGCGGCGGGGGATGCGGCCCGCGCCGTAGGCCGCGCGCCCGGCCTCGACGCCCAGGCGCATGGCCGTCGCCATCATCTCGGGGTCGGAGGCACGGGTGACGGCGGTCGCGAGCAGGACCGCGTCGCACCCCAGCTCCATCGCCTGCGCGGCTTCCGACGCCGTCCCGATCCCGGCGTCGAGCACCACCGGCACGGTCGCCGCCGACGTGATCATCTCGATGTTGTGCGGGTTGCGGATGCCCAGACCGGTGCCGATCGGCGCCCCGAGCGGCATGACCGCGGCGCACCCGGCGTCGGCGAGCTTCGCCGCGAGCACGGGGTCGTCGTTGGTGTAGGGCAGCACGGTGAAGCCGTCGTCGACGAGCTGCTCCGCGGCGTCGAGCAGCTCGATCGGGTCGGGCAGCAGCGTGCGCTCGTCGGCGATGACCTCGAGCTTCACCAGGTCGGTCCCCAGCGCCTCGCGGGCCATCCGGGCGGTGTGCACGGCCTCGGCCGCGGTGCGGCAGCCCGCGGTGTTGGGCAGCGCTTCGATGCCGAGACGCTCGAGCAGCGCGAGCACGCCCGGTCCGCCGCCGGCGTCGAGGCGACGCATCGCGACGGTCGTCAGCTCGGTGCCCGAGGCGACGAGCGCGCGCTCGAGCACCGCCAGCCCGGAGGCTCCCCCGGTCCCCATGACCAGGCGCGACGAGAACTTGCGACCACCGATCACCAGCGGATCCATCGGATCAGCCCCCCTGCACCGCGGTGAGCACCTCGACCCGGGTGCCCTCGATCAGCTGCACGGTCGCCCAGGCGGCGCGCGGGACGACGGTGCCGTCGACGGCCACCGCGACGCCGCGCTCGGGCACCCCGTGCTCGGCCATGAGGGCGGCGACCGTCGTGCCCGTCCCGACGTCGCGGGACTCGTCGTTGAGCCAGACGGTGGTCATCCTCCGCGCCTCCCCTCCCTGCGCCGGCATGACCCGGATCAGGTTCGACGGTCGGGGCCCGAACGGCCCCCTCTCAGCCCTCCCGGGCTCCCGTGGTGTCCGGTTCCCACCGTACGCGGGGACGTCAGCCGGGAGCGACCGTCGATCGGTCGGCGGCCGCCGCCCGTGCCGCGTCGGGCAGCGGGTCACCCCGCAGGGCCGCGGTCAGCGCGTCGACGGTCACCGCCACCAGCAGCATCCCGTTGCGCCCGTGCCCGGTCGCCGCGAAGAGCCCCGACGGGCCGACGGACCCGAACACCGGGAGGTTGTCGTCGGTGCCCGGCCGGAAGGACGCGGCGGACTCGTCGAGCGCGTAGTCGGCGACCCCGGGCAGGACGCGCTCGACGTCGCCGATGAGGTCGCGCACCCCGCCGACCAGCACGTCCGGGTCGAAGCCGGCCTCGTACTGGGTCGCGCCGACCACCAGCCGGCCGCCGTCGCGCGGCACGGCGTACACCGGCCGCCCGCTCACCGACGCCCGCACGGTCTGCGACGGCGGCGGCAGCGACGAGCGCCGCGCCCGCACCCGCAGGATCTCCCCCTTCACCGGGCGCACCCGGCCGTCGAGGACGGGGTGCAGCGCCCCGGACCAGGCGCCCGCCGCGATCACGACCCGGTCGGCCGCCAGCTCCACGCCTTCCAGGGCGACCCCCGTCACCCGCACCCCGTCGTCGACCACGCGGTCGACCCGGCGGCGATCGACGACGACGCCCCGGGCCCGGCACGCCGCGGTCAGCGCGTCGAGCAGGACGCGGTTGTCGACCGCGAGGTCGTCGGGCACGGCCAGCCCGGCTCGTACCCCCGGACCGAGCGCGGGCTCGCGACGCCGGAGCTCGCGGCCGGTGAGGCGCTCCACCGGCCGGCCCCACGCCCGCAGGTGCTCGGCGACGCGGTCGAGGTCGGCGACGTCGGCGGAGTCGACGGCGACCTGCAGCGTGCCCTCGCGACGCAGCCCCACCGGGAGATCCGCGTCGGACGCCACCGCCGCGGCGAACCCCGGCCACCGCTCGAGCGACGCCGCGCCCAGCTCGAGGACCTCACGCTCGCCGGGCCAGGCCTCGCTGATCGGCGCGAGCATGCCCCCGGCCACCCGCGAGGCCCCCGACCCCGGGTCGGGGTCGACGAGCACGACCTCCCCGGCGAGCCGCTCGCGCGCCGCCGCCCACGCGACCGCGGAGCCCACCGCGCCCGCGCCCACCACGACCAGCCGGTCCGACACGGCGTCCGACGCTACGCGCTAGCGTCGTGACGGTGAGTGCACCGAGCCCCACGCGCATCGACCGCCGGACCCGCCTGCAGGACGCCCGGCTCTACCTGTGCACCGACGCGCGCGCCGACCGCGGCGACCTCGCCGACTTCGCCGACGCCGCCCTGCGCGGCGGGGTGGACGTCATCCAGCTGCGCGAGAAAGGGCTCGAGGCGCGCCAGGAGCTCGCCGCCCTGGAGATCCTCGCGCAGGCCGCGCGCCGTCACGGGGCGCTGTTCGCCGTCAACGACCGGGCCGACCTCGCGCTGGCCGCCGACGCCGACGTGCTGCACCTCGGCCAGGACGACCTCCCGGTGCCGTGGGCCCGCCGCGTCGTCGGCGACGACGTGCTCATCGGGCGCTCGACCCACGACGAGACCCAGGCGGCCGCGGGGGCGGTCGAGGTGGGCGCCGACTACTTCTGCACCGGCCCGTGCTGGCCCACGCCGACCAAGCCGGGCCGACCTGCGCCGGGCCTCGACCTGGTCCGCGCGACCGCCGCCGCGGGCACCGCCCGCCCCTGGTTCGCGATCGGCGGCATCGACCACGACCGCCTCGACGAGGTCCTCGCGGCCGGCGCCACCCGCGTCGTCGTCGTCCGCGCGATCACCGACGCCGACGACCCCGAAGCCGCCGCCCGGGCCCTGCGGGTGCGCCTGCGGCGCATGTGAGCACTTCGGAGTGCTCCAGCACGCGGAAGTGCTCACATGCCGTCAGGCACCAGCCGCAGGTTCTCGGTGCGCAGGACCTCGTCGATCGGCTGGTAGAGGCTCGTGCCGCCCGGGGCGGTGCAGTCGCCCGTGCCGCCGGAGAGCAGGCCGAGCGCCGAGCTCCCGGACACGAACGGGCCGCCGGAGTCGCCGCCCTCGCTGCACGCGGTGGTGAGCACGAGACCCTCGACGGGGCCCGCGGCGTAGTTGGCGGTGACGTCGACGGCGGTGACCGTGCCGCAGCGCCAGCCCGTGGTCGATCCCGAGCGGCAGACCGGCGCCCCGACGGTGGCGGTCGCCGTGCCGGTGATCGACCGGGTGGTGGAGCCCTCCGCCGCGACCGAGGGGGTGGCCCGCCAGCCCGGGCCCGCGTCGACGACGCCCCAGTCGCCCGTGCGGTCGAAGACCGACGAGCGCACCGCCCCGAGGGGGGCGTTGTTGGCGCCCCGCACGTCGCCGCCGCGGTTGGTGCAGTGCCCGGCCGTGATCACGCGGGGCTCCCCGGTGACGGCCGTCGCGGAGAACGCGATCG
The DNA here is from genome assembly GCF_054796175.1 of Actinomycetospora sp. C-140. NCBI lineage: Bacteria > Bacillati > Actinomycetota > Actinomycetes > Pseudonocardiales > Pseudonocardiaceae > Actinomycetospora > Actinomycetospora sp. C-140. The sequence goes on along the minus strand of NZ_JBTWNF010000003.1, from coordinate 327,669 downwards.
AGCACCGGGTCCCGTTGAGACGGATCGCGTCGCCGCCGACGAGGTCGTAGACGGGCGGGTCGGCCCGCGGGGCCGGGGCGGCGACACCGCCGACCACCCGCACCGCGGGGTCCGTGTCGCGGGCGGCGCGCACGTAGTCGGCGTCGTGGCCGTCGCGCGGCGACGCGTTGAGCGCGAGGACGACCGTCCGGGTCGTCGTGTCCACCCACCAGGCGCTGACCGCGGACGGGGCGCCCCGCTGCTCGGCGAGCGCGTCGAGCCGCTGCTTCACCTGCGCCAGGTCCGCGGGGGTGTCGGCCGAGGCCGGAGCGGCCAGGACCGTCGAGGCCGCCAGCACGAGGAGCAGCACGAGCACGCCGCGCCGACCCATCCGCACACCCCCCGGGACCCTCGGAGCCGCCGCGCACGCCGACGGCCGGACGAACGCTAAGGCGTCCGCCCGGCCGTCGGTGGATGGCACGGCGGGATCTCAGCCGTTGGTGGACGCACCCCCGGAGCCGCTGCCGCCGCGCGGCAGGAGGTTGGGCACCAGACCGCTCTGCGACGACTGCGTCGACCGCGACGTCGTGGTGCCGCCGCCGTCGTTGCCGGAGCCGGGCTGCTGGGTGTCGGTGCCGTTCTGGTCGTCCTGCTGCCGCGACGACGTCGTCGCGGACGTCTCGTCGGTGGACGACGAGTCGGACGGCGTCGTGGTGGCCTCGCTGGTGTCGGTCTGCTGACCGAAGATGCTGCCGACCGACGTGCCGCTCGCGCCGCCGGACAGCGGGTGGCCGGCCGCGGTCTCGACGCCGAACGACGCGAGCAGGGCGATGACGAAGATGCTCGCGGCGACGCCGCCGAGCGTCACCCAGGTCTTCCAGCCCAGGCCCTTCAGGCCGGCCGCGAGGCCCGCGAGGCTGAACCGGCGGGGCCCGGAGGGCTCCGGCTCGAGCGGGGCCACCTGGGTGACGGCGTCGCCGGGCGGCGGGCCGCCCGGTCCCCCGGGACCCATCATCTGCGTCGGGCCACCGCCGGGCGGCGTGCCCGTCTGCCGGCTCTGCGGGATGAAGGCCGTGGGACGCGCCGCGGTGTCCTGCGGAGGCGGCGGCGTCGCCCGCGGGTGGACGCGGGTCGGGTCGGCGAGGCCGTCGGCGCGCAGGGCGACCCGGCCGTCCGCCGGGCGTCCGGACGGCGGGCCGACCGGGCCGGGGACGCGCCGGGTCGGGTCACCGGGGGGCGTGCCGGGACGCTGCTGCTGGTGGCCCGGCGGGACGGGGACGCCGGGTCCGGGCGTGGGCGGCCCGGCGACGCGGGTCGGCTGGGCCCGGGTGGCGGGGACTCCGGGAGCACCGGGGGCCGGCGGTCGGCCCGGCACCCCCGGCCGGGGCTGGCCCTGCGGCGGGACGCCCGGGCGGCCCGGCGCGGCGCCCGGGGCCACTCCGGTGACGCGGCCGACGGCGTTCGCCACCTTCGTGCCGCCGGGGCCGGCGACGACCAGGCGCTCCTTCACCCGGTCGCGGGTGACCTCGAGCGACTTCTGGTACAGCGCCGAGCCGACCGTACTGATGATCGACGCGACGGCCGCACCGCCGATCGTGCCGAGCACGCCCATGAACGACCCGAGGATCGCCGCGGTCGCGGCGGCCAGCGCACTGGCGATGATCTGCGGGAAGGTCAGGCCGATGCCGGTGGCTTTCTCGGACTTCTCTTCGGGGTTCGCGGGTGACATGGCTCCCGGGAGGCGCGGATCGGGGGCGGGCGGGCTGGCTGGCTGGCGGGCACGACGGAACGCCGTCTGGTGTGTCGGCGGAGGCGTCCACGGTGTTTCGACGCCCCCGCCGACCACAACGGACGACGCCCGCCCATCGTGCCTCGTTGCCCGGCGGTGAGGGCCTTCACCCTGGGACGAGTTGTGTCTCCACCGTCCGGCCCAGACGCTGCTCCGGACGGGGGTGACGGCGGTCAGGGCCCGGGTCGGGACGCGGGCACGACGGGGTGCCGCGGACCAGGGTGCCCGGGAGGCAGGGCGGAACGCACGAGCGGCCAGGACGCCGCGATGCACACCACGACGAGCGGCCACGTCAGCACCACCTGGGCGATGCCCAGCGCCACCACCTGGTGGGCGGCCCACAGGCCGGTGAAGACCACGACCCGCACCGCGTACTGCGCCACCCACACCCAGCTCGCCCGGCAGTACCCGCGCACGAGGTCCGGATCCCGCCGCCAGAGCGTGGGACGCCCCGTGAGGGCGCCGACGACGAGCCCGAGCAGGGGCCAGCGGATCGCGATCGAGACGAGCCAGGCCGCGAGGCTGCCGGCGTTGGCGATGATCCGCGGGAGGAAGAAGTCCTGCGCGCGCCCGGTGTAGAGCGCGAGCAGCGCCGCGCCGACCGCCAGCAGCAGACCGACGGCCACGGCCCGCGGCCGCTCGCCCCGGCGCCACCGCCAGAGCGCGACCCCGCCGGCCACGACGACGGCCGCGACGCCCCCGGCCAGGATCGGCTGGGCCCAGGCCAGGGCGTCGGTGACCAGCCAGACGACGACGAACACCACGCCGGGCACCGATGCGTCGACCGCCTGGCCCGGGCCACCGAGCAGCTCGGTGAACGGGTTGGCCCCACGATCCCGCCCGTCGGGCGCGGCGGGCTCGGAGGGATCGGTCACCCGGTGGTCTCCGGGGCCCGGCCGCGACGCCCGAGCTCGGCGGCGAACGCCGGCGACGGCGTGCTCGGGCTGGAGATCTCGACGAGCATGCCGTTGGGATCGGTGACGAGCATCTGGCGCCGGCCGTGGAACAGGTCACGCGGCGGCGCGACGAGCGGCAGACGCTGGCGCCGCGCCTCGGCGTGCACGGTGTCGACGTCGTCGACCAGGAAGGTCAGGATCACCCCGGCCGGGTCCGCCCGGTACGGCGGCGGCACCAGCTCGTGCCCCACGGCCCAGATCGCGAGCTCGTGCACCTCGTCGCCGTCGGTGCGGGTCAGCGCCACGTACCAGTCGCTGTCGAAGGCGACCTCGAAGCCGAGCAGCGCGACGTAGAAGTCGCGTGTCTCGGGCAGCCGGTCGGACAGGACGGTGGGGAACGAGCGGCGCATCGCCATGCGTCGGATCCTCTCTCCGGCGGGGCCTCCATCGTCGCGCATCCCCACGGCTCACCCGGTCGGGGGTCCCGTCGCGCCGATCACGACTCCGTCACGGCCGCGTCCGGCCTACGTCCCCACCGCCGGCCCCACCGTGGCCCGGATGACCGCCCAGCAGGACTCCGTGAGCTGGGTCGCGAGCGCGTCGCGGGTGGCTCCGTGCGGCTCGTCGAGCCAGTGCGCGCTCGCCGAGTCGACCATCCCCACGAGCCCGAACGCCAGCGGGTGCGCCACCGGCGGCGCGATCTCCGCACCGAGGGAGCCGTCGACGAGCATCCCGGCGACGTGGGAGGCGACGGTGGCGCGCACGTTGGTCGTCGCCGACTCCCCGCCGGTGCCGAACGAGGTCCGCTTGAGGTAGCGGTAGACGTTCGCGTTGGCCTCGAGCCACCCCAGGTGCGCCCGCAGGGCCCGCGCCAGCATGTCGAAGGGCCGCCCGGACGGCCGCCACACCGGCTCGAGCTCGGCGACCAGCCGCTCCACCGAACGTGCGGCGATCGCGCTCTGCAGGTCGTCGCGGCCGTCGAAGTGCCGGTAGAGACCGGGCCGCGACACCCCGGCCCGCTCGGCGATCTGCTCGGTGGTGACCTCGGGGCCGTGCTCGGCGATCGCCGCCACCGCGGCGTCGACGAGCTCGAGACGGCGGGCCTCGCGGTGGCCCGCCCAGCGCGCCGCGCGCCCGTCGACCTTCTCGTCGGCACCGGCCTCGTCGTCGGCGGCGTCGGTGGGCGCGTCGGTCATGGTCGTCCCAGGGTGACACCGACGCGACGGCACGGCCACCGCAGGTCAGGGCGCTGCGCGCCCCTCACCCCGACCTCACGACCGGGTGCCGACGTGCTCCCCCGCGCGTCCGACGAGCACCAGCAGGCAGCCCGCGAGCAGCCCGGCCACCACGGCCCGACCGCCGTGGGTGGGATCGGCGAGGGCGACGAGCGCCGAGAACACCGTCACCGCCCACGCGAAGGCCGCGAGCCAGCTCGAGATCGGCCGCAGACCGTCGACGCCGGTCGTGTCGCGCCGGGCCCGCACGGCACGCCACGCGGCCAGGACGAAGGCCAGCACGACGGCCACGACGACGCTCGCCGTACGCCCCGGCCCCGGGGGGACGAGCCCGATCACCACCAGCGTCGCCGCCGCGACGACGAGCGCCGCCCCGGTCACCAGCCAGCCGGCCCGGCGCACGCGTGCGACGCCGTCGTCGGCGGCCGTCCCGATCGGCATGCCCGCAGCGTATCGGCGCGGTCGTGGTCCCCACCCGACGCACACCACCCGACCAGGTCCTCGCGGGCCGTGTCGCGCTCCGTCGCGTCCGGGGCCGGGATCCCCGCGCGTTAGGATCGTGGCCTCGTCGGTTGACTCCCCAGCCGCTCCGCCGGCCGCGCGCGGCCTCCCGGAGGGGTGGGTCGCACCCCGGACGGCGGAGTCCGATCGTCGAGAGGCAGGTGCTGCCATGGGACCGGAGCGCCCCGCGTTCCCGCGTGGCGCCGCGGCCGGGCACCAGGACGGCTCGCTCGCGCTGGCCGGACCGCACGAGACGGCGCCGGAGACCCGTCGGGGCCGCGAGCAGACCGCACGCTCGGAGCCGCGCCACACCGCCGGTGAGGTCCCCGTCGCCGAGCTCACTCTCCTGTGCCGGCGGGCGTTGCGCGTCACCGCGTCGGCGTGCTTCGCCGAGATCGCGGTCCCCGTGCGCGGCGGGACGACCGTCACCGCGAGCGCCGGCGAGCTCGCCTCCCCGGTCGTCGAGGCGATCGCGCAGGGGCCCCGCGCGGCCTCGAGCCGGTCGGGCCACACCGTCGTGGTCGACGACGTCGCCACCGACCGGCGCTGGCCGGGGCTGTCCGGCAGCCGCGAGGGGCACGAGGCCGCGAGGTCGGTGCTCACGGTGCCGGTGGGCGGGGGCGGGGCGACGCTCGCGCTCGCGGCCAGCGCGGCCCGGGCGTTCGACCCCGCCGCGCGCGCGGTCGCCACCGAGGTCGCGCGCCACGCGTACCGGCTGCTCGCGGCACGCCTCGCGGACCCGCAGCACGGCGCCTGGGAGACCGCGACCCGCGCCCACGATGCGGTCGTCGCGGCCCGCGCCCTGCTCGCGCGGCGGGACCAGGTCGCCACGGACGTCGCCTTCGACACCCTGCTCGAGCGCGCGGACCGGCAGGGGACGACCGTCGGCGCCACGGCCGAGGAGGTGCTCGCCGAGCTCGGGCCGGCCGCCGAGCACGGCCCGGTGGCGCACGCTCCCGAGCCCGCCACGCTGCGCCGCGCCGTCGCCCACCTGGAGGAGCACGCGGCCGAGGACGTCGACGTCGCCGACGTCGCGGAGGTGGCGGGCCTGGGTGTCCGCGGGCTCCAGATGGCCTTCCGCCGCTGGCGGGGCACGACACCGCTGGGTCACCTGCGCGAGATCCGGCTCGGCCGGGCCCACGAGGAGCTGCGTGCCGCCGACCCGCGGACGACGACCGTCGCCGACGTCGCCGCGCGCTGGCACTTCACCCACCCCGGCCGCTTCTCGGTGACCTACCGCCGGCGCTACGGCTGCTCGCCCAGCGACACCCTGCGGTCCTGAGCGCCTGATCGACACCGCCCGCACGGGCCTGTCCCGGGCCCGCCGGTCGGTCTAGCGTCACCGGACGTGGCCCCCACGCGCGCGGTGGACGCCGCCCGGCGGCGCTACCTGCGGCACGGCCGCGACGCCGTCGAGCCCGGGGACGTGCGCCCCGAGGTGCTCGCCTCGTGGGAGCGCGCCCGCGCCGCGGGGATCGACACCACGCGGCTGGGTGCGAGCTTCGCGGGCCTCGACGGCGTGGCCTCGACCGCCGCGGCGGCGCGGGTCCTCGACGGCGTGCCCGGGCGTCATCCCGAGCTGGACGCCTCGGTGCTGGTCGTCGACCGCGACGGCGTCGTGCGCCTGCGCCGCGACACCGACCCGGCCCTCGCCGAGATCCTCGACGCGGTCTGTCTCGCGCCGGGGTACCGGCACGCCGAGGACGTCGTCGGCACGACGGCGGCGACGCTCGCGCTGCACGAGGGGCGGGCGCTCGCCGTCGAGGGCCCGGAGCACCTGCACCCCGAGCTCGCCGTCCTGGCCGCCGCCGCGGCGCCGGTCGCGCGGGGTGACGAGGCCGGGGATCTCGCGGTCGTCGTGGTCCGCCACGCCGCCGACGGGGCCGGGCGCGACCTGCCGTTCGTGCGGATGCTGGCCGCCGAGATCGCCGACCGGGACGGCGCCGGGCGCCGGGGCCGGATCCTCGCCGTGCACGACGCCCTGGCCGCGAGCGCCGCGGACGGTGCGGCGTGGGTGGTGGCCACCGACGGCGAGGACGTCGTGCTCGGGGCCGGGGCACGGCGCCTGCCGCCCGCCGACCAGCAGGCGCTGGCCGACGTCGCGCTCGCGGGTCTGGCGCTCGAGCACCCCGCGGAGCCCTACCTCGTCGACCTCCCGTCGGGCACCGGCGCGGAGATCGCGGTGCGGGAGATCCGCCACGACGGCCGGCTGGTCGGCTGCGCCGTCGGTGCCGGGCCCGCCGTCGACGACGTCGCCCGCCGCGAGGCCGAGGCGCGGCGCCGTCAGGGCTCGCACGTCGCGCCCACCGCGCGGCGCGACTTCGCCGCCTCGCTGCGGGGGGCCGCCGCCGACCACGAGCACGCCGAGGCCCGGGTCCGCGCCAACCGCGACCTGCTCACCCCCTCGCTGCGCGCCCGCCAGGAGCTCGCCGCGAACCTCGGGCAGCGGCGCCACCAGGTGCTCGTCGGCGAGGCCGGGGTCGGCAAGCGGACGCTGGCCGTCGAGCAGTTCGGCCGGCTGCACCGCGACGGCGCGGTGACCGTCGTCGACGTCGACACCGCCGAGGGCGACGACGGCGCCGCCGCCCCGCTCGCCCGCCTGCTGCGGCGCCCGTCGGGACGCCCCCACCTCGTCGTGCTCCGCGGGCTGCAGGCGGTCGCCCCGCTGGCCGCCCGGCGCCTCGACGAGGCCCTGCGCCTGCTGCTCGCCCACGCCGGCGACGTCGTGGTCGTCGCGTGCCTCGACACCACCGCGGTCGACGCCGGGCGCCCCTACGGCCTGCTCCTGCGCCACTTCCACGAGACCGTCCGCATCCCCGCGCTGCGCCACCGCACCGACGAGCTCGCCGACCTCGCGCTCAAGGTGCTGCACTCGCTGTCGGGCGGGCGCTCGCTGCGGCTGTCGCACCAGGTCATCCGTGTGCTCGAGGGCTACGCGTGGCCGGGCAACATCAACGAGCTCGAGGACGTGCTGCGCTACGTCGTGGCGCGCAAGCCGGTCGGCGTCGTCCAGGCCCCCGACCTGCCCGCCCTCTGCTTCACGAGCCGGGCGCCGCGGCTGACGATGCTGGAGACCGCGCAGGCCGACGCGATCATCCAGGCGCTCTACGAGGCCCGCGGCAACCGCTACCAGGCCGCCGCCATGCTGGGCATCGCCCGCTCGTCGCTGTACCGCAAGATCGACGCGTTCGGGATCAGCTACATCGCGTAGGTGCGCTGCGCGCATGTGAGCACTTCGGAGTGCTCCGGCACTCCGAAGTGCTCACGAGCGCCGGAGGCGCACCTGTCCCGGTACCGGGTCAGTGATCGTCGGGACCCGTCGTCGGCGTCACCGGGACGTCCCAGGATGGGACAGGCAGGTGTGCGCCACGCCACTAGCGTCGGAGCACGGTGGCTCGCGGGGGAGCAGCCGGGCCACCGCGGGAGCGAACCGACGGAGGCACAGGATGAAGGCACTGGTGTACCACGGCCCCGGCAGCAAGGCCTGGGAGGACGTCCCGGACGCGACGGTCCAGGAGCCGACCGACGTCGTGGTCAAGGTCGACACCACCACCATCTGCGGCACCGACCTGCACATCCTGCAGGGCGACGTGGCCGCCGTGACCGACGGCCGCATCCTCGGCCACGAGGCGGTCGGCACGGTCACCGCGGTCGGCGACGCCGTACGCGGCTTCTCGGTCGGCGACCGCGTCCTCGTCCCGGCGATCACCAAGTGCGGGCGCTGCGAGTACTGCCAGCGCGGCATCCCGTCCCACTGCCAGACGGTCGGCGGCATCGGGTGGATCTTCGGCCACCTCATCGACGGCACCCAGGCCGAGCTCGTTCGCGTCCCCTACGCCGACACGTCGCTCTACGCCGTCCCGCCCGAGGTCACCGACGAGCAGGCGATCTTCCTGGCCGACTCGCTGCCCACGGGCTACGAGGTCGGCGTGCTCGCCGGCGGCGTCCGGCCGGGCCACACCGTCGCCGTCGTCGGCGCCGGGGCCGTCGGCCTGTCCGCCGTGCTGACGACGGGCCTGTGGGGCGCGTCGAAGGTCATCGCGATCGACTCGAACAAGTTCCGCCTGGAGAAGGCGACCGAGTTCGGCGCCACCGACACCGTCGAGGTCGGGCCGGGGACCGTCAGCGACGTGGTCTCGCTGACCGACGGGCTCGGGGTCGACGTGGCCATCGAGGCCGTCGGCTACCCGGAGACCCTGCTGACCGCGGCGTCGCTGGTCCGTCCCGGCGGCACGATCGCCAACATCGGCGTCCACGGCACCCCGGTCGAGCTGCCGATGCAGGACATGTGGATCTCGAACGTCAGCCTGACCATGGGCCTCGTCGACACCGTCTCCATCCCGACGCTGCTGAAGATGGTCGCGTCCGGTCGGATCCCGGCCGAGAAGATGGGCACGCACCGGTTCACGTTCGGCCAGATCGACGAGGCCTACGACGTGTTCGCCAACGCCGCCGCGAACCTGGCGCTGAAGGTGGTCATCACGCCGTAGGGGCGCGCCGGGTGTCGCAGCGCCCCGGTGTTGCAGCGAACGCGCTGTTCGCTGCTTCTAGGCGCGCAAAGTCCCCGTTGATCTCCGGGGACCCATGATCGCTCCGGGTGCACCCCGGACCCGATGCCACCGGGTCCACGGAGCACCCGGGGCGATCATGTGTGTCAGGGCAGGAGCGTCAGCCAGGCGACGAGGCCCAGCGCGAGCAGCAGCGTCAGCCGGCCGACCCAGTTCACGACGGCGGCCGAGGAGAGGAGCTCGGCGGCGAGCAGTTCGACGTGGTCATCGGCCGGCGCCGGGACCGTGGTCGGCACCGGCGCCACCGGCGCGGCGGCCCGCGGCTGCGGGACGACGATCGTGCCCGGCAGGTCCGCCACGTCGAGGGTGGCGATGTCGGCGGTCTGGGTCTGGGCGATCATCTGAATCTCTCCCCGCGGAGGTCTCGGTCGTCGCCAGGGACGTCGAGTGTCCCGGCGACCCCGTTAGCGGATCCACCGCGACGTCCACCGAGTGGGTGGCAGTACTCCCTGACCAGGCGAGATGTGGGCACGCCCGGGTGGCTCGGTCACGGGGTCCGGATCCAGCTCGCCGCGACCTGCCCGAGTACGAGCGTCAGAGGCGGCCACGCGCTCGGCCCGCGCCGGGTCACCGCGTACGCCCGCATGCGCACGCCGGGCGAGGCCAGCGGGACGACCGAGATGCCCGGACGCACGGCGCGGTCCGCGGGCAGGAGCCCGACGCCGAGCCCGGCGAGCACGAGGTCCTCGACCAGCTCGAGGCTGTCCGCCTCGTGCGTCATGTGGCGGTGGAACCCGGCCATCGACGCGAGGGTGCGCAGCACCTGCTCGTCGGCCTGGTTGCGGGAGTTGCCGATCCAGTCGTGACCGCGGAAGGCGTCGACGACGGACAGGGCGTCCTCGTAGCCCTCGGGCGCGACCTCCGCGGACGGGACCGCGAGGCCCCACGACGTCGACCACAACGACGTCGCCGTCAGGTCGGGGTCGAGCACGGCGGGCGCCAGGTCGTAGTCGTAGGTCAGCGCGAGGTCGATCTGGTCGGCGACGAGCATCGCGTGGGCCTCGGCCGGCTCGTACTCCCGGATCGTCAGGTGCACCTGCGGGTGGGTGCGGGCCAGCGCCTCGACGGTCGGCAGCAACGCGCGGCGGATCGCGGTCGCGAACCCCGCCACGCGCACGGTCCCGCGCGGCTCGGCGTCCGGGTCGAGGTCGAGCCGCGCGGTCTCGACGTCGGCCAGGATCGTGCGGGCGTGATCGGCGAGGCGCCGCCCGGCGGGGGTGAGCCGCGACCGGCGCCCGTCCGGTTCGACGAGCGCCGTGCCCACCTCGCGGGCCAGCGCCGCGATCTGCTGGGAGACCACCGACGTGCTCGTCCCCAGCACGTCGGCCACGACCCGCATCGAGCCGTGCCGGGCGAACTCGACGAGGTGGGGCAGGCGCCGGGTGTCCACCAACCCATCATCCGCGATCGACGGACGATCTGTGCACGAATCCCACGTGGACGCGAACGGTGGCGCTCGCCTTCACTGGCCGCCGTGACGGCATCGACGCTCTCCCCCGCCCGCCTGCCCGCCGCGCGCGCCGGGGTGGCGATGGCGACGGGATCGATGCTCTGCGTCCAGGTCGGGCTCGCGAGCTCGGTGTGGCTGTTCGACGCGATCGGGTCGACGGGGACGGCCGCGCTGCGGCTCCTCTGGGCGGGCGTGCTGCTGGTGCTGATCGTGCGCCCGCGGCCCTCGGCGTTCACGCGCCGGAGCCTGGCCGCCTGCGTGGGGCTCGGCGTCGTGACCGCCGGGCTGACGATCCTGTTCACCGAGGCGCTCGCCCGCATCCCGCTCGGCACGGCCAGCGCGCTGGAGTTCCTCGGGCCGCTCGGGGTCGCGCTCGTGCGCGGGCGCGGGAGGGCGCGGGGCTGGGCCCTGCTCGCCGCGGTCGGCGTCGTCCTGCTCACCCACCCGTGGGCCGGCGACCTCGACCCCGCCGGCGTCGGCTTCGCCCTCGCCGCCGCGGCCTGTTGGGCCGGCTACATCCTGCTGACCCAGCGCGTCGGCGACGAGGTCACGGGCGTGACCGGGCTGGCGGTGTCGATGCCGGTCGCCGGGCTCGTCGCGGCCCTCGTCGCCGGGCCGGGGCTGCTCGACAGCGTGGCGTCGGGCGGCCTGGGTGTGACGGTGCTGCTCGCCGGGCTCGGCATCGCCCTACTGCTACCCGTGATCCCGTTCAGCCTCGAGCTGCTCGCCCTGCGCCGCCTGACCACCGCCGCCTTCGGCACGCTGATGAGCCTCGAACCGGCCATCGCGCTCGCCGTCGGCCTCGTCGTCCTCGCCCAGGTCCCGACGCCGTCCGCCGCGCTCGGGGTCGTCGCCGTGGTCCTCGCCGGGATCGGCGCCGAACGCACCGGCGCGCGGAGGTCCTCGTCGGGGCCCGACGACGACACCGTGAGCTACTCCGGAGCCTGACGGCCGTGGACGTCGCGCAGTTCGAGCGCGACGAACGCGTCGACCATCGCGGTCCAGGTCGCCGTGACCACCTCGGGGTCGACGCCCTCCTCGACCGCGCGTTCGTTCAGGCGGGCCATGAGCGCCCGGCGGCGTTCGGGGGCCGCCACGGCCGCGTCGTCGTGCTTGAACCCCGCCGCCGCGTGGACCTGCCGCTGTCGCTGGGCGAGGAGCGCGACGATCTGGTCGTCGATGCGGTCGATCGCGGCGCGGACGTCGTCGAGGGTCACGGCACGGATCGTGCCTTGCCGCGCGGGCTCTCTCCTCACGACGATGGCTCCCGATCCGTCCCGCCACCGGGGGTTCGCCATGGGAGATCCCGCCGCCGTCGACGTCGTGCGACGTGTCTACGCCGCCCTCGCCGCCCGCGATCTCGACGCCGTCGCCGCCTGCTTCGCCGAGGACGCGGTCTGGGTGCTGCCGGGGACGAGCCCCGTCGCCGGCACCCACCGCGGGTGGGCCGCGATCCGCGACGACTTCCTCGCCAAGCTCGGACCGCTCTCCGGCGGCACCTTCCGCAACGAGCTGCTCGACGTCTGCGCCGGCGACCGCTTCGTCGTCGCCGTGCAGCACGCGACCGCCGAGCACCGCGGGCGCCGTCTCGACGTGACCGGGTGCCAGCTGCTGCGCGTCGAGGACGGGCTCATCGTCGAGGGCCGCGGTCACTACTCCGACCAGGCCGCCCTGGACGCCTTCTGGGGCGAGTGAGCTCAGTGGTGCGCGAGGGCGATGCGGTAGAAGGCGGGCACGCCCGACGGGTCCAGGCCGTGGCGGGTGAGGGCCTCGGTGGTCGACAGGTCCTCGCGGAGCGTCCAGCCGCGCTCGCTCAGGTAGGCCGGTAGCTCGGCGGGGTCGAAGCCGAACACGAACGGTTCGCCGGCGGCGGCGACCGAGTCCACCCACGGTCCGGCGTGCGGGAAGGACACGGTGCCGTCGATCAGCCCGCGGTGGACGTAGGTGACGGCGAGGTCGCTGCCCGTCCCGGTGGCGTCGTGGGCCCAGCGCACGGTGGCGTCGACGGCCTCCGGGGAGAGGTAGCTGGCGACGCCTTCCCAGAGGACGAAGGTGGGTCGCGCGGACCGGAAGCCGGCGGCGTCCAGCGCGCCGGCCAGGTCGTCGCGGTCGAAGTCGACGGCGACGAACCGCACGTGCGGAGGCGGGTGCCTCAGGACGCGGCGCTTGACCGCCTGCGTGTCGGGGTGGTCGACCTCGAACACGCGCAGCCGGTCCGCTCCGGGCAGGCGGTAGGCGCGGCTGTCGTAGCCCGCGCCGAGGATCACCAGCTGCTCGACGCCGCCGGCGACGGCCGCGGTGACGGCGTCGTCGAGGACCTTGGTGCGCGCCACGGCGGACGGCCGGGGTCCCGGATAGCGCCGGTCGATGACCCAGGGGACGAGGGTGCGCAGGAGGGGCAGCCGAGCGGCCGCCGCGACCTGCTTCAGCGGCGGATCGAGGAACGACGCCGCCAGGGGATCGGCGAACAACCGGCCCGGCCGTCCGTCCTCCAGGGCCCGGAACAACGCCACGTACTCGGCGGTGCGGCTGCGTCGACCCTCGCGCATCGGGTCAGCGTGCCAGCGGAGGTGCTGGTCGGGCGTGGAATCGAACCCGGACCTCTCGGGATCAGTCGCCGTCGCGGTTCCACCGTCGGCGCAGCGCCGCAGCATCGGTGTACCGGTCGAGCGGGTTGCCGTCGCCGTTGCTCTGGTCGACACGTGTGGTGTCCACGATCTCCTGCTGCTCCAGCTGGTGCCTCTTGGCCGGCGAGAACAGCGACTCGACCTCGACCGCCGCTCTCCCCGCCCGCGACGCAGCGCCCGACGTGCCACGCGCGTGGGAGACGACGCCGGCACCCAGGACCACGAACACGAGGGCCACCAGGGCGAAGCCGATGAGGTTGCCCACGTGTCCGACTGTGGCACTTCAGCGCCGGGACCGCATCGCTCCACGTTCTCCCCGGTCTGACCTGGAGCCGGCGCGGGGAATCGAACCCCGGACCTTTCGCTTACAAGGCGAGTGCTCTGCCGATTGAGCTACGCCGGCGTGCGCACGATCGTACGGCCCGGGCACCACGCCGGGGCGGGGGGCGCCCGCCGGCGACGACCATGATCAGCAGCGCACCACGCACCTCCACAGGCCGCACGAGGTGCCGCCCGCGCTCCTGATGTCCGGAAGCACCCCCGCCGCCCGAGATCCCGCTGTGCCGCGCGCCGCGCGCTGGCAGTGTGGAGGCCGCCGGCCCGCGGGGAGCCCGGCGCGGGCCCGGGCAGGTGCGATCGGGTGGGACGTGGCGCACGCCCGGGCTCCGACAACCACCGTCGTCCACCACACGTCAGGGCAGGTGCTGGATGAAGATTCCCGGTGTGCCCCGTCCACGGCCCGAGCACTCCGGCGAGCAGGGAGAGGAAGGTCCGCCGGTGGGGGTGGCCCAGCGAGCCCGCGGTTCGCTCCGTCGACAGTTCCCCGTCGCACCCGATCTGAGCCGGGCGATCGACGCCCCGACCGTCCGGGACAACCTGCTCCCCGCGGTCACCGGCCCTCAGGTCGCCGACGACACGCTCGTGCTGCGGGTGCTCGACCTCGCGCTGCGGATCGGCGAGGTCCAGCTCGCCACCGGGGCCGGGGCGGCCGTCGCGTACGACACGATGCTCAACATCGCGAGCGCCTACGGCCTCCCGACGTGCGACGTCGACATCGCGTTCTCGACGATCACCATGTGCTGTCACCGCGGCAACGAGGCCGGGCCGGTGACGACCATGCGCAACGTCCGCTACCGGACCCAGGACTACACGCGGCTCACCGAGATCGACGAGCTCATCGCCGCGGTCGTCGACACCGACGAGCCCCTGCCGGTGGAGGAGGCGAGCACCCGGCTGCGGCACGCCGTGCAGGCCCCGCACCCGTACCCGCGGTTCGTCGCCGGGCTCGCACGGTCGCTGTTCGCGGGGGCGGTCGCGTTCCTCATCGGCGGCGGCGCGCTGGTCGCGGTGCTGTCGGTCCTGGCCACGGGCGTGATCTGGGCCGCAGCGCGCTGGCTGCGCCAGCGCCGGGTGCCGCTGTTCTTCCAGCAGATGGTCGGCGCGGCCATCGTGACGCTCAGCGCGACCTCCCTGGCCTGGTCCGGGATGCTCGACGACTCGCCGGCGTTCGTCATCGCCGCCGGGATCGTCGTGCTGCTCTCGGGGCTCTCGCTGGTCGGTCTGGTGCAGGACGCCATCACCGGCTTCCCCTTGACCGCCGCCGGCCGGGCCGTCGAGGTCGTGATCGCGTCGGCCGGGCTGCTGGTCGGCGTCGTCGTCAGCATCAAGCTGGTGGGGGCGGTCCTCGGCACGGACGCGGGCGCGTACGCGGCGGTCGTCCCGCCCGGGCCGGAGCCTTCGCTGGACCCGCTGTCGCTGATCGCGGCCGCCGCGGCCGGGGTGCTGTTCGCCCTGTCGGCCTACGCGCCGTGGCGCTCGCTGCCGCTGGCGGCGCTGGCCGGGGCGACCGCGTGGGCCGGCAACTCGATCCTCGGGCTGTTCGGGGCCGGCGAGGTCGTCGCGCCCGCCCTCGCCGCCGCGGCGCTGGGGCTCGTCGCGATGCTCCTGCCCCGCCTCCTGGGTACCCCTCCGTTGGTGCTGGTGGTCGCCGGGATCACGCCGCTCCTGCCGGGTCTGACGATGTACCGCGGGTTCTCGCAGCTCGCGTACGACAGCGTCGCCCAGGGAGCGGTCACGATCCTGCTGGCCCTGACGGTCGGTCTCGCTCTCGCGGCCGGGGTCTCGGTCGGGGAGCAGATCGGCTGGCCCCTGCAGCGGCTGGCCCGCCGTCTGCTGCCCGGAGTCACCGCGGAGGAGCGAGCACGTGACGCACGCCGAGGACGCCCCCGGGTCTTCTGACCTGCTGGTGGTGGCCAACCGGTTGCCCTTCGACCTCGACGCCGACGGCGCGTGGCACCGCAGCCCGGGTGGGCTGGTCACCGCGCTGGAGCCGACCCTGCGCGCCCGCGGCGGCGCGTGGGTCGGCTGGCCCGGTCGGCCGGACGCCGAGCCCGAAGCGTTCGACGACGACGGCCTGGCGATCCGTCCCGTACCGATCAGCGCGGACGAGGTCGCGACTTACTACGAGGGCTTCGCCAACGCCACCCTGTGGCCGCTCTACCACGACGTCGTGGCCACGCCCCGGTTCGACCGCGCCTGGTGGGAGGCCTACCGGACGGTCAACGAGCGCTTCGCGGACGCCACGGTCGCGGCCGCCGCGGAGGGGGCGACGGTCTGGGTGCAGGACTACCAGCTCCAGCTGGTCCCGCGGCTGCTGCGCGAGCGGCGCCCCGACCTGCGCATCGGCTTCTTCCTGCACATCCCGTTCCCGCCCGCGGAGCTGTTCGCCCAGCTGCCGTGGCGGCGGCCGGTGATCGAGGGCCTGCTCGGCGCCGACGTCGTCGGGTTCCAGACGGCCGGAGGTGCCGAGAACTTCCGCCGCGTCGCCACCCGCCTCACCGAGGCGACGCCCGACGACGCCGGGCTCACCGCACCCGACGGGCGCAGCGTCACCGTCGCCGCCCACCCGATCTCCGTGGACTCCGCGCACCTCGACGGGATGGCCCGCGAGCCGGACACGACGAAGCGCGCCGAGGTCCTGCGCCACGAGCTCGGCGACCCCCGCACGGTCCTGCTGGGCGTCGACCGCCTCGACTACACCAAGGGCATCGACGTGCGTCTGCAGGCGTTCGCCGAGGTCCTGGAGAGCGGGCGGCTCGACCCGGCCGAGACCGTCCTCATCCAGGTGGCGACCCCCAGCCGCGAGCGCGTCGAGCACTACGCCGAGATGCGCGACGACATCGAGCTCACCGTCGGCCGGATCAACGGCGCCTACGCCTCGGTCGGCCGGCCCGTCGTGCACTACGTGCACCAGTCGACGCCGCGCGAGGAGCTCGTGGCCTTCTACCGCGCCGCCGACGTCATGCTCGTGACGCCCTACCGCGACGGCATGAACCTCGTGGCCAAGGAGTACGTCGCCTGCCGGGCCGACGGCGACGGGGCGCTGGTGCTCTCCGAGTTCACGGGCGCCGCCGACGAGCTGGGCGACGGCGCGTTCCTCGTCAACCCCCACGACCTCGACGGCGTCGCCGACGCGATCGTCGCCGCCGCCCGTCCGGACCCCGACGAGGCCCGGCGCCGCATGACCCGGTTGCACGACCAGGTCCTGGAGCACGACGTGGAGCGCTGGGCGGCCGGCTTCCTGGACGCCCTCGGGATCTAGTCCTCCCGCGCCGGCCCCGACGTCGCCCGGGCCAGCAGCTCGGTCGGCAGCAGGAGCGTGCGGGAACGCTGGCGGTCGCCGCGGTCGAGCAGCAGCTCGCCGGCCGCGCGGCCCTTGTCCAGGGTGGGCTGGCGGATCGTCGTCAGCTCGGCGCGCTCGGCGGCCGGGACACCGTCGAAGCCCGTCACGGTCAGCTCGTCGGGCACCACGCGGCCGGCCTCGCGGGCGTGCCGGAGCGCGCCGAGCGCGAGGATGTCGGAGGTGCAGGCGACGGCGGTGACGTCGTGCTGGGCCAGCAGCTGCTCGCACGCGGACGCGCCGGCGGACTCGCTGTGGTCGTAGCGCTCGACGACGGGCACCTTCGTCCAGTCGACGCCGGACTCGGCGAACCCCTCGCGCAGCCCGGCCAGCCGGCGTCGCTGCACCTCGTAGCGGGCGCGCTCCTGGCGCTCGGGGCTCGCGAACCCGTCGTTGCGCTCGGTCGACAGGCGCATGCAGAGCACGCCCACCCGGCGGTGGCCGAGGCTCGCGAGGTGGCGGGCCATGTCGACCATCGCGGCGTGGTCGTCGATGCCGACGCGGTCGACGTCGGAGACGGCGGTGGGCTGGTCGCACACGACCACCGGCACCGGGCGCTCCAGCACGGCGTGGAAATTGTCGTCGTCGTCGGGCATCGAGTACACGACGAACCCGTCGACACCGGCGCGGGCGACGGCGCCGGGGTCGTCGGCCTCGGGGCTGACCGGGACGAGCAGCAGGCCCGAGCCGTTGTCCTCGCACGCGAGCGCGAGGCCCTCGAGGAACTGCACGGCCACCGGGTCGCGGAACGCGTACGACAGGGCCTCGGTGAGCAGCAGGCCCACGGCGCCGGCCTTGCGGGTGCGCAGGGAGCGGGCGACGGGGTCCGGTCCGGGGTAGCCGAGACGACGCGCGGTGTCGAGCACGCGGCGCCGCAGGGCCGGCGAGAGCTGGTCGGGGCGGTTGTAGGCGTTGGACACGGTCGTCCGCGACACGCCCAGCTCCGCCGCCAGCGAGGCCAGCGTGGCGGTGCGCCGCGATCGGCGCCCCTCGAGTGCCTCTGCCACCGCCCGACGGTATCGACTGTTTCGATCTAGGGCCACTCCGGGCGACGGAACGGCGTCCGTTTGCGACGGGTGTGACCTGCTCAGACGAACCCGACGGTGTCAATCGCTATCGATAACCGTTATCGTTTGCGGTCGAGACACCCCTCCACCCCGACCCAGGAGCCGCCCCGTGCCCGCCGTTCCCCGCCCCGTCCGCCGTCCGGCGGGTCTCGTCGCCGCCGCCCTGGGCGCACTGCTGCTCGTCGCCGGGTGCTCGGGGTCCGGTGACTCCGCGGCCCCGGCACCGGCCGAGGGGCGGACGCTGCAGGTGGTGGCCACGACGAACGTCTGGGGATCGGTCGTCGGCGCGATCGCCGGGCCGGGCGTCGAGGTCCGATCGATCATCCAGGACCCGGCCGCCGACCCCCACTCCTACGAGAGCACCCCGACCGACGCCGCCGCGATCACCGGCGCGGACCTGGTGGTGTTCAACGGCGGCGGCTACGACGAGTGGGTCACCCAGACCCTCGACAGCGACCCCCAGCTGCGCTCCCGCTCGATCGAGGCCTTCGTCCTGCGCGGCGACCAGGCCGAGGAGAACGAGCACGTCTGGTTCGACCCGACCGCGGTCAGGGGCGTCGTGAACCAGGTCGTCGAGCGCCTCAGCGCCCTCGAGCCCGCCCAGGCCGGGGCGCTGCGGGAGCGCGGGGCCGCCTTCACCGCGCGGGTCGACGACGAGGCGGCCCGTCTCGCGGCGATCGGCCAGGCCCGGCCGGACGCCCGCGTCTTCGCCACCGAGCCGATCGCGCACTACCTGCTCGCCACGGCGGGCGTCGCCGACGCGACGCCCCAGGCCTTCAGCGAGGCGATCGAGAACGAGACCGACCCGCCCGCCGGCGTCGTCGCCGAGGTCGGCACCCTGGTGGGGACGCGGGGGGTGAACGCGCTGGTGTTCAATCCGCAGACCGAGACGCCGATCACCGAGCAGCTCCGCGCCGCCGCCACCGGCGCGGGCGTGCCGGTGGTCGACGTGACCGAGACCCTGCCCGCCGGCCAGGACTACCTGACGTGGTTGGACGGGACGCGCACCGCGCTCGCCCGCGCGCTGGGTGCGCCAGCATGAGGAGCATGAGGTCCTGTTCGTGAGCACGACCACGCCGTCGATCCGCCTGGCCGGTGCCGAGGTCTCCCGCGGGGGCCGGACGCTGTGGACCGGCCTCGACCTCGACGTCGCGCCCGGCGAGTTCGTCACGGTCCTGGGGCCCAACGGCTCGGGCAAGACGACGCTGCTCTCGGTCCTGCTGGGGCTGCTGCCGCTCGCGGCGGGCACGTGCGAGGTCGACGGCCGCCCGCCGTCGCGCGGCAGCGCCACCGTGGGGTACGTCCCGCAGCAGACGAGCGTCGACCCGCTGACGCCGCTGCGCGGCCGCGACCTCGTCGGTCTCGGCCTCGACGGGCACCGCTTCGGCCTGCGCTGGAGCGGGCGGACCGAACGGACCCGCCAGGTGCGGGAGGCGCTGCTGCAGGTGGACGCCCTCGAGCTCGCCGACGCCCCTGTCGGGCGGCTCTCGGGGGGCGAGCAGCAGCGGCTGCGGATCGCCCAGGCGCTCGTCGGGGACCCCGACCTGCTGCTCGCCGACGAGCCGCTGCACTCGCTCGACCTCGCCCGCCAGCGCACGGTCGTCGAGCTGCTCGAGCGCCGCCGGCGCGAGCACGGCACCGCGATCGTCTTCGTGACCCACGAGCTCAACCCGGTCCTGCCCGTCACCGACCGCGTGCTCTACCTCGTCGACGGGCGCTTCCGCATCGGCACGCCCGACGAGGTGATGACGTCGGAGACGCTCTCGGAGCTCTACCGCACCGACGTCGACGTCGTCCGCGTGCGCGACCGCATCGTCGTCGTCGGGGCGGAGGACCGGCTCGTGCACACCGGGGGCGGGCCGTGACCTCCACGACGTCGATCCTGGACCTGCTCGCGCTCGACTTCGTCCGCAACGCGCTGATCGCGGGCGTGGTGCTGGCGGTGCTCGCCGGGCTGCTCGGCCCGCTCGTCGTCGGGCGCGGCATGGCGTTCTCGGTGCACGGCACCGCCGAGCTGGCGTTCGCCGGCGGCGCCGGGGCGCTGCTGGTGTTCGGCACCGACGCGATCGGCTGGGGCGCCCTGGTGGGTGCGGTGCTCGTCGCGCTGCTGTTCGGGGCGCTCGGGCGGGCGCAGCGCGAGCGCGACTCGGTGATCGGCGTGCTGCTCTCGTTCGGGCTCGGGCTCGGCGTGCTGTTCCAGGCGCTCTACACCGGGCGCTCGGCCAACAAGTTCGGCCTGCTCGTCGGGCAGATCGTCGGGGTGGACACCGGCGACGTGCTCACGCTGACGGTCGTCGGGGTCGTGGTGCTCGGTGTGCTCGCCGTGGTCCGGCGCCCCCTGCTGTTCGCGAGCCTCGACCCGGACATGGCCGCCGCCCGCGGGGTGCCGGTGCGCGCGCTGTCGATCGTGTTCGCGGTCCTGCTCGGCGTCACGGTCGCGCTCGGCGTGCAGATCGTCGGTGCCCTGCTGGTCCTGTGCCTGCTCATCACCCCCGGTGCGGCCGCCGCGCAGGTCACGGCCTCGCCGACCCTGGCCACCGTGCTGGCGGTCGTGTTCGCCGAGGTCGCCGTGATCGGCGGCATCCTGCTCTCGCTCGGCGCCGGGCTGCCCATCAGCCCGTTCGTCGCCTCGATCGCCTTCGTGATCTACGTGGTCTGCCGGGTGCTCGGGGCGCTGCGGACACGGCGGCGTGTGACGCGGACGGCGCTCGCGACCGGCTGAGTGACCTGCGTCGGTCGCTGCGCCGAACGGGCGAGGGCCGACGCTAGGGTCCGCGCATGGCCGCAGCGCCGCCGACGAGGGCGTCCGACGCACCCGAGGACCGCGGCCTGCGCGCCGTCACCCGGCTCGCCCTCGTGTTCGTCGTCGTCATCCCGAACGTCGTCGGCGCCGGCGTCGTGCTCGTCGTGGCGGCGTGGGTGCTGCCGCTCGGCACGCTCGTCGAGGACGACCCCGGCGCGCTGCTGCGCAACCTGATCGCCTTCGCGGGCTACCTCGTCGTCGCCGTGCTCGTCGGGGTGATCTGGGGGCACGCGCGGATGCGCATCCCGCGCGCGCCCGGGCCGGACGCGACCGAGGCCGCCGTGCGCCGCCACCGCAAGCGCGTGCGACGCGTGGTGCTGCGCGGACCGCTGCGCCTCGCGACCGTCCAGACGGTGCTGTGGGCGGCCGCGCTCGCCCTGTTCGTGGCGCTCAACCTCCCGTCGAGCCCGCGGCTCGGGCTCTCGGTGGGCGTGACGGTCGCGCTCGGCGGGGTCGCCACGGTGGCCGTGACGGCCCGGCTCGTCGAGCGCGTCCTGCGCCGCGAGGTCGCGCGGGTGCTCAACGACCGGCCCCCGAACGACCGCATCCTGCCCGGCGTCGCGCTGCGCGCCGTGGGGTCGTGGGCGCTCGGCACCGCCGTCCCCCTGGTCGGCGTGCTGCTCGCGGCCGCGGCCTCGCTCGTCTTCGGCGGCTACTCGACCGACCGGCTCGCCCTCGTCGTCCTCGTGCTCGGCGGTGTCGCGCTCGTCGTGGGGTTCCTCGTCACCGTGCTGACGGCCAACTCGACGGCGGCCCCGGTGATCGCCGTGCGCCGCGCCCAGCGCCGCGTCGAGGAGGGCGACTACGACGCCGAGGTCACCGTCTTCGACACCACCGAGCTCGGGCTGCTGCAGGCCGGCTTCAACACCATGGTCGGCGGCCTGCGCGAGCGGGAGCGCGTGCGCGACCTCTTCGGCCGCCACGTCGGCGAGGACGTCGCCCGCACCGCGCTCGAGAACGACGTCGAGCTGGGCGGCGAGGTCCGCGAGGTCGCGGTACTGTTCGTCGACCTCGTCGGCTCCACCCGCCTCGCCGCGACGAGGCCCCCGCACGAGGTCGTCGAGACGCTCAACGCGTTCTTCGCGGTGGTCATCGACGTCGTCGAGCAGCACGACGGCTGGATCAACAAGTTCGAGGGCGACGCCGCCCTGGCCGTCTTCGGCGCCCCCACCGAGCTCCCCGACGCCGCCGGCTGCGCCCTGCGCGCGGGCCGCGAGCTCGCGCGGCGCATCGACGCCGAGCTCGACGACATCTCCGCCGGCGTCGGCGTCTCCGCGGGCGAGGCCGTCGCCGGCAACATCGGCGACACGCGACGCTACGAGTACACCGTGATCGGCGACCCGGTGAACGAGGCGGCGCGGCTGACCGAGGCCGCCAAGGAGGTCGACGGCGGCGTCGTCGCCTCGGGCGCGGCGCTGGAACGTGCGGGCGACGAGGCCGGACGCTGGCACGTGATCGAGTCCCGGGTCCTGCGCGGCCGCGAGGCGTCGACGGACCTCGCCGTGCCGAGCCGGAACGCGCCGGCGGCCGGGCCCGCGGCGTCGTCCGAGCCGGGCGAGGTTTCCGACCGGAGGGCACCTTCGCTCGGGTAGGTGGGCGAGGAGCGCCCGTCGCCGGAACGGGGCCGGTGGCGCGCCGGAGATCACGAGCGCGTCAGGCACCTCTGTCGCGCCGATCAGGTGCACAGTGCGCTGGTGATCTCCGCGAGGGGCCGAGCCCGGCGCGCCCGCGCCACCCGGCGCCCCCTCGGTGATCAACGGGGACTTCGCGCGCGTAGAAGCAGCGAACATCCAGTTGAGCACGCCGATAGGGCGTTCGCTGCGACAACCTCAGGCGCGCCGGCGCCGCGCGATCTCCGCCAGGGCGACGCCGGCCGCGACGGAGGCGTTGAGCGATTCCACGTCGCCCGCCATCGGGATCGACACCGTGCCCGTGCAGGTCTCGCCGACGAGGCGGGAGAGGCCCTTGCCCTCCGAACCGACGACGACCACGAGCGGGCCCCGGGCGGCGTCGGGGCCGGCGACGTCGTCGAGGTGGTCGATGTCCGTCGCCGCGTCCCCGTCCAGCCCGACGGCGACGAGGCCGTCGTCGAGCCAGGCCGTCAGGGTGCGGCTGAGGTTCGTCGCGCGGCCCACGGGCACGCGGGCGGCGGCGCCGGCGGAGGTCCGCCAGGCCACCGGGGTCACGCCGACCGACCGGCGCAGCGGCAGCAGCACCCCGTGGGCCCCGAACGCCGCGGCCGAGCGCAGGACGGCGCCGAGGTTGCGGGGGTCGGTCACCCCGTCGAGCGCCACGAGCAGCGGCTCGACGCGGTCGAGGTGGGCGCGCTGGCGGGCCTCCTCGAGCAGGTCGTCGGGGTGGAGGTACTGGAACGCCGGCACCGCGAGCGCGAGGCCCTGGTGCACGGCGCCGTCGGCCATCTTGTCGACGTCGCCGCGCGGGACCTCGAGCACCGAGACGCCGCGCTCGGAAGCCATCTTGATGGCCTCGCGGACACGATCGTCGATCTCGATGTTCTGGGCGACGTAGAGCGCGGTGGCGGGGCTGTGGGCGCGCAGGCTCTCGACCACCGGGTTGCGGCCGAGGACGGTCTGTGGGCCGTCCGGGTCCTCGCGACGGGCGGGGGCACGGCGCGCCGCACCCCGGTCGTCACCGGCGGGCTTGCGGGGAGCCGCCGCCGCGCCGCCCGCGCGGTACGACTTGTGGTTCGGGCGCTTGTCGGCGGGCGGGGTCGGGCCCTTGCCCTCGAGGCTCGACCGCCCCTTGCCGCCCGAACCCTTCGTGGGCCCCTTCTTCGAGCCCGGGTTGCGCCGGGCGCCGGGGCGTCGGGAGTTGCCGGCCATCGTCGGCTACGCACCGTCCTTGAGGGTCCAGGTGGGTCCGTCGGCGGTGTCCTCGACGGTGACGCCGGCGGCGGTGAGCTCGTCGCGCAGGGCGTCGGCGCGGGCGAAATCGCGCTCCGCGCGGGCCCGCGTGCGCTGGTCCAGCAGCGACCCGACCAGCGCCGACAGCGCCTCGCGGGCCGCGTCCCCGGTCCCGCCGCCCGCCGACGACTCCGCCCACACGACGGGGTCGAGGCCGAGGACCCCGGTCATGGCCCGCACGGCGGCGGCGGCCGTGAGCGCCTCGTCCCGCCGGCCGGCGTCGAGCGCGGCGTTGCCGGCGCGGACGGTCTCGTGCACCTCGGCGAGCGCTGCCGGCGTGGCCACGTCGTCGTCGAGCGCGGCGGCGAACGCGTCGCTGATGCGCCCGACCTGGACCGCCCCGACCCGGTCGTTGACGCGGTGCACGAAGGTCTCGATGCGGTGGTACGCGGCGGCGGCCTCGGCCAGCGCGTCCTCGGAGTACTCCAGCGTCGAGCGGTAGTGCGGCGCGACGAGGTAGTAGCGCAGCTCCACCGGCCGCACGCGCGAGAGCACGGCGGGGATGGTCAGCGTGTTGCCGAGCGACTTCGACATCTTCGCCCCGGCCATCGTCACCCAGGCGTTGTGCAGCCAGTACTCGGCGAACCCGTCGCCGGCGGCGCGGGACTGGGCCAGCTCGTTCTCGTGGTGCGGGAAGACGAGGTCGAGCCCGCCGCCGTGGATGTCGAAGCGCGGGCCGAGGTAGTGCGTGGACATCGCGGAGCACTCGAGGTGCCAGCCGGGACGGCCACGCCCCCACGGCGTCGGCCAGTCCGGCTCGCCGGGCTTGGCCGCCTTCCAGAGCGTGAAGTCGCGCGCGTCGCGCTTGCCGCGCAGGTCCGCGCCCTCGCCCTGCTCCATCTCCTCGACCCGCTGGCCGGAGAGCTCGCCGTACGAGGGCCACGTGCCCACCGCGAAGTAGACGTCGCCGTCCACGGCGTAGGCGTGACCGCGGTCGATGAGCCGCTGGATCAGCTCGACCATCTCGGTGATGTGGCCGGTCGCGCGCGGCTCCACCGACGGCGGCAGGCACCCCAGCGCGTCGTACGCCGCGGCGAAGGCGCGCTCGTGCGTCGCGGCCCACTCCCACCATGGACGACCGGCGGCCGCTGCCTTCGCCAGGATCTTGTCGTCGATGTCGGTGACGTTGCGGACGAGCAGCACGTCGTACCCGCTGTGCGCGAGCCAGCGCCGCAGCACGTCGAAGTCGAGACCCGAGCGGACGTGCCCGACGTGCGGGACGCCCTGCACGGTGGCCCCACACACGTACATCGACGCCGTGCCGGCGTGCTGCGGACGGAACTCCCGCAGCTCGCGTCGTGCGGTGTCGTACAGGTGCAGGCTCACCGCCCGGATCCTACGGGCCCACCCCCCGGCCCCCGGCGGCCCATGGCGCAGGGAGCGCGTCCGACCGACCGATCGTTCGGTAACCCCCTTCCCAACGTGTGAGGACAGACATAGAGTCGCGCTCGTCATTCGACGGTTTCGCTACGCGAGGAGTGGTCAGCGTTGTCCATCACGTGCCGGACATCTCTCGTCCGTCAGGCCCCGGGCAAGTACGAGACGGCGACGGTGGAGGTGGACGACCCGCGTCAGGACGAGATCCGGGTGAAGATGGTCGCCTCGGGTCTGTGCCACTCCGACGACCACATCGCCACCGGTGACATCCCGGTCGGCACCTACCCCTTCGCCGGCGGCCACGAGGGCGGCGGCATCGTGGAGTCGGTCGGCCCGAACACCAAGGGCTTCGAGGTCGGCGACAAGGTCCTGTTCTCCTTCCTCCCGGCCTGCGGGCAGTGCCGCTGGTGCGCCACCGGCCACTCGAACCTCTGCGACCTCGGCGCGGGCCTGCTCGCCGGCACCCGCTGGACCGAGGACTCGACCCGCCTGCACCTCGAGGACGGCTCCAACGTCGGCCAGATGTGCGGCATCTCGACCTTCAGCGAGTACTCGACCGTCGCGGTCGACTCGGCGATCAAGGTCGGGCAGGACACCAACCTCGAGGTCGCCTGCCTGCTCGGCTGCTCGGTCGGCACCGGCTGGGGCACCGCGGTGAACGCCGCCGGCGTCTCGCCCGGCGACACCGTGATCATCCAGGGCATCGGCGGCATCGGCGCGAACGCGGTCCAGGGCGCGGCGCACGCCGGCGCGGCCAACGTCATCGCCGTCGACCCGGTCGCCTTCAAGCGCGAGAAGGCCCTCGAGCTCGGCGCGACCCACGCGGTCGAGTCGATGGAGGAGGCCACCGAGATCGCCAAGGGCTTCACCAACGGCCAGGGTGCCGACTCCGCGCTCGTGACCATCGGCATCACCAAGCCCGAGCACGTCGGCGAGGCGTTCGCCTCCATCCGCAAGCAGGGCACGGTCGTCGTCACCGGCCTCGGCGACATCACCGAGATCGGCGTGCCGATCCCGATCGGCGAGCTGACCCTGTTCGAGAAGAGCCTCAAGGGCGCGCTGTTCGGGTCCTCGAACCCGAAGGCCGACATCCCCATGATGCTGAACCTCTACAACGCCGGGAAGCTCAAGCTCGACGAGCTGGTGACCAAGCGCTACAAGCTCGACGAGATCGCCCAGGGCTACGAGGACATGCACGCGGGCAAGAACATCCGCGGCGTCGTGGTCTTCGACTGAGGTAGCCGACCACCTGTGACGAACGGTTCCGCGGCCCCGGTGTCCGGAGAGCACGACGGCCCAGCCCCGCTGCGCTGCGTGACCCCCGACGACGCCGGGGCCGCCCCCGGTCTGCCCACCGCCGGCTCCCTGCCGGTCCGTTCCATGATCGACGCCACGCGCGCGCAGGTCGTCGGCCGTGTGCGCGAGTCCGAGGTCATCGCCGCGGCGCTGGCCGCCGGGCGCAGCGTCCTGCTCGAGGGCCCGCCCGGCACCGGCAAGACGACGCTGCTGCGCGCGCTCGCCGAGGGCGCCGGCGTCGGTCTCGAACTGGTCGAGGGGAACGCCGAGCTCTCCCCGGCCCGCCTCGTCGGCCACCACGACCCCTCCCGCGTGCTCACCGAGGACTACCGGCCCGAGAACTTCGTGCCCGGTCCCCTGGTCCGCGCGCTGACCTCCGGCGCGCTGCTCTACGTCGAGGAGCTCAACCGCGTCCCCGAGGAGACGCTGAACGTGCTGCTGGGCGTGCTCTCCGAGCGGCGCCTGCACGTCCCGCGCCTCGGGATTGTCGACGCCGCGCCGAGCTTCCGGCTGGTCGCGGCGATGAACCCGTCGGACGCCGTCGGCACCGGCCGGATCACGCCGGCGCTCTACGACCGCTCGTGCCGCGTGGGCTTCGCCCACCAGAGCGCCGACGAGGAGACCGCGATCGTCCGGCGCGACCACGGGCCCGTCGACACGGGGTTCGTGGAGCGCGCGGTACGGGCGGCCCGGGCCACCCGCGAGCACCCCGACCTGCGCCTCGGCTCCTCGGTGCGCGGGGCGCTCGACCTCGTGGCCGTCGCGGCGTCGCTGGCCGAGGTGCGCTCCGTCGCGCTCGCGGGGCGGCTCGCGCCGGCGGCCGAGTCCACGGGCACCGACGCCGCCCTCGCCGCGCTCACCGGGCGGGTCCAGCTGCTCGAGGGGTCGACGCGCACGGTCGAGGACGTGGTCGCCGAGCTGTGGGCGGCGAGCGCGCCGGCGGGCGAGAGCGCCGACGGGGACGGTAACCCGGGAAAAGCCTGAGCCCCGGCGGCGCCCCGCCCGAGACGGGACGCTCGCCCGGGGCCCCGCCGCGCGTGGTGACCGACCCGAAGGAGGTCGAGGAGCTGCTGCGCGACCAGTCCCGGCGCACCGAGACCCGCGCCGACCTGTCGCGACGCCACGGCGACGAGCTCCAGCAGGTCAGCCCGACCGTCGGGGTGCTCGACGACGCCGCCGTGTCCGGTGCCTACGACGAGGATCCCGACGCGACCGTCGACCTGCTCGCCGACCTCGCCCGCGCCACCGACCCGCTGCTGCGCGCCGCCGCCCGGCGTCTGGCGGTGCGCCTGCTCGTGCCGCCGGCGCGCGCGGGCGACACCGAACGGCGAGGCTCGAGCCGGCTCGCGACCGTCGCGGGCGAGGGGCTGGACCTCGACCTGGACGCCACGCTCGAGCGGTCGCTGGTACATCGCCCCATCCGCGCCGAGGACCTCCGCTGGCGCGGCTGGCGCTCCCCGGGCCGCGCGATCGTGCTGCTCGTGGACGCGTCCGGGTCGGTCGCGGGGAAGCCGTTGACGACGGCGGTGACGACCGCGGGCGCGCTCGCGGCCGGCCTGCGCTCCGACGACGAGATCGCCGTGGTCGCGTTCTGGTCGCGGGCGGTCGTGCTGCGCCACCTGCACTCCCCCGCGCCGGCCTCGGCGGTGCTCGACTCGCTGCTCGACCTGCGCGGCGGCTCGACCACCGACCTGGCCCTCGGCCTGCGCACCGCGCTCGCCCAGGCCGCGGCGGCCCGTGTCCCGCACGCAGACCTCATCGTGCTCACCGACGGCGCGTGGAACGAGGGCGAGGACCCGGCGCCGGTCGCGGGTGGGTCGGGCTCGGCACGGATCCACACGCTCGTGACGGTCGACGACGACGAGGCCCGCATCTCGTGCGCCCGGCTCGCCGCCGCCGGCGGCGGGCGCTCCGTGCCCCTGCACCGGCCCTCCGACGCCCCCGCGGCCGTGCGGGCGGTGCTGCGGGGCTGACGGCCCGGGCGCGCGGCGGCGGCCCGACCCCGAGACTCCGTGGGACGTGCTTCGGGAATCGAAGGACCGGCGGCGGCTCCGCGGTGTCGTCCGGATCGTGGACGGGGAGGTGGACCGTGGCCCGACGCGTGGCGATCCCGCAGCGCGTGACGGCGATGGGCCTGCTGGACCGTGTCGACTACGGCGACGCGTTCGCCGTCGACGTCGCGCCGGAGGTCCTCGCGCGCTTCGCCCCGGAGGAGCTCGCCGAGCTGGCCATGGGTCGCGCGCCGCGAGTCCTCCGCTCCCTGGTGCGGATCGCCCACCGCCGGGTGCTGGGGCTCCGCCTGGCCCCGGCGTCCGACCCCGCGCCGCTGGGCTGGCACCGGGTGTCCGCCGGGCCGCACGAGGCCGTCTACGGCGTCGCCGGCGGCCTGATCACGCCGCGACTCGTGGTCATCGCCGAGCCCGGTCGGGTCCTGGTCGTCTTCCTCCTGCGCCGCGAGCACCCGTGGGCGGCCCCGGTCCTCGTGGTGGTCACGCCGATCCACCGCATGATCGCCCGCTACCTGCTCGACCGCGGGGCCCGTCTCGCGGCGCAGTCCGCGGCGCACCCGTCGGGCTGATCGCTCGGGGTCACCGCCCGGGAGTGCTCGTCGAGGAGGTCCGCCAGGGCGGCCCGCAGGCGCGGGCGGTCGAGGGGCTGCACCAGGACCCGCCGGCCCGACGCGTCGAGGCCCCACGCCACCCGTCCGACGGCGGTGTCGAGGACGGTGAGCGTGCGGGAGCCGCGGCGGGACACGCCGTCGCCGTCGCGGGCCGAGCAGCCGAACGTCAGGGCGCGGGTCGGCGTCGTCGCCCACAGGGCCCGCACGCGGTCGACGTGGTGGGCGGGCACGCCGGCCCGGCGCAGCCGGTGGGCGCGCTCGTCGAGCGTGCGGCCGCGACCGAACAGGGCGGCGGCGGGCAGTGACATCCCGACAACCGGGGCCGCGCGGACGTCGGGCAGGCGGGTCAGCAGGGAGCCGGCGAGGTCGTGGGGATCGGCCGGTGCCAGGAGCAGCCCGTCGCCGTCGAGCCGGGCGACGAGACCGAGGGTGCCGCGCGCCGCGGCGACGGCGGTGCGGGGTGGCGCGCCGTCACGCTGCACCACCACGTCCAGCTCGACGGCGGGCCGGTCGAGCACCGCGAGCGCGTCGGCGAGCCCCGGATCGGGTGCCCCGCGGGCGTCGAGCAGCCTCTGCGCGGCGAGACGCCGCCAGGCCGCGGCGTCGAGGGCGTCCCGCTCCGCGTAGGTCTCGCCGTGGTCGAGGACGTACAGCGTCGCGGGGCGCGTCCCCAGCCCGAGCGCGCGCCAGAGCGCGACGTACTGGCCGACGTCGAGCCGGGCCCCGGCGAACCCCGCACCGAGCGTCATCGCCCTCACCGGCGGCTCATTCGCCGATCACCGGCGGCGCCGTCGCCGGCAGCACCCCGGCGATGGCGTCCGGGTCGTCCTCGGCGAGGTAGTCGGGTCGCTGCCGGCGCCCGTCCCCGCCCGGGCCGCCCACCATGCCGGCGGGCGGGATCATCGGGACCGCGCCGGCGCGTCCCTCGGCCGCCGCGGCGCCGGCGGCCCGCGCGGCGGTGGCCTCGCCGAGAGCACCACCGGCACCTCCGGCCCGGGCGCCCGGCTCGCCCGTCGACCCTCCGGGGCCGCCGCCGGCACGACCACCGGCACCGGCACCGTCGCCCACCCCGACCGCCGCACCCGGCAGCCGCGACCCGGGGACACCGCCGCTGGCTCCCCCGGACCGGCCCGCCTCACCGAGCGCGCCACCGGAGCCGCCCGAGCCCGCGGAGCCGGAGGCACCCGGGAGGCCGGGTGACCGGCCTCCGCCCGTCGAGGCACCCGGCACCGGCCGTGCACTTCCCGGGCCCCCGGCGACGGGAGGGACGACGCCACCGGCGCCCCCACCGGCGGCCCCGGGCACGCCGGGCGACCCCGGCAGACCCGCCCCGCCGGTACCGGACCCCGGGAGGCCCGCCCCGCCACCGCCGGACCCCGGCACGCCCGGAGCCGCGGGGACGCCCGCGGCGGGTGACGACGACGGCACGGCGCCGCCGGCTCCCGTGGCACCCCCGGCCCCGGCACCGCCCGCGGCCCCACTCCCGGCTCCCGCACCCCCGGCACCACCGCCTCCGGCACCACCGCCTCCGGCACCACCCGACCCGCCCGCGCCGCCGCCCGCGCCGCCACCGCCGGCCGGGACACGCGGCACGCCAGGGACCGCGCCGGCACCGCCCGGCAGACCGCCCGGCACACCCGCCGCGCCGGGACCCCCGCCCTGGGCAGGCGCCCCGCCCCCACCCGGCGGCTGGCCCTGGACGGTCGGCGGGGCACCCGCATCGATCGGGGCCCCGCCCGGACCGGCGAACGCGGGCAGCGTCTCCATGGGCCCGCGACTCGCGTCCTGGTACTCCGTCATGGCCCGCTGCGCGTCCTCCTGGGCCCGCTGTTGCTGGAGCATCTGGTAGACCGCGTCGGCGCCGCCGAGCGGCACCGGAGCGACGGTCTCGGCCACCGGACGCACGGTGCCCAGCAGCGACGACCCGTCGAGGAACCCGTCGACCCCGGCGTCCCACATCGAGGAGAACTGCGGCGCCGGGACGCGCGCCTGGGTCTCCGACAGGCGCACCGCCTGGTCCTGGCCGGCCGTGTTGACCCGCGCGGCCGCGTCGCGGGCCTGGTCGACCCACGGGCGCAGCGGCTGCAGGCGCCGGTCGGCCTCGGTGGCCGCCACGCCGTGCCAGGTCGCGCCGAGGGTGCGGTTGGCGCGCTCGACCGAGTCGGTGACGGCGACCATGCGGTCGGCGAGGCGCTGCCACGTGCCGCTGGTGTCGCGGAAGCCGTCGGGCCCGCCGGAGGCCAGCGCGTCGAAGATCTCCTGATGGGACTTCGACGACCAGTGCGTCGTGAACACCCGGCACCTCCCCTCGCGCGGATCGTAGGAAGCGCGCGCGGGCGGTGGGTGCCGTTCGGGAGAAGTCAGGCCGGCCGGAGCAGCGCCGTAGCGACCGCCGCCAGGCCCTCGCCACGGCCCGTGAGCCCGAGGCCGTCCGAGGTCGTCCCCGACACCGCGACCGGGCCGCCGAGGGCCTCGGAGAGCACCGCCTGCGCCTCGCCTCGCCGGGTGCCGATCTTCGGGGCGTTCCCGATCACCTGCACCGCCGCGTTGCCCAGGACCCAGCCCTCGGCGCCGACCAGCGCCCGGACCTCCCCGAGCAGCCGCACACCGGAGGCACCGGACCACTCGGGCCGTCCGGTGCCGAACACGGCACCGACGTCGCCCAGCCCGGCGGCGGAGAGGACCGCGTCGCAGAGGGCGTGCGCGGCGACGTCGCCGTCGGAGTGCCCCGCGCAGCCGTCGACGCCCTCCCACAGCAGACCGGCCACCCAGCACGGCACGCCGGGACGCAGCGGGTGCACGTCGGTGCCGACCCCCACCCTCACGAGGTCGAGCTCCACGCCGCTGCGTCTCCCGCCCTCACGACGCCCCCGCCGTCGCGGCCGCGACCAGCGCCTCGGCCATCGCGAGGTCGAGCGGGGTGGTGACCTTGAAGGCGCGCGGGTCGCCGGGCACGGTCGCGACGCCCACCCCGATCTCCTCCGCGAGCCCGGCGTCGTCGGTGGCGGTGACCGGTCCGCCGGCCTCGCGCCCGGTGCGGGCGTGCTCGTGGGCGGCGCGGAGGGTCGCCGGCTCGAAGCCCTGGGGCGTCTGCACGGCGGCGAGGCCGGTGCGGTCGATCGTGGCGATCACCACGCCCCCGGGCCCGGTGCGCTTGAGGGTGTCCGCCACGGGGGTGGCCGGGACCACGGCGCGATGGCCCGCACGAACCGCGTCGATCACCGCGCGCACGACCTCCGGCGGGCACAGACAGCGGGCGGCGTCGTGCACGAGCACGACCTCGACGTCGCGGGGCACGGCCGCGAGGGCGGCCGCCACCGAGCCGACACGGTCGTCGGCGCCGGGCACGACCGTGGCCCGGCGGTGGTCGAGCGCGGCGCGGATCCCGTCCTCGCCGCCCGGTGGGGCGACGACCACGACGACGTCCACGCCGCCCTCGACCAGGCCGTCCACGGCACGGGCCACCAACGTCAGCCCACCCACGACGGCCAGTGCCTTCGGCCGGCCGAGACCGAGCCGTTCACCACGTCCCGCCGCGGGCACGATCGCCGCGACGGTCACCGCGTCCCCGCGGTCATCGAGCGTGGCTCAGGACGCCAGCACCTGGTCCAGCAGCGACTCGGCGGCCACCTCGTCGGTGCCCTCCGCGAGCGCCAGCTCGCTGACCAGGATCTGGCGCGCCTTCGCCAGCATGCGCTTCTCACCCGCGGACAGGCCGCGGTCCTTCTCGCGGCGCCAGAGATCGCGGACGACCTCCGCCACCTTGTTCACGTCACCCGACGCGAGCTTCTCGAGATTCGCCTTGTACCGGCGCGACCAGTTCGTCGGCTCCTCGGTGTGCGGCGCGCGCAGCACCTCGAACACCCGGTCCAGCCCCTCCTGGCCCACCACGTCGCGGACACCGACGATCTCGGCGTTGTCCGCGGGGACCCGGACGGTCAGGTCGCCCTGAGCAACCTTGAGAACGAGGTACTTCTTCTCCTCGCCCTTGATCGTCCTGGTCTCGATGGCCTCGATGAGAGCGGCACCGTGGTGCGGGTAGACGACGGTCTCGCCGACCTTGAAAACCATGTGTCCCGAGCCCCTTTCGCCTCTACGAGGTTAACACGTCCGACGCACGGGCATCGCAGGGGATCCCGCCGTCTTCGCAGGTCAGGGACTTGACAAGTCACCGTGCGCCGTGCTCGCCGAGGTGAGCGCACGCTCCCGCGGGGCCGGGACCCGCCGCTGGTACTAAGGTGTCGCTGCCCGTCGAGAGACTGCCCCCCTGCGAGAGGACGCCTGCGATCATGAGCCGCCGCCCGCGCGGGCCCCGCCCGGGGTTCGTCGTCGCGACCCTGTTGACCGCGGCCCTCGCCCTCGCCGGCTGCAGCGCCGGCAGCGTCACGCAGACCGACACGGTGGTCTCCCAGGCCGACGGCGCGACCGGCCAGGTGGGCCCGATCGTGCTGCGCGACCTCTCCATCGACGCCGGTGAGGCGCAGAACGTGCCGTCCGGCGGCGAGGTGCCGCTGCGCGGCACGATCATCAACGAGGGCCCGACGGCCGACCGTCTCGTCTCGGTGTCGACGCCGTACGCCCTCGGCGCCCGCCAGGAGGGCGCGAACGTCGTCCCCGGCAGCAACGCGATCCGGATGGTCGGCACCGAGCCCGGCCCGGTCGGACCGGCGAACCTCGACACCCGCCAGTCGGGCACGACCCGCGTCGTGCTCACCGGTGTGACGCAGGCGATCGCCGCGGGGCCGACGTACGCCGTGACCTTCACGTTCGAGCGGGCCGGCGCGGTCACCATCCCGCTGATCGTCTCCGCGTCGGAGCCCGCGGTCGGGTAGTCCCGCCGCGTCGCCGCCGGCGCTGTCGGGGGTCGGGCCTACCGTTCCGACCGTGCCTTCCCGCGCCCGCGCCAGCCGCTTCGAGTGCACCGCCTGCGGTCACGCCGCCGCCAAGTGGGTCGGGCGCTGTCCCGACTGCGGCGGGTGGGGCACGGTCGAGGAGGTCCCGGACCTGCCGTCCGCGGGACGCACCGGCCGGCCCGGGGTCGCGCCCGCTGCCGCCGCCCGACCGGCGAGCCCCGTCCGGCTGATCGGCGAGGTCGGGCTGGAGACGGCGAAGGCGCGGCCCACCGGCGTCGCCGAGCTCGACCGGGTGCTCGGCGGGGGCCTCGTGCCCGGGGTCGTCGTCCTGCTGGCGGGTGAGCCCGGGGTGGGCAAGTCCACGCTGTTGCTCGAGGTGGCCGCGCAGCGGGCCCGGGCCGGCGCGACCGTGCTGTACGTCACGGGCGAGGAGTCGGCGGGGCAGGTCCGGCTGCGGGCCGAGCGCACCGGAGGGCTCGCCCCGCACCTGTTCCTGTCGGCCACCGGTGATCTCGAGGAGGTCGCCGCCCACGTCGAGGCCGTCGACCCCGAGCTGCTCGTGGTCGACTCGGTGCAGACGGTCGGCACGGCCACCGCGGAGGGCTCGCCGGGCGGGGTCTCCCAGGTCCGCACGGTCACCAGCGCGCTCGTCGCCCTCGCCAAGCAGCGCGACCTGCCCGTCGTGCTCATCGGTCACGTCACCAAGGACGGCGCGGTCGCGGGGCCGCGCACCCTGGAGCACCTCGTCGACGTCGTGCTCTCGTTCGAGGGCGACCGGCACTCCCCCCTGCGGATGGTGCGCGGCCTGAAGAACCGGTTCGGCGCCACCGACGAGGTCGGCTGCTTCGAGATGAACGACGGCGGCATCGCCGAGGTCACCGATCCGTCGGGCCTGTTCACCGGCGGGCTCGAGCGCACCGTCGCGGGGCAGGCGGTCACGGTCGCGATGGAGGGCAAACGCCCCCTCATGGCCGAGGTGCAGGCGCTCGTCGCCACCCGCGCCCACGACACCCCGCCGCGGCGCGTGGTGTCCGACCTCGACAGCGGCCGGGTCGCCAAGATCCTCGCGGTGCTGCAGGAACGCTGCGGGCTGCGCCTGCACGACAAGGACGTCTTCGTCGCCACCGTCGGCGGCATGAAGCTGCGCGAGCCGTCCGCGGACCTCGCGGTGGCCGTCGCCGTCACCTCGGCGTTCCACAACCAGGCCGTGCGCTCCGGGCTCGTGACGATCGGCGAGGTCGGTCTCGGCGGCGAGCTCCGCCGGGTGGTGGCCCTCGAGCGCCGGCTCGCCGAGGCCGGACGGCTCGGCATCAGCCGGGCGATCGTGCCGCCGGGCGAGGCCCGCACGCCGAAGGGGCTCACGGCGGCGGTCGCCGACGACCTCCACGGCGCGCTGATGCGCACCGGCCTCGCCGGTGTCGATGCGGACTTCAGCCCTCGAGGGTGAAGGGCGCGGGGTCGCTGACGATCCCGTCGAGCCGCGCGAGCAGCTGGTAGGTGCCGGGCGGCACGGCGGTCCGCTCGCCGCGGCAGCCGGGCTGCGAGGTCTTGCCCGACCAGTGCACCGAGAACACCGCCTCCTCGCCGGGCGCGAGGGTGCGCACGTCGTCGGTGTCGCCCGGCGAGCAGTCGTTGCTGCCCCAGAGCCCGTCGCCGGGCCGTTTGACCACCGCGACGGCCTGCTTGGCGGCGTCGAGGTCGCGGACGCAGGGTGTGGCGCCGGTGTTGGTGACGACGAGGCTCAGCACCGGCTTGCGGCCGGCGGCGTAGCTCGGTGCGTCGGTCCGGGCGGTGATCCGCAGGTCGCCGTCGGCGCAGGGTCCCGGCGCCGGTGCGCTCGCGGGGGTGGGCTGCTCAGTGGTGGTCGGGTCCGTGGTCGCGGACGGCGGGGTCTCGGCCGCCGGGGGCGTCGGCGAGGTCGCGGCGGGCGGGGTCGTGCCGGCCGGCCCGAGCAGGGGCCCCGAGGAGCCCGCCGGCACACCCGGGGGCAGGAAGTTCCGGAAGCCGTCGCCGCCCGGGGGCACGAACAGGGCGCCGTCAGGGCCCGGGGTGAGGGCGGGGGCGCCGCCGGGCGGGATCACCGACGGCAACGCGGCCGCGATCGGGCCGGTCGGTGCCGCCGACTCCGGCCCCGGCTCCTGCCCCGACGGCGGCGCCGGGGTGGTGGTCTGCGGGCCGGCCATCGCCGCCGCGCGGGCGCGGGCCTCGACCGTCGCGGGGTCCGGCTCGTCGCCGCCGGCAAGACCGACGACGGCCCAGATCAGCCCGCCGAGCACCGCGACGACCACGCCGAGCGCCACGCAGCGCCGCCGCCAGTAGACCGACGGCGGAAGCGGTCCGGCCGGCTCCCACACGTCACGGAAAGTAGGTTCGCGCTCGCTCCCCGCGATCGACCACCACGCGGTCGTCGGTCCGTTTCACCCGACGGTGGCGACGGCGGGTGCGCGGGGCAGGATCGACGGTCGATGGCCGCCACCACCACGCCGGGGTCCACACCCACCGCACGGCCCGGGACGTTCGCCGACGTCCTCGTGCCGTGGTTCCGTACGCACGCCCGCGACCTGCCGTGGCGTCGACCGGAGACCACGGCCTGGGGCGTCCTGGTCTCCGAGATCATGCTGCAGCAGACGCCCGTGGCGCGGGTCGAGGAGCCCTGGCGGGCGTGGCTCGAGCGCTGGCCCCGTCCGTCGGCGATGGCCGCGGCACCGGCGTCGGACGTGCTGCGGGCCTGGGGCAAGCTCGGCTACCCCCGCCGGGCGCTGCGCCTGCACGCGGCGGCGCAGGCGATCGCCGCCGACCACGACGACGTCGTGCCCGGCGACGTCGAGACGCTCGAGTCGCTCCCCGGCATCGGCACCTACACCGCGCGGGCCGTCGCGGCGTTCGCCCATGGCCGCCGGGTCCCGGTCGTCGACACGAACGTCCGCCGCGTCGTCGCCCGCGCCGTGCACGGCCGTGCCGAGGCGGGCGCCGCGGCGGCGCGGGATCTGGCCGACGTCGAGGCGCTGTTGCCGGACGACGAGACGGGAGACGAAGCGGAGCCGAGCTCGACCCGCACGAACGACGCGGCGACCATGTCGGCGGCGTTGATGGAGCTGGGCGCGACGATCTGCGTCGCGCGCGGCCCCCGGTGCGCCGACTGCCCCGTCGTCGACCGCTGCGCCTGGCAACGGCTGGGCCGTCCGGCGTGGGACGGACCCGTCCGCAAGGCGCAGACCTGGGCCGGGACCGACCGCCAGGTCCGCGGGCGGCTGCTCGACGTCCTGCGGGGCGCCCCCGGACCGGTCACCGCCGAGGCCCTCGGGGCCGCCTGGCTCACCGACCCGGCGCAGCGCTCCCGGTGCCTCGACTCACTGCTCGTCGACGGGCTCGTCGAGCAGCTCGCGGACGGCCGCTTCGCGCTGCCGGGCGAGGCCGGCGACGTACCCTGAGTCCCATGGCCGTCGTGAAGATCAACGCCATCAAGGTCCCCGAGGGCAACGGGCCCGAGCTGGAGAAGCGCTTCGCCGCCCGCGGCGACGCGATCAAGGACACCCCCGGGTTCCTCGGCTACGAGCTGCTGCGCCCCACCTCGGGCGACGACCGGTACTTCGTCTACACGAAGTGGGAGTCCGAGGAGGCCTTCGCCGCGTGGCGCGACGGGGGCGCCGCGGCCGCCGCGCACGCCGGCGAGCGCAAGCAGCCGGTGTCGTCGGGCGCCGACCTCCTGGAGTTCGAGCTGGTCCTGCGCGTGGAGGGGTCCGGCTCCTGAGCCATCCCGACCCGGCGGGCGTCGCCGCCGCGGCGGAGGCGCTCGCCGGTGCCGAGGCACTGCTGGTCGGTGCCGGGGCGGGGATGGGCGTCGACTCCGGGCTGCCCGACTTCCGGGGGCCCGAGGGCTTCTGGCGCGCGTACCCGCCGTACCGCCGGCTCGGGCTGCGCTTCTCCGAGATCGCCGACCCCGAGCACTTCGACGCCGACCCCGAGCTCGCCTGGGGCTTCTACGGCCACCGCCTCGCGCTGTACCGCCGCACGGTGCCGCACGCCGGGTTCGGCGTCCTGCGGCGCTGGGCCGACCGGTGGCCGACCCAGGTGTTCACGTCCAACGTCGACGGCGCGTTCCAGGCCGCGGGCTTCGCCGAGGACGACGTCGTGGAGTGCCACGGCGCCATCGGCACCCTGCAGTGCACGGCGCCCTGCCACGAGGGCACCTGGCCCGCCGACGACGTCGACGTCGTCATCGACGAGGACACGATGCGCGCCCGCCCTCCCCTGCCGGCGTGCCCGCGGTGCGGGCGCGTCGCGCGGCCGAACATCCTCATGTTCGGCGACGGGGCCTGGGTGCCCGGGCACCACGGCGACCGGATGGCCGCGCACCGCGCCTGGCTGCGGAGCCGGGACGCGCCCCGCCTCGTCGTCGTCGAGGTCGGCGCCGGCACCGCCGTCCCCACGGTGCGCCGCCACGCCGAGCTCGCCTCCGCCGCCTCCGGCGCCCTGATCCGGATCAACGTCCGGGAGCCGGAGATCCGTCACGGGCGCGCGGTGTCCCTGGCGTCCGGGGCGCGCGCGACGCTCGAGGCGATCGACGCGGCCCTGCCCGGCGCGTGATCAACGGGGACTTTGCGCGCCTAGAAGCAGCGAACAGCGCGTTCGCTGCACCGGGCACCCCGCTCACACGCCCGTGAGGCCGGCGAGCGTCAGGCCCCGGGCGGCGGCGACGCGTTCGGCCTCGTCGTCCAGCCGGGTGCGCACGTCCGAGGGCAGCGGCGCCACCGGCGCGATCTCGAGGGTCACCTTCTTCCCGGACGCCTTGGGTCGCCAGGTGCCGACGATCTCGCCGTCGGCCAGCAGGGCGCCCGGGTTCCCGATGATCTTGTAGAGGTCCTTGCGCAGCGACTCGTCCGGCGCGTGGATCTCGCGGTCGCGCGCCTGGAGGATCGGGTCCAGCGGCGGGAGGAGGCGGACGACGTCGGGGTCGGGCGCGCCGAGCGCGGCGTCGAGGTCGTCGGCGGGCAGCCATGCACGCCGGCCCGCCACCTCGACCTCCGCGAGCTCGGGCAACGCCGCGTCCCACGCCGGCGCGAAGATGGTGGGGGTCGTCCCCACGAAGTCGGCGACCTCCCGCGGGCCGGCGGGCCCGTGGAGGCGCAGGTAGTCGAGCACCAGCCGGGCGGCGCGGGCCGGGTCGCCGTCGACGGGACGCTCCCAGCCGGCGGGCGGCGGGGTGAGCAGCAGCGTCTTGCCGGTCGGGTCGAGGCCGACGCCGACCGGGAACGCCGAGAGCCGGAAGAGCTGCTCGTTGACGTGGACCGTGGCGCAGCCGCGGCAGTCGCGGAGCAGGACGTCGGGGAGCAGCTTCGTCACCGCGCCGCTCGCGGTGCCCTTCGTCATCGGCTCGGTGACCACCTCGGCGAGCGCGTCGGCCGCGCGGTCGATCGACTCGCGGGCGGGGATGCCGACCCGGCGCTGCTCGGGCCCGCTCCAGTTCAGGCGCGCGGCCGCGTCGGCGTCGTCGAACGGCCGGGCCGCCGCGGCGACGGCGTTGCGCTCGGCGGGCGGGTGGTGGTGCGGGGCGCCGCGGTGTGTCCAGCCGTCGACGAGCCCGCGCGCCACGGGGTCGACCTCGCCGTCGGTGCGGGCGGCGAGCGCCAGCCGTGCCGTCGGTCCCGAGTCCTGGAGCCCCAGCGCGAACAGCGCGTCCAGCGGGCGGTCGCGGTGCAGCCCCTGGGCGGCGATGCGGTGTGCCATGACCTGCTCGCGGGTCAGCGTCTCCACCATGGGGCCAGCCTGCCGCACCGTGGCTGACACCTGCGGTCAGGTTCTGCCGGAGGCGCAGCGCCGCGGAACTCGACCGGACATCGGCGATGATGGTGCGCGTGAGCTCGGTACGCGCGGTGCCCGTCACCACCGACATGGACGGGGACGCGCTGCAGGCCGACGACGCGTGGCACACCGCGCGGCGCGTCGGGCTGCGCACGCTGCTGCGCGACGCCCTGCTGCGCTTCCGCTACGGCGACGGCTTCAGTCACGCGCGGGGGTTCGCGCTGCAGCTCGCGCTGGCGATCGTCCCGCTCGTGATCGCGGGCAGCGGGCTCGCGACGGCGGTGGGCGCGGAGTCGGTCGCGCAGGTCGTCGCGCGGACGGTCGTGGCCGTGTCCCCGGGCGCGGGCGACCAGCTGCTCGCCGACGTCGTCGCCCGCGGCCCCGCGGAGCTGCCCGAGGAGGACGGCGAGGCCCCCGAGGCCGAGGACTCGCGCAGCGAGAACGTCGGCGAGTTCGCCGTCGCGTTCGGCCTGATCACCGCGTTCCTGGCCATGACGAGCGCCATCGCCCAGCTCGAACGCGGCACCAACCGGATCTACGGCACCGAGCGCGACCGGCCGTTCGTGCGCAAGTACCTCCGCGCCGCGGTCCTGACGCTGACGGCGGGCACGGCGCTCGGGGTGGGCCTCGTGCTGATCATCGCGGGCGGTCCGCTCGGCGACGCCGTGGAGGACGTCTACCGCTGGGGTGACGTCGCCGAGACGGTGTTCGACGTCCTGCGCTGGCCGGTGGGCCTCGCGGCGCTCGTCGTCGCGGTGACCGTGCTGTTCCGGTACTCCCCGCGCCGCCACCAACCCGGGCTCTCGTGGCTCGCGCTCGGCGCCGGGCTGACCGTGGTGCTCTGGCTCGCCGCGTCGGGCGGCGTGGCGCTCTACGTCGCGGTCTCCGGCGACTTCAGCGACACCTACGGGCCGCTGGCCGGGATCATGGCGCTGCTGCTGTGGGCCACGGTCACCGGCGTCGCGCTGCTGCTCGGGGTGGCGCTGGCCGCGCAGCTCGAGGCGGCCCGCGCCGGCATGGGCGACCCGTTGCTGAGCGACGCCGACGCCGACGGGATTCCCGACGAGCTCCAGCCCGCCGACCAGCAACCGGGCGAACCCGTGAGCCCGGAAGGGGGACGTGCCTGACAGGGTCTGTCAGCCATGGGGTACCACTGACGTGTGCGCGCCAGCCGCCTCCTCTCCGTGCTGCTCCTGTTGCAGAGCCGTGGTCGCCTGACCGCGCGGGAGCTCGCCGACGAGCTCGAGGTCTCGATCCGCACGATCTACCGCGACATGGACGCGCTGTCGGCCTCGGGCGTGCCCGTCTACGCCGACCGTGGCCCCGAGGGCGGCTACTCGCTGCTGGAGGGGTACCGGACCCACCTCACCGGGATGACGGCCGACGAGGCGGACGCGCTCGCGCTCTCGGGGATGCCGGACGCCGCCGCCGAGCTCGGCCTCGGGCGGGTGCTGGCGGCGGCGCAGCTCAAGGTGCAGGCGGCGCTGCCCGGTGAGCTGTCCGACCGCGCGGGCCGCATCGCCGAGCGCTTCCACCTCGACGCGCCCGGCTGGTTCCGCGAGGCCGACCACGTCCCCACCCTCACCGGGGTCGCCGACGCGGTGTGGAACCAGCGCGTGGTGCGCGTGCGCTACCGCCGCTGGGCCACCGGCGGGCGCGAGCCCGAGGTGGAGCGCGAGCTCGAGCCGCTCGGCCTCGTGCTCAAGGCCGGGACCTGGTACCTCGTCGCCGTGCCGTCCGGCGACAGCGCCGCCGAGCCGCGCACCTACCGGATCGCGCGCATCCTCGACCTCGAGACCCTCGACGTGCGCTTCGACCGTCCCGAGGGCTTCGACCTCTGGAAGTACTGGCACCAGCGCACCCAGGAGCTCACCGACGCGCTCTACCAGGCCGAGGCCACCGTGCGCCTCTCCCCGCGGGCGATGGAGCTGGCCCCGGCCGTCCTGCGCCCGCACACCGCCCGCGCGCTCGCCGAGGGCAGCTGGCCGACCGACGCCGACGGCTGGACCCGCGCGGTGATCCCGATCGAGTCCTTCGCCCACGCCCGCTCCGAGCTCCTCACCCTCGGCGCCGACGTCGAGGTCCTCGCCCCCGCGGCCCTCCGCGAACAGATGGCCGGCGTCGCCGCCGCCCTCGCCGGGATCTACAGCGGCTGAGGTGTTGTCAGCGAAGTGCCGTTGCAGACGCTCAGCGTCCGTATCGGTACTTCGATCATGGGCCCGGCGCCGACCACTGGCCGGACCCAGCGCGTCGGCCCTCTCGGCCGGTTAGCGGCTTCCGACGGCCCGATCGGACCCGCCGCGGCCGCAGCATGCCCCGGCCCCATCCACACCCGCGTCCGTCGTCCACAGCCGACGTCCGCGCCCTCACACCCCGACCCGCGAGGCATTCACGATCGTCGCCGTGGTGAAGCGTGGGGACTGGGCGATCGACGGTGAGGCCCTCCGAGCGGCCAGCTGGGAGGGCATCATTTCCGCGCGGGAGCTCGTGCGGCGCGGCGTCCCCGAGCGGACGGTGTACCGACGGACCCAGCAGGATGGCCCGTGGACGCTGATGCTGCCCGCGACGTTGATGCTCGGGAACGGCACCCCCACCCCGCTCCAGCACGAGATCGCGGCGCTGGTCCGCGGCGGCGAGAGCGCGATGCTGACCGGCTTGAGCGGAGCGCGTCACTACGGCCTTCGCCGCGGTGGCGAGCCGTCCGTGGACCACGTCCTCATCCCGCTCGAGCACCGCGTTCTCAGCACGGGTCGAGCGCGGTTCGAACGGACCATCCGACTGCCGCGACCTCGGCTCCGCGACGAACTGCCGGTGGCGCCACTGGCTCGCTCGCTGCATCGTCGACCACATCAAGCGTCTGAAGGACCACGAGGAGATCGCCGCCGTGGTCACCGAGGCCGTCCAGCGCAGGATGGTTCTCCTCGAGGAGCTCTGGCACGAGCTGCAGCTCGGATCGCGTAAGGGAAGCGCAGCGCCGAGGCGCGTCCTCAAGGCCGCCGGTGCCGGCGTGCTCTCGCCGGTCGAGTTCACCGCGCGGGACTTCTGGGAGTCGTTCGACGACTTCCCGACGATGGAGTGGAACGTCAGCGTCTACGACGAGGACGGACGTTTCCTGGCCACGGTGGACGGCCTCGTCAGAGAGCTCGGCTTCGTCTGGGAGATCGACTCGGTCGAACACCACCTCGCGACGCCCGAGCAGGTGCGTGCGACGTTGGCGCGTCAGCGCCTCCTCCGATCAGTCGGGTTGCACGTGCTCGGATCGCGACCCCGCCAGCAGCATGACGACCCGCAGGGGCTCCGCGAGGACCTTCTCGCCCACCTCGGGATCGCCGCCGTGCTCCCGGCCCCACGCGTCCACTACGGACCTGGCCCCGTCCTCATCGTGTGATCGAAGTACCGATACGGACGCTGAGTGTCTGCAACGGCACTTCGCTGACAAACCCCCGCACACGCCGGAGCCCCGGCCCCCGAGGAACGGGGACCGGGGCTCCGGGTGACGGTGACCGGGCGGGGTTACTCCGCCGCGGCGACCTCGGGGGTGTCGGGCACCGGGGTCGGCTTGGCCTCACCACGGAAGGTGAAGGTCGCCGACTCCGGGGCCTGCTTGGTGACCCCGTTGTCGTCGGTCTCGGGCTCCCAGCCCTCGACGTCGACCAGGACGATCTGGCCGGACTCGACCTCGCCGAAGAGGATCTTCTCGGACAGCTGGTCCTCGATCTCGCGCTGGATGGTGCGGCGCAGCGGCCGGGCACCGAGCACGGGGTCGAAGCCGCGCTGGGCGAGCAGCTTCTTGGCGTTGTCGGTGAGCTCCAGGGACATGTCCTTGTTCTGGAGCTGCTTCTCGGTACGGCCGATCATCAGGTCGACCATCTGCACGATCTCGTCCTCGCGCAGCTGGTGGAACACGATGATGTCGTCGATGCGGTTGAGGAACTCGGGACGGAAGTGCTTCTTGAGCTCGTCCGTCACCTTGTTCTTCATGCGCTCGTAGTTCGATCCCGAGTCCTGACCGGACTGGAAACCGAGGCCGACCGCCTTCGAGATGTCCTGCGTACCGAGGTTCGACGTGAACACGATGACCGTGTTCTTGAAGTCGACGATGCGGCCCTGGCCGTCGGTCAGGCGGCCGTCCTCGAGCACCTGCAGGAGCGTGTTGTAGACCTCGGAGTGGGCCTTCTCGATCTCGTCGAAGAGGACCACCGAGAACGGCTTGCGGCGCACCTTCTCGGTGAGCTGGCCGCCCTCCTCGTAGCCGACGTACCCGGGGGGCGCGCCGAAGAGCCGCGAGGCCGTGTAGCGGTCGTGGAACTCGCCCATGTCGATCTGGACGAGCGCGTCGTCGTCGCCGAACAGGAACTCCGCGAGCGCCTTGGTGAGCTCCGTCTTCCCGACACCCGAGGGGCCGGCGAAGATGAACGAGCCCGAGGGGCGCTTCGGGTCCTTGAGGCCGGCGCGGGTGCGGCGCATGGACTGCGACACAGCCTTGACCGCGTCCTCCTGCCCGATGATGCGCTTGTGGAGCTCGTCCTCCATGCGCAGGAGACGGGTGGTCTCCTCCTCGGTCAGCTTGAACACCGGGATGCCGGTCCAGTTGGCCAGCACCTCGGCGATCTGCTCGTCGTCGACCTCCGCGACG
This sequence comes from Actinomycetospora sp. C-140, assembly GCF_054796175.1. Classification (NCBI taxonomy): domain Bacteria; kingdom Bacillati; phylum Actinomycetota; class Actinomycetes; order Pseudonocardiales; family Pseudonocardiaceae; genus Actinomycetospora; species Actinomycetospora sp. C-140. The sequence goes on along the minus strand of NZ_JBTWNF010000003.1, from coordinate 283,567 downwards.
ACGTCGAGGTCACCGGACTTCCACTGCTTCTCGCGCTCGGACTTCTGCCCGATGAGGGTCTTCTCCTCGTCGCGCAGGCGCGCCGCCTTCTCGAAGTCCTGCGCGTCGATCGCGGACTCCTTCTCGCGACGGACGTCGGCGATCTTCTCGTCGAACTCGCGCAGGTCCGGCGGCGCGGTCATGCGGCGGATGCGCATGCGGGCGCCGGCCTCGTCGATGAGGTCGATGGCCTTGTCCGGCAGGAAGCGGTCGTTGATGTAGCGGTCGGCCAGGGTGGCCGCCGCGACCAGCGCCGGGTCCGTGATCGAGACGCGGTGGTGCGCCTCGTAGCGGTCGCGCAGCCCCTTGAGGATCTCGATGGAGTGGGCCACCGAGGGCTCCCCCACCTGGATCGGCTGGAAGCGGCGCTCGAGCGCGGCGTCCTTCTCGACGTGCTTGCGGTACTCGTCGAGCGTGGTCGCGCCGATGGTCTGCAGCTCGCCGCGGGCCAGCATCGGCTTGAGGATCGACGCGGCGTCGATCGCGCCCTCGGCGGCACCCGCGCCGACGAGCGTGTGGAGCTCGTCGATGAACAGGATGATGTCGCCGCGGGTGCGGATCTCCTTGAGGACCTTCTTGAGGCGCTCCTCGAAGTCACCGCGGTAGCGCGAGCCCGCCACCAGCGACCCGAGGTCGAGGGTGTAGAGCTGCTTGTCCTTCAGCGTCTCGGGCACCTCGCCCTTGACGATGGCCTGGCCGAGGCCCTCGACGACGGCCGTCTTGCCGACGCCGGGCTCGCCGATGAGCACCGGGTTGTTCTTGGTCCTGCGGGACAGGACCTGCATGACCCGCTCGATCTCCTTCTCCCGGCCGATGACCGGGTCCAGCTTGCCCTCGCGGGCCGACTGGGTGAGGTTGCGACCGAACTGGTCGAGCACCAGGGAGGACGAGGGCGTGCCCTCGCCGCGCTGGCTGCCGGACTCCGCGGGCTCCTTGCCCTGGTAGCCCGAGAGCAGCTGCAGCACCTGCTGCCGCACACGGTTGAGGTCCGCGCCGAGCTTGACGAGCACCTGCGCGGCGACGCCCTCACCCTCGCGGATCAGCCCGAGCAGGATGTGCTCGGTGCCGATGTAGTTGTGCCCGAGCTGCAGCGCCTCGCGCAGCGACAGCTCCAGCACCTTCTTGGCGCGCGGGGTGAACGGGATGTGGCCACTGGGAGCCTGCTGACCCTGGCCGATGATCTCCTCGACCTGCTGGCGCACGCCCTCGAGCGCGATGCCCAGCGACTCGAGGGCCTTGGCGGCGACGCCCTCGCCCTCGTGGATCAGCCCGAGCAGGATGTGCTCGGTCCCGATGTAGTTGTGGTTGAGCATCCGGGCCTCTTCTTGGGCCAGGACGACCACCCGCCTCGCGCGGTCGGTGAACCTCTCGAACATTCGTCACTCCTGACTGCTGCGCCGGCGGTCCTCCACCGTGGCCGCCCTCGTGGTGACGACCTCGGTGGTCCCTTGGCAAGTGCCCGATGCCAGATCGGGACCCCCACGATGCCTCAGCACCGTACGGCCATCCTAGTCGTCGCGCGTGACGCCACGGGATGACGACGGTTGCACCACCGTGACGGGCGCCACCCACGGACAGGCCCGATCGTGTCCCCGGCTCGTCGAGCACGGGGTCATGTGGGTTCCAACCACGCGAGACGTTCGCCTCATCCCGTCCATCCGTTCGCCACCGGCGAACCGCGGGGCGGTCACCGGACCGGCGCCGCCGCACGGCCGGGCTGTCGCGGATCCGACGCGGACGTCGACGCGGAGCGGCGGGAAGGTCATGATCGACGAGCAGTCACCGCGGTGACAGCGGCACTCGGCCGGACGAGTGGTGTTCCGGCCGGCGGGACCGAGGTGCATCGGGGGTGGCGGTGACGGCGGACGCTCAGGCGCCGGCACGGAACGGTCAGGCCGGGGTCCGCGCGGCCCTCGCGGCGTGCCCGCAGCTGCAGGGACTCGAGCCCGCGGCGCTCGGCGCGCTCGCCGACGCCGCGGTCGGGCGCCGGTACGCGGCCGGGGAGGCGGTGTTCCGCACGGGCGACGCGGGCGACGCGATGTTCGTCCTGCTCCGCGGCAGCGTGGTGTCGCGGGCCGTGTCGCCTGGGGGCGACGTCGTCGACGTCGGGGTCGCCGCGGAGGGGCACGCGTTCGGCTACTTCGAGGTGCTGCGGCCGGGCCCGCGGACCGAGGACGCCGTCGCGGTGCGCGACACCACCGTGCTCGCGGTGCCGGCGGGGCCCGCGATCCGGGCGCTGCGCACCAGCCCCGACACGCTGCTCGCCCTGCTCTCCGACCTCGTGCGGATCGTGCGGCTCCAGAACCGCGCGACGCTCGGACGCGCGTTCCTCCCCGTCACCCGGCGGCTGGCCGACCTCCTTCTCGAGCTCGCCGGCCCCGGCGGGCACGTCGACTTCGGCGGATCCCAGACGCTGCTGGCCCAGCGTCTCGGGATCGCCCGCCAGACACTCAACACCGCCCTGCGCACGCTCGCGGAGCGTCGCCTCCTGGTGGTGCATCCGGGTGGGCGGGCGGCCACGATCGACCGGCCGGCGCTCCTCGCCTACGCGACCGGCGCCTGACCGGCGCCTGATCGCGACCTGCCCGGAGCGGAGCGCCGGTCAGTGGGCCTTGTGGTAGGCCTCGGAGACCTCGCTCGGGATGCGACCGCGCTCGGAGACGGTCATGCCCTGCTTGCGCGCCCACTCGCGGATGGCCTGGTTCTGCTCGCGGTCGACCGCGGCACGGCCGCCGCCACGCCGGGGGGTGCTCGCCGACGCCGCGGGCGCGGACCTCCGGCGGCCGCCGCTGCGCCGGGCGTGGGCGACGAAATCGGCCAGGCCGTCGCGGAGCGCCGCGGCGTTCGCCTCGGAGAGGTCGATCTCGTAGGTCGCGCCGTCGAGGCCGAACTCGACGGTCTCGTCGGCCTCCGACGCGTCCAGGTCGTCGACGAGGGAAACCACGACTTTCTGCGCCACCACGACCTCCGAAGCCCGACCCGAAATGGTCGGCCGGACCCTATTTCCGGGAACGGGAGTTTGTCGAGTGATGTGCGTCGCGCGTCCTCGCCGACGACCGGGACTTCGGCACCGAAAATTGTGCGTCAGTCGGGGATGCCCTTGGCGTCCGGAACCACGACGGCGAACATGTCGGCGATCCCGGCGAGGCTGGCACTCTGCAGGGAGGACGCCGGAACTGCGCCGTCCGGACCCGGCAGCGCGCGGGTGGCGGTGGCCGCCGCGACCACCGACGGCGCGAATCCCGCGTTGAAGGCGCCGCGGGCGGTGGAGTTCACACACATGTGTGTCATGAAGCCCGCGAGCACGAGGTTCGTCGCGTCGACGCCGCGCAGGTACTCGTCGAGGTCGGTGCCCACGAAGGAGTTCGGGAAGTTCTTGACGATGCGGTGCTCGCCGTCGCGGGGGGCCACGCGGTCGACGATCGCGCCGATCTCGTCGCGCACGTCGTAGGGCGTGCCTGCGCCCGCGTCGTGCTGGACGTGGACGATCGGGATCCCGGCGCTGCGCGCGCGGTCGAGGAGACCCGCCGCCTCGTCGATGGCCGGCTCGACGTTCTCGAGCGCCATGACGCCGCGGGTGTAGGTGTTCTGGAGGTCGATCATCACCAGCGCGGACTCGCGCAGGGAGGCGGGCGAGGACGGCAGGCCGGTCAGCTCGCGCAGGGTCGCGGAGGGTGTCGTCGGGGTGCTCATCGTCGAACTCCTTCGTCGGGAGGGGCCGAACGTGCGAGGGGCGCCCTCGCTGCGTGCCGCGCAGCGGGGGCGCCCCTCGATCGTGCTCGGGTGAGCGCTACAGGTCGCCCAGGTCGCGCAGCTCCTCGTCGGTGAACAGCCGCGAGCGGATGATGAAGCGGACGCCCTCGGGGGCCTCCACCGAGAATCCGCTGCCCCGGCCCTTCACCACGTCGACGGTGAGGTGCGTGTGCTTCCAGTACTCGAACTGCGAGGCGGACATGTAGAAGCCGATCGGCTTCTCCAGGCCCTCCACCACCAGGTCACCGAGGTGCACGTCCTGGCCCCCGATCTTGAAGTCCCCGTCCGGGTAGCACATCGGGGCGCTGCCGTCGCAGCACCCGCCGGACTGGTGGAACATCAGGGGGCCGTGGATGTCGGTGAGCTGCACCAGGAGCTCGGAGGCCTGCGGAGACAGGGCGACGCGACCCGTCCCCGACCCCGGCACCTCCGGCACCTGCTCGGTGACGTCGGTGCTCGTGCTGATCTGGGTCATGGCGACCACCTCCTCCTGAGGGGAACCCGCGGGACGATCAGAAGAATCCCTGCGCGTTGTTCGAGTAGCTCTGCAGGATGTTCTTGGTCTGCTGGTAGTGGTCCAGCATCATCTTGTGGTTCTCGCGGCCGATGCCGGACTGCTTGTACCCGCCGAAGGCCGCGTGGGCCGGGTAGGCGTGGTAGTTGTTCACCCAGACGCGGCCGGCCTGGATCTCGCGGCCCGCGCGGTACGCCGTGTTGGCGTCACGCGACCACACGCCGGCACCGAGGCCGTAGAGCGTGTCGTTGGCGATCTTCATGGCGTCGGCGTAGTCGTCGAAGCGCGTCACCGACAGCACCGGGCCGAAGATCTCCTCCTGGAAGATCCGCATCGAGTTGTTGCCCTCGAAGATGGTCGGCTGGATGTAGTAGCCGCCCGAGAGGTCGCCGCCGAGGTCGACGCGCTCGCCACCGGTGAGGACCTTGGCGCCCTCCTGGCGACCGATGTCGATGTAGGACAGGATCTTCTCGAACTGGTCGTTCGAGGCCTGCGCGCCGATCATCGTGTCGGTGTCGAGCGGGTTGCCCTGCTTGACCTGCTCGGTGCGCTTGACGGCCTGCTCCAGGAAGTCCTGGTAGATGCCGCCCTGGATGAGCGCGCGCGACGGGCAGGTGCAGACCTCGCCCTGGTTGAGCGCGAACATCGCGAAGCCCTCGAGCGCCTTGTCGTAGAACGCGTCCTGCTGCGCCGCGACGTCGTCGAAGAAGATGTTCGGGCTCTTGCCGCCGAGCTCGAGCGTCACCGGGATCAGGTTCTCCGAGGCGTACTGGGAGATCAGGCGCCCGGTCGTGGTCTCGCCGGTGAAAGCGATCTTGCGGATGCGCGGCGACGACGCGAGCGGCTTGCCCGCCTCGACGCCGAAGCCGTTGACGATGTTCAGCACGCCGGGCGGGAGCAGGTCGCCGACGACCTCCATCAGCACGTGGATGGAGGCGGGGGTCTGCTCGGCGGGCTTGAGGACGACCGCGTTGCCGGCGGCGAGGGCCGGGGCCAGCTTCCAGATCGCCATGAGGATCGGGAAGTTCCACGGGATGATCTGGCCGACCACGCCCAGCGGCTCGTGGAAGTGGTAGGCGACCGTGTCCTCGTCGATCTGCGAGAGGTGGCCCTCCTGCCCGCGCACGGCACCCGCGAAGTAGCGCAGGTGGTCGACGGCCAGCGGGATGTCGGCGACGAGGGTCTCGCGGACCGCCTTGCCGTTCTCCCAGCTCTCGGCGACGGCGATCTTCTCGAGGTTCGCCTCGATGCGGTCCGCCATCTTGTTCAGGATGTTGGCGCGCTCGGTCACGGCGGTCTTGCCCCAGGCCGGCGCGGCCGCGTGGGCAGCGTCCAGGGCCTTCTCGACGTCCTCGGCCGTGCCGCGGGCCACCTCGGTGAACGTCTGACCCGTCTGCGGGGTCGGGTTCTCGAAGTACTGACCCTTCACCGGCGCGACGTACTCGCCGCCGATGTAGTGGTCGTAGCGGGGCTTGAACGAGACGACGCTGTCCGCCGACCCCGGAGCCGCGTAGATGGCCATCGGTGTTTTCCCTCCACATCGTGGGCTTACGTGAGTGGGACCACGTGACCGCGGACACTAGGTATGGCAGGGTTGCACCGGCGTTGCAACGCATCTGCGGCGTCGCTCTTGCCAGGGAGCCGCTTCCGAGGTTTTGATGAAGGGTTGCCTAACCGGAGGGGATGCAGCACCATTCGTCGGGAGGGGTCCTCCCGGTTCCCCGGGCGGGCAGGATCGGTGCCGTGACGGCACCCGCAGGCCGCCACGTCCAGCGCAGGGGGCGCCGATGCCGGAGAGCCAGCGTGGCGCGCGCGGGACCACCCGCCTGACCGTTCCCGGGACGCTGTCGGCCCCGCTCGAACCGTCGGACCCGGTCGAGCGTGCCCACCTGCTCGAACGCATCCGTGACGCGGTCCTGTCCGGCACCGCGGGCCCGGCCTCGCCCCGCGACGTCGTGTCGGCGTCGTGGCGGCGCTCGCTCGACGCCCACGTCGACCCCGACCACGGGCGTCCGCGCCACGTGTTCCAGAGCGACGAGCTGGCGGACGTGCGCGGCGGGCACCTGCTGGCGCCGGTGCTGCCGCTACTGCGGCGCACGCTGCTCGACGTGGCCGACGAGGCCGTGCACATGATGATCGTGACCGACGCGCGCGGACACATCCTCTGGCGCGAGGGCAACACCGACGTCCTGCGCCGCGGTGACGCGTGCGAGCTCGTGGAGGGCACGCGCTGGAGCGAGGACTCGATCGGCACCAACGCGATGGGGACGGCGCTGGCGTCGGGGCGGGCGGTGCAGATCCACTCCGCTGAGCACCTCGTGCGGCTGTACCACTCGTGGACCTGCGCGGCCGCCCCGATCCACGACCCGGACTCCGGCGAGGTCGTCGCCGCCATCGACCTCACCGGCCCGCTGCAGACGTTCCACCCGAGCACGCTCGCGCTGGTCAAGGCGGCCGCGGAGCTCGCCGAGGTCCACCTGCACGCCCGTGTCGTCGAGCGCGACGAGCGGCTGCGGGCCCGCAACCGGCCCCACCTCGACGGCCTGCGCGGCGAGCCCGGCGCGCTCCTCGCCCCGGGCGGGCGGGTGCTCACCGCGGAGCCGGCCGACTGGCTGCCCGAGCGGGTCGCGATCCCCGAGGACGGCGACCGCGTCGACCTCGGCGAGCGCGGCGAGGGCGTCCTCGAACCGCTGGCCGAGGGCTGGCTCCTGCGCCTCGCGCCGCGGACGTCGTCCCGCCCGACGCTCGCCCTGCCGTTCCTCGGCGCCGAGCGGCCCGTGGCGCGGCTCGACGGCCGGCCGGTGCGCCTGAGCCTGCGCCACGCCGAGATCCTGACGCTGCTGGCCCTGCACCCCGACGGCCTCACCGCCGACCGTCTCGCCTACGCGCTCTACGGCGACGCCGGCAACCCCGTCACGGTCCGCTCCGAGGTGCACCGGCTGCGCAGCACCCTCGGCCACTCGATCATCAGCACGCAGCCCTACCGGTTGCGCGCCCGCGTCGACGCCGACTTCCTCGACGTCCGCGCCGCCCTGCGGGGAGGCAAGGTCCCGGCGCCGCACATCCTGCGCCGCGGGGCCCTGCTGCCCGCCTCCGACGCCCCCGGCGTCCGCGAGGAGCGCGACCACCTCGAGGTCGCCGTCCGCGGCGCCGTCCTGCGCCGCGGCGACGCCGAGGCGCTGTGGGCCCTCGCCCCGAGCGGGACCGCCGCGTCCGACCCCGACCTCGTCGTGCGCCTGCGCCGGCTGCTGCCCGACGGCGACCCGCGCCGCGACGAGCTCGACGCGCCGGTGCGCTGAGGCGCCCCGGTCGGCCCCGGTCGGCCCCGGTCGTTACTGGCTGGTATCGCTCGCTGGGCGAGTGATACCAGCCAGTAACCGGCGATCCGCGGGACTCAGGGACGCGCGGCCCGCTTGGCGGCGCGGTCGTCGCGGCGCTCGGTGCGGCGCCGGTGCACCGAGCGCAGGCCGAGCAACGTCAGGTCCGGCACGTGGTCAGTGATCGTCGTGCACTCCTCGACGACGACGGGGGCGAAGCCGCCCGACGCGACGACCGCGACCGGGTGGCGGCCCTCCGGGTCGCGTGCCGTGATCTCGCGGCTCACCCGGGTGACCAGGCCGTCGGCCTGGGCCGCCGCGCCGATCACGAGCCCGGCCTGCATGCTCTCGACGGTGTTGCGCCCGAGCACGGAGCGCGGCACGACCAGTTCCACCGGGCGCAGCGCCGCCGCGCGCACCGCGAGCGCCTCGGCCGAGACACCGACGCCTGCGGCGATCGCGCCGCCGAGGAACTCCCCGCGCGCCGAGACCGCGTCCACTGTCGTCGACGTCCCGAACGTGACCACGACGCAGGGCCCGCCGACGCGCTCGTAGGCGGCGAGGGCCTGCACGACACGGTCGGCGCCGACCTCCTTGGGGTTGTCCACCAGCAGCGGGACGCCGGTGCGCACCCCGGGCTCGACCAGGAGGTGGTCGAGGCCCGCGAAGTGGCGCGTGACCATGCCGCGCAGCTCGCGCAGCAGCACCGGCACCGTCGAGAGCGCCGCCACGGCCGTCACGTCGGCGACGCGCGCCCCCAGCAGCCCGCGGACGAGCAGCGCCATCTCGTCGCCCGTGGCCCGCGGCTCGGTGCGCAGGCGCGCGTCCCAGACCGCGGGGCCGTCGCCGTCGTCGGGGTAGAGCGCGAGCGCGGTCTGGGTGTTGCCGACGTCGACGCAGAGCAGCACGGGTGGTCTCGCTCTGCCCGGGCGCTCAGTTGTCCGTGGACAGCAACGCGTCGAGGCGGCGGGCGTCGGTGGTCTCCGAGGAGTCCCGGCGGCGGCGCTCCCCCGCCCGCGGCTCGGCGGCGCGGCGCGCCGGCGGCTCGCGGTGGCTCCCGGCGGAGCTGCCCAGCCCGGCCCCGACCGTCGTCATGGCCGGCCCGGCGGCGGGCTCGCGGTGGCGGGCCGGACGCGTTCCCTGGGCGTCCGTGCCCGGGCGCAGCAGCGACGTGGCCGGCGCGTCGTCGGGGACGTGCGTCGGGTCGGCGCCGCGGTCGAGGACGCGGTTGCGGTCGTCGACGAAGACCACGCGCGGCTGGTACGTGCGGGCCTCGGCGTCGTCCATGACCCCGTAGGAGATGAGGATGACGAGGTCGCCGGGCGAGACGAGGTGCGCCGCCGCGCCGTTGATCCCGATGACGCCGGAGCCGGCCGCGCCGGTGATCACGTAGGTCTCGAGGCGGGCGCCGTTGGTGACGTCGACGATGGCCACCTGCTCGCCGGGCAGGAGGTCGGCGGCCCGCATGAGGTCCTCGTCGACGGTCACCGAGCCGACGTAGTGCAGGTTCGCGTCGGTCACCGTCGCACGGTGGATCTTGGACTTCAGCATCGTGCGCTGCACGTCAGACTCTCCTCACGAGGGACACGGCGGCGTTGTCGATCAGGCGGGTGGTGCCGGCCCGGGCCGCGACGAGCAGGCGCGCGGGGCCGATGTCGGGGGTCGGACCGAGGTCCACGTCGCGCAGCTCGAGGTAGTCGAGCTGCAGGCTCGGCTCGGTGGCGAGCACGGCCTGCGCGGCCTCGAGCACGGCGGCCGGCCCCTGCTCGCCGGCGTGCTGGCCGGCCGAGAGCGCCGCCGAGAGCGCGACCGCCGCGCGGCGGTCGTCGTCGGCGAGGTAGGCGTTGCGGCTCGACAGGGCGAGCCCGCCCTCCTCGCGGACCGTCGGCACGCCCACGACGTGGACGTCGATGTCGAGGTCGCGCACCATGCGGCGGATCAGCGTGAGCTGCTGGTAGTCCTTCTCGCCGAAGAAGGCCACGTCGGGCACGACGATGGCGAAGAGCTTGTTGACCACGGTCAGCATGCCCGCGAAGTGCCCGGGCCGGATCGCGCCCTCGAGCTCGCCCCCCAGCGGACCGGGGTCGATCGAGGTGCTGAAGCCCTCCGGGTACATGGCGTCGACCTCGGGCGCGAACACCAGCTCGACGCCCTCCTCGCGGCACATCTCGAGGTCGCCCTCGAAGGCGCGGGGGTAGCGGTCGAAGTCCTCGTCGGGCCCGAACTGGCGCGGGTTCACGAAGATCGAGACGACCGTCGTCGAGCCCGGGATCGTGCGGGCGCGGCGCATGAGCTCGCGGTGGCCCTCGTGCAGGGCGCCCATGGTCGGGACGAGCGTGACGCGCCGGCCGCCGCCCCGCAGCGCCTTCGTGACGCGCCGGAGGGCGGTGGGGTCGCGGTGCACGGTGAGGTTGTCGGCGGTGTACTGCGGGCGGGGCCGGCTCACGAGGTTCGTGCGCAGGCTGGACGGTCGGGTCACGGGCGGGGCCTCTCGGCGAGGGCGGACACCACGTCCTGCGCGGCGGCGGGGTCGAGCAGCCCGCCGGCGCGGGCGCGCTCGGCGGTGCGGCGGGCCAGGGCCCGGTAGAGCGGGGCGGCCTCGGGGGCGCGCTCGTCGAGGTGGCGCAGGTGCGTCGCCACCGTGCCGGCGTCGCCGCGCACCACCGGGCCGGTGAGCGCGCGGTCGCCGTGGCGCAGGGCGTTGTCCAGCGCCGCGGACAGCAGCGGGGCGAGCACGCGCTCGGCGGGCTCGATGCCCGCGTCGGACAGCAGGTCGGCGGCCTCGCGGACCAGCGTCGTCAGGTGGTTCGCCCCGTGGGCGAGTGCCGCGTGGTACAGCGGGCGCGCGGCCTCGGGGACGCGGACGGGCTCGGCGCCCATCTCCACCACCAGCGCCTCGCCGACGAGCCACGCGGCGTCGGCGTCCTCGCTGAGGCCCTCCGGGGCGGTGATGCCGATGCAGGCGCCGGCGAGGCGGGTCACGTCCTCGGCGCGCCCGGTGATCGTCATCGCCGGGTGCAGCGCGATCGGCAGGACGTCGTGCTCGGCGGCGGGCGCGAGGACGCCGACGCCCTCGGCGCCGCACGTGTGCACCACGATCTGGCCGGGGCGCAGGCAGTCCGAGGCGGCGAGACCCCGGATCAGGCCCGGCAGGACGTCGTCGGGGACCGCGAGCAGCGCGAGGTCGGAGCGGCGCACCACCTCGTCGGGCGGGAGGATCTCGGCGCCGGGCAGCAGCTCCTCGGCGCGGGCGCGCGAGGCGCGGGAGACCGCGGAGGCGGCGACGACCGTGTGCCCGGCGTTCGCGAGCGCGGCGCCCAGCACGGCGCCGACCCGGCCCGCGGAGACCACCCCGACCGCGAGCCGTGAGCCTTCCCGAGGGGTGGGTGACGGGCCGGCTCCGGCCCCTTCCCACCGCCCGGCGTCCTCGCCGGCGTCGGTGCCCACGCGCCACCTCACTCGTTCGGCTCGTTCCCGTCCCGCTCCCGCGGGTACCGGACGATCACTGCCGCCCACGGTAACCGTCCCCGCGTCCCGCGGAGCCCGCGGTGAGCGGGTTCACGCGCGGCGCAGGTGTGACCCCGGCGCCGCGTGCGGGGCGAGGGCGTCCCTCGGTGCCTGGGACGCAGCGAAGGCGCCCCTCGCTCCCACGCCGCGCGGGCACCCGAGTGCCACCGCGTACGGAGCGAGGGCGTCCCTCGATGCGTGGGACGCAGCGAAGGCGCCCCTCGCTCCCACGCCGCGCGGGCACCCGAGTGCCACCGCGTACGGAGCGAGGGCGTCCCTCGATGCGTGGGACGCAGCGAAGGCGCCCCTCGCTCCCACCCGCTGCGTCTCAGACCGCCGGCGGGCGGGGCGGGCCGCCGGGCCAGGACGGCGGCGGGGCGCCGTGACCGGGCGGCGGGGGGCCGGTGGGGCCCTGGACGCCCGGCGCGTTGACCGCGGCCAGGCGGGTGCGCACGACGTTGTCGAGCAGCTCGGCGTGCCAGTCGGCGCGGGGCGGCAGCGCACCGCGTTCGGCGCGGGCGCGCAGGAACGCGAGCTCGGTGACGGCGTGCTGGTAGTCCTCGACGGCCCGGGCGGCGACGGGCCCGGCCCGGCGGTTGACGGCCGAGCGCCAGCGACGGCGCCCGGCGAGGCTCGAGAGCAGCGGCACCTCGCTGGGCGCGATCCAGCCGGCGGCGGCGAAGCCGGGCATCTGGCGGGCGAGCACGTCGGCCTCCCGCCGTCGCTGCCACACGACGAGCCCGATCATCCCGGCGAACAGCGGCAGCATGATCAGCACGTAGATGCCGAAGAACCCGGCGCCGAGCTGCGTCGAGGAGTTCCACAGCGCGTGCAGGATCACCGCGAGCACGTAGCCGCCGAGCACCGCGGCCGTGCCGACCACCCGCGAGCGGGTCTGCGACGCGATGCCCACCCCGATGCCGGTCATCGCGGTGAAGAGCGGGTGCGCGAACGGGGAGAGCACCCCGCGCAGCACGAACGTCGCCAGCACCGCGGGCCCCACCGCGCCCTCGGCCTCGGTGAAGGCGCGCCCGAAGTAGATGATGTTCTCGGTGAAGGCGAAGCCCGCCGCCGTGATGCCGGCGTAGACGACGCCGTCGACGATCCCGTCGAACTCCCGGCGCCGGACCAGCAGCAGGCCGACGACGAACGCGCCCTTGACGAACTCCTCGACCAGCGGCGCCGAGATCACCGCGCCGACCACGTCGCCCTGCCCGCGCCCGAGCAGCAGCTCGGCGGCGATGATCGCGCTCGAGTTGATGACGACGGCGACCAGCGCCGAGAACCCGGCGCCCCACAGGAACGCCGCGAGGAGCAGGCGGGGCGGCTCGGGCTCGAAGCGGTCGATCCACAGGAAGGCCGCGACCACCGGGGCGACCGGCAGCAGGGCCAGGACGACGCCGATGACGACCCCGACGACGCCGATCTCCGAGCTCGCCAGGCCGACGGTCACGAGGCCGCAGATGCCGAGCACGATCAGGCCGACGACCGGCCACACGAGCGTCCGGCGCTGCTGGGGCGCCAGGCGGACGGGAGGGGCGATCACCCTGCGGGAGGGTAACGGCCCTCCCGGGGCGCGGCCCGCCCACCGTGCCCGCACCCCGGGATCCGGGGCGTCGTCACCCCCGTCGGACGGCTCGCGAGGTCCGTGGCGTCGCCCGTGATGTCCCGCGGGACGGGCTCAGGGCTCGCGGCGGCGGCGCCCACCGGTGCCGCCCGCGGCGGCGTGCGCCGCGAGGAGCTCGGCGACGGTGCGGCCGCCGGAGGTGGCGGCCTCGCCGGGCAGCGGGGCGGCGCGGCGGGCCCGGCGCTCGTCGGAACGCTCGGCGGGCAGCTCGGGCGGGACATCGCGCCGCGCGCGGGGCTCGGCGACGGGCTCGTACCCGGCCGAGCGGACGTACTGGTCGAGGAACGACCCCGCGGCGAGCACCGACGGGTCCGCGGTGGGCGGCGCCTCCGGGGGCGGACCGGCGGGGCGCAGCGGACGGCCGGCGGGGCCCGAGTCGGGGCCGCCGGAACGAGGCGCGGGGAACGATGCCGCCAGCGGGGCGACGGGGCGGACCGGGGCCGGCGGCGGCACGGCAGCAGCGGCCGGTGCCGCGGGCACGGCAGGTGCGGCAGGCGCGGCGGGAGCGGGCGGGACGCCCGGGACCCGGGGCTGCGGGCCGGAGTCGCCCACGACCCGCAGGCGCGCACCCCGTGGCTGCGGCGCGACGACGGGCATGCCGGCCTGCAGCGTCACCGCGTCGGCGTGGACGCGCACCCGGTCGAGCTCCTCGCGCAGGCCGGCGACGTCCTCGCGGGCCCTCGCCGCGATGTGCTCGGCCTCCTCGCGCGCCGCGACCTCGCGGGCGAGGCGCTCGTCGTGCTCGCGGCGCAGGGTCTCGACCCGCTCCTCGGCGTCCTCCTCGGCCGCCGCCAGCTCCGCCGCCACGTCCTCCGCCTCGGCGGCGACGGCGGCCTCGGAGCGGACACGCCGGGCGAGGGCGACCACCACGAGCACGACCGTCCAGAGCGCGGCGACGATGCCCAGGCGCAGCCAGCGGGCGTCGTCGGCGAGCACCACGGCGACCCCGGCGAGGAGCGCGAGCACCACCGCGGTGCCCAGCAGCACGACGCGGCGGCGGTCGGGGCCGGCGTCCGCGCGTCCCCCGTCCGGGGTGCTCATCGGTGCAGGATAGCGGCCGGGTCCGCCCCGGCCGGTGCCCCGGTCACGACCGTCGCGGCGGCGGGCGGTCGGGGTCGTCGCCGGGCTCGTCCGGGGTGCGCAGGCAGTGCTCGAGCCAGAGCCCGGCACCGACGAGCACCGCCGACCCGACGACGCCGACGATCGCGCTCCCGGTGTCCGCCGCCGCGGCGTCCACGCTGTCGCGCAGCGGGAACACGTAGGCCAGGACGCCCAGCCACGCGCCACCGACCAGCGACCCGGCCAGCGACGACGCCTTCGCGAGCGCCACCGCCCGGGCCGTCGCGAGCGCGTCGACCGGCCGCGACCCGGGCCGGCGCCGGATCCGGGCGCGCAGCACGACCGCCAGCACCAGCTCGGCGATCCCGAGGACGAGCGGCGTGAGCCCGGCGAGCAGGGGCAGCGGCGGCAGGTCGCCGTACGCGGCCTGGAGCAGGATGTTCACGGCCAGCCCGGCGGCGACCGCGGCCACGACCAGGAGCGAGGGGCTGGTGTGCGTCCTCATCCCGCCAGCTCCGTCGTGTCGCGCCGGACGCCGTCGCGCTCGGCGGCGGAGAGGGCCTCGAGCAGGTCACGGACGCGGCCGCGCCCGGCGACGGCCGCGTCGGGCTCGACGTCGAGCCAGGGCACGAGCACGAACGCCCGCTCGTGGGCCCGCGGGTGGGGCAGGGTGAGCTCGGGGTCGTCGCTGGTGGTGCCGTCGACGTCGAGCACGTCGACGTCGAGGGTGCGCGGACCCCAGCGGACGTCACGGGTGCGGCCCGCCCGGCTCTCGGCGGCGCGGGCGCGGGTGAGCCAGTCGCGCGGCCGCGACGCCGGGTCCTCCACGACGACGACCGCGTTGAGGAAGTCGTCCTGCTCGACGCCGCCCCACGGCGCGGTGGCGTAGACCGGCGAGACGGCGACGACCCGCGCCCCGGCCGCCCGCAACGTCGCCAGCGCACCGCGCAGGTTGGCGGCCCGGTCGCCGACGTTGGAGCCCAGCGAGAGGACGGCCCGGCTCACGATCGCTCCCGGCGCACCACCACCGCCACGTCGTCGAACGGCACGGCGATGGGGGCCTGGGGCTTGTGGAGCGTCACCTCGACCGCGGCCACCCGCGCGTCGGCGAGCACCCGCACCGCGACCTCGGCGGCGACGGCCTCGATGAGCCGGCGCGGCGGGCCGGCGACCACGGCGGCGGCGGTGTCGGCGAGGGCGCCGTAGTCGACGGTGTCGGCGAGGTCGTCGGACGCGCCGGCCGGGGCGAGGTCCAGCTCCAGCACCAGGTCGAGCACGAAGTCCTGGCCGTCGCGCCGTTCGTGGTCGAACACGCCGTGGTGCCCGCGCACGCGCAGGCCGCGCAGGGCGATGCGGTCGCGCGTGGCCGTCACGGCTCGATCTCCGCCTTGGACGTCCCCCACGACCACGCGGTGGCGACCGCGACCGCGTCGAGCGACGGACCGACCTCGTGCACCCGCACGCCCCACGCGCCGGCCGCCGCGGCGAGCGCGGAGACCGCGGCGGTCGCGACCTCGCGCCCGTCGGGCGGGCGCGGCGTGCCGTCGTCGTCCGCGAGCAGGGCGCCCAGGAAGCGCTTGCGGGACGCCCCGACCAGCACCGGGAAGCCCAGCCCCGTGAACACCGACAGCTTGCGCAGCAGCTGCCAGTTGTGCGCCGCGGTCTTGGCGAACCCGAGGCCCGGGTCGAGGACGAGCAGGGACGGGTCGACGCCCGCGAGCACCGCGCGGTCGACCTGCTCGACCATCTCGGCGCGGACCTCGCCGACGACGTCCTCGTAGGACGCGAGCTCGGTCATCCGGTCGCTGGGGCCGCGCCAGTGCATGATCACCCACGGCACGCCGGCCTCGGCGACCGTGCGCGCCATGTGCGGGTCGGCGAGCCCCCCGGAGACGTCGTTGATCATGGTTGCGCCGGCCTCGACCGCCGCGGCGGCGACCGCCGCGCGCGTGGTGTCGACGCTGACCCGCACCCCGTCCCGCGCGAGGTCGCGGATCACCGGGACCACACGCGCGATCTCGGTGTCGGCGTCGACGCGCTGCGCGCCCGGGCGGGTGGACTCCCCGCCGACGTCGACCAGGTCCGCGCCGCGCCGGGCGAGGCCGATGCCGTGCGCCACCGCGTGGTCGCGGTCGAGCCAGCGGCCGCCGTCGGAGAACGAGTCCGGGGTCACGTTGAGCACGCCCATGACGACGCAGCGCCCGGGGTCGGGCAGACCGTGGGCCCGCGGCTGGTCGGGCCCGGTGGGGGCACCCACGTCAGCCGCTCCGGATGAGGTTGAGGGCCTCCGCCCGCGTGCTGGCCGACGACTTGAGGATGCCCCGGACCGCGGACGTCGTGGTGCGCGCGCCGGGCTTGCGCACCCCGCGCGCGGACATGCACTGGTGCTCGGCGTCGATCACGACGAGCGCGCCGCGGGTGTCGAGGCGCTCGTCGAGGGCGTCCGCGATCTGGCTCGTCAGCCGCTCCTGGACCTGGGGCCGGCGGGCGTAGAGGTCGACGAGCCGGGCGAGCTTGCTCAGCCCCGTGACGAAGCCCTTCGACCCCGGGATGTAGGCGACGTGCGCGACGCCGTGGAAGGGGAGCAGGTGGTGCTCGCACATCGAGAACATCGGGATGTCGCGGACGAGCACGAGCTCCTCGTGGCCCTCGTCGAACGTGCGCTCCAGCACCTCGGCCGGGTCGGTCCCCAGCCCCGCGAACAGCTCCTGGTACGAGCGCGCCACCCGGGCCGGCGTGTCGCGCAGGCCCTCGCGGTCCG
Organism: Actinomycetospora sp. C-140; assembly: GCF_054796175.1. NCBI lineage: Bacteria > Bacillati > Actinomycetota > Actinomycetes > Pseudonocardiales > Pseudonocardiaceae > Actinomycetospora > Actinomycetospora sp. C-140. The sequence goes on along the minus strand of NZ_JBTWNF010000003.1, from coordinate 266,990 downwards.
GGTCCTCCCCGATCGCGAGCAGCAGCTCGCGCACCGCAGCCTCGGCGCGCGGCGCGTCGAAGCCCTGCCACCCCGGGGCGAGCGCGGTCCCGACCGGCCCGTCACCGCCGTCGTCGTTCGGGCGCACCCGGCGGCCGTCCGCGTCGCCGTTGCGCCGCGACGGTCCCCCTCCGTGCGGCGTGTCCTGGTCCTGACTGGTCGTCACGTCTCCCTCGCGGTCTTCCTCGACCCGGCCGACGCGCGCGCCGGCTCCCTCAGCCCTGACCGCGCGAGGTGTCGCGCCCCTCGGAGCCCGAGGAGCCGGACGTGCCGTCGGAACCGTCGTGACCCCAGCTCGGGGCGGGCCAACCGTCCGACCGGCCCTCCCGGGTTCGGCCATCCGGGTCACCGTACGGGTTGGCGCCGCTCTCGCCAGGCGAGCGTGACGAGCCGGACGACCAGCCGGACGCCTCCGACCCCGAGCCGTACGGGGACGGCCCGCCGGAGCGGCCCGCGCCGCCCGGGTTCCAGGTCGTCCCGTGCGGCACCGTGGCCGGGGTCCACCCGGGCGGGGCGCCGTAGTTCGGCGCCACCGACGAGGGCTTGTCGCCGCCGTCGGGGACGCCGCCCGCGGCGCCCGAGCCGCCGCGGCGTCCGTTGGCGCCCGTGCGGTACACGTCGGGGATGCCGGTGGTCGGCGTGCCCTGCGGCGGCGTCGGCGCCCCGACGTCGTGCCCCGGGGCGCCCGGACCGCCGCCGTAGCCGGAGCCCGCCTCGGCGCCGTGCCCGTTGCTCGCCGAGTGCGCCCCGTGGGAGGCGTGGGCGCCGTTGCTGGCGTGCCCGTTGCCCGTGACCGACCCGGCGGGGGCGCGGTCGTCCTGCTCGCCGGGCGGCGGCCAGGGCTCGCCGCGCTCGGTGGCCAGCTCGCGCCGCGTCTTGATCGGCGGACGGTCGGAGGGCAGGCGCTCGCCGAAGTCGTTGAACGCCGTGATCCGCGGCCGCTTGGTGACCGACGCGAAGACGCGCTCGAGGTCGCGGCGCTGCAGCGTCTCGTGCTCGATCAGCTCGCCGGTCAGTGCGTCGAGCGCGTCGCGGTGGGTGTTGAGGATGTCCCACGCCTCGGTGTGCGCCGCCTCGATGAGCTTGCGCACCTCCTCGTCGATCTCGTGGGCCACCTCGAGCGAGTAGTCCGCCTGACGTCCCGCGGTGCGGCCGAGGAAGGGCTCGCCCTGCTCCTGGCCGTACTTCACGGCGCCGAGCTTCGCGCTCATGCCGTACTCGGTGACCATCGCGCGGGCGATCTTGGTCGCCTGCTCGATGTCCGAGGACGCGCCGGTGGTGGGCTCGTGGAACACGAGCTCCTCGGCCGACCGTCCGCCCATCGCGAACACCAGGCGGGCGATCATCTCGGAGCGCGTCATGAGCTCCTTGTCGTCCTCGGGGACGACGAGGGCGTGCCCGCCGGTGCGCCCGCGCGGCAGGATCGTGACCTTGTAGACGGGCTCGATGTCGGGCATCGCCCACGCGGCCAGCGCGTGGCCCGCCTCGTGGTAGGCCGCGACCTTCTTCTCCTGCTCGGAGATGATCCGGCTCTTGCGGGCCGGGCCGCCGATCACGCGGTCGACCGACTCCTCGAGCGACGACCCGGTGATCTGCTGCTGGCCCAGCCGCGCGGTCAGCAGCGCGGCCTCGTTGATGACGTTCGCGAGGTCGGCGCCGGAGAACCCGACGGTGCGCTTGGCCAGGCCGTCGAGGTCGGCGTCCGGGGCCAGGGGCTTGCCCGCCGAGTGCACCGCGAGGATCGCGCGCCGGCCGGCCAGATCGGGCGCCGCGACCGGGATCTGGCGGTCGAACCGACCGGGGCGCAGCAGCGCGGGATCGAGGATGTCCGGCCGGTTGGTGGCCGCGATGAGGATGATCCCGCCGCGGGAGTCGAAGCCGTCCATCTCGACGAGCAGCTGGTTGAGCGTCTGCTCGCGCTCGTCGTGGCCGCCGCCCATGCCGGCGCCGCGGTGGCGGCCGACGGCGTCGATCTCGTCGACGAACACGATGCACGGGGAGTTCTGCTTCGCCTGCTCGAACAGGTCGCGCACACGGGAGGCACCGACGCCGACGAACATCTCGACGAAGTCCGACCCGGAGATCGTGTAGAACGGCACGCCCGCCTCGCCGGCGACCGCGCGGGCCAGCAGCGTCTTGCCGGTGCCGGGCGGGCCGTAGAGCAGTACGCCCTTGGGGATCTTCGCACCGAGCTGCTGGTAGCGCGTCGGGTTCTGGAGGAAGTCCTTGATCTCGTAGAGCTCCTCCACCGCTTCGTTCGCACCCGCGACGTCGGCGAAGGTCGTCTTCGGCATGTCCTTGTTGAGCTGCTTGGCCTTGGACTTGCCGAAGGACAGGACGCGGTTGCCCCCGCCCTGGGAGTTCATCATCCAGAACAGCAGCAGGAGCACCAGACCCAGCGGGATCAGGTAGATCAACATCTGGGTGAGGATCGAGTCCTGCGTGACGCGGGTGTCGAAGCCGGACGTGGCCGGGTTCTCCCGGACCAGCGTGAACACCTGGTCGGTCGCCGCCGCGGGGTACTGCGCGTAGATCTGGTTGGTCGTCGTCGGCTGGGAGCCCTCGACCCCGGGGACCTGCACGGGGTTGGTCAGCGTCAGGCGGAGGCGCTGCTCCTTGTCCTCGATCGTGATCTCGGACGCGTTGTGGGCCTCGACCTGCTGCAGGGCGAGCGACGTCGGGGCCTCGGTGTACCCGCGGGTGTCGCTGAGCAGCGACGAGATGCCGAGGTAGACCAGGAAGAACACCACGATCCAGATGAGTGGATTGCGGAGAAGGCGCTTGCGGTCCATGCGGTTGCGGCCTCCAGGCGGCCCTCGACCCTCCCCGGGTGGACCCTGCGGTCGGTGTCAGTCGTCTCGGCTCGGGGTCCGCGCACGCACGGACGTCCGTGGGGCCCTGATCTGCTCAATGTACCCCGGTGCCGCGACAGCGGTTCCCGCCACGGGCCGCCACGGAACCCGCCGGCCCGGGTGGCCGTTCAGCGCCGGCGGCGGGCCGTCCCGAACATGCCCCGGGTGATCTCCTGGGCCGCCTCGCGGGCGACCGTCCGCACGACCGACTGGAACCACGAGCTCTTCATCGTCTTCTCGACGAACCCCGGTTCCTCGTCCTCGGCGGGCGGCGGGGCCTGCGGGGGCGCCTCCTGCGGGGGCTGCCCCGGGGGCAGGGGCTCGGCAGGCGCCGGGGCGCTCGACGCGCCCGTCGACGCCGACAGCTTCTCGTAGGCCGACTCGCGGTCGACGGCCTCGCCGTACTTCGGCCACAGCGGCGACGCCTTCGCGGCCTCGGTGACCGCCGGCTCGCCGATCGCGGCCATCAGCGAGCGGGGCGCGCGCACCCGGGTCCAGGCCACCGGCGTCGGGGCGCCGCGCTCGGACAGCACGGTGACGATCGCCTCGCCGGTGCCGAGCGACGTCAGCGAGGTCTCGATGTCGTAGACGGCGCTCTTGGGGTAGGTGCGCGCGGTGCGCGTCAGCGCCTTCTGGTCGTCCGGGGTGAACGCCCGCAGGGCGTGCTGCACCCGCGCGCCGAGCTGCGAGAGCACGTCATTGGGGACGTCGGTGGGCTGCTGGGTGCAGAAGAAGACGCCGACGCCCTTGGACCGGATGAGCTTGACCGTCTGCTCGATGCGGTCGAGGAACGCCTTCGAGGCGTCGCTGAAGAGCAGGTGCGCCTCGTCGAAGAAGAAGACGAGCTTCGGCTTCTCGATGTCGCCGGCCTCGGGGAGGTCCTCGAAGAGCTCGGCGAGCAGCCACATGAGGAACGTCGAGTAGAGCATCGGGTCGGCCTGCTGGTCGGCGAGCTCGAGCAGCGTCACCCGGCCCTTGCCGTCGGGCTCGACGGTGAGCAGGTCGGCCGGGTCGAACTCGGGCTCGCCGAAGAACTCGTCGCCGCCGCGCGCCTCGAGGTTGACCAGCGCCCGCAGGATGACGCCCGCCGTCGACGTCGAGACCCCGCCGATGCCCTTGAGCGCCTCCTTGCCCTCGTCGGAGAGCAGGTGCTGGATCACCGAGCGGAGGTCCTTGGTGTCGAGCAGCGCCAGCCCCTGCTGGTCGGCCCAGTGGAAGATCAGGCCGAGCGTCGACTCCTGGGTCTCGTTGAGCCCCAGCACCTTCGACAGCAGGATCGGCCCGAACCCGGTGATCGTCGCCCGCACGGGGATGCCGATCCCCGCGCCGAGCGAGAGGAACTGCACGGGGTACGCGGTCGGCGCCCAGTCGTCGCCGGTGTCGGTGGCGCGCTGGGTGACGCGGTCGTTCTTCTCACCCTCGCGCGCGAGCCCCGAGAGGTCGCCCTTGATGTCGGCGAGCAGCACCGGGACGCCGTGCGCCGAGCACTGCTCGGCGAGGTTCTGCAGCGTCTTGGTCTTGCCGGTCCCCGTCGCGCCGGCCACCAACCCGTGGCGGTTCAGCGTCGCGAACGGGATGCGCACCCTGGCGGTCGGATCGACGGCGCCGTCGATCACGACGGTCCCCAGCTCGAGCGCACCCGCCTCGGTCGCGTACCCGGCGGCTATCTCTGCAGCAGCACCCTGGTCGGCCACGGGGGCAGGTTAGCGGGGACGGGGCGCACCGGGGTGGATCAGCGTGGCGCCGGCACCGTGGGTCGTTCGGAGCGAGGGGCGCCTTCACTGCGTCGCACGCAGCCAGGGCGTCCCTCGCTCCCCCGTGGGTCGTTCGGGGCGAGGGGCGCCTTCGCTGCGTCCCACGCAGCCAGGGCGTCCCTCGCTCCCCCGTGGGTCGTTCGGGGCGAGGGGCGCCTTCGCTGCGTCCCACGCAGCCAGGGCGTCCCTCGCTCCCCCGACGGCGAGGCGTCAGGAGCCCGCCGGGACGTCGACGCGCACGGCGGTGACCGCCCCGTCGGCGCCGCGCTCGGCGTGCACGGTGACCTGCTGACCCGCACGCAGGCCCGCGGGCCCGTCGGGGCGGGGCACGGCGACGCTGGTGCCCGCCGTCGTCCGCAGCACCGACTGGGTGCCGTCGCCGGCGCGCACCGTGACGATCGGGTAGCCGCCGCCCGTGGGCTGGACGGACTCGACGACGCCGAGGATGTCGGGCACGGAGCCCGGGCCGGTGTCCGGGGCCGTGGCCCGGCCGATGAACGTCCCGATCGCGAGGCACGCCACGGCCCCGAGCACGAGCAACAGGATCCGGGTCGAGCGCGCGATGCCCGGGCGGCGCAGGCGCGTCGCGAGGTCCATGTCGTCGACGGGCCGGTCCAGCACCTCGGCGGCGTGGTCCTGACGGGTGCGGGTGTCGTCGGGGTCGGGCGGACCCTGCCGCGGCGCGGGCGCCGAGCGACGGGCCGGGGGCGGCGGCACCGGGAACCGGTCGGTCACGGCCCCGTCGGAGTCCCGCGACGAGGCCGACGGGTTCGACGACGGGGTCGACGGGGTCGACGGCGCGTTCGACGAGGCGTCCGACGACGCGTTCGAGGACGCCGTCGTGGGCTGCTCGCGGGTCGGCTGGGCGTCCGGAGCGTCGGTCGCGGCGGAGGTCGCGTCGCTGCCGTCGGCGTCGCTGGGCTGGTTCACGGGTCCTCCCGAGGTCGCGGGACTCACTCGCGACGCAGGGCGTCGATGGGCCGCAGGCGTGCGGCCCGGCGGGCGGGGTAGGCGCCGAAGAAGATGCCGATGGCCGCCGACACGGCGACCGCGGCGACGACGGCGGAGGGCAGCACGACGGGGCGGAAGTCGCCGAGCGGCACCAGCGTCCCGGCGTAGCCGACCGCGACGCCGATCGCGCCGCCGACGAGGCTGAGGATGATCGACTCGACGAGGAACTGGCCGAGGATCGCCGACGGCGGGGCCCCGAGGGCCTTCCGGATGCCGATCTCGCGGGTCCGCTCGGTCACCGACACGAGCATGATGTTCGTGATCCCGATGCCCCCGACCACCAGCGAGATCGCCGCGATCGCGGCCAGCAGCAGGGTGAAGGCCCCGAGGGTCTGGTCGAGGACGTCGGCGAGCTGCCGGGCGCTGATCACCTGGTAGTCCCGGTCGTCCGCGTTGTCGATGCCGTGCCGGCGGTCGAGGATCGAGTTGACCTCGGTCTCGGCGGCCGCCTGCCCCTCCGTCGAGCGGGCCTGCACCACGATCTGGCTGAGGTCGCCGAACCCCGTGAGCGATCCCTGGACCGCGGTCAGGGGCGTGAGCACGTTCTCGTCCGGGTTCGAGAGCCCGCCCCCGTTGCCGGACGGGACCAGCGTCCCGACGACGTCGAACGGCACGCCGTTCACGAGCACCGTGCGGCCGACGGGGTCGGCACCCACACCGAAGAGGTCCTCGACGACGGTGGCGCCCAGCAGCGCGACCTTGCGCCCGGCCGCGACGTCGGCCTCGGTGTAGGCGCGGCCGGTGGCGATCTGGACGTTGGCGCCCGGGAAGTACGACGGGGTGCTGCCGACGATCGTCGCGCCGCTGCTCGCCCGGCCCGCGTCCACCGTCACCGACGAGGTGACGACGCCGGACACCGACGCGATGTCCGGCGCGCCCTGGGGGTCGGACAGCGCGTCCACGTCGGCGGTCGTGAGCGGCCGCCCGTCGGTGCCGGCGCTCTGCGGGGGTTGGCGCGGCAGCACGGTGATGCTGTTGGCGCCGAGGCCCGCGATCTGGCTCTGGATGTACTGCGAGGCCCCGTTGCCCAGGGCGGTCAGCAGGATCACGGCCGCGATCCCGATGATGATCCCGAGCATGGTCAGCAGCGAGCGCAGGCGGTTGGCCCAGAGCCCGCGCAGCGCGAAGCGGACGATCTCCACCGCGCTCATCCGGGGACCCCGACCTCGTGGAGCCGCCCGTCGGTGACGACCACGACGCGCTCGGCCCGCGCGGCGACCTCGTCGTCGTGGGTGATCAGCACGATCGTGCGCCCGGTGGCGTGCAGGCGGTCGAAGAGCGTCAGGACGTCGGCGGTGCTCGTCGAGTCGAGGTTGCCGGTCGGCTCGTCGGCGAGCAGCAGCGCCGGGCCGGTGACGAGGGCGCGTGCCACCGCCACCCGCTGCTGCTGGCCGCCGGAGAGCTGGTTGGGGCGGTGGTCGGCGCGCTCGGAGAGCCCGACGAGCGCGAGCGCCGCCTCGGCCCGCTCGCGCCGCACCCGTCGCCCGACACCCGCGTAGACCAGGGGCAGCTCGACCTGGGCCAGCGCGTTCGTGCGCGGGATGAGGTTGAACGCCTGGAAGATGAAGCCGATCTGGCGGTTCCGGAGCACGGCCTGCTGGCGCTCGTCGAGGTATGCGACGTCGAGGCCCTCGAGCAGGTAGCGCCCCGAGGTCGGCGCGTCGAGGCAGCCGAGCATGTTGAGCAGCGTCGACTTCCCCGACCCGGACTGGCCGATCACGGCGACGTACTCGCCGCGCCGCACGGTGAGGTCGACGTCCCGCAGCGCGTGGACCGCGGTGTCGCCCGCGCCGTAGACCTTGGAGAGACCACGGACGTCGAGGACGTGCTCCACCGGGAGGGGCCGGCCCCCGGGGACGGCCTCGTCCGGCGACGTCATCCGCCGCCGCCCCCGGAGCGGTTCCCGCCGCCGTTGCCGCCGTTGCCGCCGTTGCGCTGCTGGCCCGGCGGGCCCTGCCCCGGGACGATCTCGGCGGTCGCGCCGGGCAGCACGACGAGCTCGCCGGGCGCGAGCCCGGAGCGGATCTCCGTGGTGGTGTCCGAGCTGAGGCCCAGCCCGACCGTCCGGGCCTGGGGGACGCCGTCGGGGCCGAGGACCTGCACGGTGCCCGACGTCGCGCCCGCGCCACCGGTCGGCGTGATGGCCGCCGACGGCAGGAACAGCACGTTGGGGGCCTGGGCCACGTCGACCGCCACGCTCGCCGACATCCCGGGGCGCAGGTTCGGCGGCAGCCCCGTGAGCGCGACGTTCGTGCCGTACTGCACCGAGGTGCCCGTCCCGGGCAGCAGGTCGACGCTGCTCACGACGCCCGGGAGCGACTGTCCCGGCAGCGCGTTGACCGACACGGCCACCTGCTGGCCCGCCGCGAGTCGCCCGACGTCGAGCTCGGGGACGTCGGCGCGGATCTGCAGCGACGAGAGGTCGAGGACGGTCATCGCGGCGGGAGTGGTCGGCGTGCCGGTGACGGTCGTCCCGCCTCCCGACGCCGCCGCGCCCGATCCGCCGCCGGCAGCCGCCCCGGACGACGCCGCGCCACCGCTCGACCCAGACGACGCCGCCGCGCCCCCGCCCGCGGCGGTGCCGTCGGGGAGCGTGCCGCCGGTCGGGTTGCCCGACGTCGTCGAACTGCTGGTCGTACCGCCGGCGGGCACCAGCTGCCCCGGACCGATGTCGAGACTGACCACCGTGCCGTCCTGCGGCGAGGAGAGCTCGAGGTTCTCCGCCGACTGCTCGGCCTGGATGACCGACGCCTCCGCCTGCGCGAGCGACGCCTCGGCGGCCGCGACCTGGGCTTCGGGGGTCGTGGCGGCTCCGCCACCACCGGACGCACCCGACCCGGAACCGGCGCCCGGGGTAGGTGTCGGCGTGGGATCGGCGGCCTTGGGTTGGGCGGCCGCGCCGGACGAGAACCGGTTGATCTCGACGAGCGGCGCGCCCTGTTGCTGGGGCTGCTGAGCGGGCGCCTGCCGCGGAGCGGGTTGGGTTCCGGGCTGCGCTCCAGGCTGCGGTTGGGCGGCGCCGGCCGCTTCGCCGGTCGCGGTGCCCGTTCCGGCAGCTCCCGTCCCGGTGCCCGTTGTCGCCCCGGGTTGCGCTGCAGTCGCTCCCGGCTGGGCTGCCGTCCCGGCCGCCGGCGCCTGGGTCGCGGCGGTCGTCGTCGGGTTGTCCCGCGCCTCACGCGCATCAGCCAGCTGCTGGCGCGCGGAGTCGCGCTGCGCCCGGGCGGCGTCGAGGTTGGCGTCGGCGTACTCGGGATCGAGGGTGGCCACGATCTCGCCCGCCGTGACGGTGTCGCCGAGCTTGACCCGGACGTCCTCGACGCGGCCGCTCGACGCGAAGTTCAGCGTGGAGCCGCGCGCGCTGGTGACCGCGCCGGAGGCGGTGACGGTCTGCGTGACCGTGCCGCGTCCCACCGGGGTGGTGCGCAGCCCTTGGTCGTCGGTACCGCCGCTGCTCGTCAGCGCGTACACCGTGCCGCCGGCCGCGAGCAGCACGACCAGCACGATCAGCCCGTTGACGAGCCACAGAGAGCGACGCGCACCCGCCATGTGGCGGACGTTATCCCCACCTCACCCGGCCTCCGCACCCGGGGCCGTGTCAGATGAGTGATCGTTCAGTGATCACGCGTAGACGCGCGGGTCGAGCGTCCCGATGTAGGGCAGGTCGCGGTAGCGCTCGGCGTAGTCGAGGCCGAAGCCGACGACGAACTCGTTCGGGATGTCGAAGCCGACGTATGCCACGTCCACGTCGAGCTTGGCCGCCTCCGGCTTGCGCAGCAGCGTGACGACCTCGAGGGAGGCCGGCCCGCGCGACTCGAGGTTCTTGCGCAGCCAGGACAGGGTGAGCCCGGAGTCGATGATGTCCTCGACGATCAGCACACGGCGTCCGGAGATGTCGCGGTCGAGGTCCTTGAGGATGCGCACGACCCCCGAGGACGACGTCGACGACCCGTAGGAGCTCACCGCCATGAACTCGAGCTGCGTGGGCATCGGGAGCCGGCGGGCGAGGTCCGTCATGAACATCACCGCGCCCTTGAGGACGCCGACGAGGACGAGGTCCTGGTCGCTCTCGCCGTAGTCGCCGGCGATCTGCGCGGCGAGCTCGGCGATCTTGCCCTGGAGCTGCTCCTCGGTGATCAGTACGGACGCGATGTCGCCGTCGTACACCGTTGCGGTGCTCCTCACCGGTGGGGTGGCTGGGATCGCGCCGGGCCGCGGGCCCGGAGCGTGTGCAGCTTCCCATGCGCCCGGACGACCTCCAACCCGCCGGGAAGTGGCGGAGCGCCCTGCCCCCGCCAGGCGGCGACGAGCCCGTCCACGGCACGGAGGTGCGCATCGGACAATTCCGACACGCCACGTCCCACCAGCCACGCCCGCAGCACGCGACGCCGGATCGCGGGCGGATCCGTGACGAGCGCGACGGCGTCGAGCGCGCCCTCGGCGTCGACCAGTGTGTCCAGGCGCACGCTCGCGAGCGCCGAGAGCGCGTCGTCGTCGTCGGCCAGCTGCGCCGCGGTGCGGGCCAGCGCGGAGGCGACGCCGCCGGCGAGGACCTCCTCCATCAGCGGCAGCACCTCGCGGCGCAGGCGCACGCGTGTGAAGCGCGGATCCTCGTTGTGGGGGTCGTCCCACGGGGTGAGGCCCGCGGCGGCGCACGCGGCCCGCGTCGTCGCGCGACGGACGCCGAGCAGCGGGCGGCACCACGGCGGATCCCAGGCGGCCATCCCGGCCAGCGAGCGCGCGCCCGACCCGCGGCCCAGCCCGAGGAGCACGGTCTCGGCCTGGTCGTCGAGCGTGTGCCCGAGCAGCACCGGGGCGCCGGCGCGCGCCCGCGACGCCGCGCGCAGGGCGTCGTACCGCGCCGACCTGGCCGCGGCCTCCGGCCCGCCGCCGGTCCCCACGGCGACGGCGACGACCTCCGCGGACACCGCGCCGAGACTCCGCAGCTGACCCGCCGCCCGTTCCGCCCGCTCCCCCGAGCCGTCCTGCAGCCCGTGGTCGACGACGACCCCGTGCACCGGCCCGTCCGCGACGTGCACCGCGGCCGCGGCCAGCGCGAGGGAGTCCGCGCCGCCGGAACAGGCGATGATCAACGGGGACTTCGCGCGCCTAGAAGCAGCGAGATACCCGTTCGCTGCATCACCCAGGGCCTCGCGCACCGCCCGGCGGACCTCGGCGACGGGGTCGGGCGCGCGCACGGGCCGGCTCGGGTCAGGCGTGGACGCGGCGCAGCCAGGCGTCCGGGTCGGTGATCTCGGTACGCAGGGGCAGCGTCCCCGGCGAGGTCCAGACCGCGTTGAGTCCGGACAGGCCGACGCGGTCGACGACGTGGTCGACGAAGACGCGCCCCTGCTCGTACTGCCGGATCTTCGCGTCGACCCCGAGCAGCGTGCGCAGCAGGCGGTCGAGGACGCTGCCGCCGCGGCGCCGGGTGGTGAAGCGCGCGCGGATGGTGGCCACCGTCGGGACCACGGCGGGCCCGACCGCGTCCATGACGTGCTCCGCGTGGCCCTCGAGCAGCGTGGTGAGAGCGAGCAGGCGGTCGAGCACGGCCCGCTGCTCCGCGCCCTGGAGCATCTCCACCAGCGCCAGCCCGTCGCGCGGCGGGTCGCGGCGCACGGCCTTGAGGATCTCGGGCAGGCGGTCGACCGCGCCGGAGGCCGAGCGGTCGAACCCGCCGGCGAAGGCGGCGACCTCGGTGCGGAAGTGGTCGCGCAGCCAGGGCACGGCGGTGAACTGGAGCCGGTGGGTGGCCTCGTGCAGGCAGACCCACAGCGCGAAGTCGTCGGGGTCGACGTCCAGCGCCTGCCGCGCGGCGACGACGTTCGGCGCGACGAGCAGCAGCCGGCCCGCGCGTTCGGGGCCGCCGAACGGGTCGTACTGGCCGAGCACCCGGCTGCCGAGGAACGCCAGCAGCGTGCCCATCTGGATGCCGGCGGCCGAGCGCGTGACGCGGCCGAGGGCGTCGCCGACGAGGCCGTCCGGCGGGCGGGGCACGGGCGCGTCGTCGAGCAGCGCGGCGATCCCGTCGACCGCGGAGCGGATCCAGTCGGGCCGGTCGACGACGTCCGCCTCCGGCACCGGCAGCCCGGCGCCCAGCCCGGTGAGCGCGCGGACGTGCTGCTCGGAGACCCGGGCGCCGTCGCGCAGGCGCGCCACCTCGGCGGCGGCCTGCGCGGGGGTGACCGCGGGCCCGGCGGGCACCAGGCGGGCCCCGGTGCCGGCGGCGAGGTCCCAGTCGACGGGCATGCCCGTGCCACGAGGGGCGGCGGAAGTCACTTCGACGGCCACCGCTCCACCGTACGTGTGGTGAGCGGGCGCTCAGCGGCACCCGCACTCGTGCAGCGTCGTGGCCAGCGCGTCCAGCCCCGGCGGGGCGGTGCCCGGGGCGGCGCCGTTGCTCATGAAGGCGAACACGAGCGTGCGCCCGTCCTCGGTGCTCACGATGCCGGCCAGCGCGTTCGCCGCGGTGAGCGTCCCGGTCTTGGCCCGGACCCAGCCCCGGCCGTCGGCGGCCGCGGTGCCCGGGAGGTAGCGCTCGGCGAGCGTGCCGCCGCCCCCGGCCACGGGCAGCCCGTCGAGCAGGGGCCGCAGGGTGGCGGTCCGCGGGTCGGGGCCGGTCGGCGCCGCGGCCGGTGCCAGGACGCTCGCCAGGACGCCGGCCGGGATGCGGTCGTTCACCGAGAGCCCGCTGGTGTCGGAGAGCGCCACGCCGGTGGTGGGGATCCGCGCGTCGTTCAGCACCCGCGTCACGGCCCGGGCGGCGCCCTCGAACGTCGTCGGCTCCCCGACCGTGCGCGCCACCTCGCGACCGAGCGCCTCGGCGAGCACGTTGTCCGAGTTCTGCAGGGCGGTGCGCACGAGCTCGGTGACCGGCGGCGACTGGACCTGCGCGAGCACCGGCGCCCCGGGCGGGGCGTTCCCGATCGTCACGGTCGGCGCCGCCCCGCCGCGGGTGAGGCGGACGCCGAGCTCGCGGGCGGCGACGGACGCGGGGGTGGCGACGCGGGAGCCGTCCACGGCGGTCGGGTCGACCCGGCCGCCGTCGAGCATCACCGGGACGATCGGCGCGAAGTTGCCGCCGGCGATGTCGACCGGATCCCAGCCGGCTGCCTGCCCGTTGCCGCCACCGTTCTCGTAGCGCGAGACGTCGACGTAGACCTGCCGCACGGGCGGCTGCCCGGCACGGGCCGCGGTCACGGCGGCCACGAGGTCGTCGAGGCGTGCGGCGTCGGGGTAGACCGACTGCTGGGGCGCGGGCAGCGACGAGAGCGTCGGGTCGCCCCCGCCGACCAGCACGACCGAGTCCGGCGTCGGCCCGGCGACCACGCTCGTCGTCCACCGCATCGTCGGGTCGAGCCGCAGCAGCGCGGCGGAGGTGGTGAGCACCTTGGTGACCGACGCGGGGACCTGCCCTTCGTCGGGCTTGCGCTGCCAGAGGGTGGTGTTCGTGGCCGGGTCGACGACGGCGCCGGTGAGGTCGCCCAACGCGGCGGCGCGCGCGTCGAGCGCGGCGGCGAGCCCGTCCCGCGTCGGCGCGGGCGCGTCGGCACCCGCGGCCGCCAGCGCCAGCCGGGGCGTCGCGGGGTCGGGCGGGTCCGCGGCGGCACCACCGACGAGCCAGGTGGGCAGGCCGACGGCGCGGGCCGCGGACGGCGCGGTGAGCGAGAGGCCCACGCCGAGGCCGCCGATCAGGACGAGGACCACGGCGACCACGAGCACCCGCCGCGTCCACCGGCGAACGGCGGACGACGACCCGGTGTCCGTGCGGTGACCGTCGCCGCTCACGGTGCGAGAACCCCTCCTCACCTGCCGTTCACCTCACCCGGACGAGGGAGAGGTCACCTCCGTGGTGTGCCGGGTCACCCCGGCCGGTGCTCCACACTAGAGGCCGGTCGAGGGTTCTCGGCCGACCCTCGGGGCTGCGGGCGTGCACGGTCGCACGGCCCGGCGGGACCCGACCAGCGAGACCGAGCGAGACAGGGAGCGGTGAACGGCACCGTGGAGTTCGACGTGCTGATCGAGATCCCCAAGGGGGTCCGCAACAAGTACGAGATGGACCACACCTCCGGCCGGCTGCGCCTGGACCGGACCCTCTTCACGGCCACGCAGTACCCGGCCGACTACGGCTACATCGAGGACACCCTCGGTCAGGACGGCGACCCGCTCGACGCGCTGGTCCTCATCCAGGAGCCGACGTTCCCGGGCTGTGTGGTGTCCGCCCGCGCCATCGGCATGTTCCGCATGACCGACGAGGCCGGCGGCGACGACAAGGTGCTGTGCGTCCCGGCGGGCGACCCGCGCCAGGAGCACCTCCGGGACATCCACCACCTCTCGGAGTACGACCGCCTCGAGATCCAGCACTTCTTCGAGGTCTACAAGGACCTCGAGCCCGGCAAGAGCGTCGAGGGCGCGCAGTGGGTCGGGCGCGCCGACGCCGAGCACGAGATCGAGGCCTCGAAGAAGCGCGGCGAGAAGGCCGGGCACTGAGCGACCCGCGGTCGCGGTGAGTGCCGCGGGTCGTCCGGACGACCCGCGGCACCCACCGGCGCGTCAGCGCGTCAGGGCCTCCTCGGTGGCCTCGTGGCGTCCGCCCTCGCCGCCGGCGTCCGCGCGCGCGGCCGGACGGGGCGGGGTGACCGTCAGCTCGAGGTCGCGCCCGGTGCCGTCGACGACGACCTGCTCGGTGACCGGCGCGAAGCCGCTCGCGGTGAGCATGTGGCGCCCGGGGGTGATGCCGTCGAGACGGAACCGCCCGTCGGGACCGGTGACCGCCGAGGCGACCACCGCGCCGTCGCGTCCCACGAGCACGACCAGCGACTCGGGCACCGGCGACCCGCCGGTCCCGCGCACCGCGCCGGAGAGCGAGTAGCGCGCGGGCGGCACCGTCACGTCCTGCCGGGCGCCGTCCTCACCCACCGCGACCCGGGCGGCCTGCGGCGACCGGCCGGGCGCGAGCACCGTGACCGTGTAGCTGCCCGGCTCGCACTCCCCGCTCTCCCACGCGCCGTCGGCGTCGCTGCGCCGCACGGCGACGACGCCGCCGCCGGGGTCGGTGACCGTGACGGTCGCGCCCGCGACGGAGGTGCCGTCGGCCTCGGCGACCCGCCCGCCGAGCGTCGCGACGCGCGCCAGGGCGACGTCGCGGCGCACCGGGACGCCGTCGACGCTGACGAGCTCGGCGAACGGGCGCCGACGCGGCGAGCTGGCGATGAGCACGTAGGTGCCCGACGCCGGCGCCGACAGGGAGAACGCGCCGTCGGGGTCGAGGCCTGTGCGCTGCAGCGGCGCGCCGTCCAGACCGTGCAGCGACACCGTCACCTCGTCGTCGGCCGTGACCGGGCTGCCGCCGACGCCGGAGACCCGGCCGTGGACCGTCGGGCCGGTCGCGCGCCGCGGCGCCGGGCTGGGCCGCGGGGGCTGCCGGACGGCGTCGGCCGTGCTCGGCGGACCCCAGGCCGGTGCGGGCCGGGGGGCCTGCCAGGCCGGACCCGAGGGGGCGGCCGGTGTCGGCGTCGGGGTCGGTCGCGCGCCGTCGGCGGCCGGCACGGGCGGCGCGTCGTTGACCGTGTTGTGCGCGGCCGCGCCGGCGGTGGCGCCGCCGACGGCCGCGCCGGTCGGCGTGCTCGTGTCCTCGGCGTCGCGGGCCTGGATGCCCGACTGGGTGCGCAGCGGGACCTCCCGCAGGAACAGCACGAGCACGAACCCGACGACGATGACGCACGCGGCGATGAGGAAGACCAGATCCATCGCGTTCGAGAACCCGACGAGGAACGGCTCGGCGAGCCGCTGGTCCATCCGCTGCAGCACCGAGGAGTCCTGCGCCACCTGCACCGCGCCGGCGGCCGGGTCCAGCGCGACCTGGTTGGCCGGGTTCGCGGCGACGGTCGGGTCGGCCACGGCCGCCTGGAACGACGCCGTCGGGGCGATCTGGGTGAAGGCCTCGCGGATCTTGTCGCCGACGGTGGAGAAGAGCACGGAGAGGAACACCGCGACGCCGAGGGTGCCGCCCATCTGCCGGAAGAAGGTGGCCGACGCCGTCGCGACGCCCATGTCCTTGGCCGGCACCGCGTTCTGCACCGCGAGCACGAGGGTCTGCATGCAGTTGCCGAGCCCGAGGCCGAACACGACCATCAGCACGGCGATCTCCCAGTACGGGGTGTCGGCGTGCAGCAGGAAGTGGAACAGCAGCATGCCGACGGTCATCAGCCCGAGGCCGATCACCGGGAAGATCTTGTAGCGGCCCGTCCGGCTGGTGAGCTGGCCGGAGATGATCGAGGCGGTCATGATCCCGCCGACCAGCGGGATCATCTGCAGGCCGGCCTCGGTCGGGGTCGCGCCGGTGACGATCTGCAGGTACTGCGGGACGATCGCGATGCCGCCGAACATGCCGATGCCGGTGATCACGGCGATGATCGAGGTCAGGCTGAACACGCCGTTGCGGAAGAGCCGCAGCGGCAGCAGCGCGTCCTCGCCGTAGGCCCGCTCGGCCAGGTAGAACGCGATCAGGCCGACGGCGCCGATGACGTAGCAGACGATCGCCGAGACGGAGCCCCAGCCCCACTCGCGGCCCTGCTCGGCGATGATCAGCAGCGGCACGAGGGCGACGGCGAGCGCGACCGCGCCCGGGAAGTCGATGCGGTGCTCGCGGCGGGTGTGCGGGAGGTTGAGCACCCGCATGACGACCGCGAAGGCGACGATGCCGATCGGGACGTTGACGAGGAAGACCCAGCGCCACCCGTCGATGCCGAGGATCTCGCTCTGGCCGGCGAGGAAGCCGCCGACCACCGGGCCGATGACGCTGGACGTGCCGAACACCGCGAGGAAGAAGCCCTGGTACCGGGCGCGCTCACGGGGCGGGACGATGTCGCCGATGATCGTCAGGGCCAGCGACATCAGGCCGCCGGCGCCGAGTCCCTGGACGGCGCGGAAGGCCGCGAGCTCGTACATCGACGTCGAGATCGTGCAGAGCACCGAGCCGACGACGAACGTGCCGATCGCGAACAGGAAGAACGGCTTGCGGCCGTAGAGGTCGGAGAGCTTGCCGTAGAGCGGCGTCGAGATCGTCGCGGTGATCAGGTACGCCGTCGTGGCCCACGCCTGCAGGTTGAGGCCCTGCAGGTCGTCGGCGATGGTGCGGATCGAGGTGGAGACGATGTTCTGGTCGAGGGCGGCCAGGAACATCCCCAGCATCAGGCCGGAGAGGATCACGAGGATCTGCCGGTGGGTGAACCCGGTGCTGCTCGGGGTGGGGGCGGCCGCCGGGGGAGCTGCGGCGACGGCGGGCGTGCTCATGAGGCCTCCTGGCCGCTCACGGCGGCCGACGGCGGGGCGGGGGTGGTGGTGGCGTGCTGGTGCTCGATGTCGCCGGCGAGGCGCTCGAGCAGCTCGACGAGCCGTGTGCGGTCGGCCTCGTCCCAGTGCTCGGTCATAGCGCTGATCTGGCGGTTGCGACGGTCGCGGTTGGCCTGGAAGACGCGCAGGCCCTCGGCGGTGGGCGCGAGCAGGGTGGCGCGGCCGTCCTCGGGGTCCGGGCGGCGCTCGACGAGCCCGGCGCGGACGAGCCCGGCGACCTGACGGCTGACGGTGGACGGGTCGGAGTGCACCGACTCGGCCAGCGCGTTCGACCGCCGCGGACCCTCGAGGACGAGGCGGGCGAGCAGGACGTACGCCGCCCTCTCGACGCCGTCGACGCCGACGGACTTGGCCGCCTTCGCCCGCTCCATGGCCCGCATGACGCGGATCAGCTGGTGGCCGAGACGGTCGGACACGAACCAGCGGTCGTCCGCACCCGGCGGCGGGGCCGGGAGCCGCGAGGAATCCATTGCATGCTCCGTACAATCGGTTGCTGGATACAAGCATGCACCTGGGGTGGTCCGGCCGCCACTCGGTCATCCCTTCGAGCGCGTCACACCCGGGATCGTCGCGGCGGGGGCGCCGGCGCGCCGCCCGGGACATCGGGGTTCGCCCGTGTGGTGCCGCCGGGCCGCGGCGACCGCAGCGGCCGGCCACGGGCGCCCGCCCTACGGTGTCGGACCGTGGAGAGCGAGCGCGTCACCTACGAGCGCGACGGGCACGTCGCGACGATCACCTACGACCGCCCCGAGAAGCTCAACGCCATCGACGGCGCGATGCGCGACGGGCTCAACGAGGCGTTCGACCGCTTCCGCGCCGACGACGAGGCCTGGGTCGGCATCGTCACCGGCGCGGGACGGGCGTTCTGCGTCGGGGCGGACGCGGGCGGCGAGGGCAACCCGGCCGGCGACTTCCCCGGCTCGTTCTGGGAGCGCCCCACGGTGAACTCGTTCGAGAGCGGCTGGGAGATCTTCAAGCCGGTCGTCGCCGCGGTCAACGGCCACTGTCTGGGCTACGGGCTGACGCTGGTGACCTGGTGCGACCTCGTGATCGCCAGCGACCGGGCGACGTTCGGCTTCCCCGAGGTGCGCCTGGGCATCCCGACGATCGTCGGCGCGATCCGCCTGCCCCAGCGGATCGGGTGGCAGCCGGCGATGGAGCTCCTGCTGACCGGCGAGCGGGTCGACGCCGAGCGGGCCCGCGAGATGGGGCTGGTCTCGCGGGTGGTGCCGCACGACGACCTGATGACCGAGGCCCGGGCCCTCGCCGACCGTCTCCTCGCCGGCGCGCCGCTGGCCCAGCGCGCGATCAAGGAGATGGCGCGCCGCGCGGAGGACCTGCCCCAGACCGAGGCGATCCGGTTCGGCGAGACGATGCGGCGCGTGGCGGGCGCGACCGAGGACGCCGCCGAGGGCATGGCGGCGGCACGGGAGCGTCGCGAACCCCGCTGGCAGGGCAGGTAGCCGGGTTTGTCAGCGAAGTGCCGTTGCAGACACTCAGCGTCCGCAACGGGACTTCGATCACTGCTGCTCGCTCGGACCCCGCGCCTGCCCCGCGCACCGCGGTGATCGAAGTACCGATACGGACACTCAGCGTCCGTGACGGCACTTCGCTGACACTCAGGCGAGCCTCTCGAACACGGCGGCGAGGCCCTGGCCGCCGCCGATGCACATGGTCTCCAGGCCGTAGCGGGCTTCGCGGCGGTCCATCTCGCGCAGCATCGTCGCCAGGATCCGCACGCCGGTGGCGCCGACCGGGTGGCCCAGCGAGATCCCCGAACCGTTCGGGTTCACTCGCTCGTCGGTGACCAGGTCGATCCCCCACTCCCGCCCGACACCGAGCGCCTGGGCCGCGAAGGCCTCGTTCAGCTCGATCACGTCGATGTCCGAGAGAGAAAGGCCCGCCCGGGAAAGTGCAGCGGAGGTGGCCGGCACCGGCCCGATCCCCATCACCTCAGGACCCACCCCCGCGAGCCCCCACGACACCAGCCGCGCCAGCGGCCGCAGCCCCAGCTCGGCGGCCTTCTCCGGGGTGGTCACGACGCACACCGCCGCGCCGTCGTTCTGCCCCGACGCGTTCCCCGCCGTCACCGTCGCCGACGGGTCCTGCTTGCCCCGGATCGGGCGCAGCTTCTCCAGCGACTCCAGCGACGCGTCCGGCCGGATGTGCTCGTCGGCGTCGACGATCGTGTCGGACGTGCGCCCCGGCACCGTCACCGCCACCAGCTCGTCGGCGAACCGCCCGTCCTTCACCGCCGCGGTCGCCTTCTCGTGGCTGCGCACCGCCAGCCGGTCCTGCTCCTCGCGCGGGATCGAGTACCGCTCCCGCACGTTCTCCGCGGTCTCGATCATCCCGCCCCACACCGGGTGGTTCACCCCGCCGGCGTGCACCCGGCCCTCGGCCAACGCGTCCTTGAACTCGAACCCGCCGGCCTTGGTGCCCCACCGCGGCGCCTGGCTGTAATACGTCGCCCCCGACATCGACTCCGCGCCGCCGGCGAGCACCAGCGACGCCCCACCGGTCTGCACCGCCATCGCCGCGTAGAGCACCGCCTGCAGCCCCGAGCCGCAGCGCCGGTCGACCTGGATGCCCGGCACGGTGACCTCGAGGCCCGCGTCCAGCGCCGCCACCCGCCCGATCGCCGGCGCGTCCATCGTCGGGTAGCAGTGCCCGAACACCACGTCGTCGACCTGCTCGGCCGTGATGCCGGTCCGCGACACCAGCTCCCGGATCACCGTCGCCGCCAGCGTCTGGGGCGCGACGTCGCGCAACGCGCCGCCGAAACCCCCCACCGGGGTGCGCAGGGGCTCGCAGATCACCGCATCGGGCACAGCCGACCTCCTCGAGAGCTAGAGCACGTACCGCAGGATGACCTCGGCGACGCACGCCGGCTTGGGCCACCCCTCGATCTCCACCGTCCCCCCGATCGTCGCCTGCACGCCGTTCGCGACGTCGGTGACGTCCACCAGGCGGCAGTGACCTCGCACACGGCTGGGCACGGGCACCGGGGCGGGGAAGCGCACCTTGTTGAGCCCGTAGTTCATCGTCATCGAGACGCCCTTCACCTCGAAGGTGTCCCACCCGAACTTGGGCATGAGCGCGACGGTGAGGAAGCCGTGCGCGACCGTCTTCCCGAACGGCCCCTTCGTGGCGGCCTCGGGGTCGACGTGGATCCACTGATGGTCGTCGGTGGCGTCGGCGAAGATGTCGACGCGGTGCTGGTCGACGGTCACCCACTCGCTGGTGCCCAGGTCCTCCCCCACCGCGGCGCGCAGCTCATCGACGTCGGCGAAGACACGCATGGCAGGCACTCCTAGAGATCGGCGGCGAGTTCCTTGACCTGGCCGACCAACGACACCCGCTCCGCGGGCGTGCCCGCCAGCGGCGTGACGTTGATCGTCGTGACGCCCGCGCCCGCGAAGGCCTGCAAGCGCTCGGCGACGTAGGAGCGGGGCCCGATGAGCGACATCGCCTTGACGAGGTCCTCGGGCACCGCCGCGGCGGCCTCGTCCTTCTTGCCGTCGAGGTAGAGGTCCTGGACCTTCTCGGCCTCGGCCTCGTAGCCGTAGCGCTGGGCGAGCTCGTTGTAGAAGTTCTTGCCCTTCGCGCCCATGCCGCCGACGTAGAGCGCGACGAACGGGCGCATGCCGTCGAGCATCTGCTGCGCGACGTCCTGGTCCTCGGTGATGCACAGCGACGCCTGCAGGTAGGTCTGCAGCTCGCCGAGCGACGGGTCGCGCTTCGCCTTCCCGGCCGCCAGCGACTCGCCCCACACCTCGTGGGCCCGCTCGGGCACGAACAGGATCGGCAGCCAGCCCTCGGCGATCTCGGCGGTCAGGGCGACGTTCTTGGGACCGATCGCGGCCAGGACGATCGGGATCCGGTCGCGCACCGGGTGGTTGATGATCTTCAGCGGCTTGCCCAGGCCGGTGCCCTGGTCCGCGGGCAGCGGGACGTTGTAGTACCGACCGGAGTGCTGCACCTTCTCGCGGCGCCACACCTGCCGGCAGATGTCGACGATCTCGCGCGTGCGCCCGAGCGGCGCGTCGTAGCGCACGCCGTGGAAGCCCTCGATGACCTGCGGTCCCGACGCCCCGATGCCGAGCGTGAAGCGCCCGCCGGAGACGTAGTCGAGCCCGGCGGCGGTCATGGCCGTCAGCGAGGGGGTGCGGGTGTAGATCTGCAGGATCCCCGACGCGATCTCGAGCCTGCTCGTGCGCGCGGCGATGAAACCGAGCTGGCTCACGGCGTCGAAGCTGTAGGCCTCGGGCACGAACGCGATGTCGAGCCCGGCCGCCTCGTGCTCGGCCAGCTCGGCGACGGTCTCCTCGAAACCGCCGCTGTAGTTCAGGCCCATCCCGATCCGCACGCGCCGCCTCCTCGCTCCGCTGGTGGTCACCCGACGTGGGCGCCTCGCGGGGCAGCCTGCCACGATCTCGATGATCACGGCGACGGCGGCGCGGGAGGCCGGGTGTTCTCGACGACGGTGACGGTGCGCGGCTACGAGTGCGACGCCAACGGCCACGTGAACCACGCGGTGTACCACCAGTACGGCGAGCACGGGCGCACCGAGATCCTCCGCGCCCTCGGCGTGGACATCGCCGACCTGACCGCCGCCGGCATCGGGCCGATCATCCTCGAGACGACCGTGCGGTTCCTCGCCGAGCTCCGGGCCGGCGACGAGGTCGAGATCACGCTCGACCTGCGCTTCGGGGAGGGCAAGACGTTCCGGATGGACACCGAGCTGCGACGCGGTGACGTCGTGGCCGCGACGATCACGGGCGTGATGGGCCTGCTCGACCACACCACGCGCCGCCTCGTCGCCGACCCGCGCGGGCGCCTGCTCGCCCTCGCCGACGCCGGGAAGGCCGCTCAGCTGCTGGACGACGCCCCGGAGAAGTGACCGGGCCAGTCGGCGTAGCGGATGCGGGGGGTGTCGAGCACCTCGCCGATCGTCGACCACTGGTTGCCGCCCAGTCGGGCGAGCGGCGCGAGGCGCTGCACGTCGGGGCGGCCGTCGACCAACGCGTCGTCGGCGACGACGGCGTGCACGACCCGCCCCAGCACGAGGTGGCAGTTGCCCACCGGCATCGCCTGCTCGAGACGGCACTCGAGGGCGACCGGTGACTCGGCGATCCGCGGCGTCGCGATGCACCGCGACGGCTCCCGCGTCACGCCGGTCGCGTCGATCTCGCTCTCGTGCGACGGGAAGTCCGTCGCGGTCGCGTTGATCGTCTCGAGCAGCGGCTCGGGCGTCAGGCACACCGTGAACTCGCCGGTGGCCTGGGCGTTGCGCAGCGAGTCCTTCTCGCCGACCGACGTGAACTGCACGATCGGCGGGTCGGTGCTCGCGACCGTGAAGAACGAGTGCGGCGCGAGGTTGTCGACCCCGTCGGCCGAGCGCGTCACCACCCACGCGATCGCCCGCGGGACGATCACCGAGGTCAGGAACTTGTAGAAGCCCACGGCGCCGAGGGCGTCGGGCTCGAAGTCGGTGCGCACGAGCCCTCAGTTACCCGGCAGCAGCCCCGAGGGCACCAGGCGCGGCACGCCCGTGGTCGTCGTCTCCCTCGACTCCGAGGTGCGCGAGGTCGTCGTCCCGCTCTCCGACGTGGTCGTCTCGCCGCCCTCGGCCGGCGCGCTGGTCGTGGTCTCGGGCGCGCCGCTCGTGGTGGTCTCGGGCGCGGCGGTGCCGAACACGGCGCCGACGCTGGTGCCCGACTCGCCGCCCGAGATCGGCGACCCCTTCACCCGCTCGATGCCCGTGATCGCCAGCATCGCGATGAGGAAGATCAGCAGCGCGGTCGCGGCGAGGATGCCGTAGCGGCGCCAGGGCGTCGGACGCGCCTGCTCACCGTCCGGGTCGTCCGGGTCGTCGGGACCACCCGGACCCCGGTGGACGACCGTCTCGTCGTCCTCGGGGCCGGAGAGGACCCGCGTGCCCGGGCCGACGGCCCGGGTTGGGTCGTCGGCACCCGGGCCGCTGCCCATCGCCTGCGTGGCCGGCGCGGGCGTCACCCGCGTCGGGTCCTCGGCCCCCATCGCCTGCGTCGCGGGCGCGGGCGTCACCCGCGTCGGGTCCTCGGCCCCCATCGCCGACGTCGCGGGCGCGGGCGTCACCCGCGTCGGGTCGTCGCCACCCGTCGCCGACCTCGCCGACGCGGGTGTCACCCGCGTCGGGTCGTCGCCGCCCGGGCCGCCGCCCATCGCGGGCGTCACCCGCGTCGGGCCGGCGGCGCCGAGCACGACGGTCGGCTGCTCGTCGGGAGCTGGAGCCCCGCCTGCGGGGCGGCCCGCCAGGACGCTCGTGCCCTCGGCCGGTCGGCCCGCGCCGGCGAGCACGGTCGCCGGCTCGCGCGGCGACGCGCCGGCGTCGTCGCCGTCGCGCCGCCCGGAGCGCAGCCGCCGCCGGACGGTGTCCCGGGTGCGCTCGATCGAGCGCTGGTAGAAGGCGTCGCCGATCGTCGTCACGATGGCGGCGATCCCGGCACCGATCACGGTGCCGCCGGCGCCACCGATGAACGAGCCGACGGCCGCGGTGGTCGTGGCCGCGGCGGCCTGCCCGGTGACCTTGACCACCGACAGTCCGGACGCCGGGGCCTGGCCGTTCCCCGCGGCGTCGGCCCGGTGGCTGGTGAGCTCGTCCTCGCCGGGCCGGACCGCGCGGGTCGGGGTCTCGCCGGGGCTCCCGGCCGGACGCGGGCCGTTCGGGCCGCTGTCGGTCCGCGCCGGGCCCCATCCCTGCGGACCGGGACGGCCGGGCGGCGGACCCCCCGGAGCTCCCGGAGCCCCTGGAGACGCCGGACCTCCCGGTCCCCCGGGTCCCGGGCCGTAGCCGGGGGCGACGACGGGGGCGGGGCCGGGACGGCCGGGTCCCTGGCCGCCCGGGCCGGCGGGACCGGCCGGACCCGCGGGACCGGGCGGGCCGGGACGCCCGGCTCCCGGAGGCGGCGGTCCTTGGGGCCCCTGGGGGCCCGGCGGCCCGCCGGGCCCGGGGCCGGCGTGCCGCGGGGGGCCGCCCGCCGCGGCCGGCGACGTGGGTGGCGGGGGCCCGGGCGGGCGTCCGGCCGCGTCGGGCTCGCCGCCGTGGCGCGGGGCGTCAGGAGCCGGGGCGTCGGCGTCCGGACCGGGCGCGGAGTGCCGCCCGCGTCCGGGCCCGGGCGGCCCCGGGGGCCCGGGTTGCTCGCTCATGACTGCCCTCGCTGACCTCGGCGACCGGCCCCGTCGTCACGGACGGAACCGGGCACCACCATGCCCCACGCCCCGGAGGTGCCGTGGTCCGGGCCCGCGGGGAGCACGGCGTCGGGTCGCGTGGTCAGTCGCCGGAGCGCCGGTGCCGACCGCCGTTGCCGCGCAGCATCACGGGACGGGAGGGGCGTTCCTCGGCCCCGCTCGACGCCTCGCGGAACGCCCGCCTCTCGAGGCCACGGTCGGCGCGGCCGAACGCCCGGCGGACTTCCTCGTAGATCGGCGTCTGCGTCATGCGCGGCACCCTACGACTCCGCCCGAGGCGCCCCTCGGGGTGTCCGGCACCCGGGGGACGGGGTTTCCCACCCAGGCTGACCTGCGCACACCGGCCTCCCGACGCCGCAGATTTCGATCTTGCTCGGGCCGCGCGCGGGGACCTGTCACAGACCCGACACCGAGGTCCACCCGGTCGGATCAACCGACCCCGCCGGGCCCTCACCGCGCGTCGCCGACCCCGGGAGGGTCCGCGTCGACCGGGCCCGGCGGGCGAGGTGCCCGGCCCGGAGCCGGCCCCACCCGGCAGCATGCGCACGTCACGTCCGCACGCGGGAGGGAGTCGTCCGTGGCCGAGGCCTCCGACGGGCACGAGACCGACGAGGAGCACGAGCCGGACTACCGCTTCACGCTCGCCAACGAGCGCACGTTCCTGGCGTGGTTGCGCACCTCCCTGTCGCTGCTCGCGGCCGGGGTGGCCGTGGTGCAGCTGCTGCCCGAGTTCGCGGTGCCCGGCATGCGGGGCGTCCTCGGCGCCTTCCTCGTGGCGCTCGCGGTCGTGACGGCCGCGGGCGGGGTCCTGCGCTGGCGCGGGGTCGAGTTCGCGATCCGCCGCGGACGCCCGCTGCCCCGCCAGCGCCTGCCGTGGGTGCTCGCGGCCGGCCTCGTCGTGCTGGCGCTCTTCGGGCTCGCCCTCGTCGTGCTGCGGGCGGGGGTGTGAGCGCGTCACCGTCGGACGCCGGCCTGCAGGCCGAGCGGACCGGCCTCGCGTGGAGCCGCACGTCGCTGGGCGTCGGGGCCAACGCGCTGCTGCTGGCGGTCCGCGAGGTGACGCACGAGGGCTCCTGGCCGGCCCTGGTGCTCGCCGGCGCGGCCGCGCTGCTCGCCGTGGTCGTCGCCCTCTACGGACGGCGCCGGACCGTGCGCCTCAGCCGCAGCCCGCTGCCCTCGCCGCTGGCCGCCGACCGTGCCGTCCCGGTGCTCGGCGGCGCGGTGGCGGTGCTGGCGCTGGTCAGCGGCCTGGTGCTGGTGCTGCGGTAGGCGACGCGAGGGCGGCCCGCTGCTCGGGGGTCGGTCCGGCGCGGATCAGCGTCACCAGCCCGACGAGCGCGACCACCGCGCTGACCGACGCGAGCGCCGCCCCGGCGGCGCCGAGGGTGTAGCGCTCGCCGAGCACCACGATCCCGATCGCGGCCGCGGCGGCCTGGTCCGCGGTGATCTGCGTGGCCAGCCCGGCGTCGAGACCGCCGTCCCGGAAGGCGGTCTGCACCAGCAGGATCGAGGCGACCGGCAGCACGAGCGCCGCGACGACGACCGTCGCGATCAGGGCGGGCGACCGGCCGTCGGCGATGAGACGGATGATCAGCCGGACCAGCCCGGACGTCGCGCCGGCGCACAGCCCCGACGCCGCCGCGCGCACCACCGCCCGCACGATCGGACGCCCACGGGCGCCGGCGGCGGAGAGCACCACGGCGGTGACCGCGATGACGGCGATCGCCCCGAGCACGACCGGTGCCGGCGGGGTGCGCGACGGCGGGCCGTGCGCCGCGAGCGTCAGCAGTCCGACCAGGCCCGCCACCAGCACGACCGCGCCGACCCACTCACCGGCGTGGATGCGCCGCTTCTCGAGCCACGAGTCGAGCGGCAGCGCGAGGATCAGCGTGGTCACGCCGATCGGCTGGACCAACGTGATCGAGCCGAAGCCGAGCGCGCCGACGTGGATCACCGCGCCGGCGACCATGCAGGCGACCCCGCCCCACCACCACCGCCGGCGCAGCAGCGCCCGGAAGAATCCCCAGCCGCCCGCCGACTCGACGGGCTCCGCGGCGCGCGCGGTCTCCCGGCGCTGCAGGGCCGCCGAGAACGCGTAGGCGACCACCGAGCAGAGCGCGAGGGCGACCGCGATCGTCGGGTGGCCGGTCACCGGGCGGCGCGATCCGTCGACATCACCCTCAGCGTACGAACGCGCTGTGGCCGGTGACCGCCTTCCCCACGATCAGCGTGTTCATCTCCCGCGTGCCCTCGAAGGAGTAGAGGGCCTCGGCGTCGGCGAAGTAGCGCGCGACGCCGTTGCCGAGGATCACCCCGTTGCCGCCGACGAGCTGGCGGGCCCAGGCCACGGTCTCGCGCATCCGGCTCGCGCAGTACTCCTTGGCCAGCGCCGAGTGGGCGTCGGTGCCCCGCCCGGCGTCCAGGAGCTGCGCGTTGCGCACGGCCATCCCCAGCGACGCGGTGACGTTGCCGAGCATCGAGACGAGCAGGTCCTGCATGAGCTGGAACCCGGCGATCGGGCGGCCGAACTGCTCGCGCTGCCCGGCGTAGGACAGCGCGAGCTCGTAGGCGCCCATCTGCGTGCCGGTCGCACCCCAGGAGGCGTTGCCGCGGGTGACCCGCAGGACCCCGCCCGCGTCGGCGAACGTCCCGGTGCCGCCCGCGAGGCGGTGGTCGTCGGGGACGCGCACGCCGCGCAGGGCGATGTCGGCGTTCTGGACGATGCGCAGCGCCGTCTTGCCCTCGATCTTGGCGATCGTCATGCCCTCGGTCTCGCGCGGGACGACGAACCCGCGCACCTCGCCCGTCTCGAGGTCGCGCGCCCAGATGATGACCACGTCGGCGAAGGTCGCGTTGCCGATCCAGCGCTTGTCGCCGTCGAGCACCCAGTGGTCGCCGTCGCGGCGCGCGGTGGTCTCCATCCCGCCCGCGACGTCGGACCCGCCGTGCGGCTCGGTGAGCCCGAACGCGCCGATCGTCTCCATCCGCGCCATCGACGGCAGCCAGCGCTGCCGCTGCTCGGCGGTGCCGCCGGCCCAGATCGAGCCCATCGCGAGACCCGTGTGGATCCCGAAGAAGCTGTTCACCGACGGGTCGACCCGCGCGATCTCGGCGTGCAGGAACCCGAGGAAGAGCCGGCGGGCGGGCTCGTCGGTCGCGGCGCCGAGACCGTAGGGCAGCCCGGCGAGGTCGAGCTCCGCGAAGCCCTTGACCAGCTGCATCGGGAACTCGGCGCGCTCCCAGGCGTTCTCGACCAGCGGCGCGACGTCCTGCGCGAGATAGGACCGCAGGCGCCGCAGCGTCGCCGTCTCCTCGGCGGTGAGCAGGTCGGCGTAGTCGTAGAAGTCCGCCACCGCGCGCCGGTCCGGGTCGAGGTCGAGGGCGGGCTGCGGCAGGGCCGGGAAGTCGGACGGGAGCTCGGGCATGCCCCCAGCGTGGCGCGGGCGGCGGGCGCCCGCCATCCGATCACCGACGCGCCGCCGCGAGATGATGCTTGTACTATCCAAGCAAATCCCGTGGGCATCCGGCGCGGAATCCCCCGTCGGTGGGGGCCCGTGCCCGGGCGTCGCGGGAGTGGCCGGAGGACGATGGAGTCGACGGGTCGCCGGCCCGCTCGAGTGCGATGGTGCGTTGCCAGAGAGGTGGACGTCGGTGGACGGACAGGAACCGATCATGATCTTCGGTCGGGTCACCCGGGGTGACGGCGCGCCCGTGCCCGGCGCGGCGCTGACGCTGTGCGACCTCTCCGGCGACCAGCTCGACCGTGCGTCCGCCGACGAGGGCGGGCACTACCAGCTCGTGCCGCCGACGGGCGGGACGTA
The DNA here is from genome assembly GCF_054796175.1 of Actinomycetospora sp. C-140. NCBI lineage: Bacteria > Bacillati > Actinomycetota > Actinomycetes > Pseudonocardiales > Pseudonocardiaceae > Actinomycetospora > Actinomycetospora sp. C-140. The sequence continues at coordinate 238,928 of NZ_JBTWNF010000003.1, read as the reverse complement.
CCTGGTCATCTGCGCCTCGTCGACCCACCAGCCGACCGCCTCGCTCGTCGCGGTCGCCGACCGCCCGCTGCGCCACGACGTCGGCCTCACCGGCGGCGGCGCCACCCTCGGCGGCACGGTCGGCGTGCGTCACGGCGGCGGCACGAACGGCGGCAGCGGTGTCGGTGGCGTCAGCGGGTGGGGCGACGTCGTCCTCACGCTCACCGACGTGCGCGGCACCGTCGTCGCGGTGACGCGCTCGGGCGGCGACGGGGCCTACCGGTTCTCCGACCTCACCGAGGGCACCTACACGCTCACCGCCGCCGCCCCACGCCTGGCGCCCGTCGCCGAGACGGTGCGCGTGCCGGGCGAGGGGCACGTCACCCACGACGTCGCGCTGGCGACGCGCACCCAGCTCTCCGGGACGGTGCGCTCGGCGGGCGCCGGGCGCCCCGTGGCCGAGGCGCTGGCGACGCTGGTCAGCGAGGACGGGCACGTCGTCGGCTCCCGCGTCACCGGCGAGGACGGGTCGTTCCGCTTCGACGACGTCGCCCACGGCATCTACACGATCACCGCGAGCGGCTACGCGCCGGTGGCCTCGGAGATCGAGATCGGTCCCGGGCACCCGTCCGACGTGGTGCTGAGCCTCGTGCCGCCGGCGGTGGACGGGGGTGGCCCGGGGGCCGCCGCGTCCCGTCCCGACGCTCCGCGCGGCGACGACGGCGCGGCCGCGGGCAACGGGAACGGCTACGCCGGCCGGCACGTCCACCACCTCGACACCGACGACGTCACCGAGACCCCCCAGACCGGCGGCGAGCGCTGGTGAGTGACGGCGGGAGACGAAGCATCCAGGGGAGCACGCCGATAGGGGAGCTCGACCACGGTCAGGAGAGGACCGCACCGGCGACGTCCGACGCGCGTGGTGGTGGCTGGGTGCGCGGCGCCGCGGTCACCAGCGACGGGTGGCCCGTGCCCTTCGCGGTCGTCACCGTCATCGACGCCGCCGGCACCCAGATCGGCGGGGCGACGGTCGGCGGCGACGGCGCGTTCCTCGTCGACGGGCTCCCCGAGGGGCCGTCGACCGTGATCACCTCGGCGGTCGGCCACACCCCCGCGGCCCGTCCGCTCGCCGGCTCCGGCGACCTCGGCCGCGTCGTGCTCACCCGCACCGGCGCCCTGAGCCTGCCCGCACCCGGGCGCTGGGACATCGACCCCGTGCACTCGAGGATCGCCGCCTCGGCGTTCCACCTCGGGATCACCAAGGTGCACGGGCGGCTGCGCAGCTTCACCGGGTCCATCGAGATGGGCGCCGACCTCGCGAGCTCGCGCGTCTCGGCCTCCATCGACCCGTCCAGCGTCGACACCGACGACGACACCCGCGACGCGCACCTGCGCGCCGGCGACTTCCTCGACGTCGTCGCGTTCCCGCGCATCGACTTCACCTCGACGGCGATCACGGGCCACACCCCCGACCACTGGACGATGACCGGCGACCTCGAGCTCAAGGGCGTGCGCAACACCGTCGACCTCGACGTCGTCTACCACGGCGCCGGGCCCGACCTCTGGGGCGGCGAGCGCGCCGGCTTCAGCGCGACGACCCAGCTCTCCCGCGACGACTTCGACATCCGCTGGAACCAGTCGGTGATCGCGGGCATCTTCGCGGTCGGCCGGACCCTGCGGATCGAGATCGACATCGAGGCGGTCCGCGCGACCTGACCACGTGAGCAGTTGGGGCCCCTGCAGAGGCCCCAACTGCTCACGAGGACGGGTCAGGTCGGCGCCGGGTGGTGGCCCGCCTCGCCCGAGGCGGCGCCGAGGACGAGGTCGTGGACGACCGGGTGGCCGTCGACCGAGATCAGCACCGCACGGGGGCGCGCGGCGCCGCCACCCATGCGGTGCGGGGTGCAGATCAGCATGAAGTCCCCCGACTCGCCCGGGTCGAGGCGGTAGCTGCCGTCGACCTCGGTGTGCACGCGGTCGACCTGCTCGCCGCCGCTGGAGACCAGGGTCAGGACGGCCGGGCGGGCGTCGCCGTCGAGTCCCACCACGCGCCCGTGGACGGATCCGGCGCCACCGGCGGCGTCCTCCTCGTCGACCCCGGCGTCGGGCACCTCCGCGCGCAGGTCCGGGTCGAACTGGGGCGCGCCGGCGGTCAGCCCGCCGCTGTTGGCCCGGGTCACGGCCGCCATCAGCACGATCGCGACCGCCACGAGCACGACGGGCGCCACGAACGACCAGTCCGGGGCGTAGCGCTGGACGACCGCGTTGCCGGCCGCGGCGACGATCACCGCGAGCAGGCGCAGCGGCGAGTTCCAGTTCCAGCGGAAGGGCTTGTGCAGCTCGACGAGGCTCGACACCCAGTTCGTGATCGTCCCGGACATGAAGCTCGTCGGCGTGCCCGCCGGCCCGACGTAGCGGACGGCGGCGGCCTGCACGCCCATCGCCAGCCCGGCGCCGACCACGAGGACGACGACCTTCCACTGGACGAGCGGGCTGTCGTCGTCGACGCCGTACCAGAAGGCGCCGAGCAGGAGCAGCAGCGCGAGCTCGAAGGTCAGCGTCGCGCCCACCGCGTTGCGCCAGGGCCAGCGCCGCATCGCGAGCCCGCAGACGACCGTGCCGGCGATCAGCCCGCCGCAGTACCCGCCGATCGCGCAGATGTTGTCGGCGATCTGCGTCCAGTCCCCCTGGCCCAGCCCGAGGCCGAGCAGCACGAGGTTGCCGGTCATCGTGCTGGCGAAGACCTGGTTGAAGGCGAAGTAGGTCACCACGTCGATCGCCCCCGCCGCGGCGGTGAGCAGGATCGTCACGGCGCTCAGCGTGCGCGGGCGGCGCTCGGGTTCGTCGAAGCCGGTCACGCGCTCCGACGGTGGCACCGCTTCTTTGCCATTGGATTACCCAAGGCGTCCGAGTGGGGGTCCCCACACGGCCGCTCGCCTCAGCGCGGCAGGGCCGCACGCTCCTGCAGCACGACGTCGACGTGCACCGGCGAGCCGTTGACGGTGACGCGCGTGGCCGCCGGGGCCGCGGTGCCGCGCCCGCGCGGCGTCGCGATCACCAGGTAGTCGCCCGAGCGGCCGTCGGCGCTGAGCGTGAAGCGGCCCGCGGCGTCGGTCTCGGCGCGGTCGGCCTCATGGCCGCGGTCGTCGACGAGGGTGAGCACGGCCGTTGCCGGTGCCTCGTCGGGAGCGAGGATCCGCCCGGCCACGGCGACCGGACGCCCGCCGGCGGCGGGCGCGGCAGCAACCGTTCCGGGACCTGGGGCGGCGGCCGGCGGGACCCCGTCGTCCTCCTCGCGCCCCAGGTCCTCTCCCAGCGCTTCGGCCTGCTCCAGCGAGGGCTTGGCGCTGTCGAACAGCGAGGCGATCGCGGCGACGAGGCAGCAGACCGCGGCGAAGCCGAGCGCGAGGAACAGGCCGTCGGCGAACGGACCGGAGATCAGCTGCGGGAAGAAGCTGCGGCCGGTCAGGAACTCGGCCTGCTGCGGCCCGACCTGGGCCAGCACGCCGGGGCCGAGCAGCGTCTCGATCGGGTTGTAGCCCAGCAGCGCGGCGAACAGCGTGCTCACCGGCGGGAGCTCGGCGATGCGGCCCGCGACGTCGGCCGGGACGCCCTGCCCGGTGAGCCCGCCGAAGAGCGCCGAGGGCAGCGTCGACGCGAGCCCGAGGATCAGCATCGAGAAGAAGATGCCGATCGAGAGCACGGTCGCGCCGTTCATGAACGTCGCGGTCATCCCCGCGGCCACGCCGCGCTGGCGGGCCGGGACGCTGTTCATGATCGAGGCCCGGTTGGGCGAGGAGAACAGGCCCATCGCGAGGCCGTTGACGGCGAGGAGCACCGCGAAGAGCGGGTAGGGGAAGTCGACGGGCAGGAAGCCCATGAGCAGGAAGCTCACGGCCGCCACGAGCATGCCGCCCGCGGCGTACCAGCGCGCCCCGTGCCGGTCGGAGAGCATCCCGGAGACCGGTCCGGCGATGAGGAAGCCGATGGTCAGCGGGACCATGTAGATGCCGGCCCAGAGCGGCGTCGACTCGTAGTCGTAGCCGTGGCGGGGCAGCCAGATGCCCTGCAGCCAGATGATGAGGATGAACTGCAGGCCGCCGCGCCCGAGCGCGGAGAGCAGGTTGGCGATGTTCCCGGCGGTGAACGACCGGATGCCGAACAGCGACAGGTGGAACATCGGGTGCGCGACGCGTCGCTCGACGGCCACGAAGATCGCGAGGATCACGACGCCGCCGATGAGGCAGACGAGCACGGTCGGGCTGGTCCAGCCCATCACGTGTCCGCCGTAGGGCTGGATGCCGTAGGTGATGCCCATGAGCACCGCGACGAGGCCGACGGCGAAGGTGACGTTGCCCCACCAGTCGATGCGGCCCTCGTGGCGCTCGCTGGTCTCCTCGAGCTTGGACCAGGCCCAGATGGTGCCGCCGATGCCGATCGGCACGGACACGATGAACACCAGGTGCCACGCGACCGGGGCGAGCACGCCGCCGATGATCAGGCCGAGGAACGAGCCCGCGATCGCGGCGATCGAGTTGATGCCCAGCGCGAGGCCGCGCTGGTGGGACGGGAACGCGTCGGTGAGGATCGCCGTCGAGTTCGCGAGCAGCAGCGCGCCGCCGATGCCCTGCAGCACGCGCATGGTGATCAGCCAGATCGCGCCGGCGTCGCCCTGCAGCCAGGTGACGGCGAGCAGGATCGAGAACACCGTGAACACCGCGAACCCGAGCGTGTACATCCGGGTGCGCCCGAACATGTCGCCGACGCGGCCGAAGGTGACGACGAGGACGGCCGTCACCACGAGGTAGCCCATGATCAGCCACAGCAGGTAGCTGATGTTCTCCGGCTGCAGCGGGTCGAGCGCGATGCCGCGGAAGATGTCCGGCAGCGCGATGAGCAGGATCGACATGTTGATCGTCACGATCAGCACGCCGAGCGTCGTGTTGGTCAGCGCGATCCACTTGTACCGCGGACCGAGGTGCGCCACCGCCGGCGCCACCGACGGGGACGGCCGCCCGTCCCCCACCGTGCTCGTCACGTCGCCTCCGCGATCCTTAGGTTCGGGCAACTATAAGCACCGCCCCGGCGGAAATCGCTGTGACGTCGTCGTCCCCGGGGCCTAGGGTCCCGCCCGACCCGGACGAGGAGGGCGGAGCGGTGCCAGGCGGGGACATCGGTGCGCGAGACCCGGCCGTCGCCGTGCAGCGGCTCACCGTCCCCGGCGGGACGGTCCCCTGCGAGCTGCGGGGCTCCGGGCCGCTCCTGGTCCTGGTGGGCGCGCCGGTGACGCGCGCCGGGTACGCCGATCTGGCGGACGCGCTCGCGACCGACCACACGGTGCTCACCTCCGACCCGCGCGGCTTCGGCGACAGCGAGCGCCTCGACCACGGCGACCTCACGCCCGGGGCGCTGGCCGGCGACGTCGCCGCCCTGCTCGACGCGCTCGGCACCGGGCCCGCCCGTCTCGTCGGGTGCAGCGGTGGGGCCATCGTGGCGCTGACGCTCGCCCGCGCACGCCCGGACCTGGTCACCGGCGTGGTCGCCCACGAGCCGCCGCTGGTCCGGCTGCTCCCCGAGGACCTCCGCGACGACGTCGAGGACGTGCGCACCGCCTTCCGCGCCGGCGGCGCGGCGGCCGGGATGGCGCGGCTGGACGCGCTGGTGCGGGGCACCGATCCGCCGCCGGTGAGTCCGGACACCGGCGAGACCGACCGGGACGTCGCGTCGTTCCTCGGCGACCTGCTCGTGCCCGCCCTCACCGGCGACGCCGACCCGGCGGCCCTCGCGGCCGTCCCCGGCCTCGTCGCCGCGGCCGGCGCCGACTCGCGCGGCGAGCTGCCCCACCGCTGCGCGGTCGCGCTCGCCGGCCGGACCGGCTGCCCGCTCGTCACGTTCCCCGGCGGGCACCTCGCCGCGTCCACCCACCCGGCGGCGTTCGCCGACGCCGTGCGCCGGAGCGCCGGGTAGGTCGGCGCCCGGCCGCGGGGTCTACTGCCCGGCCTGCGGGACGAGCACGGGCAGCGCGCGCAGCGCGAGGTCGGTGAGCACCGGCTGCGCCTGGTCCACCGGCACCGGACGGTCGGGGGTGAGCGTGAAGCTGGCCGTCACCCGGCCGTACACGACGACGAGGACGGGGCCCTCGGGGTCGGGGTAGTACACGGCCTCGGCGGCACCGAACGGCACCGGCTGGGCGGGCACGCCGGAGCTGGCCTGGGCGTCGCGGTTGACGCGGGACTGCGCCGTGGCGGCCTCCGGGGAGGTGTAGCCGCTGGTCAGCACCTTGAGCACCAGGGTGTTGGGCGGCGGGGCGCCCGGGCCGCCGAGCGAGGTGTAGTTGCAGGTGACGCGCTCGAGGCGGCCGACCGAGGGTGCCGGGACGTCGCGCAGGGCGGTGACGCGCACGGTGCCCAGCGGCATCCCGAGGTAGTTCGGCAGCTGGTCGGACGCCAGCACCTGGTCGCACTCGGTGGGCAGGATGCTGTTGCGCGGCGGCGGCGCGCTGGTCGCCGGCGCGGCGCCCGGGCCCGGGAAGGTCGGGATCGGCGGGGTCTCGAGCGTCGGTCCGGACGAGCAGGCGCCGGCCAGCAGCGCCAGCCCCGCGACCGCGCCCGCCAGCGCCGCGCGCCGGAACCCGTGCCGTCGCGGCCGTGCCGCCGTTCCCGCGCGCTCCATCGCCCCCGCCCGTCGTGGTCGTCGCCGCGGCGACCGTACTGAACTGCCCACGGTAACGGCGCGCACCACCGACCAGCGTGGCGCGGTCAGGTCGGGTGGCCGTCCTCGGGGTCGTCCTCCTCCCCCAGCTCGGCGAGGACCCGCTGCGCCACCGCGAAGGCCCGGTTGGCCGCCGGCACCCCGGCGTAGACGCCGACCTGGAGCAGGACCTCCTGGATCTCCTCGCGGGTCAGGCCGTTGCGGCGGGCCGCGCGGACGTGCAGCCCGAGCTCGCCGTCGTGGTGCAGGGCGGCGAGCACCGAGAGCGTCACGATGCTGCGGTCCCGCCGCGGCAGGCCCGGCCGGGTCCAGATACCGCCCCAGGCGTACCGGGTGATGAAGTCCTGGAAATCGGCGGTGACGTCGTCGGTGGCGGCGACGGCGCGGTCGACGTGCTCGTCGCCCAGGACCGCCCGGCGGACCTGCTCGCCGTCCGGGTCCCAGTGCTGGGTCGAGGGGTGCGGGCTCACGGGCGCTTCCCTTCTCGGGACTGCAGCAGATCGTCGACGAGCGCGGTCGCCTCGCCGATCGCGCCCGCCGGGTCGAGCAGCGCGCGGACCTCGGCGGCGGGGTCGTCGGGCGGGTCGTCGAGCCCGGCGAGGGCGTCGGTCAGGACGTCGGCGAAGGGGCGGCGCTCGTCCTGCGCGGTCGCCGCTGCCCGCGTGACCAGGTCCTTCGCCGCCGCGTGGCCCAGGCGTCCGCGCAACCCGGTGGTGGCCTGCTCGGCGAGCAGCAGACCGCCGGTGACGTCGAGGGACGCCGCGATGCGCTCCGGGTCGACGGCGAGGTGGGTCAGCGCGTCGGCCAGCCACGACGCGCCCGACCCGACGGTGCGCAGCAGCTCGGTGAGCGGGCGCCACTCGGCGTGCCAGGGGCCGGCCGCGCGCTCGTGCTCGTGCAGCGACGCGGCCGTGAGGACCGAGGCGACGAGGCCCGGCGCGGCGATCGCGGCCGCCCGTGCGGAGACCGCGGCGATCGGGTTGCGCTTGTGGGGCAGGGTCGACGATCCGCCGCGGCCCGGGACGTCCTCGCGCACCTCCCCGACCTCGGTCTGCGCGAGCAGCACGAGGTCGGTGGCGACGGACCCGGTCGCGGCGCCGGCGCGGCCGAGCAGGCCGGCGATCTCGGCGACGCGCCCGCGTTCGGTGTGCCAGGCGAGGACCGGCTCGACGAGACCGAGCCGCCGGGCGAGCGCGGCGCGGACCGCCCGCCCGTGGCCGTCGAACGCGGCGAGGCTCCCGACCGCGCCACCGAGCTGCACGGCCGGGCGCCAGGCGTCGAGCGCCGCGGCCGCCGCGTCCAGACCGGCCGTCCAGCCCGCGGCCCGCAGCCCGGCGGTGATCGGGGCGGCCTGCTGGAGCAGGGTCCGGCCGGCGGCGGGGCGGTCGCGGTGGGCCGCGGCGAGGGCGGCCGCGGCGTCGGCGGCCGCGCGGAGATCGGTGACGATGACGCGGACCGCGTCGCGGGCCACCAGCATCGCCGCGGTGTCCTGGACGTCCTGACTGGTGGCGCCACGGTGGACCCCGGAGGCGGCGGTCCCGTTCAAGCGCTGACGAAGTCCGGCGACCAGCGGCACCACGGGGTTCCCCGACGCCGCGGCGGCCTCGCCGAGCTCGCCCGGGTCGGGTGCCTGCGCGCAGGCCGCCGCGATGGCGTCGGCGTCGTCACGGTCGAGCGTGCCGACGTCCGCGGCGGCCGCGGCGAGGGCGGCCTCGACGTCGAGCAGCGCCCGCACCCACGCCCGGTCGCCGGTCGCGTCCCGCGCACCGCCGCGGGCGAGCACGGCGTCGAACAGGCCCGGCGTGGTCACGTCGAGCAGTGTGCCCTTCGGGCTCGTGAGCACGTCGGAGTGCTCCGGCACGCCGTTCTGCTCACGGGCGCGTCAGCGCACCGGCGAACTCCTCGACGATCGTCGAGCAGAACGCGTCGAGGTCTTTCGGGGTGCGGCTGGTCACGAGCCCGCGGTCGACGACGACCTCCTGGTCCACGGCGGTGCCGCCGGCGTTGCGGATGTCGGTGCGCAGGCTCGGGTACGACGTCAGCGTGCGGCCGCGCACGAGGTCGGCCTCGACGAGCGTCCACGGCGCGTGGCAGATGGCGCCGACCGGCTTCCCGTCCGCGACGACCCGCTGGACGAACGTCACGACGTCGCCGCTCTGCCGCAGCTGATCGGCGTTGATGGTGCCGCCGGGCAGCACGAGCGCGTCGAAATCGTCGGCCGACACATCGGCGATCGCCGCCTCCGGCGTGAACGTGTCGCCCTTGTCGATATCGGAGTTCATCGCCTGGATCGGGTCGGTCGACAGCGAGACCAGCGTGGCGCGGGCGCCGGCCCGTTCGACCGCCGCGCGGGGCTGCTCGAGCTCCGCCTGCTCGACGCCGTTGGTGGCGATGATCGCGATCCGCTTGCCGTCCAGTGCGCCGGCCATGCCGTCGTGCCTCCTCGCGAGGGGTGGTGTGCGTCGTCCGCGGGGTTGCCGACGGCCGGGTGGTCCGAAACGGCCGGTCAGGTCCGCCGCAGCACCAGCCCCGGGGCGAGCGGACCGGACTCCTCACGGGCGCTCGCCCAGCCGGAGAGCGCCGCCGGGTCGACGCCGTACCGGGACGCGGCGTCGGGGGCCTCGCTCACGGTCGCCGCGCCGCGCCGGAGCAGCGAGGACGCCCCGCGGGCGTTGCCGCGCTGCTCGTGGGTGAGGCCGACCGCGAGCTGGGCCAGGCCCTTCCAGAGGAGCTTCTCGTCCTCGGGCGCGGCCTTCCACCGGCCCTCGAGGACGTCGTGCGCGTCGAAGGGGCGGTCGTCGTCGAGCAGGGCCTGCGCCCGGGCGAACGCCTCGTCCGGCGTGAGGTCCTCCTCCTCGTCGGGCCGCGTGACGCCCGTCGCCCCCCGCGGGAGCGGGCGGCCGGACGCGTCGCGGGGACGCGCGTTGCGCGCCCGTCCTGCCTCGTCCCGGTCCCGGTCGGCCATGACCCGACCCTAGGACGAGGAGCGCGACTCCTGCTCGGTGCTGCCGGGGGCGGGCGGCTCCGGCGACGCGTCCGCCGCGCCGGGCTCGAGCTCGGGCGTCGTCTCGGGGTCGTCGTCGTCCTGGACCTTCCGGGTCGCCCGCAGGCTCGTCACCGTCACCACGGCCAGGGTCACGACGATGACGACCAGCGAGAGCCAGGTCGGCACCTCGGGGATCGAGGTCGAAACGTCCTCGTGCAGGTAGAGCAGGATCAGCTTGACGCCGATGAACGCGAGGATGAACGCCAGGCCGTAGGACAGGTGCACGAGGCGGTCGAGCAGGCCGACGAGCAGGAAGTACAGGGCCCGCAGGCCGAGCAGCGCGAACGCGTTGGCCGTGAAGACGATGTACGCGTTCTGCGTGATGCCGAAGATCGCGGGGATCGAGTCGAGGGCGAACACCAGGTCCACCGAGAGGATCACCGCGACGACGATGAAGAGCGGTGTGACGCCCCACTTGCCGTGGACGCGCGCGGTGAGCCGCCCGTCGTCCTTGTAGCCCTCGTGGTCACCGGCCTCCTCGTGCACGGTGACGAACCGGCGGACGAGCTTGACCGCGCGGTTGTCGTGCATGTCCTTCGGCTCCGCGCCGTGCTGACGGATCAGCGTCCAGGCCGTGTAGAGCAGGAACGCGCCGAAGATGACGAAGACGAACGCGAACGCCGAGATCACCGCGGCGCCGATCGCGATGAAGATCGCGCGCATGACCAGGGCGCCGATGACACCCCAGAGCAGCACCTTCTGCTGGTGGCGCTTCGGCACCGCGAACTGGCCGAGGATCACCGCGAAGATGAAGAGGTTGTCGACCGAGAGGCTCTTCTCGACCAGGTAGCCGGCGAAGTACTCGGTGCCGGACTGCGTGCCCATCGTGAACAGCAGGATCACGCCGAACACCACGGCGACGGCGATGTAGATGACCGACCAGAGGGTGGCCTCGCGGAAGCTCACCTCGTGCGGCGACCGGGCGTGCCAGATGTCGATGGCCACGAGGACGGCGATGCCGCCGACCGTGGCCGCCCAGACCCAGAAGGGGACCGTCACGCCTGCTCCTCCACCGCTTTGCCGTCGCTTTACCGAGCACTCGCGGTCGGCCAACGGACACGTCCCCGCGAGGGTTCCCCGCTGTGACGATACCGACGTCGGGCGATTCCGCCGCTCCTGTCCGATTTGACGGGCTTCTCACACGACCGGTCACGGCGGCCGCACCACCGGAGTGTCGACCCGTGGCGGTGACCCGGCACCCCCGAGTCTCGGCCGGTCACCCGTCGGCGTGGCGGAGACGACGGGCGCGGGGAGGCAGGCGTGGGCTCTGGCCGGGCCGCCCTCGTGCTCGCCCTCGTCGGGGTGTTGACGGTGGGAGCCGCATCCCCGCCGCCCCCGGTCCCGCCGGGCGACGGGCGGGTGCTCGACGCCCTGCTCGACCCGCGGGGGGCGCCGGACCTGCCGGGGACCACGTATCGGGAGTTCACGACGACGATCCCGGACCCGCGCGGCGGCCCGGTCCGGGGCGACGTGGTCGAGGTCGACCTCACCTCGCCGGCCGTGCGTGTCGCCCTCCTGACCCCGCCGGCCGTGGCCGCCGTCGCCCCGGTGCCCGAGCTGGCCGGTCGGGCCGGGGCGATCGCGGCGGTCAACGGCGGCTTCTTCGACGAGGGCGGCACCGGCGCACCGGTCGGGGTCGAGGTCGTGGACGGCCGGCCGCGCGCCACGGGGGTGCCGGCGGGCCGGCGGCCCGCGCCGCCGGCCCCGCCCGGCGAGCCCCCGGACACCGTGGTGGGCGTCGACGCCGCGGGCCGCGCGCACCTCGCGCGGTCGGTCTTCCGGGGGCGGGTCAGCGGTCGGGGCCGGTCGATCCCGCTCGCCGGCCTCGACGCCTACGCGGTGCCGGTGGACGGCGTCGGGGTCTTCGACCCGGCGTGGGGCGACGTGCCCCGTCGCCGGGTCGTGTGCGGCAGCGATACGGACGCCGACGCCCCGTGCAGCCCCGACGCCGTCGAGGTCCGCGTGGCGCGGGGCCGCGTCGTCGCGGTCGGGCCGCCGGGGGCGGGACGGTTGCCCGCCGGGACGGTGGCGCTGGTCGGACGCGACCGGGGCGCCGCGGCGCTGCGAGGCCTGCCCGTGGGGTCGGCGGTGTCGGTCGACGCCGGGCTCGAGACCGTCGGGGCCCCGCCGCTGCGCGTCGCCGTCGGCGCCCTGCCCCTGGCCCGCGGCGGGCGGGTCCTGCCCGGCCTCCAGGACGGCGAGCGCGCGCCCCGCACGGCCGTCGGCGTCGCCGCCGACGGCCGACGTCTCTGGCTCGTCACCGTCGACGGGCGCCAGGACGCGAGCATCGGCACCACCGTCGCCGAGCTCGGACGCCTGCTCGTCGACCTCGGCGTCCCGCTGGCCGCGTCGCTCGACGGCGGGGGCTCGACGACGATGGTCCGCCGGGGTCAGGGCGAGGACCTCGCGGTCGTCAGCAGCCCCGCGGGCGAGCTGCGCCCCGTCACGGACGCCCTCGCCGTCCTGCCCCGCTGAGTGCGATCTCTCACGACCCCCACCCGGGAACACCGCGGGCCCCCATGCGGTTCAATGGGGTGTCCGGGCCGGGCGCCATGTGCCCCCGGGTCTCAATAACAAAGAGCCGCCAGGGACGATCGTTCGGCTGAAGCCCTGGTGTGCCACGCGCCGCGAGGCGGCTCATCGCCCGGTCCGGACACCTTCGACACACGACGGCCCCCGCACCTGCTCGGTGCGGGGGCCGTCGTCGTCGGTCCCGTGGGTCAGCCGCCGTCGCCCTCCGGCTGCGTGCCGCCCGGGAGCTGCTGGCCGAACTGCTGACCGCACTGCTCCGCGGCCTGCTGCACAGCGGCCGGGTTCGGCTGGTTCGACGCGTTCGCGATGCAGTCCTGGAACTGCTGGATCGAGTTCCCGCCGCCGAAGTTCAGGAACGCGACACCCAGGAAGAAGATCGCGATGCTGAGGACGATGTTGACGATCAGGCTCAGGATGCCGAGGACGAGACCGGTCGTGGCCATGCCCTTGTTGGTGGCCTCCAGGCGCTTCGCCCGGCCGCGGCCGACGACGCCGAAGATGATCGCGACGATCCCGAGGATGCCGCCGAGCACCGGCAGCCACCAGCAGGTGAGCAGCGCCAGGATGCCGAAGACCAGCGCGGCGATGCCCATGCCGTTCTTCGGGCTCGGCGGCGGCCCGCCGGCCGGCTGGCCCCAGCCGGGCGCCGCGCCGTCGGGCCCCGCGTAGGCGGGCTCCCCGTACTGCGACTGCCCGTAGCCCGGCTGCTGGCCGTAGCCCTGCTGTCCTTGCTGGCCGTAGCCCTCGCCCGGAGTGCTCACGTCGACAGTCCTCTCGCCTTCGAACGTCCGGCCCGCCGCCGGGGGCGGCCATCGTGCCACCGGTACCCGTTCCGGTCGGACTCCACCGAACCGGACGTCCATCGAGCGGGCGGATTTCCTGACGCTGGACGTGAGCGTGGACGCCAGGCTGACAACCCCGCCGGCGTGTCACGCGAGCGAGCATGTGGCGATCCTGGCCCTATCGGCGTGCTGTATCGGATCTGCCAGGAAAGCCGCATTGCTCGAACACCCCGTGCTCGATCCCGGTCAGCGCAGGGAGGCGGCGTGGGTGCGGGCCTCGTCCTGGCGGCGCTGCTCGGCGCCCGTGGCGATCGGGGCGCCGATCCAGCTCTCCGGGATGCCGAAGGCGTCGACGAGGTCGCGGGCGTGGGGGCGCAGGGTCTGGCAGAGGCGGTTGACCTCGGCGGTGACGGCCTTGGCGCGGGCGGCGGAGATGCGCCCGTGCTCCAGGAACCAGCCCTTGTCCTCCTCGATCAGGGAGAGGGCGTAGAGGTCGCACACCTGGCCCAGGAGCCGCTGCGCGGACGGGTCGACGCAGGCGTCGATCGCCCGCACGAAGGCGTCGAGCACGAGGCCGTCGAGGTGGCTGCGGGCGGCGCGCAGGAGGTGGTCCTGGGCGTTGTTGAAGATCGCGAACTGGCGCTCGGCGCTGATCCCCTTCTCGCGGGCGCGACGCAGGCGGCGCACGAGCGAGTCGAGGGTGTGCTCCTCGCGGTCGTCGAGGAGCTTGACCTGCCACGACCGGTCGAGCACGTCGTCCTCGTCGCGGCCCGGCGCCACGGCCCGCAGCCGCTCGGTGAGCTGGCGCAACGACGTGCGCTCGGCGACGGTGTCGAGCACCTGGTCGGCGACGAAGCGCACGGTGCCCAGGGTGTCGAGGTGGCCGAAGTCGTCGGCGTAGCCCGAGATCAGGCCCTTGGCGACGAGCTGGAGCAGGACGGTGTTGTCGCCCTCGAAGGTCGTGAAGACGTCGGTGTCGGCGCGCAGCTGGCCCAGCCGGTTCTCCGACAGGTAGCCCTGCCCGCCGCACGCCTCGCGGCAGGCCTGGATGGTGGCGGTGGCGTGCCAGGTGGTCAGCGCCTTGGTGCCCGCCGCGCGGGACTCGAGCTCGCGCTGGCGCTTCTCGTCGACGTCGCCGCCGGCCTCGCGGGTGGTCTGGATGTCGTGGAGCATCTCGACGAGCTCGTTCTGCGCGAACCGCAGCGCGTAGGTCCGCGCCAGGCCGGGCAGCAGCTTGCGCTGGTGGGCGAGGTAGTCGAGGACGGCGATCTCGTCGTCGCTGCCCGGCGCCGCGAACTGGCGGCGGGCGTCGCCGTAGCGCACGGCGATCGTCTGGGCCAGCGACGCCGCGCCGACCGCGCTGCCCGAGACGCTCACGCGACCGCGCACGAGCGCGCCGAGCATCGTGAAGAACCGCCGGTTCTCGCTCTCGATCGAGCTCGAGTACGTGCCGTCCTCGGCGACCGAGCCGTGGCGGTCGAGCAGGTTCTCGCGCGGGACCCGCACGCCGTGGAAGGCGAGGCGCCCGTTGTCGACGCCGTTGAGTCCCTCCTTGTGCCCGTCGTCGGTGATCTCGACGCCGGGCAGCACCGTGCCGTCGGCGTCCCGCAGCGGCACCAGCACCGCGTGCACGCCGTGCCGCTCGTCCCGGCTGTAGAGCTGCACGAACACCGCCGCCATCCGCCCGTCGCGGGCGGCGTTGCCGATGTAGTCCTTGCGCGCCGACTCGGTCGGGGTGTCGATCACGAACTCGCCGGTGTCCGCGTCGTACGTCGCGGTGGTGTGCACCGACTGGACGTCCGAGCCGTGGCCGGTCTCGGTCATCGCGAAGCAGCCGGGGAGCGAGAGGTCCATGACGGCGGGCAGGTACCGCTGGTGCTGCTCGGCGTTGCCCAGCGCCTGGATCGCCCCGCCGAACAGACCCCACTGCACACCGCTCTTGACCTGCAGCGACAGGTCGGCGAAGGCGAGCATCTCGAACGACACCACCGAGCCGCCGATGTCGCCGCGCCCGCCGACCGACGTCGGGAAGCCGTGCACGGCGTGCCCGTCGTCGGCGAGGCGGACGAGCATCTCCCCGATCGCGGCGCGGTAGCTCTCGACGTCGGTGCCCGGGTCGACGCGCAGCTGCGCGAAGTCGTCGCGGGCGCGGATCTCGTCGCGCAGGGCGTGCCAGCGGCCGTCGAGGGTGCGCTGCACGGCCGCGACGGTGGCGGGGGTGACGTCGGTGACGTCGGACGAACGGGTGGTCACGGAATCCTCCGTCAGGAGCGGAAAGTGATCACCGGGTGCCCCGTCAGGAGGCGGAGGACGCCGCCGCGGGCGTCACAGTGCGCGAGAGACCCGACCAGGCGAGGTCGGCGAGCTGCTCGGCGAGGGCCTCGCGCTCGAGGTCGGGACGGGCGGCCAGCCACTGGTCGCCCGCCGCGCGCACCATGCCGACGAGGGCGTGACCCCACGTCTGGGCCGGGGCGGCGTCGCGGTTCTGACGGCGCAGCTCGGTGGAGATGATCTCTGCGATGTGGTCGCCGATGACCGTGCACAGGTCGGAGACGGGATCCTCGCCCTCCGGCCTGTCCAGCTTCGGGGGGCGCATGACGTAGCGGTAGACCTCGGGATCGGCCTCGATCAGACCGAGGTAGGCGTCGATGCCGGACACCAGCGTCTGTCGGGGGTTCTCGGCGGCGTCGCGCATGGCGCTCTGGAGCTGGCCGACGAGCACGGCGGCCACCCAGTCGCAGACCGCCAGATAGAGGTCGTTCTTGTCCGCGAAGTGGCGGTAGACGACCGTCTTGCTCGTCCGCGCCTGCGCCGCCACCTGGCTCATACCGACCTCGGCGCCGTGGGCGCGGATCGCGACGATCGTCGCCGCCGTGAGCTCGTGGCGCCGGGCCCGGCGGTGCTCGTCCCAGCGGCTCGACCGCCGATCGCGGCGGGGTCGGGACCCGGACGCACCATCGCGCTCGCCGTCCCGGCCGACACCCGGCCCGGACCCCCGGCCCGCGTCGGAGTGATGTGTGGAACGGCGGCTCACGTTACCGACGGTACCTGATACTTTCGGGTAACTACGGCTCCGCAGCGCATCTCACGCCGCGGCCTTCGCCCAGCGGACCCCCGCCATCCTGCGACATCGGGAGGAATCGTGCCCTCCGCATCACCACTGCCCCGCCGCGCGGCGATCGTCGGTGCCAACCGGATCCCCTTCGCCCGCTCCAACGGCGCCTACGCCCGGGCGTCCAACCAGGACATGCTCACCTCCGCGCTCGACGGCCTCGTCGCGCGGTTCGGGCTGGCCGGCGAGCGCCTCGGCGAGGTCGTCTCCGGCGCCGTGCTCAAGCACAGCCGGGACTTCAACCTCACCCGCGAGGCCGTGCTCGGCAGCCGCCTGTCGGCCGCCACGCCGACCTACGACCTCCAGCAGGCGTGCGGCACCAGCCTCCAGACCACGCTCCAGGTCGCCAACAAGATCGCGCTCGGCCAGATCGAGAGCGGTGTCGCGTCGGGCGTCGACACCACCAGCGACGCCCCGATCGAGGTGAACGACGACCTGCGCCGCGTGCTGCTCGCGGCGAACCGGGCGAAGTCCACCGCGGGCGTCGTCAAGGCCCTCGGCGGCCTGCGCCCCGGGCAGATCGTCCCGGAGATCCCGGCCAACCGGGAGCCGCGCACCGGCATGGCGATGGGCGAGCACGCCGCCCAGACCGCCGCCGCCTGGGGCATCAGCCGCACCGCCCAGGACGAGATCACGGTGGCCAGCCACCGCCACCTGGCCGAGGCGTACGACCGCGGGTTCTTCGACGACCTCATGACGCCCTACCTGGGGCTGACGAAGGACAACAACCTGCGCGCCGACTCGACCCTCGAGGGGCTGGCCAAGCTCAAGCCGGTGTTCCGGCCCAAGGGCTATCCCGACTCCGAGGCCACGATGACCGCGGCCAACTCCACCCCGCTCACCGACGGCGCCGCGACGGTGCTGCTGGCCAGCGACGAGTGGGCCGCCGAGCGCCGGCTGCCGGTGCTCGCGCACTTCGTCGACGCCGAGACCGCCGCCGTCGACTACGTGCACGGCGACGAGGGCCTGCTCATGGCCCCGACCTACGCCGTGCCGCGCCTGCTCGAGCGCAACGGCCTCACGCTGCAGGACTTCGACTTCTACGAGTTCCACGAGGCGTTCGCCTCGACGATCCTCGCGACGTTCGCGGCGTGGGAGGACCCGAAGTTCTGCAAGGAGCGCCTCGGCCTCGACGGGCCGCTGGGCACGTTCGACAAGTCGAAGCTGAACGTCGCCGGATCGTCGCTGGCCACCGGGCACCCGTTCGCGGCCACCGGCGCCCGCATCGTCCCCACCCTGGCGAAGCTGCTGCACGAGAAGGGCTCCGGTCGTGGGCTGATCTCGATCTGCGCGGCCGGCGGTCAGGGCGTCGTCGCCATCCTGGAGGCCTGAGCAGATGTCCAACGACTGGTACTCCGACTTCGTCAACTCCGGCATCGGGAAGTCGATCGCCGGCAGCGTCGGCCTGCCGCCCGTGCCGCGGCTGCGCCGCTACGAGCCCGGGCAGCCGCTGCTCTCCGGCGCCGCGCTGCTCGGCACGGCGACCGCCGACGGCCGCGTCGCCAAGGTCGTGCGCTCCCTGCTGACCGACGTCGGCGTCGAGGTCCACGACGACCCGCACGCCGCCATCGGCGGCGGCAGCTCCACGTCCAGGGTCGCCACCGGCATCGTCGACGCGACCGGCCTGTCGTCGCCGTCCGACCTCGCCGAGGTGCAGGCCTTCCTCACCCCGGTGATGCGCCGCATCGGCCCGTCCGGGCGCATCCTCGTGATCGGCGACGTGCCGGGCGAGGCCACGTCCCCGGCCGTGCGCGCGGCCCGTCGGTCCCTCGAAGGGCTCGTGCGCTCGGCGGGCAAGGAGGCCCGCTACGGGGCGACGGTCAACCTGCTCCACGTCGCCGACGGTGCCGAGAACGATCTCGAGTCGACGCTGCGGTTCTTCCTGTCCTCGCGCTCCGCGTTCGTCGACGGCCAGCGCCTCGACGTCGGCACGGTGGCCGGGTTCTCGGGCTCCAGCCAGGGCGTCGACTGGGACAAGCCGCTCGCCGGGCGCACGGCCGTCGTCACCGGCGCGGCCCGCGGCATCGGCGCGACGGTCGCGAAGACGCTGCGCCGCGACGGCGCGACGGTGATCTGCGTCGACGTCCCGGCCGCGGGCGACGCGCTCGCCCGCACGGCCAACGACGTCGGCGGCAGCGCGCTCCAGCTCGACATCACCGCCGACCACGCGCCGGCGACGCTGCTCGAGCACGCCGGACGTCACGGCGGCCTCGACATCGTCGTGCACAACGCGGGCATCACCCGCGACAAGCTGCTCGCCAACCAGGACCGCGACCGCTGGAACTCGGTCATCGACGTCAACCTCAACGCCCAGCTCGCGATCAACGACGCGCTGCTGGCGTCGGACGTGTTCCACCGCGGGGGGCGCATCGTCACCGTGTCGTCGATGGCCGGCATCGCCGGCAACCGCGGCCAGACCGCGTACGGCGCCTCGAAGGCGGGCGTCATCGGCATGGTCGACGCGACCGCCCCGCTGCTCGTCGAGAAGGACGCGACGATCAACGCCGTCGCGCCGGGCTTCATCGAGACGGCGATGACGGCCGCGATGCCCGTCGGCACACGCGAGGCCGGTCGCCGGCTCTCGTCGATGACGCAGGGCGGGCTGCCGGTCGACGTCGCCGAGACGATCGCCTGGTTCGCGCAGGGCGCCTCTTACGCGGTCAACGGGCAGGTGCTGCGCGTCGACGGCCAGAACTTCCTGGGGGCGTAGGGATGGGCACCGAGACCCTCGACGCGTCACCGACCCTCGGCGTGCTCTACGGGCGCGCGCTGCTCACGGCCCGGTCCGGCGGGCAGACCCTGCCCGACCGGCAGCTGGAGCTCGCCGGGGTGCGCATCGACGCCTCGCTCGTCGCCGACTACGACCACGTGTGCGGGTTCGCCGTCGGCGGCGACGTCCCGCCGACCTACCCGCACATGCTGGCGTTCCCCCTGCAGATGCGGCTGATGACCGACCGCGAGTTCCCCCTGCCCGCCCCGGGCATGGTGCACCTGCGCAACGTCATCACCCAGGTGCGGCCGCCGCTGGTCGGCGAGCCCCTGCGGGTCGCCGTGCACGCCGAGCGCCTCGCCGCGCACCCCAAGGGCGCGCAGGTCGACCTCGTCACGGCGGTCACCGACGGCGACGAGGCGGAGATCTGGGGCTCGCGCAGCACGTACTTCGTGCGCGGCGCCACGGCCCCGGACGGCGACCAGCCCAGCGCGCTGCCGGAACCCGACCCGCAGGTCGGTCGCCTCCCGCACGCAGTGTGGACGATCCCCGGCGACATCGGCCGGCGCTACGCGGCGGTGTCCGGCGACGTGAACCCCATCCACGTCAACGGCCTCGCCGCGAAGGCGTTCGGGATGCCCGGCACCATCGCGCACGGCATGTGGACCAAGGCCCGCGCGCTGGCCGCCCTCGCCGGTCGGTACGGGCCCGCGTTCACCGTCGACGTGGTGTTCAAGGCCCCGGTCCGTGCGCCGTCGACGGCGTGGTTCCACACGGCCGCGGCCGACGGCGGCTGGGACGCGAAGCTCGTGAGCCCGAAGGGCCGCGATCACCTCCTGCTCACCCTGCGCGAGGCGTGAGCTAGCGGGGCCGGCTGCTCGTGAGCTCGGCGTAGACGACGAACCGGCGGTCCTCGTCGGCCACGGTCGTGGGGGTCGTCAGCGTCAGCGTCGACACGCCCTGCGGCCGGCGGTCGACGGGGCGCGAGTCGAGGATGCCCAGGTCGGTCGGCAGGACGACCTCGCTGGTCAGGACCCGGTAGGTGAGCTCCGTGGTCCGGGTCCGGACCGCGAGCTCGTCGCCGGGCACGAGGCGGGGCAGGTCCCCGAACAGCGCCGGCAGGCGGCGGCCGGCGATCGCGGTGTTGCCGGGCGTCCCGATCGGCGCCATCCCCGGGTAGAGCCCAGGGCCCGCCGCGAGCGCGGCCGGCGAGACCCCGCGGGCGACGGTCCACATCCGGCCCAGCCGGGGCGCGCTGAGCTCGAGCACCGGCTGGATCGCCGCGCCCGGGACGGCGAGGCTCGCGGCGGCGCTCGCGGGCACGTCGCCCGGCAGCTCGCTCAGCGGGGTCTCGTCGCGCACCAGGGCGGGGTCGGGGCCGGGCGTCGCCCAGGTCCGTGCGAGCTCGGCGCCGAGCGCCAGCTGGGCCTTGTTCACGGCCCGCGCCGGCGCCGCCCGCAGGTCGAGGAGCACGACGGCGGCGGCCAGCAGCGCGAGGACGACGAGCACGCCCGCGACGACGCTCAGGGTGCGCTCGCGGCGACGGGCCCGCTCCTTGGCCTCCTCGCCGCCGAATCGGTGCCGGCCCCGGTCGACGACCTCGTCGGCGTCGGGAACCCGGACGATCTCGTCGACGACCAGCGAGCGGACGCGGGTCTCCGCGGTCGTGCCCGACCGCTCGAGCATCGAACCTGCCGCCACATCCCCTCCCCCGGCCGTCGTGTGATCCCGGAGTGAAAGCTAGCCAGGTCCCGGTGCACCGTCGGGACGACACAGCCGCCGAGAAAGCGGCCACGAGATCGGCGCAGCGTGAGACTCGGCGGTGCCCGGACCGCCCGAACGAGTGAGTGCCGTCGTCTCGGCATGATCGTTGGCGAGGCCCAGTCCGGGCGTCGCGGTGACGCAGACGACGTCGCCCGTCCCGTGTGGGGCCGGGTCGCCCTTGAGCGCCGGACGCGCCCCGATCGCCGGGCGGTCGGTTCGTGACGCCCAGAGGCAGCTCGGACGAGCCTCCGCCACCCGGACCTCGCCGGTGCGCCGTCTGCGTCGGCGGCGAACGAACGAACGGCGCTCTCGCTGCTTCCGAGGCAGCGAGAGCGCCGTTCATTTCCCGCCGAGGCACTCGTGACGGGACGTCCGGGACGGACCGGACGCCCACACCGGGCGCTCACCGGGACGCGGTGAGCCTCGGTACCCGTGCCCCTCGCCGATCCCGCGACCGCTCCGGCACGTGGCCGGCACGCCCGCCCGCGCCCGGCGCTCCGCGTCCTGGGCCGGGTCGCGGCGGTCCTGCTCGTCCTGGTGCTCGTGCTCGCGGCGGTGGCCGCCCCGTCGCTGGCGCACGCCCTGACCCGGCCCGGCAGCGACGGCGTCGCGGCGCGCCTCGCGGAGTGGGGACGGGACCACGGGCTCGGCGGGGTCGTGACGTGGTTGGAGGCGAGGGAGTACGACGCGCACCCGCCGCCGGTGGGCGGCGAGCCGCCCGGCGGCATCCCGCGCGCGGACGGCAGCGGGACGCTGCGCGCCGGGACCCGACCGGTGCCGCCGCGCCTGCCGCCGCCAACGGGACTCGCGCCGCTGCCGGGCGAGGGGCAGTGGCAGACCGTCGTCACGACCCCGCACGGCGACGCGGTGCGCGTGGCCTCGGTCCGCCCCGACGCGGCCCACACCTCGCTCGTCGCGGGTGTGCTGTGGATGGACCCGGGCCTCGTCCGCGGCATCCTGCACCCGGGCTCGGAGGACCCGGGCGGCGCCTGGCGCACCCCTGATGTGATCGCCCCGGCCGAGCAGCGCAGCGTCGTCGCCGCGTTCTCCGCCGGTTTCCGCCTGCAGGGGGACAGCCACGGCGGCTGGTTCGCCGAGGGCCGCGCGGCCCGGCCGCTGGTGCCTGGGGCGGCGAGCCTCGTGATCCGCGCCGACGGGTCGGCCGACGTCGGCACCTGGGGCGACGAGGTCCGTCCCGGTCCCGATGTCGCCGCCGTGCGGCAGAACCTCGTGATGCTGGTCGACGACGGCGCGGTGAACCCGACCTGCGCCACCGGCGGCACCGCCGAGTGGGGCTCCACGGTCGGCCAGGCCGCGTTCATCCACCGCTCGGCGTTCGGGGTCACCGCCGACGGCGCGGAGGTCTACGTCGGCGGGCCGGCGCTGTCGGTGTGCACGCTCGGCGACCTGCTGCGCTCCGCCGGCGTGGTGCGCGGCATGGAGCTCGACATCAACCCGAACTGGGTCTCGGGCTCCTGGTTCCGCCCGACCGGCGGGCCCCACCCGCCCGCGTTCCGCCTCTTCCCGGACGAGCAGGTCGCCCCCACGCACTACGAGACGCCGTCGAGCCGCGACTTCGTCTCGTTCGACCTGCGCACCCCGCCGGTCGGGCGGCGCTGATCGGGCCGTCACACACGGAGCGGACCGCGGGCCCCGCTACAGCGGGATCGTGTCCCCTCGTCGCACCACGTCGACGCGGTCGTCCCAGCCCCGGCGCTCGACCTCGCCCAGGAAGTCGGACAGCGGCGAGCGGAAGACGCCGTAGTCGTCGTAGTGGATCGGGGTGGCCCGCCGGGGGGCGATCGTCTCGAGGACGTCGGCGCCCATCCGCCCGTCCATGGTCACGACGAGGCCGCCGGGCAGGGTGGTGCCGCCCAGGTGCAGTACGGCGCGGTCGACCTCGCCGATGTGCTCGCGGATGAGCGGGATGCCCTCGAACGGCAGCGTGTCGCCGGAGAGGTAGAGGCGGCGCAGGACCTCGCCGGACGGGTCGGCGAACTCGAGCAG
Organism: Actinomycetospora sp. C-140; assembly: GCF_054796175.1. Lineage (NCBI taxonomy): Bacteria > Bacillati > Actinomycetota > Actinomycetes > Pseudonocardiales > Pseudonocardiaceae > Actinomycetospora > Actinomycetospora sp. C-140. The sequence goes on along the minus strand of NZ_JBTWNF010000003.1, from coordinate 216,285 downwards.
GCTGCCCATCACCGGCGGCAGGAGGCGCGTCACGAGACGCGGGGCGTGCCGGCCGGGGAGCGCGGTCACGCGCAGGGTCGCGCCGTCGGGGCGGACCAGGGTGTGCGACTCCCACGTCCGGAGCCCGAGCGCGCGCCGGAAGCCCTGGCGCGACTGCAGCGTCCGGGCCGCCGCGGGGGTGGTGACCACGGGGACCGACCGGTCGAGTCCGCGTCGCGCCTCCCGGTCCCAGTGGTCGCCGTGCAGGTGCGAGAGCACGACGGCGTCGAGGTGGGGCAGCTGGTCGGGCCGGAGCGCGGGCTCGGTCAGCCGCCGCGAGACGAGCCCCTTGCCCAGGTAGGCCAGCTGGCCGCGGTGCAGGAAGTTCGGGTCGGTCAGGACCGTGAACCCCGCGCACCGCAGCACCGTCGTCGCCGTCCCGACGAAGAACAGGGACGGTTGGTCCGTCACGGCGACAGGACCACCTTGATGCACTCGTCCTGCTTCTTCTGGAAGATCTCGTACCCGTGCGCCGCGGACTCGAGCGGCAGGCGGTGGGTCTCCAGGTCGTGCACGCCGAGCGGGTCGTCGTCGGTGAGCAGCGGGAGGATCTCCGGGATCCAGCGCTTCACGTGGGCCTGGCCCATCTGCAGCGAGATGCCCTTGTCGAAGATCTTCAGCATGTTGATCGGGTCGGCGGTGCCGCCGTAGACGCCCGAGAGCGAGACGACCCCGGCGCGGCGCACCGCGTCGACGGCTCCGACGAGCGCGGCGGTGCGGTCGACGCCCGCGACCTGCATGAGCGGCGCGGAGATCGCGTCCGGGAGCTTGTTGACGACCTTCTGCGCGATCTCCGGGATCGCCGAGCCGCCGTGGGCCTCCATGCCGACGGCGTCGATCGCCGAGTCGGTGCCGCGCCCGTCGGTGAGGTCGCGGATCGCGGCCGTGACGTCGTCGACGCGGCCGGAGTCGATCACCTCGACGCCGTGGCGGCGTGCCATGGCGAGGCGCTCCGGCACGCTGTCGACGGCGATGGCGCGGTAGCCGCGGTGCCGGGCGATCCGCGCGGCCATCTGCCCGATCGGGCCGAGCCCGAAGACCGCCACGCTGCCGCCGTCGGGGATCCGGGCGTACTCGACGCCCTGCCACGCGGTCGGCAGCACGTCGGAGAGGTAGAGGAAGCGCTCGTCGGCCGGGCCGTCGGGGACCTTGATCGGCCCGAACTGCGCCTGGGGCACGCGCAGGTACTCGGCCTGACCGCCGGGGACCTGTCCGTAGAGCTTGGTGAAGCCGAAGAGCGACGCGCCCATCCCCTGGTCACGGTTCTGGGTCGTCTCGCAGGCGGCGAACCACTGGCGCTCGCACATCCAGCAGTGCCCGCAGGAGATGTTGAAGGGGACGACGACGCGGTCGCCCACCTGCAGGTCACCGGTCTCGGAGCCGACCTCCTCGACGACGCCCATCGGCTCGTGGCCGAGGATGTCGCCCTGGTCCAGGAACGGCCCGAGCACCTCGTAGAGATGCAGGTCGGACCCGCAGATCGCGGTGCTCGTGACCCGGATGACCGCGTCGGTCGGGGCCTGGATGGTCGGGTCCGGGACGGTCTCGACACGGACGTCGCCGGGGCCCTGCCACGTGAGTGCTCGCATGGCTTCGGCTCCCCGGCGCCGCCGTGCCTCGAAACGGGGCGCGCGGAGCGCACCTACACCGAGACGATCATCTTCCCGGTGTTCTCACCGCGGAGCATGCCGCGGAAGGCCTCGACGGCGTGGTCGATGCCCTCGACGACGGTCTCGGAGAACTTGACCCGGCCGTCGGCGACCCACGGCGTGACCTCCTCGAGGAACGGGCGCATCCGGTTGATCGAGTCGGTGACGATGAAGCCCTCGATGCGCAGGCGCTTCTTGACGATCTGGAAGAGGTTGCTCGGCCCGGGGGTCGGGTCGTCCGCGGTGTCGTTGTAGTGCGCGATCGCGCCGCAGGCGGCCACGCGGGCGAAGTCGTGGGCGCAGGCGATCGCGGCCTCGAGGTGGTCGGCGCCGACGTTGTCGAAGTACACGTCGAGGCCGTCGGGCATGGCCTGCCGCAGCTGGTCGACGACGGGCCCGTCCTTGTAGTTGAACGCCGCGTCGTAGCCGAGCTCGCCCGTGAGCCACGAGACCTTCTCGGCGCTCCCCGCACTGCCGACGACGCGCGAGGCGCCCTTGAGCTTGGCGAGCTGGCCGACGAGGCTGCCGACCGCCCCGGCCGCCCCGGAGACGAACACGGCGTCGCCCTCGCGGAACGAGGCCTTGTCGAGCAGCCCGACCCAGGCGGTGAGGCCGGGCACGCCGAGCACGCCGAGGTAGGCCCGGTGGCTCACCCCGTCCGGCGGGGCGACCTTCTGCACCTGCTTCGCCGGCGCGATGCCGTGGGTGCGCCAGGCGAGGTTGCACACCACGACGTCGCCCGCCGCGACGTCGTCGCTGTTGCTCGCGATCACCTCACCGACGGCCCGCCCGTCCATGGGCTCGTCCAGCCCGAACGGCGGGACGTAGGACGGGACGTCGTTCATCCGTCCCCGCATGTACGGGTCGACCGAGAAGTCGTGGACGGCCACCAGGACCTCCCCGTCGCCGGGCTCGCCGAGGTCGCGGTCGACGAGCGCGAAGTCGTCGGGCTCGGGCATGCCCTGGGGGCGGCGGACGAGGTGGACCTCGCGGGCGGTGACGGTCGCGGTGCTCATGTCGCCAGGCTTCCCACGCGCAGGGGTGGCGACGCCGTGACGTGGGTAGCCCCGACTTGAGCCACGGTGACTCACCCCGAACGGTGTGACATGAGTCCACCTGACTCAGGAATGAATGTCCGGCTGATGTTGCTGACCAGGTCAGTGCCGGCATCACCGCCGGCTCGAACTTCTGCTAGACCCTGATGAGGAGCTACATGACCAGCGCCTTCGGGCCCGGTGGTCCCGGGTCCGGCCCGTTCGACGACTTCCTCGCGAGCTTCCTGGGCGGAGCCTCCCCACGAGGTGTCCAGCGCATCGACATCACCCAGCTCATGACCGAGCCGGCGCGCCAGCTCGTCGGTGCCGCCGCGCAACAGGCCGCCGAGCGGGGCAACCCCGACCTCGACGCGTGGCACCTGCTGCTCGTCGTGACGCAGGTGCCGCCGCTGCGCCAGCTGCTCTCCGGTGCCGGCGCCGACGTGGACGCGCTGGCGCGCACCGCCGACGAGCAGCTGCCGCGCGGCGAGGAGCGCTCGGAGCCCCCGTCGCTCACCCCGACGGCCAAGCGCACCCTGCTCGACGCGCACCAGATCTCCCGAGCCCTCGGCTCGAGCTACATCGGCCCCGAGCACATCGTGCTCGCGCTGGCCGCGAACAACGACAGCCCGGTCGGCCGCGCGCTCGGCGCCCAGGGCGTCACCCCGCAGTCGCTGCAGCGGTCCGCCGCGTCCGGCGGGCAACGTCCCAGCGGTGGCGGGCAGGGTGGCTCCGGCGGTCAGTCCGGCGAGAGCGACACGCCCACCGTCGACCAGTTCGGCGTCGACCTGACCGCCAAGGCGCGGGCCGGCGAGCTGGACCCGGTCGTCGGGCGCGAGGACGAGGTCGACCAGACCATCGAGGTCCTCTCGCGGCGCACCAAGAACAACCCGGTGCTCATCGGCGAGGCGGGCGTCGGCAAGACCGCGGTCGTCGAGGGCATCGCCCAGCGCATCGTGTCCGGCGACGTCCCCGAGCAGCTCGAGGGCAAGCGCATCGTCCAGCTCGACCTGTCGGGCATGGTCGCGGGCACCCGCTACCGGGGTGACTTCGAGGAGCGGATGACCAAGCTGGTCGCCGAGATCCGCGAGCACTCCGACGAGTTGATCGTCTTCATCGACGAGCTGCACACCATGGTCGGCGCGGGCGGGTCGTCCGAGGGCGGCATGGACGCCGGCAACATCCTCAAGCCGGCCCTGGCCCGCGGCGATCTGCACATCGTCGGCGCGACGACGCTCGACGAGTACCGGCAGTCGATCGAGAAGGACGCCGCGCTCGAGCGCCGCTTCCAGCCGGTGATGGTGCCCGAGCCGTCGGTCGCGGACACGATCGCGATCCTGCACGGGCTGCGCGACCGGTACGAGGCGCACCACCAGGTGCGGTTCACCGACGAGGCGCTGACGGCGGCGGCGGAGCTCTCCGAGCGGTACGTCACCGACCGGTTCCTGCCCGACAAGGCGATCGACCTCGTCGACCAGTCCGGGGCGCGCAAGCGGCTGCAGGCCAAGGGCCCGCACACCGACTCGCGCGAGCTCGAGCGCAAGCTCGAGTCGCTGACCCGCGACAAGGACCAGGCCGTCGCCGACGAGGACTACGAGCGGGCCGGCGCGCTGCGCGACGAGATCACGCAGACGCAGAGCCAGCTCGAGCAGGCCCGCACCGACCGGCGGTCGGACCACCCGGCCGTGCTCGAGGTGTCCGTCGAGGACATCGCCGAGATCGTCGCCCGCTCGACCGGCATCCCGGTCAGCCAGCTCACCGAGACCGAGCGGGACCGCCTGCTCAAGCTCGAGGAGCAGCTGCACGAGCGGGTCGTCGGCCAGGACGACGCGGTCCGTGCGATCGCCGAGGCCGTCCGCCGCTCGCGGGCCGGGCTCGACGACCCGGACCGGCCGATCGGCAGCTTCCTGTTCCTCGGCCCGACCGGCGTCGGCAAGACCGAGCTCGCCAAGGCTCTCGCCGCGACGATGTTCGGCGACGAGGACCGCATGGTCCGCGTCGACATGAGCGAGTACTCCGAGCGGCACACCGTGTCGCGGCTGATCGGATCGCCCCCCGGCTACGTCGGGTACGGCGAGGCCGGTCAGCTCACCGAGGAGATCCGCCGCCGGCCGTACTCGGTGGTGCTGCTCGACGAGATGGAGAAGGCCCACCCCGACGTCTTCAACACGCTGCTGCAGGTGCTGGACGACGGACGACTGACCGACTCGCAGGGCCGCACGGTCGACTTCCGCAACACGGTGCTGATCATGACCAGCAACGTGGGGTCGGAGCTGATCACCACGAACACGCAGGCGCTCGGCTTCGCCCCGTCGAACGTCGACCCGGCGCAGTCCCTGCAGGAGCGGCTGATGCCGAGGCTGCGGGAGTCGTTCCGGCCCGAGTTCCTCAACCGGATCGACGAGGTCATCGTCTTCCAGCGGCTCGACGAGGAGCAGCTGCGACGCATCACCGACCTGATCCTCGACGAGACGCGCGAGCGCCTCGACGCGCAGGACATCGGGTTCGCGATCACCGAGGCCGCCGTCGACCGCCTGGCCGAGCTGGGCTTCCAGCCCGAGTTCGGGGCCCGGCCGCTGCGCCGGACCATCCAGCGCCAGGTCGGCAACCGGCTGTCGTCGATGCTGCTCGGCGACGAGCTGCACGGCGGGCAGACGGTGACGGTCGACGTGGCGGACGGCGAGCTGACGTTCGGGGTCGCCGAGACCCCGACCGAGGCCGCACCGGTCGCCGCCGGCTGACCTCGGGCCTGCACCCATTGAGCGAAGGGCACCTTCGATCGAGGAGATCGAGCGAAGGTGCCCTTCGCTCGTTCCGGGGTACCAGGCGGGCGACACCGTCCGAGGAGGAGGAGCCCCAGTGAGCGCGTCCGTCGGCGACCGCATCCGCATGCACGCCAACACCACCGACGTCCCCGACCGCGTCGGCACCGTGGTGGCCGTGCTCGGCGAGGACGGGCCGCCCTACCGCGTCCGGTTCGACAGCGGCGAGGAGACCATCGTGACCCCCGGGCCGGACGCGACGATCGAGGCGGGGTCGGTGTCGGACAAGCTCGGCGTCGCCGCGGAGCGGGCCGGCGAGACGGCGAGCGAGGTCGCCGACGCCGCCCGCGAGAAGGCCGGCGAGGCCGCCGGCACCGCGGCGCGGGCCGTGGCCGGGATCGCCGACGACGTCGCGAAGCGTTTCGAGCGCTGAGTCCCGCGCTCCGACGGTTACTGGCTGGTATCCCTCGCCTGGCGAGGCATACCAGCCAGTAACCCGAGGAGCCGCCCGCCCTGCGACGTCGCCGTCGACTCCACGCACTTCTCACCCGTCCGGACCTCTCGATCACCGGCTCGCGCTCACATAGAGTGACGATCGTGACCGAGCCCTGGGGACCGCCGCCGCCACCCGGACCGCCGCCGGGGCCGCCTCCTCCGCCCCCGCCGGTGGAGCACCACGGGCACCACCACCACGAGGAGCAGGACGGCTTCTTCTCCGAGCTCGTCGACGGCGACAACCACCACCGGCACCGAACCCACCGCACCGCGCACGCCCCTGACGTCCTGCACCAGCGGGTGCGCACCCGCTACGGGCGCACCATGGACGTCGGCGACCTGCTGTCGTGGCTGGACTTCCGCGTCACGGAGCTGCACGCGGCCGTGCTCGAGCCCGAGCGGCACCCCTCGCGCGTGGCCGGCTCGCCGGTGCGCATGTCGGGGCTCGACGCCCTGCTCAACACCGACGCGACGGCGTTCCGCACCCTCACCGAGCTCGGCGAACGGATGGCGCGGATCGAGGAGAAGCTCGACCGGCTGCTGGAGAAGTAGGCCTCAGCGCTCGAGCTGGTCGGGGTCGTCGCGGCCACCGCGGCCGTCGAGCGCGAGCGGCTTGCGCGCCACCGACACCCCGCCCATGAACGCCAGGCCGGTGACGCGCACGCGGGGCCCGCCGGTGCCGCGCGGCGCCCCGGAGCCGTCGTCGAACGCGCCCATGAAGCCGAAGCCGTCCTCGACGACCGTGGTCTCCGGGTCCACCGTCACGTCGACGCCACCCATGATCGCCACGGCCTGGACGGTGACCTCGACGCCCGCGGGGATGCCGCGCAGGTCGAGGTTGACGCCGCCCATGATCGCGATCGCGCCGATCGTGAGCCCGGCGTCGTCGAGACGGGCGTCGCGGAAGGTCAGCTCCGCGCCACCCCAGAACGCGAGCACCCGGTGGGTGTGCCCCGGCGTCCACTCCCCCCGCTTCTGGACCCCGGACAGCACCGCCACCGACGTCGTCGACGACGGCCGGTCGAGCCGCCCGAGCGGGCGCCGTACCGGGGCAGCCGCCTCCCCCGGCGGCGCGGGCACGGGCCCGAGGTCGGCGGTCACCGGGGTGAGGTCGCGCCGGAACCGCGCGGCGTAGACGTCGCGGAGTCGCTCGTCGCCCTCGACGATCGTGAGCCGGCCGTCGGACACCGCCTGCCGCACGACCTCGGCGACCTGCTCGCGCTCGGCGTCCGAGGCGCGGATCGGCGGGGGTTCGGGTGCCGCCGGGAGGCGTTCCGCCGAGGCTCCCTGGTCGTCGTCTCCCTGCTCGTGCGGTGCCGGCTGGGTCATGGCCGGGAGGATAGGCCGAGGCCCGGACCGAGGTCAGCACCGTCGGTCGCCCTGCTCGCGGCCGGGAGGTCCACCGTGAACCGGGTCTCGCCCGGCCGGCTGGTGATCCGCAGCGTCCCGCCGTGCTCGGCGACGACGGCCGAGACGATGGAGAGCCCGAGGCCGGTGCTGCCGGTGGTCCGGGCGCGCCCGGTGTCGCCGCGCGCGAAGCGCTCGGCGACGTGCGGCAGCAGGTCCGGCGGGATGCCGGGCCCGTCGTCGACGACGTCGAGGCGCACCGCCGCGCGCCCGTCCTCGCCGGTCGCGGGCCGCAGCGTCACGGTGACCAGCGTGCCGGGCGGGGTGTGGGTGCGGGCGTTGGCGAGCAGGTTCGCGAGCACCTGGTGCAGCCGCTCGGGGTCGCCGACGACCTCGAGGGGCGCACGGTCGGCGTCCTCGTCCGCGGCGTCGTCGTCGCCGGGCAGGTCGATCGACCACCGGTGCCCCGGCGCGGCGACGTGGGCGTCGGTGACGGCGTCGACGACGAGACGGGCGAGGTCCACCGGCTCGCGGGCCAGCGGGCGCCCGGCGTCGAGGCGGGCGAGCAGCAGGAGGTCCTCGACCAGCGCCGTCATCCGCTCGGTCTGCGAGCCCATGCGGTCGAGCAGGCCCGCCACCTCGTCCGGGAGCTCCCCGGCGCGGCGGGCGGCGAGCTCGTTGTAGCCGCGGATCGCGGCCAGGGGGGTGCGCAGCTCGTGGCTCGCGTCGGCCACGAAGCGCCGCAGACGGGTCTCGCTGTCCTGACGGGCGGCCAGCGCGGCGCCGACGTGCCCGAGCATCCGGTTGAGCGCCACCCCGACCTGGCCGACCTCGGAGCGCGGATCGGCGTCGGCGGCGGGCACGCGCTCGGCGAGCTCCACTTCCCCCGACGAGAGCGGCAGCTCGGAGACCCGGCGGGCGGTGGCCGACATGCGGTGCAGCGGGCGCAGGGTCAGCCGCGTGGTGAACGCCGCCGCGACCGCCGCGAGCACCACCCCGATCCCGAAGATGATCGCCTCGCGGAGCACCAGCTCGTCGACGGTGTTCTCGAGCGCGTCGGTCGACAGCCCGATCACGGTGACCGTCCCGTCCTCGCCCTGCGCGGCCGCGAGCCGGAAGCTGCCGAGCCCGTCGAGGTCGAGCGTGGTGGGGCGCTGGCCGGGCGTCGTCGCGATCGCCGGCGCCACCTCGTCGGCCGGCACCGGCGTGCTCGTGCCGGGACGGCCGAGCAGCACCGCCCGCACGATCCGCCCGTCGTCGACGGTGACCTCGAGGGTGTTGGCCGGCCGGTCGGGGCCGCCGCCGACGAAGCCGCCCCCCGCGTCGGGCGGTGGCGGGCGCCGGTCCGGGTCGCCTTGCGGCGGGTTGCTGCGGAAGCGGGCCACCTCGGTGACCTGGTCGTCGAGCTGGCGGTAGAGGTAGCCGCGCAGGGACAGCGCCGCGCCCACGCCGACGACGAGGAACACGACGGTCAGCAGCAGCACCGTCGTCAGCACCAACCGGCTCTGCAGCGACGGCACGCGCCGCAGCGCGCGCCGGGCGGGGCCGCGCATGATCATTCGGCGGCCGGCTTGAGCACGTAGCCGGCGCCGCGCACGGTGTGGATCATCGGCGCGCGGCCCGCGTCGATCTTCTTGCGCAGATAGGAGATGTAGAGCTCGACGATGTTCGACTGGCCGCCGAAGTCGTAGTTCCAGACGCGGTCGAGGATCTGCGCCTTCGACAGCACCCGGCGCGGGTTGCGCATGAGGAAGCGCAGCAGCTCGAACTCGGTGGCCGTCAGCTCCACCTGCTCGCCGCCACGGACGACCTCGTGGCTGTCCTCGTCCAGCGTGAGGTCCCCGACGGCCAGCGTGGCGTCGCCGCGCACCGCGGTGGCCACCGCCGCCCGGCGCAGCAGTCCGCGCAACCGGGCGACGACCTCCTCGAGGCTGAACGGCTTGGTCACGTAGTCGTCGCCGCCGGCGGTGATGCCGGCGACCCGGTCCTCGACGGCGTCGCGCGCGGTCAGGAACAGCACCGGGACCTCGGGGCTCTCGGCGCGCAGCCGGCGCAGCACCTCGAACCCGTCGATGTCGGGGAGCATCACGTCGAGCACCACCACGTCGGGGCGGAACTCACGACCCTGGCGCACGGCGCCCAGCCCGTCGGAGGCGCTCCGCACGTCCCAGCCCTCGTAGCGCAGGGCCATCGACAGCAGCTCGGCGAGCGTGGGTTCGTCGTCGACGACCAGCGCCCGGACCGGTGTCCCGTCCGGACGCCGCAGGTCGGCACGGGTCGCGGCGTTCATGACACAGCACCCTCCCAGCCACCCACAGGTCCCGGCTGGGTGGTTCCTGTGTGTCGGCTGTGCGGCGCGTCGCAGGCGCGTCCGCTCTGCTGCGTGCCGCCGTGACGCGCCTCCGGCGCGGCAGCTCCGCTGCGCTGCGTGCCGCCGACCGGTGACCGTGCGCGTAAGTCCGGTCACGGAACGTCCGAACCGGCCGCACCGGGTCATGCGTTGGTGGGGCGGGGGATGCGACGCCGGCCCGCCGGCGCCCCGGTCGGAGCCCGGACGGAGGACTGCCCGTGAGCGACCCCGCGAGGGTGACGCGCCGGACGTTCCTGGGCGGCGCGGCGGCCCTCACGAGCACGGCGGTGGTGCTCGGGGCGCCCTGGGTCGCGGCCGCGGACTCCGTCGACCCCGCGGCGCCGCCGGTGTTCACGCTCGGCGTCGCGTCCGGCGACCCGGTCTCCGACGGGGTCGTGCTGTGGACGCGGCTCGCCCCCGACCCGGTGGCCCCCGACGGTCGCGGCGGGATGAGCAGGCGCCCGGTGCTCGTCGACTGGCAGGTCGCCGAGGACCCCGCGTTCCGCCGGGTGGTCGCCCGGGGCAGCGCCGTGGCCCGGCCCGAGGAGGCGCACACGGTGCACGTCGAGGTGTCGGGGCTGCGCCCGGCCGCCGACCACTGGTACCGCTTCCGCGCCGGCCCGCAGATCAGCCCCGTCGGGCGGACCCGGACGGCGCCGGCGCCCGGAGCGCGGGTCGACCGGTTCGCGATCGCGACGGCGAGCTGCCAGTGCCGTCCCGACGGCTTCTACACCGCCTACGCCGCGATGGCCCGCGACGACCTCGACCTCGTCGCCTTCCTCGGCGACTACATCTACGAGAGCGCCTCGTCCGGCGTGCCGGGGCGGGCGCACCTGCCGAACCGCGAGGTCAGCACCCTCACCGACTACCGCGTGCGTCACGGCCAGTACCGCACCGACCCCGACCTGCAGGCCGCGCACGCCGCGTTCCCGTGGGCGATCACCCTCGACGACCACGACGTCGAGAACAACTGGGCCGCCGACGTCTCCCAGGTCGACGACGAGCCCGACAACGACCCGGCGGTGTTCCGGGCCCGCCGTGCCGGCGCGTTCCGGGCGTTCTGGGAGCACATGCCGCTGCGGCGGGCGCAACGACCCGACGGGCCGGCCATGCGCATGCACCGCCGGCTCACGTTCGGCGACCTGCTCGACGTGCACCTGCTCGACACCCGCCAGTACCGCAGCGACCAGGACCCGGAGCACCCGCGCGACCCGTCGCGCACGATGCTCGGCGCCGAGCAGCGCGCCTGGCTGTGGCGCGGGCTCGCCGGGCCGACCGCGCGGTGGAACGTGCTCGCCCAGCAGGTGTTCTTCTCCCCGCGCGACCTGACCGCGGGTGCGGCGGTCGGTCTCGACGAGGACTCCTGGGACGACTGCGCCGTCGAGCGCGACGCCCTGCGCGACCACCTCGTCGCCGCGGGCACGTCCAACCCGGTGATCGTCACCGGCGACGTGCACGCCCACCACGCGTGTGCCCTGCACGCCGACCCGAGCGACCCGGCGTCCCCGGTCGTCGCGACCGAGCTCGTGACCACCTCGATCAGCTCCGGGGGCGACGGCCGCGCCCGCGAGCCCGGCGACGCCGCGCTGCTCGCCGAGAACCCGCACATCACGGTGCTCGACCGCCGGCGGGGCTACGTGCGCAGCACGGTCACGCCCACCGACTGGCGCGCGGACTTCCAGGTCGTCGACCGGGTCAGCGTCCGCGGCGCCCCCGCCCACACCGCCGCCACCGTCGTCGTCCCCGCCCGCGACCCGACGACCCGCGCCTGACCCCTATGTGAGCGAACTTTGGGGCTATAGCACCAAAGTTCGCTCACATGGGGACGGTGACGGCCTGGCTGCCGCCGATCCAGCCGGGCAGGTGGAGCATCTTGATGCCGGGGCCGCCGGCGACGATCGGGGCGATCTCGGCGGCCACGCCCAGGTCCTCGCGGCCGGCGCGGGTGCGCAGCGCCGCGTCGCCCCGGTCCCGCAGCGCCGCGACCAGGTCGTCGGCGGTCGGCAGGGACGGCGCCAGCCGGGTCGCCACCTCGGGCGGGAGCACGAGCACCTGGGTCATCGACCGCCCGCGGGTGAGGTCGCCGGCCGCGAGGACCGCGCCGGCGAGGGCGTCGCCCAGCGGCGCGAGCAGGGCGTCCGGGTCGGCGAGGTCGTCGCGGGGCAGCACCTCGGCCGTGCCGCCGACCGGGACCACGGTGACGGCGTCCCCCGCGCCCGCGCCCCGGCGGGCGGCGAGCGTGCCCCACGGCCCGGCGGGGTCCTCGACGAGGCAGCACGTGTAGCGGGCCGGCTGGGCCGTGGTGGCCATGGTCGTCTCGCCGGGACGGACGCCGCCGGCCGTGGCGAGGGTGAGCGCGAGCGCGCGGCCGACGGCGCCGTTGGTGTGCGGGCCGGGCCCGAGCAGGCCGGTGCCGTGGGTCAGGCCGAGCCGGTCGGCGACGGGCCCGGCGACGACGAGCGCGACCGCCGGCGTGCCCGTCGTGGTGGCCACGCCGAGCAGGTTCAGCTCGGGCGCCAGGGCGGCCCGGGCAGCGGCGAGGACGACGGGCAGCGCGCCGACCGGGGCGCCGGCGAGCACGCACGCGGTGGCCGCGCCGCGCGCCGTCAGCTCCCCGAACAGCGGCGGCACGAGCCCGAGCACGGCGTCCGTGTCCGGGGTCGACCCGAGCATCGCCGCGACCCGCGGCGGCGTCGCCGCCACGACGGGCAACCCGTCGCCGACGTCCTCCTCGTCGCTCACCCCGGCACGACCCGCGACACCAGCTCCGTCCCCCCGAACGACGGGATCCACGCCGAGTGCTTCCCCGCGCCGCCCGCCACGGCGATGTGCAGGTTCTCGGGCGCGTCGCTGACGGTGTACGCGTCGCCGTCGGCCTCGACGCCCCACTCGACGAACTGCCGCCGGTTGCCCTCCGAGACGTGCTCGACCGGGATGCGGGCGTTCTCCCAGAGGTGCGCCCGGATGCTGTCGGGCGACCAGCCGTCACGGTGCAGCGTCGCGGCGTGCTCCGGTCCGAGCAGCAGCAGGTGCGGGCCCCGGACGTAGACGTTGTTCGACCCCGGCTGGGCCATCGTCCCGGCGACGGTCAGCAGGATCTCCGCGCCGGTGGTGCTGCCGTGGTCGTTGACGTTGTGCGGCGGCTCGGCGGCCATGACGGACACGAGGCTCTGCTCGGCACCGAACCCGCGCCGCACCGCGAACGACGGCCAGGGCGACTCGTCGGACTCGGCGAAGCAGAACGTGTACTTCGCCGGCGAGCCCTGGGTGCTGCGGTCGAGGACGCCCGGGGTCGCCCCGCCGACGTGCTGCAGCACCAGCGACAGCGCCCGGCCGACCACGGCGTTGGCGCGCGTGCCCGGCCCGAGGCAGTTGCCCCCGGCGTTGAACCCCAGCTCGGCGCGCGCCGGACCGGAGACCATGACCATCGGCGCGCACGGGTGGGTCGTCGCGAGCGTGCCGTGCAGGTTGTAGGCCTCGTCCTGCACCGCGGCGAGCGCGGCGAGCAGCACCGCCATGTCCGCGGGCCGGCACCCGGCCATCACCGCGTTCGCCGCGACCGAGCGCGGGGTCGGGGTGACGCCGCGCGGCGGTAGGGGCCCGAGATCGGCCGCGGCGGGCGCCGCGGCCAGCATCGCCGCGACCCGCTCCTCGGTCGGCGGGACCGTCGGCAGCCCGTCGCCCCACCCGCGCTCCTCGCAGGCCGCCGCCCACGCCCAGGCGTCGTCGACGTCGGGCAGATCGACGACATCACTCACGAGATCTCTCCCATCGACCGCAGCTCGGCGACGACCCCGGCGTACGCGGCGTCGGAGCGTCCGGCGAACTCCTCCGGCGAGAGCCCGCCGATCGGGTGGTCGACGACGACGAGCCGGGGGTCGGCGCGGCGCGCCTTCGCCTGGGCGGTGACCAGCGGCAGGAACGACGAGGTGACCACGAGGATCGAGCGCACGCCGCGGCGCTCGAGCTCGAGCGAGTCGTGGAGACTCCACGACGAGCACGAGCCTCAATCGCCGATGGCGACGACCGCGAGCCGGTACTGCGCGGCGAGGTGGTCGAGCAGCTTCGGGTCGGCGCCGACCGCGGCGCTCGGCTTGGCCTCCAGACCGTTCGGACCGAGACCGTGGTCGTCGGCGAGCCTGCGTCCGATGGCCTCGAGGAGGTCGTGGGCCCCGGGCTTGGAGTTGGACAGGCCGCAGAACCCGCCGGCCGGGGCCTCGGAAGCCGCCACGGCGGCGGTGGCCTCGGACGCGACTCCGGACGTGGGGTCGACGATGCGCATCAGCTCTCCTCGAGGTGGGCGACGACGGCCCGGCCGGCGCGCAGGCCGTCCGCGGCGGCGGTGAGCAGGTGACGGTCGGCGCCGGTGACGTCTCCGGCCGACCAGACCGGCGCGTCGGCCGGCAACCCGTCGAGCAGCGCTGTGCGGGGCTCCGCGTGGGTGTAGACGAAGATCCCCGAGGCCTCGACGACGTCGGAGTCGGCCAGGTGCACCGCGCCGAGGGTGCCCTCGCCCGCGAGGGACGCGACCGTCCCGCGCCGCACGTCCACCGCGTCGGTGAGCCGGCGGTCGAGCGCCGCCGGCCAGCTCGGCCGCGCGCTCACCACCGTGACCCGCTTCGCGATCCCGGCGAGCTCGAGTGCCTCGTGGGCGGTCCACTCGTCGTCGCCGACGACCACCACCTCGCGCCCGGCGTGCAGCGGCCCGTCGCAGGTGGCGCAGTGGGAGAGCCCGCGGCCCTCCCATTCCTCGGCGCCCGCGACGTCGAGGCGCCCGGGGCTGCGGCCGGTGGCCACGACGACCGCCCGCGCCGACGCCGGCCCCTCGGCGCCGTCGACGGTGAGCGGATCGGTGCGCAGACCGGTGACCTCGCCGTAGGCGATCTCGACGCCGCGCTCCATGACGTCGGTGAGCAGCGCGCTCATGAGGTCGGGCCCTGTCGTCGCCGGACCGGGCCAGTCGGCGAGCGGGCCGAGGTTGATCAGTTGCCCGCCGGGGGCGAGCGCGTCGTGGGCGACCACCCGCAGCCCCCGGTCGGCGCACGCGCGGGCTGCGGTGAGCCCGGCGATGCCGGCGCCCACGACGGCCACGTCCCAGTCGGTCGTCACGAAGGGTCCTCCTCGATCCGCCGGCTCACCGGCACACCCTGGACGTGGTTCTGCACGAAGCCGCGCGACTGGTTCCGGCTCGGGTTGCCCGCGAGCACGATCCCGATGTCGGCGGCACGCGGCACCATCGGGACGAGACGGTCCGGGTCGGTGCCCGCGTAGCGCTCGTCGAGCTCGCCGTCCGCGACGGCGGCGTCGAGGTCGAAGCTCGTCGAGCCGACGTTCCAGGCACACGCCTGGAGCTGGCGCACCGGCACGCGCATGTGCTCGGCGAGGTGCGCCCGCAGCGCGTCCTTGTCGACGCCGAAGCCCGCCAGCGCCCGGGCCACGGCCGGCCCGAGCACCAGCAGCGGGTGGAACGCGCCGAACTCGAGGCCCGTGTAGGCCCACGGCCCGATGGCGTTGCCGAAGATCGTCGTCAGCGCGTCGAGGTGGTCCGCGGCGGACTCGCCGCCCGAGTAGATCGGTGCGCTGACGGCGACGACGCTCTGGACGGTGACGACGCTGTCGCCGTCGGCGAAGCCGCGGTCGGCCCGGAACGACGGCCAGCCCAGGGCCCGCACGGCCGCGTCGTCCTCGGCGAGGGCGACGTGGAACGTCGACGCGATCGCGCCCTGGTCGGTCTCCCCGGGCGGGATCCGCAGGCCGGCGACGTTGCGCAGGTAGAGCCGCAGGAAACGCCCGACCGCGGTGTTCGCCCGCCGCCCGACCCGCATCGCGCCGGTGCCGCTGTGGAACCCGAGCCGCTCGACGACCGGGCCCGAGAGCACCACGATCGACTCCCAGCCGGGCGTCGACCCGGCGTCCTGCACCCGGAACACCGGGTCGGCGACGCACTCCACGATCGCCACCAGGACCGGCATGTCCTCGGGCCGGCAGCCGGCCATGACCCCGTTGACCGCGACGCTGCGCACCGTGGCCCGGCGCAGGTCGGGCGCGAGCTCACCGAGGGAGGAGTCGGGGTCCTGGTCGGTGTGCGCGAGGAACGCCGCGACGCGCTCCGGGGTGGGCGGCACGACCGGCAGGCCGTCGGTCCAGCCGCGGGCCTCGAAGTGCTCGGTGATCTCCTCGAGGTCGCCGCGCGCGACGATCTCGGTGGCCCCGTGCTCGACGGACGCCGGTGCGTCGACCGAGGACGACCGCGTGCTGCCCTGCTCCCGCGCTCCGTCCCCCGCCACGAGCGCGTCGACCACCGCCGGCGCGACCTGCTCGCGCATCTTGGTCCGGAACACCTCGGTGGGGTCGGTGAGGATCACCCCGGGGTAGCTGACGATCGGGACGTGACCCACGCCGAGGGATTTCCCGACGGCGCGTCCCATGCCCTCGAACCCCGCGCCGCCGATCGCGATCGCCGGCACCCCGGCGCGCTCGGCGGTGGCCGCTGCCCGCATCACGGCAGGCATGCAGGAGCCTCAAGCACCCACCGCGGCGACGACGAGGTCGACGCGGTGGGCGCGCAGCAGCTCGGGCAGGGCCTCGAGCACCCGGCGCTCCTCGGCCGCGGAGGCGTGGAAGTTGCCGAACTCCTCCCAGCCGACGAACGCGACGTCGCCGTGGCGGTCCCTGGCGACCTCGGAGATCACCTCGAACATCTCCGGGCCGCGGAACAGCTCGTCCCACAGGTACGCGACGCGCCGCCCGGCCAGCGACGCCGGGCGCTCGTGCTCGGCGACCTCGCCGACGGTGCGCGGGCCCAGCGGACCCAGGACCTCGTAGTGCGGCTCGGGCACGGTGTCGGTCTCCCTCACTCGTCGGCGGTGATGACGCGGCCGGCGCGGTCGCGCAGGAACAGGGCGGCGACGGTGACGATCGCGGCGCCCACGACGGCGATGCCGACGGCGATCCCGTAGCCCGCGCTCGTCGCGACGACGCCGCCGATGATCGTCCCGATGCCCGAGAGGCCCCGGCCGACGTTGTAGGCCGACGCCGAGCCGAGCGAGCGGATGCGCGTCGGGAACAGCTCGCCGAACCAGACCCCGAAGATGCCGAAGTAGCCGAGGAACAGGCTCGAGGCGAGGTAGAGCCAGACGAAGTTGCCGAGCCCGGTCCCGGCGAGCGCCAGGAAGAGCATCACCGCGAACGTCACGGTCTGCAGGGCCGCGAACGCGACGAACACCGGCCGGCGACCCCAGCGGTCCGAGAGCCAGCCCGCGAGGATGAAGCCGACGAACGACACCGCGGACGCGATGTAGAGCACGAGGCTCGCCGAGCCCGCGTCGAAGCCGAGGTCGCTCTTGAGCATCGACGGCATCCACGCCGTCGCGGTGTAGGGCACCCACTGCGCGCCGAAGGCGACCACCAGGCCGACGAGGACGATGGGCAGCGAGTCCCGGGACACGAGCTGGCGCCACGTCGACCGGTTGGCCTTCGCGGCGGTGGCCTCGGTGAGCAGGCCCGCGGCGCGACGCGCCTGCAGCTCCTCCCACTGGCGCGACTCGCGGCAGGCGTAGCGGATCCACACGCACGCCAGGGCGGGCACCACGCCGATCAGGAACGCCCACCGCCAGTCGACGACGACCTGGGCGACGAGCACCGCGAGCGCGTAGGCCGGCCACAGCGACGCCTGCACCAGGCCGCCGCCGAGGCCGCGGCGCTTCGGCGCCCACGCCTCGTTGAGCCACGCGAACCCGACCGCCCACTCGCCGCCGGTGCCGACGCCGGCGAGGATCCGCAGCACGAGGAAGACGGCGAAGTTCGGCGCGAGGAACACGAGCCCGGTGGCGACCGAGTAGATGAGGATCGACCAGATCAGCGTGCGCCGGCGGCCGTAGCGGTCGCCGAGCCAGCCGAAGAGCACGCCGCCGATCGCCGACCCGACGAGCTGGCCCGCGATCGCGACCCCGAACACCCCGGCCGAGACGCCGTAGAACTTCATGATCGCGCCGGCGAGCAGCGTCGGGAGCATGAAGTCGAAGTACTCCATGCCCCAGCCCAGGCAGGCGGCGCCGAGGATCCGCCGTCGCTCCCCCGGCGTGTACTCCGGTGGTGCCGTGCCGGGCGCCGCCGTGGCGGTCGCACCCGCCGACGTTCCCGGGCGGTCCTGCTCGGCGGTCATGGCGCTCCTCCGCTCCGGACCGCGCGTCGCTGCGCGCCGTCTCTCGCGGCGGAGGTTAGGTGGGTCACACGGCGGAAGTCCAGAGAAGATTGGATACGATCTCGGCTACGCGTGGGGTGGGAGACCGAGCGCGGCGTGCAGGTCGGCCACCGTCACCTCGCGGTGGGCGTCCATCAGCGCGACCACCGCGGCGTTGTCCCCCCGCCGCAGCGCGGTGATCATCTTGCGGTGCTCGCGGACGACCCGGGCCCGGCCGGCGGAGTCGTAGAGGTGCACCGTGCGGTAGGGCTCGCTGCGCCGCCAGAGCCGGTCGATCTCGTCGACCACCAGGTCGAGCCCGGAGAGCCGGAACATCGCGAAGTGGAAGGCCACGTTGGCCGCGACGATGCCGGCGACGTCGACGTTCTCGACCTGCTCGGTGATCGCCTCGTTCAGGGTCGTGAGGTGACGCAGCTGGTCGCCGGTGAGCCGGGGCAGGGCGCGGAGCACCTCGGTCTCGAGCGCGCGGCGCATGAGGTAGACCTGCGCGAGCTCGTCGGCGTTGAGCCGGGCCACGGCGTAGCCGACGTGCGGCTCGTGGCGCATGACACCCTCGGCCTCGAGCGTCTTGAGCGCCTCGCGCACC
Organism: Actinomycetospora sp. C-140; assembly: GCF_054796175.1. Classification (NCBI taxonomy): domain Bacteria; kingdom Bacillati; phylum Actinomycetota; class Actinomycetes; order Pseudonocardiales; family Pseudonocardiaceae; genus Actinomycetospora; species Actinomycetospora sp. C-140. The sequence goes on along the minus strand of NZ_JBTWNF010000003.1, from coordinate 197,820 downwards.
GGGATGCGGCTGACCCCGAGCCGCGCGGCCAGGGTCTCCTGGCGCACCTGCTGGCCGGGCACGAGCTCGCGCGAGCGCAGCATGCGGCGGATCTCCTCGACGGCCCGCTGCACGCTGGTCGCCCGGCGGGCGGGCTCGACGTCGGTCCCGGTCACGGCGCATCACCCCGGGCGCCGAGCGTAGTGGCGGACGCGTGCCGTGGGCGTTCCGTCCCACCCTTGCAGGGATTGGATACCAAATGATGTTCGATCGGTTGTGCCTCGCCGACCCGGCGACCTAGGTTCGGGTCGTGACGGATGCACCGCCGCCCACCGACTGGGCACGCGTCCTGGCGCCGCGCTCGGTGGCCCTCGTCGGCGCCACGGGCCGCGCGGACAACCCGATGGCCCGCCCGCTGCGCTGGCTCGTCGAGCGCGGCTTCACCGGCACGGTGCACCCCGTCAACCCCAAGTACGCCGAGCTGGGCGGCGTCCCGTGCGCCGCGTCGCTCGCCGACATCCCGGGCGGGGTCGACCTCGTCCTCGCCCTGGTGCCCGCCGAGCGCGCGGTCGCGGCGGTCACCGAGGCCGGCGCCGCCGGCGCGGCCCTGGTGATCGTGTTCGCGTCGGGCTTCGCCGAGGTGGGCCCGGAGGGACGGGCGCTCCAGGACGAGCTCGTCGCCGCCGCGAGGGCCGCCGGCACGCGGGTCCTCGGCCCGAACTGCCAGGGGATCTACGACGCCCGCAGCCGCCTGTTCGCCACGTTCACCAGCGCCGGCGAGCGCCCGCTGACCGGCTCGAGCGGCATCGCCTACGTCGGCCAGAGCGGGGCGATCGGCGGCTCGGTGCTCGACGTCGCCGCCGAACGCGGGCTGGACCTCACCGCCTGGGTCTCCACCGGCAACGAGGCCGACGTGGGCCTCACCGAGGTCGGCCGCCACCTCGTCGCCGACCCCGCGGTCGACGTCCTCACCGTCTACGCCGAGTCGCTGCCCGACCCGGACGACTACGCCGCGCTCGCCGCCGAGGCCGCCGCGCACGGCACCGCGCTGGTGGTGCTGCGCTCGGGGCGTTCGGCGCCGGGGCGGCGGGCGGCGGTCTCTCACACCGGGGCGATGCTCGGCGACGACACCGCGTTCACGCTCGTGTCGCGCCGCCACGGCGTCGTGCTCGTCGACGACGTCGAGGAGCTGCTCGCCGCGGCCGTCCTGCTCCGCGGGCGCCGCGCACCGGCCGGGCGACGCCTCGGGCTCGTGACCAGCTCCGGCGGCGCGGGCATCCTCGCCGCCGACCGGGCCAGCGAGGCCGGGCTCGAGGTCCCGGAACTGACCGCCGCGACCCAGGAGAAGCTCACCCGCCTCGTGCCGGCGTTCGGCGCGGTCGCCAACCCCGTGGACGTCACCGCCCAGCTGTTCAACGTCGGCGGGGGCTTCGGTGAGGTCTGCGGGCTCGTGCGCGCGGACGCCGCCGTGGACGCGGTGCTCGTGCTGCTGACCATGCTCGTCGGCGACACCGCCACCGCGCTCGCCCGCGACCTGGTCGCGACCGTCGCCGAGCAGGGTCCCGACGCCCCGCCCGTCGCCGTGGCCTGGATGGCCGGCGAGGACGGCACCACCCCGGCGCGCACCGTGCTCCGCGACGCGGGCATCCCGGTGTTCTCCTCGATCACGCTCGCGGTCCGCGTCCTCGACGCCGTCGCCCGCGAGCCCGCGCCGGCCCCGGATCCCGCCGACGCCGCCGACCCCGTGTCCGGCGACGGCTGGGCGCTGCTCGACGCGCTGGGGGTCGCGCGGCCACGGTCGATCGTGACGACCGAGCCGGCGGTGGCCGTCGCCGAGCTCGGCGGCACCGCCGTCCTCAAGGCCGAGGGCCTCGACCACAAGACCGAGGCCGGCGCGGTGCGCCTCGGGGTCCGCACCGACGACGCGGCCGCCGTGCACGCCGAGCTCGCCGGCCTGCCCGGCGTCACCGGGGTGATCGTCCAGGAGCAGGTCCCGTCCGGCGTCGAACTGCTCGTCGCCGTCGACGGCGGGCGCGACGGCTGGCCCCCGGTGCTCACGGTGGGGCACGGTGGCACGGCGACCGAGGTCCACCACGACGTCGCGCACGCCCTCGCCCCGGTCGACGCGGCCACGGCACTGGGGCTGCTGCGCTCGCTGCGCTGCTGGCCGTTGCTCGCCGGCCACCGCGGGGCACCCGGGGTGGACCTCGACGCGGCCGTCGACGCGGTCGTGCGCATCTCCCGCGCGGCGGCCGTCCCCGGGCTCGGCGAACTGGAGGTCAACCCGTTGGTCTGTCTGCCGGCCGGGAGTTCGAGCGATGCGGCTTTCCTGGCAGATCCAAGACAGCACGCCGATAGGACCAGGATCGCCACACGCTCGTATCCGCGACACGCCGTCGCGGTCGACGTGCTGAGGACGGAGACGTAGTGGGCAGCATCGGTCTCGAGATCACCGAGGGCGTCGCGGTGCTGACCGTCGACTCGCCCGAGGTCCGCAACGGCCTCACGCCGGCGATGGGCCGCGAGCTCGCCGACGCCTGCGACACCGTCGACGCCGACCGCACCGTCGGCGCGGCCGTGGTCCGCGGCGCCGCCGGGACGTTCTGCAGCGGCGCCGACCGCCGCACCTGGAACCCGGGCGCCGACCAGGCCGAGGACGGCGCGTTCCGCGACACCGGCGCGGTCTACGGCGCCTTCCGCCGCGTTGGCACGCTCGCGGTCCCGACGATCGCCGCCGTCCGCGGCGCCGCGGTCGGGGCGGGCCTCAACCTCATGCTGGCCACCGACCTGCGGGTGGTCGCGCGCAACGCGCGTCTGATCGCCGGCTTCCTGCGCATCGGCCTGCACCCCGGCGGCGGCTTCTTCACGATCGCGAGCCGCACCGCCGGGCGCGAGGCGGCGTCGGCGCTGGGCCTGTTCGGCGAGGAGATCGACGGCACGCGCGCCGCCGAGCTGGGCCTGGCGTGGCGGGCGGTCGACGACGCGGAGGTCGAGGACACCGCCCTCGCCCTGGCCGCCGTCCCGGCGACGGACCCCGACCTCGCCCGCGAGGCCGTCCGCTCGTTCCGCACCGAGACCGGGCCGCCGGGCCTGCCGTGGGACGCGGCGGTGGAGTTCGAGCGCGCCACCCAGATGTGGAGCCAGCGCCGGCGCGCGGACAGGGAGACACCATGATCTTCGACCCGACCCCGTTGTCGGCCGACGAGGAGAAGCTCCGCGACGAGGTCCGCGGCTTCCTGGCCGAGACCCTCCCGCCGGACTTCCGCCCCGGCCTGGGCCTCGGCGGCCGCCACGACCCGGAGTTCACCCGCACGCTCGCGCAGCGCGGCTGGGTCGGCATGTCGATCCCGACGCGGTACGGCGGCGCCGGCGCGAGCACCGTGCGCCGGTTCGTCGTCATCGAGGAGCTGCTGGCCGCCGGCGCCCCGATCGCCGCCCACTGGATCGCCGAGCGCCAGTCCGCGCCCGCCTTCCTGCGCTTCGGCACCGAGGAGCAGCGGGAGTGGTTCCTGCCGCGGATCGCCGCCGGCGAGTGCTGGTTCTCGCTCGGCATGAGCGAGCCCGACGCCGGCTCCGACCTCGCGTCCGTGCGCACGGCGGCCACACGAGTCGAGGGCGGCTGGCGCGTGTCGGGCACGAAGGTGTGGACCACCAACGCGCACCTCAACCACTTCGCCGCGATGCTGTGCCGCACCACGCCCCAGGGCGAGGCCGGCGACCGCCACGCCGGGCTCTCGCAGCTCATCGTCGACCTGTCCGACGACGACGTGCACGTCTCGCCGATCCCGCTGATCGACGGCGAGGAGCACGTCAACGAGGTCGTGCTCGACGGCGTGTTCGTGCCCGACGAGCGGGTGCTCGGCGAGGTCGGGCAGGGCTGGGCGCAGGTCACCGCCGAGCTCGCGCACGAACGCTCGGGGCCGGACCGCTACCTGTCGATCCTCGGGCTCTACCGCGCGTTCCTCGCAGCGTTCGGCCGTGACGTCGACGACGTCCGCGCCGCGGCGATCGGGCGGGTCGGCGCCCAGCTCTGGACGATCCGTCAGCTGTCCGTGGCCGTCGCCCGCTCGCTCGACCAGGGCGAGGCGCCGGCCGTGGAGGCCTCGCTGGTCAAGGACATCGGCACCACGTTCGAGCAGCAGGTGGTCGAGACGCTCCGCGACGCGGCGGGCGGGGAGATCGACCCCGGCGGCCCGACGATGTTCGACCGGCTGCTCGCCGAGTGCGTGCTGAACGCGCCGACGTGGACGCTGCGCGGCGGCACGACCGAGGTCCTGCGCGGGATCGCGGCCAAGGCGCTGACGAAGGGGTCCCGATGACGGCGACGAACGACCTGGCCGAGGTCCGTGACGCCGTCGTCGACCTGCTCACCGACCGCGCCACCCCCGAGGTGCTCGAGGCCGCGGAGCGCGACGGCTGGGCCGCGTCCGTCTGGGAGCCGCTGCACGCCGGGGGCTTCACGACCGTCGGGGTGCCCGAGGCCGCTGGGGGCGTGGGCGGCTCGGTGGCCGAGGCGTGCGCGGTGCTCGAGGCGGCCGGAGCGGCGGCCGCACCCGTCCCGCTCGCCGAGACGGGCCTGCTCGCCGGGCGCCTCCTCGCCGCCGCCGGACTCCCCCTCCCCGACGGGCCACTGACGACGGGGACGGGCGCGGTGAGCCTGACCGACGGCGCCCTGAGCGGACGGCTCGCGCGGGTGGCGTGGGCGTCCGCGGCGACACGACTCGCCGTGCTGGCCGAGGGTCCCGACGGTCCGGTCGTCGCCGTCGTGGACCCGGGGAGCGCCGCCGTCAGCCCCGGCCACAACCTCGCCGGGGAGCCCCGGGAGTCCGTCGACCTCGACGGCGTCGTCCCCGAGGCGACCGCACCCGTCCCCGCGGACACCCGGGAGCTGCTGGCGCGGCGTGGCGCGCTGGCCCGCGCCGCGATGATCGCCGGCGCGGCCCGGCGGGTCCTCGAGGTGACCGTGACCTACACCGGCGAGCGGGTGCAGTTCGGCCGCCCGGTGTCGCGGTTCCCGGCCGTCGCCGACCACATCGTGCGCATCGCCGAGCAGGCCGAGATGGCCGCGATGGCCGCCCGGTCGGCCGCCGTGGGCGCCGGGGAGGGCGAGCCCGACGCGCTCGACGTCGCCGCCGCGGCCGCCGTCGCCTCGGAGGCGGCGGGGCTCGTGGCCGCCGCCGCGCACCAGGCCACCGGCGCGATGGGCGTGACCCGCGAGTTCGCGCTCGGCGTGCTCACCCGGCGTCTGTGGTCGTGGCGCGACGAGTGGGGCGGCGAGCGGGCCTGGGCCACCGACCTCGGTCGCACGCTCGCCGCGGGCGGCCCCGACGCGCTCTGGCCGACCCTCTCGCGCGGGGTCCGCACCGGTACGTGAGCGAACTTTGGGCCTATAGCCCCAGAGTTCGCTCACATGAGGCCGCGGGAACGTGAGCGCCGCCACGGACCGGGTGCCCGCACGCGGGGTATCCGGCCGGATGGACGTGACGGTGTTCGGGGGCACGGGCAAGATCGGCCGGCACGTCGTGCGGCGGCTGCTCGCGACCGGGCACCACGTCACGGCGCTCGTCCGCTCGCCCGAGAAGCTCGAGATCACCGACGATGACCTCGAGGTGATCGTCGCCGAGCTCGACGACGCGCCCGCCATCCGCAAGGCCGTCGACGGCGCTGACGCGGTGATCAGCGCGCTCGGCCCGCCGATCGACCCGTTCCTGCGCAGCGGCCCGCTCACGGCGGCGACGCGGACGATCGTGGACGCCATGCACGAGTCCGGGGTGCGCCGCCTGATCGCGCTGGCCACCGTCAGCGTCCCCGACCCGCGCGACCGCCCGAGCCTGCTCGACCGCCTCGTCCCCGTCGGCATCGGCCTGCTCATCCCGGGGGCGCTCCGCGAGGTCCAGGGCATGAGCGAGGTCGTCACGACGTCGGACCTGGACTGGACGCTCGCGCGGATGACCGCGCCGATCGACATCCCCTCGAACGGCACGCTGCGCGCCGGGTTCCTCGGACGCGACCGCGTCGGGACGCCGATGGCGCGCACCGACGTCGCCGCGTTCCTCGTCGACCAGCTCACCGACGACCGCTTCGTCGGCGCGGCGCCCGCGATCAGCAACTAGTCCCAGGTGACGGGGAGGTCGGTCAGGCCGCGGAACACCCAGCCGAACCACGCCTCGTCGCGACGGGTGTCGGTCCGCAGGCCGGGCAGGGCCTCGTAGAGCCGCGGGACGGCGATCTCGCCGATCGCGATGCGCGCGGCCCAGTGGCCGACGCAGAGGTGCACCCCGCTCCCGAACCCCAGGTGCGCCCGTCGCGTCCGGGTGATGTCGAAGCGCTCGGGGTGGTCGAACGCGGCGGGATCGCGGTTGGCCGCGCCGATCACGACGCCGAGGATCGCCCCGCCCGGCAGCGCGACGCCGTCGAGGACGGTCGCCCGCGTCGTCTCCCGCGGGTACATCCCGATCGGGGAGAGCCACCGCAGCGCCTCGTCGAACACCACCGGCCAGAGCGACGGATCGGCGAGGACACGGTCACGCTGCTCGGGGTGCCGGCTCAGCGCCCACACCATGTTGGTGATCATGTGCTGGGGCTCGTTCATGCCCCCGGAGATCGTCAGCTTCACGTTGGCGCGCACCGCGGGCTCGGCGAGCCCGTCGTTGACCAGCGCCGACGTCATCGACGCGTCGGGATGGCGCCGCAGGTGCGGGAGCAGCGCGTCGAGGTGGTCGTCGACCTCCCGCTGCGCGTCGTCGCAGCGCGCCCAGAGGTCCGGGTCGTCGTGGAGGTTGCCGATCCCCGCGATGAAGGCGTGGGACCAGCGCTCCATCTCCTCGGGCGTGGCCTCGGGCAGGCCGAGCAGGTCGACGAGGTTCCGTGCGGCGACGGGCGCCGCGTAGTCGCGGTTCAGCTCGGCGTGCTCCGGCCCCTGTCCGCGCAGGACGTCGAGCTGGATGCGCGCGTTGTGCTCGAAACGCGGCGCCCAGGCGGCGCGGACACTCTTCGCCCGCAGGCCGGCGTTGACCGGGGCCCGCTCCACCGCGTGCTCCGGGTCGTCCTTGCGCAGCATGGGCTTCGCGCCGAGAGCCCGGGCCATCGTCGCGCCGCCGCCGCTGACGTCGGCCGAGTAGGTGGCCTGATCGGCCTCGACGGCGCGACACGCCGCGGACCCGGTGACGAGGTGGCGCCCCATCGCCGGCACCAGCACCACCGGTCCGAGCGCACGCAACCGCGCGTAGGTCTCGTAGGGGTCCCGCAGCATGGCCGGCGGATCGACCCAGTCGGCGGTGGGCGCGACGGAGGACATCGACACGACCTCCCGGGGGTCCGACCGCCCCTGGGGTGACGCGGCGGCGTGCGACCAGGGTCGGGACGCGCCGAGAACCCTGTCAACGCCCCGCTCCCGTAAGGTCCCGGGTGGGCGTGCCGGACGCCGCGTCCCGGAGAGCTCCTCCTGGCCTCGTCCACCGGAGGAGGTCGCGGGTGTCCCTCTTTCCCGGCTTCGACGTCGTCGACGTGACCGTCGGCGGCACGACGATCCACGGCCGCGTCGGCGGCTCCGGGCCCCCGGTGCTGCTCCTGCACGGCATCCCGGAGACCCACCTGATGTGGCGTGACGTCGCGCCCGCGCTCGCCGCCGACCACACCGTCGTCGTCACCGACCTGCGCGGCTACGGCGGCAGCGGGAGCGGCACGGGCGTGAACGACCACAGCATGCGCGCGCTCGCCGCCGAGCAGCTCGCGGTGATGCGCGCGCTGGGCCACGAGCGCTTCGCCGTCGCGGGCCACGACCGCGGCGCCCGCTGTGCGTACCGCCTCGCCCTCGACCACCCCGATCACGTCAGCGCGCTCGCCGTGCTCGACGTCGTCCCCACCGCCGAGGCCTTCGCGCGCGCCGACCGCGAGTTCGCGCTGGGCTACTGGGTCTGGTCGATGCTCGCGGCCCCCGAACCCGTCGCCGAGCGCCTCGTGCTCGGCGCCCCGGACGTCCTCGTCGACCACATGCTCGACTCCTGGTCCGACGACCCCGCCGTCTTCCCGCCCTGGCTGCGCGAGCGGTACACGGCGACGTTCCGCGACCCCGCGCGCGTCCACGCGATCTGCGAGCAGTACCGCGCGGCGGCGAGCGCGGACGTCGAGCACGACGAGGCCGACCGGGGCGCGGGGAACCTGCGCTGCCCCGTGCACGTGCTCTGGAGCGCGACGGGCGCGGTCGAGGCCTGGTACGACCCGCTCGCGGTCTGGCGGGAGTGGGCCGACGACGTGCGCGGCGGCCCGGTCGACGCCGGCCATTTCCTGCCCGAGGAGGCGCCGGACGTGGTCCTCGCGGCCCTGCGCGAGCTCGGCTGATCCACCCCGCGGCCGTCTCAGACCTCCGCGCCGGTGTAGAACGCGATCGTCCGGTCCGCCCGGGCCTCGGCGTCGGCGGCGTCGAGGCCCGACGCGGCGCTCGCCGCGGCCCACGCCCGCCCCGACCGCGTGATGAACTCCCGTCCCTCGTCGGACACCGACCACGCCTCGGCGTCCTCCGGCGTGACGCCCGCGCCCGACCCGAGGTGCAGCCCGAGCCCGAGCAGCCCGAGGTCCCAGCCGATCCCCGCGGCGCCCGGGCCGTAGGTGCGCCAGTGGTCGTCGTCGACGTGCGCGATGTGGGCGAGGGTGAAGCGCGCGCCGTCGGCGCCCTCGGCCGTCAGCCGCACCTCGATCCAGCTCAAGCCGCCGCCGAACTCCCACGTGGCGTCGAAGCCGCGCGGCGGGTCGCAGGCGGTGACCTCGCCCCCCGCGTTGCCCTCGAGCTGGTAGCGCCCGCCCAGGCGCAGCTCGCCGCTGACCGGGAGGAACCAGCGGGCGATGCGGTCGGCCTCGGTGCACGCGGACCACAGGTCGTCGACGTCGGTGGGGAACGCGCGGCTCAGGGTCACGACGGCGGCCTCCCCGGCCGCGAGCGTGCGGGTGCCGACGACACGGCGGGTGGCGCTGACCTCGTACTGGACGTCCATGCCCGAGAACCTACGGGTTCGGCTTATATAAGCCAAGATTCATTAAGAGCCGTCGAGGAAGGCCCCGAGGATCCGGTCGGCCGCCAGCGCCGGCGTGAGCTCCCCCGCCTCGACCTCGTGCTCCAGCTCGCTGCGCATCCCCTTGACCGCCGGGTGGTCCTGCAGCCGGCCGAGCAGGCGGTCGCGCACCATCTGCCACGTCCAGTCGACCTGCTGACGGGCGCGCTTCTCGGCCAGGCCGCCCTCGGCCTCGAGGTGCTCCTGGTGCCGCACGAGCGCCGACCACACGTCGTCGAGACCCGTCCGCTCCGCGGCGCTGCAGGTCAGCACCGGGACCTTCCACGTCTCCCGCTCCCCGCGGAGCATCGCCAGCGCCTGCCCGAGCTCGCGGGCCGCCCGCTGCGCCTCGCGGGCGTGCGGCCCGTCCGCCTTGTTCACGGCGATGACGTCGGCGATCTCGAGGATGCCGCGCTTGATGCCCTGCAGGGAGTCGCCGGTGCGCGCGAGCGTCAGGAAGAGGAACGAGTCGACCATCTGCGCGACGGTGGTCTCCGACTGCCCGACGCCGACCGTCTCGACGATGACGACGTCGTAGCCCGCCGCCTCCATCACGACCATCGTCTCCCGGGTCGCCTTGGCGACCCCGCCTAGCGTCCCGGCCGTCGGGGAGGGCCGGATGAAGGCGTCGTCGTCGGTCGCCAGCTCGTCCATGCGGGTCTTGTCGCCGAGGATCGAGCCGCCGGACCGCGTCGAGCTCGGGTCGACGGCGAGCACCGCGACCTTGCTGCCCTGCGCCGTCAGCGTGGAGCCCATCGCGCCGATGAACGTCGACTTCCCCACCCCGGGCACCCCGGAGATGCCGATCCGCCGCGCCCCGCCCGCGTGCGGCAGCAGCTCGACGAGCAGCTCCTGCGCGGCGTCGCGGTGGTCGGGGCGCGTCGACTCGACGAGCGTGATCGCCCGGCCGATCCAGAGCCGCGACCCGGACCGGACGCCCTCGACGTATTTCTCCAGGTCGATGTCGCTCACGGAATCTCCCTCCTCACGCGTCCGCACGCAGGACCGCCACGGAGTAGGCCTCGAGTCGCCGGTCGGCCGTGACCAGCGTCAGCCCTTCCTGCCGCGCCTGCGCCACCAGCATCCGGTCGAACGGGTCGCGGTGGTGGAGGGGGAGGTCGGCGACAGCCCGGGCGTGCTCCGCCCGGACATCGAGCACGGAGATTCCGAGACCGGCGACGGTTTCCTCGACATCGAGATCGACCCGAAGCTTGCCGATCGAGGTCTTGATCGCGATCTCCCACAGTGAGACGACCGAGACCACCATCTCGCTCGTCGAGTCGGTGAGCGCCGCGCGCGCCTCGTCCCCGACGCGCCCGGGTCGACCGAGGGACCACAGCACCGTGTGCGTGTCGAGCAGCAACCGCATCAGTGTTTGCCGGACGGTTCGATCGGCTCGGCGTAGAACAGTGCCTCGATCTCGTCATCACCGTCGTTGATGTCGTCGGACATCTCGATGAGGTGCTCGTACCCGCCGAGCCGTCGCGGCTCCTGCTGACCGCTCCGCTGCGACGGCACCAACCGCGCGACCGGCCGCCCGTTGCGGGCGATGACGATCTCCTCGCCCGCCTCGACGCGTTCGAGCAGCTTCGAGAGCTGCGTCTTCGCCTCGTAGACGTTCACCTGGTCGGCCACGACGGCAGTCTATCTGGTCAGACCTGGTCAAGTCAGGACGAGCCGTGACCCAGACGCTCGGTCAGGGTCCCGAGCAGCTGCGTCGCCGCCTCCGCGATCACCGTGCCGGGACCGAAGATCGCGGCGGCGCCGTTGGCCAGCAGCTCCTCGTGGTCCCCGGGCGGGATGACGCCGCCGGCGACGATGAGGATCTCCTCGGCACCCGCTTCCTTCAGCTCGTCGCGCAAGGCCGGCACCAGCGAGAGGTGCCCCGCCGCCAGCGACGAGACGCCGACGACGTGCACGTCCGACTCCACCGCCTGCCGCGCGACCTCGCCGGGCGTCTGGAACAGCGGGCCCACGTCGACGTCGAAGCCGAGGTCGGCGAACGCGGTCGCGATCACCTTCTGGCCGCGGTCGTGCCCGTCCTGGCCCATCTTCGCGACGAGGATGCGCGGGCGGCGGCCCTCGGCCTCCTCGAAGCGCTGCGCCGCCGCGCGCGCGTTCTCCACGGCCGAGTTCTCGCCCACCTCGTCACGGTAGACGCCGGAGATCGTCCGTACGTCCGAGCGGTGCCGGCCGTAGACCTCCTCGAGCGCGTCGGAGATCTCGCCGACGCTCGCCTTGGCCCGCGCGGCGTCGATGGCGAGCTTGAGCAGGTTGCCGTCGAGGTCGCTGCCCCTCGTGCCCTCCGACGTGGCGCGGGCGGCGTTCGTCAGGGCTTCCAGCGACGAGCGGACGGCGTCGTCGTCCCGGTCGGCGCGCAGCTCCTTCAGCCGCTCCACCTGCTGGCGCAGCACGTCGGCGTTGTCGACCTTGAGGACGTCGACGTCCTCGCCCGAGGTCAGCGGGTACTTGTTGACGCCGATCAGCGGCTGGCGGCCGGAGTCGATCCGCGCCTGGGTGCGCGCGGCGGCCTCCTCGATGCGCATCTTGGGCAGGCCCTCGTCGATCGCCTGGGCCATGCCGCCGGTGGACTCGACCTCCTGGATGTGGGCCCAGGCCCGTTGCGCGAGCTCCTGGGTCAGCCGCTCGACGTACGCGGAGCCGCCCCACGGGTCCACGGTGCGCGTCGTGCCCGACTCCTGCTGCAGCAGCAGCTGGGTGTTGCGGGCGATGCGGGCGGAGAAGTCGGTCGGCAGCGCGAGCGCCTCGTCCAGGGCGTTGGTGTGCAGCGACTGCGTGTGGCCCTGGGTCGCGGCCATCGCCTCGACGCAGGTGCGGACGACGTTGTTGTAGACGTCCTGGGCGGTCAGCGACCAGCCGGACGTCTGGCTGTGCGTGCGCAGGGACAGCGACTTGGGGTTGGTCGCGCCGAACGACGACACGAGCTTCGCCCACAGCAGCCGTGCGGCGCGCAGCTTGGCGATCTCCATGAAGTAGTTCATGCCGATGCCCCAGAAGAACGACAGGCGCGGCGCGAACTTGTCCACGTCCAGCCCGGCGTTGCTCCCGGCCCGCAGGTACTCCACCCCGTCGGCCAGCGTGTAGGCCAGCTCCAGGTCGGCCGACGCCCCGGCCTCCTGGATGTGGTAGCCGGAGATGGAGATCGAGTTGAACTTGGGCATCTTCTCCGAGGTGTAGCTGAAGATGTCCGAGATGATCTGCATCGAGGGCTTGGGGGGATAGATGTAGGTGTTGCGGACCATGAACTCCTTGAGGATGTCGTTCTGGATGGTCCCGGCCAGCTGCTCCGGCGACACCCCCTGCTCCTCGGCCGCGGCCACGTAGAGCGCCATCACCGGGAGCACGGCCCCGTTCATGGTCATCGACACCGACATGCGGTCCAGCGGGATCCCGTCGAACAGCTGGCGCATGTCGAGGATCGAGTCGATCGACACCCCGGCCATGCCGACGTCGCCCGAGACCCGGGGGTTGTCCGAGTCGTAGCCGCGGTGGGTGGGCAGGTCGAACGCGACCGAGAGCCCCTTCTGCCCGGCGGCGAGGTTGCGGCGGTAGAAGGCGTTCGACTCGGCGGCGGTCGAGAACCCGGCGTACTGGCGCACGGTCCAGGGCTGCGTCACGTACATCGTCGGGTACGGCCCGCGCAGGAACGGCGTGATGCCCGGGTAGGTCCGCAGGAAGTCGAGGCCCTCGAGGTCCGCCTCGGTGTAGAGCGGCTTGACGCCGATGCCCTCCGGGGTCTCCCACACGAGGTCCTCGGCGCCCTTGCCGGTCGCGGCCTCGAGCGCGGCCTCCCAGTCGCCCGACGCTCCCTCGGGCGTGCCGAGCTCGACGTCGCCGAAGTTCGGGATGCTCATCGGACCTCCAGGGCGTCGAGGGTGTCCTGCAGGACGGCGGCGGCGTCGCACCCGGCGTAGAGGGTGCCGTCGACGCCGTCGACGTCCTTCTTCCCCGCCAGCAGGATGCGGCTCGCCCCCGCCTCGCGCAGGGCGGCCGCGACGTCGGCGGCGTGCTCGTCGTAGTTCTTGTCCGACGACGCGATCACCGCGACGGACGTCCCCGCCGCGCGGAACGCGGTCGCGATCTCCTGCGGGTCCGTGCCGCCGGGCCCGTCGGTCGTGGCGATCCCGCCGGCGCCGAAGAGGTTCGCGGCGAACGAGACGCGCGCCGTGTACTCGGCGAGCGTGCCGATCGCGGCGACGAAGACGGTCGGTCGGCTCGCGGCCGCGTCCGCGCGGTCCCGGAGCGTCTCGAAGACCTCCGCGTAGCGCCGGCGCGGCAGGCCGCCCTCGTGGTCGGTGTCCGGGCGCGGGTCGCGGCGGGGGAGCTCCTCGTGCAGGTTCGGGAACTCGCTGACGCCGGTGATCGGGTCACGGCGGTGCGCCAGGCGCCGGGAGCGCTGCTCCCACGTCTCCTCGAGCCGGGCGGCGAGGCTGCCGCCGTCGAGCTCGGCGGTGATGCCGCCGTCCCGCTCGATCCGCGTGAACTGCTCCCACCCGGCGTGGGCCAGAGCGTCGGTCAGCGACTCGACGTACCAGGAGCCCCCGGCCGGGTCGATCACGTGCGCGAGGTGCGACTCCTCGAGCAGCAGCGCCTGGGTGTTGCGCGCGAGCCGGCGGGCGGCCTCGTCGGGGCGGCCGAGCTCGCTGTCGAACGGCAGGACGGTGACCGCGTCGGCCCCGCCCAGCCCGGCACCGACGGCGGCGACCGTCGTGCGCAGCATGTTCACCCAGGGGTCGCGCTTCGTGATCATCGCCGGCGAGGTGACCGCGTGCTGGACCATCCCCCGGGCCTGCTCGGAGGCGCCGCTGACCTCGCCGATGCGGTCCCAGCAGCGGCGAGCGGCCCGGAGCTTGGCGAGGGTGGCGAACTGGTCGGCGGTGGCGGCGAGGCGGAACTCGATGCGGGCGAAGGCCTCGTCGATGCTCAGGCCCGCGTCGGTGAGCAGGCGCACGGCGTGGAGGCCGGCGGCCAGCGCGGCACCCAGCTCCTGGGCGTCGCTCCCGCCGGCGCGGTGGTAGGGCAGCCCGTCGGCCACGACGGTGCGCAGCTGCGGGTGACTCGCCGCCGCCGTCCTGCTGTGCTCGACCAGGGCGTCGGTGTACCCCTGCTCGAGCGCCGTGCCGCCCTGGGTGCGGTCGAGGAGCGGGTCGTACCCGAGGGACCCCGGGATCGCGCCGGAACCGGCCTGCTCCGCGATCCGCAGGAGCGCCGCGGCGGCCTCGGGGGTGTCGCGGCCGGCCTCGAGCGCGATCGGGGCGAGGTCGACGAACACGCCCTCGAGCAGCCCGTCGAGGGCCGCCACGGGCGGCCCGCCGGCGTCGCCGAGCACCAGCCACAGCGACGAGACCCCGCCCTCGAGCTCGGCCATGAGCACGTCGTGGGCGTCCTCCACGTCCGTGTCGGCGGCGAACGCGTGGCGCTGGCGGACCAGCCACCCCTCGGCGACCTGGCCCTCCGGCCGGGCTCCGCGCACGAACGGCGACAGCCCGGGCACCCCGGTCGCGACCTGCGGCGCGTCCTCGGCGGCGTAGAGCGCGCCGATCGCGATCCCGTCGTCGGTGACCGTGGCCAGCGCCGCCTCGGCCTCGTCCGGCGACACCTCGCGGCCCGACTTCGCCAGCACCCCGGCGACCAGCTCGCGCCACTGCTCGCGCGTCGGGGTCTCGAACTCGGCCGCCAGGGTCAGCTCGTCGGGGGCCTCGTCCAGATCCGTGGTGCCCGATGCCATGCGCGGGATCGTAGAGCGGTCAGCCCCGACCGGTTTCGCTCCGTGCGACAGACCACCACCGCGAGCGACCGGAATCGTTCGAGAAGGCGCGTGTTGTGCAGCGAACGTCCTATCGGCGTGCTCAATGGGATGTTCGCCGTGCTTCTATGCGCGCGAACTCCCCCGTTCGCGTGCCCCGCATGTGCACGCGCTCGCCCTGGCGGCCGAACAGCGCGAGCACCTCGACCGGGCCGTCGCCGGTGCTGCCCAGCCAGTGCGGCCGTCGGGTGTCGATCTCGGTGGCCTCGCCGGGGCGCAGGAGGAGGTCGTCGTCGCCGTTGATCACGCGGAGACGGCCGGCGAGGACGTAGACCCACTCCCAGCCGAGGTGGGTCGGCAGGTCGTCCGGCGGCCGGTGGCGGGCGGGCGAGAAGACGAACTTGTACGCGGCGGGCTGGCCGGGGCTGCGCGAGAGCCGGTACATGACGGTGTCCTCGGTGCGCGACACCGGCTCGTCACGGGCCGGGGCGCTCTCGCGCAGGCCGACGAGCTCGTCGAGCCCGGTGCCGTAGACCGTCGCGAGGGGCAGCAGCAGCTCGAGGGTGGCGCGCCGCCCACCGGTCTCGAGGCGGGAGAGCGTGCTGGTCGAGATGCCGGTCGATGCGGACAGCTCCGCGAGCCCGAGGCCCGCCCGCTTCCGCCGGGTGGCCAGCCGGGCCCCGAGGCCCTCGAGGACGTCGTCCATGCTTGCCATTCTGGCAAGAATTCTCGCCGCGTGGTGGCGACCGGAGCAGGCTCGTGGCATGTCACCAGAACCCCTCGACGTCCTCGTCCTCGGGGGCGGCGCGGCCGGCCTGTCCGGTGCGCTGACCCTCGCCCGGTCCCGCCGCGACGTGCTCGTGCTCGACGCCGGCGAGCCCCGCAACGCCCCGGCCGACGGCGTGCACGCGTTCCTCACCCGGGACGGCCTGCCGCCCGCCGAGCTCGTGCGCCTGGGGCGCGCGGAGGTCGAGTCGTACGGCGGGCGCATCCGGTCCGGCACGGCCGTCGCCGCCCGCCGCGAGGGCGACCTGTTCGCCGTCGACACCGACGACGGCACGACGCTGCGCGCGCGCCGCCTGCTCGTCGCCACCGGCCTGGTCGACGAGCTGCCCGACCTGCCCGGCGTCCGCGAGCTGTGGGGTCACGACGTGCTGCACTGCCCCTACTGCCACGGGTGGGAGGTCCGCGACCGGGCGGTCGCGGTGCTCGGCACCGGTCCGAACGCCCTGCACCAGGTGAAGCTCTTCTCGCAGCTCACCGACGACCTCGTCTACCTGCGCCACCACGCTCCGGCGCTGACCGACGCCGAGGCCGAGCAGCTCGCGGCGCTCGACATCGCGGTGATCGAGGAGGAGGTGACCGGGCTGGAGATCGCGGACGGACGCCTGGTCGGCGCCCGCCTGGCCGACGGCCGTGTCGTGGCGCGCCAGGCCCTCGTCGTCGGACCGCGCTTCGTCGCCCGCAGCGCGGTGCTCGAGGATCTCGGCGTCGAGGTCCTCGACAACCCCCTCGGGCGGTACGTCGCGACCGTCGACGCCACCGGACAGACAGCCGTGCCCGGGGTGTGGGCGGCGGGCAACGTCGGCAACCTGTCGGCGCAGGTCGTCGCCGCGGCCGCCGAGGGCACGATGGCCGGCGCGCGCATCAACGCCGACCTCGTCGAGGAGGACATCGCGCGGGCCGTCGCCCGCCACCGGGAAGGAGCCCTCGCATGAGCACGCACGACCAGTTCACCGCCGCCTTCTGGGACGAGCGCTACCGCTCGAGCGAGAAGCTCTGGAGCGGCGAGCCGAACGCCGTCCTCGTGCAGGAGGCCGCCGACCTGGCACCCGGCACCGCGCTCGACGTCGGCAGCGGCGAGGGCGGCGACGCGGTGTGGCTCGCCACCCGCGGGTGGCAGGTCACGGCGATCGACGTGTCGGAGGTCGGGCTCTCCCGGGTCGAGGCCCGCGCCGCGGCCGACGGCGTCGCGGACCGGGTGACGACGACCGTCGTCGACCTCCTCCACGACGACGTCCCCGGCACCTACGACCTCGTCACCGCGCACTTCATGCAGCTGTGGACCGCGGTCCGGCCGACGATCTTCGCCGGGCTCGCCGGGGCCGTGGCGCCCGGCGGGCGGCTGCTGCTCGTCGGGCACGACCCGGAGGGCATGCCCGAGGAGTTCGCCCACCACCACCCGCCGGAGTTCTTCGCGACGGCCGAGCAGCTGATCGCCGAGCTCGGCGACGCCCTGGCCGGCTGGACGATCGAGGTCGCCGAGCGCCGCGCCCGCACCGGCGCCCAGCCCGACGGCCGCCCCGCCTTCCTGTCCGACGCGGTCCTGCGCGCCCGCCGCCCCATGTGAGCGAACTTTGGTGCTATAGCACCGAAGTTCGCTCACATGGCTAGAGCCGCGCCTTCTGCACCTTGCCCATGGCGTTGCGGGGCAGGGCGTCGACGACGCGGACCTCGCGGGGGCGCTTGTGCACCGAGAGGCGTTCGGCGACGAAGGCGATGATCTCGTCGGGATCGACGGCCGCGCCGCTGACGACCACGTGGGCGACGATCCGCTGGCCCAGGTCGTCGTCGGGCTCGCCGACCACCGCCGCCTCGCTGATGGCGCCATGCTCGAGCAGCGCGGTCTCGATCTCGCCCGCACCGACCCGGTAGCCGCCGGTCTTGATGAGGTCGACGCTGCGCCGGCCGACGATGCGGTGGTAGCCGCCGGCGTCGATCACCGCGGCGTCGCCGGTGCGGAACCAGCCGTCGTCGGTCCACGTCGCGGCGGTCGCCTCGGGCCGCCCGAGGTAGCCCGAGAACAGGCCCGGCCCCCGCACCTGCAGCTCGCCGATGGTCTCGCCGTCGTGCGGGAGGAGCTCGCCCTCGTTCTCCTCGTCCGTCGACGCCAGGCGGGTCTCGAACCCGGCGACGGGGACGCCGACCCAGCCCGGGCGGCGCTCCCCGTCGGCCCGGACCGACACGGTGATCATCGTTTCGCTCATGCCGTAGCGCTCGATCGGCGCCTGCCCGGTGAGCTCGCGCATCGTCTCGAACACCGGGACCGGCAGGGGCGCGCTGCCGGAGACGAGCAGCCGGGCCGACCGCAGCGCAGCGGCGGAGTCCGGGTCGGCGGCGACGCGCGACCACACCGTCGGGACGCCGAAGAGCAGGCTGGCGCCGTGGTCGCGCACGGCGGCGGCGTACGCCTCGGGCTTCGGGCGCCCGACGTGCACGAGGTGCGACCCGACCCGCAACGCCCCGAACACGCCGAGCACGAGCCCGTGGACGTGGAACAGCGGCAGGCCGTGCGCGAGCGTGTCCCCGGGCGTCCACTCCCACGCCTCGGCGAGGCCGTCGAGGCCCGCGGCCATCGCCGCCCGGGACAGGAGCACGCCCTTGGGCGGGCCGGTCGTCCCGGAGGTGTAGAGCACGAGCGCCGGGCCGTCGTGCGGTGCCTCGCGGGCGACGTCGCCGCTGCGGCGGGTCAGGTCGACCTTGCGGACCGGCAGCGTGATCTCCGGCGGCCGCTCGCCGATCCACAACGAGGCGCCCGAGTCCGCGAGGACGTGACCGCGCTCGCCGGGTCCGGTGTCCGGCGGGACGGGGACGACGGGCACGCCGGCGAGCAGGCCGCCGACCATCGCCACGACCGTCTGCGCCGTCGGCTCGGCGAGCACCGCGACCGGGCCCTCGTCGGGCCGCTCGCCGATCTGGTCGGCCACGACCGCCGCGGCGCCCAGCAGCTCGGGACCGGACATCGTGGTGTCGCCGACCCGGATCGCCTCGGGCTCGTCGAGGGCCCCGTCGAGCAGCGCAGCCAGCAGCGTCATGGCGCCCATGATGAGCGTGGCCCGGACGGCCCGCGCGGCTACCCCTGGGCGAGGAGGCCGTCGACGATCACCCGCAGCTTCCACGCGTCGCGCTCGTCCCCGCCGCCCGCCGTCAACAGCGGGCGGAGCGCGGTGATCGCCGGGAACGCCTCCGGGTCGAGGCGCGCGTAGACGGCGTCGATCCGGCCGGCGAAGTCGGCACCCATCGCCTCGGCGGTGGCCTGCGCCGGGTCGGCGATCGCGCGCTGCGCGCGGTTCCACGCGCCCTGCTCGAGCGCCGAGGAGGCGACGTACTGCACGAGCAGGTCGACCGCCCAGGCGCACGCCGCGTCGGCGATCCCGCCCTCCCGCAGCAGGCGCAGCATCTCCTCGGTGATCCGCAGGAAGTGCGGACCCAGGGGCACGGTGGCGATGGCCGCCATGGCGAGGTCGCCGTGCGCCGCGAGCGCGCCGACGACCCGCGCGACCAGCTGCTCGAGGCGGTCGCGCCAGTCGCCCCCCGTCGGCAGCTCCACCCCGGCCAGCGCGAGGTCGTGCGCGGCCTCCATGAGCTCGCCCCGGTCGGCGACGTAGACGTAGAGCGACGCCGGACCCGTGTCCAGCGCGGCCGCGA
Source organism: Actinomycetospora sp. C-140 (assembly GCF_054796175.1). Taxonomy (NCBI): domain Bacteria; kingdom Bacillati; phylum Actinomycetota; class Actinomycetes; order Pseudonocardiales; family Pseudonocardiaceae; genus Actinomycetospora; species Actinomycetospora sp. C-140. Next base: position 178,599 of record NZ_JBTWNF010000003.1, on the reverse strand, counting down.
CCCGCCGCATGCTCGCGGCGTCGAACCCGACCTCGTCGACCACCGCGAGCGCGGCCGCCACCACGGCCTCGCGGCTCAGCGCGGACTTCGCGGGGCGGGTGCGGGGGCTCGCGGGCACGGCCGTCACCCTAGCTTGACGATCGGTGTTCGCGGCGTACGGTGTTCGTCACGAACGTCGTTCGTCAAGGAGGTACCCGTGATCCTGGTGACCGGAGCCCGCGGCCGCGTCGGCCGCGCCGTCATCGACGCCCTGCTCGCGACCGGCATCCCCGCCGGAGACCTCCGCGGCTCGGGCCGCGACGCGAGCCGGCTCGACCTGCCGGCCGGGGTGGCGCCCGTTGCCGTCGACCTCACCGACCCCGCCACGCTGGCGCCCGCGCTCGACGGCGTCGAGCAGGTGCTCCTCTACGCGCAGGGCGACACGTCCGGCCTCGCCGACGCCGCGGTCGCGGCCGGTGTCGAGCACGTGGTGCTGCTGTCGTCGATGTCGAGCACTCACCACGACCCCGCCGACCGGATCGGGGAGATGCACCGGGAGGCCGAGAAACCCCTCGTCGACGCCGACCTGACCGCGACGCTGCTGCGCCCCGGCGCCTTCGCGGCGAACACCCTCGACTGGGCCGCGGGCGTGCGCGCCGGCGTCGTCGAGCTGCCGTATCCCGACAGCCACGTCACCCCGATCCACGAGGCGGACATCGCCGACGTCGCCGTGGCGGCCCTGACCGGAGGAGCCGTGCGCGGCACCGCGCCGACCCTCTCGGGACCGGAGTCGCTGTCGTTCCGGGACCAGGTGGCCACCATCGCGGCCGAGGTGGGCCGCGACGTGGAGGTCGTGGGCCTCTCGGCGGACGAGTACCGCGAGCGGATGAGCCGGTACGCCCCGTCCTGGGTCGCCGACTCGCTGCTGCACCTGTGGGCGCCCGCCGACGGGGTGCCGCAGCCGGTCCACGACGTGGCCCCGCTCCTGGGCCGGCCCGGGCGGACCTTCGCGCACTGGGTGCACGACCACCGCGACGCCTTCGCCTGACCGGGCCCTACCCGTCGCGGCGTCGCATCCGCCACACGGTGACCGCGGCACCGAGGACGAGGTAGACCAGCGCGCGCAGCGTGCTCGAGGCCAACCCGTCGAGGGGCAGCGGGTCGCGCAGGGCGTCGGTGCCCGCGCCCCAGCCCGAGGTCAGCAGGAGGGGCTGGAGCCACTCGAGCGACGGGATCGCCGCGAGGACACCGAAGACGATCAGCCCGCCGAGGACCGCGGCGAGCACGACGAGCGGGTGCTCGGTGAACGCCGAGACCGCGAGGGCGACGGCGGCGACCGCGAGGAGCTGGACGATCGTCCACCCGGCCACGAGCGCCACGCGCCCGAGCGCCTCGCCGAGCCCGAGTGTGGTGCCGGACAGGGTGATCAGCGTGCCGCTCGGCCCGCCGACCACGATCCATCCCGTCACCACGCCGACGACGGCGACGGCGAGGACGGCGACGACCGCGACGGTCAGCACGCCGACGCCCTTCATGGCGACGAGCCGCGTCCGCCCGACCGGCGCCAGGAGCAAACCACGCAGCGTGCTGTGCGCGGCCTCGCCGGCCAGCGCGTCCGCGGCCGCGGTCGCCACGGTGAGGGGCAGCAGCAGCGCGAGGGCGAGCGAGAGCGCCGCGATCGGGAGGACCAGGCCGTTGCCCGCCACGGCCGCCACCAGGCCGGGGCCGTCGCGGTCGCCCCCGCCCGGGCCGCCGGTCAGCGCGATCCCCACCCCGATCGCGACCGGGACCAGCGCCAGGAGCGCGAACAGCACCAGCGTGCGGGGCCGGCGCAGGACCCAGCGGACCTCGGCGGCGGCCAGCCTGCCGAACGGCGCCGTGGTGCGGGCGGGCTCGACCGTCGTCACGCGTCCTCCTCGGTCAGCCGGGCGAACAGCTCCTCGAGGTGGGCACGGCGGCGGTGGACCTCCCAGACCGCGACCCCGGCCCCGACGAGGGCCGCCACGATCTGCGGCGCCTCCAGCGGCCCGGGCGGGACCGCGACCCCGCCCTCCGCGCGGTGCGCCGGCGTGCCGGCGGCGCGCAGGGCGGCGATCGCGTCGTCGACGTCGGGGGTGCTGACGACCAGCCCGCCCGCGTCGGCGTCGAGCAGGGCGGCGAGCTCCCCGGAGACGAGCAGCGTGCCGGTCTGCAGCACCGCGACGTGGCTGCAGACCGCCTCGACCTCGGCGAGCAGGTGCGAGGAGAGCAGCACGGTGGCGCCGGCGTCCCGCAGCTCGGCGACGACCCGGCGGACGTCGCGGGTGCCGGCCGGGTCGAGCCCGTTGGTCGGCTCGTCGAGCACGACCAGGCGCCGGGGGACCAGCAGCGCGGCGGCGAGCCCGAGCCGCTGCTTCATGCCCAGCGAGTACCCGCGGTAGCGCCGCCGCGCGGCGTCGGCGAGCCCGACCCTCTCGAGCGCCGCGTCGACGGGCCCGCGTGCGTCGCCGACCAGGCGGGGCTCGGCGGCCGCGCAGCGCAGCAGGTTGTCGCGCCCGGTGAGGAACGGGTGGAACCCGGGACCCTCGACGAGCGCCCCGACGTCGGGCAGGGCGGCCGCGAGGTCCGTGCCGGCGTGCCCGAGGAGCTCGACCGTCCCGGCGGTCGGGCGGGTCAGCCCGAGCAGCATCCGGATGAGCGTGGTCTTGCCCGACCCGTTCGGCCCGAGCATCCCGAGGACCGCCCCGGCGGGGACGTCGAGATCGACGTCGTCGATCGCGACGGTGGCGCCGAAGGTCTTGCGCAGCCCACGGACCCGGGCCGCGACCGCGTCGCGCGGCGCCGCCGTCACCGTGTGCGGGGTCGAGGTCGCCGCCGTCACCGGGCGAGGGCCTCGGTGAGCACCTGCTGCGGCACGGCACCCGCGGCGATCCGGCCGTCGTCGGTGACGATCACCGTGGCGACCGCCGTGGTGATCACGCGCCCGCTGCCCCAGGGCCCGCTGACCGGCGTGCCCAGCGCCGAGAGGTCCGGGGCGCCCTCGGGACGCTGCTGGCCCGGCTGGGGCTGGGGCGCCCGGCCGATCAGGACCGTGTCCCAGCCGTCGCCGACGCGCGCGGGCCGCTGGCCGTCGGGGTGCTGGCCGTCGGGGTGCTGGCCCTCCGGGCCGGGCGCGTCCCGGACCGTCGTGCCCGGCGGCGGCGTGAAGGTGAACAGCGCCGGGTCCTGCGGGCCGTAGGCGATCTGCGAGAAGCCGACCTGCAGCGCGGGCTCCCGGGAGCCCTGGGCGAGGACGGTGAGCTGGAGCGGCTGGCGCGTCTCGGCGTCGACCGCGACGCGGACCTCCCGCAGCAGCGTGCGCTCGGTGGGCAGCGGCGTCAGCACGAGCTGGTAGGCCGCCCGTCCCGCGACCTCGGCCGTGCCGTCGACCGCGACCGTGCTCGACTGCCGCAGCGTGGCCACGGCCTGCGTCGCCGCGGCCGTCGGGTCCTGGGCCCCGGCGTCGCCCGGCGGCCCGCCGCGGCCGTTTCCGGCGGGCGCGCGGGTCGCCGTGCGGTCGCGGGAGTCGTAGGACCAGCGCGTCGTCCCGTCGGAGACGAGCGTGCGCTCGCTGTCGCCCGACGGGATCGCGACCCGGCCGCGTCCCTCGCCCCCGGACCACACCCGGATCGTGGAGGTGCCGTTCGCGAGCTGCGGGACCCCGGGGACGGCGGGCAGACCGAGGGCGTTGTCGACGTCGACCTCGCCGGCGAACGCGCCCGGCCGGGCGGTCATCACCGAGGAGACGAGGTCCTCCGGGCTGACCGGAGGCAGCGGGGGTGCGGCCGCCGCGCCCGCCGGGGCGACGAGCAGGCCCACGCCGACCGCCCCCACGAGCGCCGCCCCGAGCCCTGCCCCGACCCAGCTCCTGCGTCCCATGGCCCCATCGTGGACGCGGCGTGCTGAGACGGTCTCAGTGTCCGCCGCCGCGGAACGCCCTACCGTCGAGGGCGTGCCGCGGGTGCTGGTGGTCGACGACGAGCCCGGGGTGCGCGACGCCCTGGTCCGCGGGCTGGGCGCCGAGGGCATGGACGTGCACGCCGTCGCGCACGGCGACGAGGGCCTGCGCGAGGCGGCGACCGGCGCCTACGACGCCGTCGTCCTCGACATCATGCTGCCGGGCCTGTCGGGCTACCGGGTGCTCGAGGCGCTGCGCGCCGAGGGGGTCGCCACCCCCGTGCTGCTGCTCTCGGCGAAGGACGGCGAGGTCGACCAGGCCGACGGTCTCGACCTCGGCGCGGACGGCTACCTGGTCAAGCCGTTCTCCTTCGTCGTGCTCGTGGCCCAGCTGCGGGCGCTGCTGCGCCGCTCGGGTCCGGCGACCGCCCGGGTCACCCGCGGCGCGCTGAGCCTGGACCCCGCGACGCGCTCGGTGAGCTGGGACGGCCGGGAGGTCGAGCTGTCGGCGCGCGAGTTCGCCGTGCTCCACGCGCTCGCGCTGCGCCCGGACGCCGCGCTGACGAAGGACGAGCTGCTCACCGCGGTGTGGGGCGGGGGCGGGTCGGCGAGCCGCAACGTCGTCGAGGTGTACATCGGCTACCTGCGTCGCAAGCTCGCGGCGGTCGGGGCCGGCGACCTCGTGCGCACCGAGCGGGGCCGCGGCTACCGGCTGGGCGCCGGGGCGTGAGCCCGTCGGTCCGCGGCTGGTGGGCGCGGCGCACGCTGCGGACGCGGATCACGCTCGTGGTCGGGGTGGTCGCGGTCGTCGCCCTGCTCGCGCTGGGGCGGGTCGCGGGCGGGCTGCTGTTCTCGGCGATGGTCTCGAGCGGGGACGCCGCCCTCACCGACCGCGCCGCCGCGGCCGCGCGGGCGGTGGCCGCCGGGACCGCGGTGCCGGGGGACGTGCGGGTCGTCGACGTGGCCGGCGCCCCGGTCGACGGGCGGGGTCCTCCACCGGTGGGGCCCGACGCCGTGCGGCGCCTCGCCGCCGGGGAGCCCGTCGTGGTCGGCGGCCCGCCCGGACCTCGGCGCTGGGTCGCCGTGCCGGTCCCGGCGCCCGACGGGTCCCCGCGTCTGGTCCTCGCGTCGCGGGACCTCGACGGCGTCGCCACCCTGTTCGCCGACGCGGCCCGCGGGCTCGTGGTCACGGCCCTGCTCGGCGCCGTGGGGGTCGGCGCCGCCGCGTGGGTCGCGACCCGGGTGGCGCTGCGCCCGGTCGACCGGATGCGGACCGCGGCCGCCTCGCTCCCGCCGGGCGAGCGCCTGCCGGTGCCGCCCGCCCGCGACGAGCTCGCCGCCCTCGCCGAGGAGATCAACGCCCTGCTCGCTCGCCGCGACGACGCGGTGGCCCGCCTCGAGCGCTTCACCAGCGAGTCGGCCCACGAGCTGCGCTCCCCCATCGCCGCGCTGCGCGCCCAGGCCGACGTCGCCGTCGCGCACCCCGACCGGGCGGGCGGTGAGGAGAGCTGGCGAGCCGTCGCGCGGGAGGCCGAGCGGCTGTCGGCGCTGGTCGCGGACCTGCTCGCGCTGGCGCGCGCCGACGCGGGCGAGCGGGTGCCGGCCCGGCCGGTGGACCTCGTCGACGCGGTCGGCGAGGCGCTCGCCCGCCTGCCCGAGGACACGGCGATCGCGACCACGCTGTGGGCGCCGATGCCGGTGGCGGTCGCCGCGACACCCGCGGAGGTCGCGATCGTGCTGGACAACGTGCTCGCCAACGCCCGGCGTCACGCCGCCACCGTGGTGCACGTGTCGGTGGTGCCGGCGGGCCGGTGGGTCCGGCTGCTCGTCGACGACGACGGGCCCGGCATCGCGCCGGCGGACCGCGACCGGGTGTTCGACCGCTTCACCCGCCTGCGGCCGGAGGCCGGCGACGGCAGCGGCCTGGGCCTGGCGCTGGTCGCCCGGCTGGTGGCCGGCCGCGACGGCACGACCCGGGCCACGACGTCCCCGGACGGCGGGACGCGGCTGGTGGTGCGCTGGCCGGCGGCCTGAGATCCCGCGACTCGCCGTGTGGCCCGGGTGGTGGGAGCGAGGGTCACCCTCGCTGCCTCCCACGCAGCCAGGGACGCCCTCGCTCCCCTCGAACCTGCGCCGGCCGCCCCGACCCGGGAGGAGCGAGGGTCACCCTCGCTGCCTCCCACGCAGCCAGGGACGCCTTCGCTCCGCCCCCAGCCCGCCCGCCGGCCCCGAACGGGCGCCGCTGTCGGGGGTCGCGGGCACACTGGTCGGTGTCGCGCTTCCCCCGCGGCGCAGCGTCCGTCCTGCCCGAGGGGAGCCGTCGTGACCACCCATGCCGACCATCGCCGCGCCCGCGCGCGGCTCGACGCCGAGACCATCGACCGCGCCGCGGCGGTGCTGCGCCGACGGGTCGCGCTCGGCCGCTACGCCGGTCTCGCCGGCGACTACGCCGGGTTCGAGGTGTGCGCGCTGCTCGAGGCGGTCGCGCACGCGACTTCGGAGGACGCCCGCTCCTCGCGCATCCGCGACGCGGCGCTGCGCGCGGCGCGGGCGGTGCTCGCCGACGAGCCGGGCCACGGCTCGTGATCGTGGGGGAGTTCCTGACGTTCAGTGTCAGCGTGGACGCCAGGCTAATCGTCGTCGTGAGCCCCGTCCGCCCGCTGCGCCAGCTCTGCCCGCCGCTCCCGGTGCCCGTCGGTCACGACGGCGAGGGCGACGCCCGCGACGAGGGCCACCTCGCCCAGCAGGGCCAGCGGGCCCGGGATCGCGCCGGCGTGCACCGCGGCGAACACGAAGCCCCACGCGGTCTCCAGCGCCATCAGCTGGCTGACGAGCACCGGCGAGAGCCGCGCGGCCGCCGCGTGCCACAGGCGCACCGCGAGCCACGACGACACCAGGCCGAGGAAGAGCACGACGAGCAGCGCGCGCACCGGCTCGGCGGGCACGCCCTGGGTCGCGACGAGCCAGGCGCCGATCGGCAGGGCCAGCACGCCGGCGGCCAGTCCCTGGGCGCCCGCGAGCACCGGGCCGAGGTCGGGGCGGTCGTGCAACAGACGGTGCGAATCGAGCCCGTACCAGCTCCAGGAGGCGACGGCGACGAGCGCGAGCGCCGTGCCGACCAGCGCGGACCACCCACCCGGGCCCGGGGTCGGGGTGGCGTGCACGAGCACCTGCCCGACCCCCACCAGCACGAGCGCCGGGGCGAGGGCGACCAGGCCCGCGCGCCCCCGGTGCCAGGCGGAGACCAGCGCCATGACCACGGGCACGATGCCGATCGTCGCGACGGCGATCGTCGGGCCGGCCAGGCGCACGGCGAGGGCGACGAGGCCGTAGTAGACGACCGAGCCGGTGAGGGCGTGCGCCACGACGCGGGCCCACGGGACGTCCGCCCGCAGCACCCGTCGCACCTGGGGCAGCGACACCGCCCCGAAGGCCACGAACCGACCCATCGCCAGCAGCAGCGCGGGCGCGAGCGGCGCCAGCTCGGGCGCGATGAACACCGCTCCCCAGCCCGCGCCGGCGATCACCATCGCCACCAGAGCCATCCGCCTCGTCATGTCTCCACGTTGCGCCCGGAGCCGCGGGCAATGTCGGGCGATCTACGGAGTCGATCGCCGAGGCGGCGCATGATGTCGTCATGACCGCGCCGAAGCGTGCACGATCCGCCCAGCCGTCGCTGGACCGCCTCGACCGCCGGATCCTCGACCACCTCGCCGACCACGGGCGGTCGAGCCTGGCGGACCTGGCGGAGGCCGTGTCGATCTCCGCGTCGTCGGCGCAGCGCCGGCTGCGACGCCTCGAGAGTGAGCAGGTCGTGCGCGGCTACCGGGCGGTGCTCGACCCCGAGGCCGTCGACCGCGCGCTGGTCGTGCACCTGTCGGTGACCCTGGTCGACCACACCGCCAACACCGTCGGTCGGTTCGAGCGGCACATCGTCGACCTCGACGGCCTGGTCAGCTGCCACCACGTCACCGGCGACGTCGACTACCTGATCCGCGTCGACCTCGCCGACGTCGCGGCCCTCGACGTCCTGCTGCGCCGCACCCTGGCCCGGGTCCCCGGCGTCGCGCGGCTCACCACCATGGTCGCGACCTCGGCGCTGGTCGACCGCTACACCCAGATCTAGCCCGCGGTGAGCCGGTCCACCTCGGTGAGCAGGTCCGACACCTGCTTGACGACGCTGAACCCGTCGCGCGCGTACCGGGCCGCCTCCGGGCCCTTGTCCTGCTTCCAACCCTCGTCCAGCGACCGGTCCACCGCGGCTGTCAGGGAGTCCGCGAGCGCCTGCCGGTCGTCGGTCTCGGGCACGAGCGTCCCGACCGCGTCGGTGACGAAGTCCCGCGGCCCGCCGGAGTCGGCGCCGATCACCGGCGTCCCGCACGCCATGCACTCGAGGAACACGAGCCCGAACGGCTCCCGGTACGACGGGAAGACGCCCACGTCGGCGCAGGCGAAGATCGTCGCGAGCTCCTCCTGCTGGCGTGGCCCGAGGAAGTAGGTGCGCTCGAGACCCAGCTCGGCGGCGAGGTCGTGCATCCGGACCTGCTCCTCGACCGGCCCCGAGCCCGCCACCAGCGTCAGCACCCGCCGCTCCCCTCGCTCGTAGGACGCGGCGGCTCGGAGCAGCGCGTCGAGGCGCTTCCAGTCGGCGAACTTGCCGACGAACGCGACGACGGCGTCGAACCCGCCCTCGGGTGCGACCGCCTCGGGCGCCCGGTCCGAGCCCGCCGGCGGCTGGGTCGTGAAGCCCGCCAGCACCCGCTCCCGGTCGGCGTAGAGCTCCGGCGCGGGGTGGAAGACCTGCTGGTTGTAGCCGTTGTGGGAGAGCACGATCCGTTCGCGGGGGAACTCCGGGAAGATCGAGGCGAAGGCGTCGATCTGCTCCGAGGAGATCGAGGCGACGACGTCGACGCCGTGCTCCGGGCCCGCCGACCAGTCGAAGATCTTCTCCTGCTGGATGAACGGCAGGAACCGCCACGGGAACTCGTCCGGGTTGTCGCCGCGCTGCTCCTGGACGTACATCTTCAGCTCGGTGCCGTGCGCGAAGTCGAGCAGTGGGAGGCGCGGGCGGCCCGCGGCGACCCGGGCCCGGACGACGTCGCGCATCACGACCGCGTTCATGAACGCGTGGTGGGCGATGAACAGCGTGAACTCGTCGTCCGTCGACGCCTCGACGTCGTCGATGAACGCGGTGACCTCCGCGGTCAGCCGGGCGCGGTACGCCGCGACCTCGTCGGGGTCCATCGCGTGCCAGCGGTAGCTCGAGACCGGCGAGATCGACTCGCAGATCGGGATGTCGTGTTCGAGGGCGAACACCCGCACGTCGTCCTCGCCCGCCCGGCTCCGCTGCACCCGCGACGGGTACATCGAGTAGTCGCGCACCCCGTCCAGCTCGTTGTACGCGCGGTGGTGGGCCTCGTGCAGGATCCCCGAGCCCGGGGCGAACTCGCCGTCGCGCTGCCAGTTGTTGGTGCCCAACTGGAAGATCAGCCGATCGCCCATGTGGTCGTCTCCCCCGCGCGTGTGATCGTCGCGGCGAGCCTAGGCCGCGCTACAGCGCGCCGAGGGCGAACCCCCGGTAGTTCTCCGCGAGCGCCCGCCGGGCCGGCTCGGAGGCCTCGATGAGGTGCAGGTGCGACAGCGCCAGCCGCTCGTCGAACGGGTCGCCGTCCGGGTCGACGTGCAGCATCGTCGTCATCGTCCAGGAGAAGTGCGACGCCCTCCACACGCGGCGCAGCGCGCTGTCGGAGTAGGCGTCGATCAGGGTCTCGTCCTTGGTCGCGAACCACTCGCCCAGCGCCTCGGCCAGCACGCGGACGTCGGCGACGGCGAGGTTGAGGCCCTTGGCGCCCGTCGGCGGCACGATGTGCGCGGCGTCGCCGGCGAGGAAGAGCCGCCCGTGGCGCATCGGCTCGGTGACCATGCTGCGCATCGGCGTCACGGACTTGTCGGTGACCGGCCCGCGCGCGAGGGTGAAGGAGCCGTCGTCCAGCGCGAAGCGCGCCGACAGCTCGTCCCAGATGGCCTCGTCCGCCCAGTCGGCGGCGTCGGTGCCGTTGGGCACCTGGATGTAGGCGCGGGTGACGCTCGGCGAGCGCATCGACGCGAGCGCGAAGCCGGTGCGCCCCCGGGCGTAGATCAGTTCGTGGGACGACGGGGCGACGTCGGCGAGGATCCCCAGCCACGAGTACGGGTAGATCCGCTCGAACCGTCGCACGAGGTGCTCGGGGATCGCGCGGCGCGCCGGGCCGTAGGAGCCGTCGGCGCCGACGACGATGTCGGCGTGCAGCACGTGTTCGCGATCGTCGCTCCGGTAGCGGACCCGAGGCGCGTCCGTCTCGACGTCCTCGACCACCAGCACCTCGGCGTCGAACAGCAGCGGCTCGCCCTGGTCCAGCCGCAGCGCGATGAGGTCCTTGGTCACCTCGGTCTGCGCCCAGATCATGACGCGCTCGCCGGTGAGCTCCTGCATGTCGACGCGGACGCTGCGCCCGGAGAAGCGCAGCTCGAAGCCGTCGTGCGGGAGACCCTGCGCGTCCATCCGCGCGTCGGCGCCGACCTCGCGCAGCGCCTCGACGGTGCCGTGCTCGAGGATGCCGGCCCGCTGCCGGGTCTCGACGCGCTCGCGCGGGCGCGCCTCGAGCACCACCGCGTCGACGCCCCGCAGACGCAGCAGGTGGGACAGCATGAGGCCCGCCGGACCGGCCCCGACGATCGCGACCTGGGTGCGCTCCGGCACGGGGCTCACCGGGCTCACCGTGGCGTCTCGGTCGTCGCGGGCGGTGCGCCCGAGCCCTGGGTGGACAGGTCGAGGAAGACGGTCTCGCCCGGCCCCTGCATGCGCACGTCGAAGCGGTAGCCGGGGCCGGTCGGGCCGCCGTCGGGGACGGCGATCAGCGTGGCGCGCCGCTCCTCGTCGAGCGCGGCGAGCAGCGGGTCGGCGGCGTTCGCGTCGACGTGGTTCGGGAAGTAGACGCGCGTGAACAGATGGTGCAGCAGCCCGCGGGCGAACACCGTCACGGCCAGGTGCGGGGCGTGCGGCGAGTCCGTCGGGGCGGCCGGCCGCAGGGTGCGCAGCGTGTAGTCGCCGGCCCGGTTCGTCGGGACGCGGGCGAAGCCGGTGAACGAGCGCCCGTCGCGCTGCATCGAGCCGGCGCGGGTCGGCAGGCGCCCGTCGGGCCCGGCCTGCCAGAACTCCAGGAGCGCGTCGGGCACCGGCGCCCCGGCGCCGTCGCGCACCGTGCCGTTCAGCGTGATCGCGCCGGGCGTGCCGGCGGGGACGACGTCGCCGCCGCCCTCGAACGGCAGCCCGAACGCGAAGAAGGGCCCGACGGTCTGGGAGGGCGTGAGGTCGAGCATCAGACTCCGTCCGGATCCTGCGGCGTGGCGTGGGCGCCGTCGAGCACGATGTCCCAGCGGTAGCCCAGGGCCCACTCGGGCTCGGTGACGTCGTGGTCGTAGGCCGCGATCAACCGCTGCTGGGCCTTCTCGTCGGTGACCGACTGGAAGATCGGGTCGAGGCCGAACAGCGGGTCGCCCGGGAAGTACATCTGCGTCACCAGTCGCTGGGTGAACGCGGTCCCGAACAACGAGAAGTGGATGTGCGCCGGGCGCCAGGCGTTGGTGTGGTTGCGCCACGGGTAGGCGCCCGGCTTGATCGTGACGAAGCGGTAGCGGCCCTCGTCGTCGGTGAGTGCCCGCCCGCCGCCCGAGAAGTTCGGGTCGAGCGGGGCGGGGTGCTGGTCGCCGTCGTGGCGGTAGCGGCCGGAGGCGTTCGCCTGCCAGATCTCGAGGAGCTGGTTGCGGACGGGGCGCCCGTCGCCGTCGAGGACCCGGCCGGTGACGATGATCCGCTCACCGAGGGGGTCGCCGGTGTGGTGGCGGGTGAGGTCGGCGTCGATCGGGGCCACGTCGGCGGGGCCGAACACCGGCGCGGTCAGCTCGGTGAGGCTCGGCGGCGCGACGACCAGGGGCCGCTGCGGCGACCGCAGCGCGGTGCTGCGGTAGGGCCGGTAGGCGCGGTCGGGGTGGCCGTCGGGCTGTGGCGGCGCGGCGGCCGCCTCGGCGATCTCGGCGGAGACCTCTCGCTGTGTGGCGGGCTGCGGCGATGCGGTCACCGGCCCAGGGTGCCTGGTGGCCGGGGCGTGCCAGAATCGAGCTTCCGGCCACCGGAAGGAGCCCAGGGTGAGCCCAGCGCGGGGCGGCCAGAGCGGGCCGTCGGTCACCGGACGCGTGCTCGGGATCCTCTCCGCCTTCGGGCCGTCGGCCGAGGCCCTCACGCTGTCGGGCATCGCCCGCGCCGCCGGGCTGCCGCTGTCGACCGCGCACCGTCTCGTCGGCGAGCTCGCGTCGTGGGGTGCGCTCGAGCGCGGCGAGGACGGGCGCTACCGCATCGGGCTGCGGCTCTGGGAGGTCGGCGCCCTCGCCCCGCGGAGCCTGGGCCTGCGCGAACGCGCGATGCCCTACCTCGAGGACCTCTACGAGGCGACGCGGCAGAACGTGCAGCTCGCGGTGCGCGACGGGCACGAGGTCGTCTACGTCGAGCGGTTGGCCCACCCGGAGGCGGTCCGTGTCTTCAGCCGGGTCGGCGGGCGGATGCCCCTGAACGCCACCGGCGTGGGCCAGGTGCTGCTCGCGTTCGCGCCCGCGGCTGTGCAGGAGGACGTGCTCGCGAGCCCGCTGCCGGCGCTCACCCCGCGCACGATCACCGACCCGCACGAGCTGCGGCGCGTGCTCGCCGCGGTCCGGCGGGAGGGCGTCGCCGTGTGCGACGGGATGGTCGACCTGCTCTCGCTCTCGGTCGCCGCCCCGGTGCGCGGGGAGGACGAGCGGGTCGTGGCGTCGCTGTCGGTGGTCGTGCCGAGCACCGGCGCCGAGCCGCGCACGATCGTCCCGGCCGTGCGGGCGGCCGCCCGCGGCATCTCCCGCGCCCTCGGCGCACCGTCGGCGCGGCGGCGCCCGGCTGGGGTGATCACTCCGCAGCCGACGGCGACCGACGACCCCGCCTCCGGCGCCGAGCGGGGCGCGTGACCGGTTCGATCACCGATCGTTGGTCCGTTCGGGCGCCGACGGCCGACTCCTGGTCCTCGCACCCGCGACGGGAGGTCGGCGGATGGGACTCGGGCGCCGCATGTGGGGAGTGCTCCTCGGGGCGCTGCTCGTCCTGGTCGCCCTCGCGTCGCCCGCCCTGGCGGACCCCGGCCCGCAGCTGCCGCTGCCGGTCCCCCAGCCGGCGCGCGACTACGCCCCGCTGGATCGGCCCGGGCCGGCGCTCGACGTCGCGCAGGAGAAGCTGGACGGGTCGCTCGACTGCTCGCCCGACGTCGACGACGCCGGCCGGGCCCCGGTCCTGCTCGTCCCCGGCACGACGCTGACCGCCGAGGAGAACTTCTCCTGGAACTACGAGCGCGCGTTCGCCGCCGCGGGCCGCCCGTACTGCACCGTCACGCTGCCGAACCACGCGATGAGCGACATCCAGGTCTCCGCGGAGTACGTCGTCGCGGCGATCCGGACGATGAACGAGCGCAGCGGGCAGCGCGTGGCGGTCGTCGGGTTCAGCCAGGGCGGCATGATCGGGCGCTGGGCGCTGCGGTTCTGGCCGGACACCCGCCAGCAGGTCGGCGAGATGATCGGCATCGACCCGTCCAACCACGGCACCCTCGACGCCTACCCGGTGTGCGCGGCCGCGGGCTGCGCGCCCGCGTTCTGGCAGCAGCAGACGCTGTCGGCGTTCACGACGGCGCTGAACTCGGGCACCGAGACGTTCGCGGGCATCGACTACACGCAGATGTGGACGCCGACCGACGAGGTCGTCGTGCCCAACCTCGGCCCGCGGCCGAGCTCCGCGCTCACCACCGGCGAGGGCCGGCGCGCGAACATCTCGACCTTCGACGTCTGCCCCGGCCATGTCGCCGACCACTTGTCGATGGGCTCCTTCGACGCCGTCGCCTACGCCCTGGTGACCGACGCGCTGGACCACGACGGCCCCGCGAAGGCGTCGCGGGTCGATCGCGCGGCGTGCCTGCGGCCGTTCCACGAAGGCGTCGACCCGGTGACCTTCCCGGGCCGCCTCGCGACCTACACCGCGGGGATCGGGGCCCAGGTGGCGCTCTACCCGCACGAGCTCGCCGAGCCGCCCCTGAAGCCGTACGTGGCGGCCGACTGACCGCGGGGTTTGGCCGACGTCCGTGATCGGCGACACCCGGGGACCACCACACCCCCGGAGGCCCTTGTGCGCCCGTTCGACGACATCGACCGCCTCGCGAACACCCCCGCCCTCGACAAGGTCGCCGCGCCGTTGCGCGACGCCGTCCACAAGGTGCTCACCCGCCAGGACGTGAAGGACGCGCTGCACGGCGTGTGGCTGGGTCACCCGCTGCACCCGTTGCTCGCCCAGCTCTCGCTCGGCAGCTTCGTCTCCGCGGGCGTGCTCGACGTCGTGCCGCGCACCCGCCGGCCGGCGACGGCACTCATCGCCCTCGGGCTGGTCTCGGCGGTGCCGACCGCGGCGGCCGGCTGGGCCGACTACGCCGATGGGCACGAGGAGCAGCAGCGCGTCGGTGTGGTCCACGCCGCGGCCAACGGCGCCATGCTGGCCGGCTACGCGGTCTCGCTGGCCGCGCGCGCGAAGGGGCGGGGCCTGGGCGGCGCGCTGTGGGGATGGGCCGCCCTGGCCGTGGGGACCGCCGGCGCCACGCTCGGCGGGCACATGGCCTATCACCAGGCGATGGGCGCCAACCACGCCGAGGGCTACCCGCACATCGGTCCGGGTGACTGGACGGACGCCGGCCCCGTGGCCGATCTGCCCGAGGGCGAGCCGGCGCGACGGGTCGTCGGCGACGTCGGCGTGCTCGTCGTGCGGCGAGGCGTGCGGATCCACGCGCTCGCCGACCGCTGCGCGCACGCCTCGGCGCCGCTGCACGAGGGCGAGGTCGTCGACGGCGACGCCCGCGGTGACTGCGTGGTGTGCCCGTGGCACGGCAGCGTCTTCCGGCTCGACACCGGCTCCGTCGTGCACGGCCCGGCCACGGCGCCGCAGCCGACGTTCCGCACGCGGGTCCGCGACGGGCGCCTCGAGCTCGCGGTGACGGGCCACGCGGGCGTGCCGGCGAGCTGACCCACGCGTGCCACGGCCCCCGTGGCGGGCATCCCGGCCCGTTCCGCGACCCCTGCGACCCGAGGAGGACCGCCCGATGACCGTGCACGCCCTCGCCGACTTCCCGACCTACGGCTTCCAGCACTTCCGCCAGGCGTTCCGTGACGCCGATGCCGCGCGGGACTGCCGCAGCGCCCGCGTCTTCCACGCCGACGACGATCGCGTGGTCGTGCTGCTGACCTACCCGGACGCCGACGCCCTCGCCCGGTTCCGCGCCGAGATGGAGAAGGACATGGCGTCCGGAGGTGACATGGCGCCGCCGGTGTTCACCGAGCTGGCCGAGGACGACGACCTGGTGCGCAGCGAGGGGGCACCGGCCACGACGGCGACGGCCGAACGCTGACCGGAACACCGAGCGTGTGGCGTGGACGACAGTCCGTGGCAGCCGTATGGCACCGCTGACGCTCCGCGGCCTACCGACGTGCGACGACCGGGTGAGCGCCGAGCGGCCGTCGGACGAAGCGCACCCGGCCGTCACGGGACAGCTCCGTGGCCCGGGGAGCGGGGGTCGGGGAGCCCGTGTCAGGGTTGCCTCACCGGCCACCGGCCGGCTGGTCGACGAGTTCGTCGCCCAGGACCGCCCGCCCCTCGGGAGCTTCCCCGCATGACGTCCGGTCCGGCCTCGCCGCCCGCCGACCCGCCCGCCGATCCCCCGGTGGAGAAGCCGGCGGAGCTCAGCGACCACCGACGCCACATCGCCCCGCACGTGATGGTCTACGTGTTCGCGTTCGTGCCGTTCGTCGCGCTCGTCGCCGCCGTGCCGCTCGCATGGGGCTGGGGCCTGTCGTGGCTCGACGTCGGCCTGACCGCCGCGTTCTACGTGCTGACGATGCTCGGCGTCACCGTCGGGTTCCACCGGTACTTCACCCACGGCGCCTTCCGCGCGCGGCGTGCGCTGCGGATCGCGCTCGGCATCGCCGGCAGCATGGCCGTCCAGGGACCGATCCGGCACTGGGTCGCCGACCACCGTCGCCACCACGCGTTCGCGGACAAGGAAGGCGACCCGCACTCGCCCTGGGCGTTCGGGACGTCGCCGGCCGCGCTGGTGCGCGGGTTCTGGCACGCGCACATGGGGTGGATGTTCGAGCGGTCCCTGACCAATCAGCAGCGCTTCACCCCCGACCTGCTCGCCGACCCCGACATGCGCTTCGTGCACCGCGCCTTCACCTGGCTCACGGTGGTGAGCCTCGCGGCGCCGCCGGTCATCGGCGGGCTCGTGACCTGGTCGTGGTGGGGTGCGGTCACGGCGTTCTTCTGGGCGAGCCTCGTGCGCGTCGGCATGACCCACCACGTCGCGTGGTCCACCAACTCGATCTGCCACCTCGTCGGCGAACGGCCGTGGGGTGCGCGCGACCGCTCGACCAACGTGTGGCTGCTCGCGATCCCGAGCATGGGCGAGTCCTGGCACAACCTGCACCACGCCGACCCGACGTCCGCCCGCCACGGCGTCGGGCGTGGCCAGATCGACATCTCGGCGCGCACGATCTGGGTGTTCGAGAAGCTGGGCTGGGTCAGCAACGTCAAGTGGCCGACCGCGCGCCGTCTCGACCGCCTCGCCGCGCGCGCCGCCTGAGCTGCGCTCAGAAGTCGGGACCGAAGTCGGTCGGCATGCCGTGCGCGGACGGCACACGCTGCAGGTGCACCCGCCGGGAGAACCGGATGACCGGCCGGACGAGCAGCTCGACGCTGCCGATGACGAAGAACCACGTCCCGACGTAGGTCGTCTCCGCGGAGAAGAACAGGATGCTCCCGACGAGGAACCAGAGCCCGACGAGGATGTCGTTGACGATCGAGAGGACCTCGTAGCGACGCCGGACGACGAGCTCCTCGTGGCCCACTTTGTAGACCAGGGGCGGGAGGTGGGGAGGGTCGAGCCCGTCACCGGCGCCGCCGCTGCCGCCGCTGCCGTGCCCGCCCGTGCCGCTCCCGCCCGCTGCGCTCATGGGTGCAGCCTGCCTCCTGCGCGGGGAACCGCTCAGGAGCGCGCGCCGAGCGTGCGGGCATGACGCTCGGCGGTGTCGGCGTCCTCGCCCGCGCGGTCGGCCTCGCGGCGGCGGGTGTCGCGCTCGCGGGCGGCGGCGTCCGCGCGCTCCCACGCCTCCCGGCGGGCCTCCTCTGCGGCCTCGAGGCGGGCGCGCAGGTCGCTGACGGCGGCGTCGGCCTCCTGCGCCTCGCCGGTGGCGGCGTCGGCCTCCTGCGCGGCCTCCTGCGCGGCGTCGGCGGCCGCGTCCGCCCGCTCGCGGGCCTCCCGCGCGGCCTTCTCCGCCCGTTCCCGCTCCTCGCGCTCGCGGCGCTCGCGTTCCTCGCGCTCGCGTTCCTCCTGTTCGGCGCGCTCGCGTTCCTCGCGCTCGCGGGTCTCCTGGTCGTCGCGCACGTCGAGGGCGTCGTCGGCGTCGTCGGCGTCGTCCTCGGTGTCCTCGGCTTCGGGCGCCGCCGGACGGGCCGGGCGATGATCGGGGCGACGGCGCGTCGGCCGTGACGCCGCGGCGCTGCGTGCCGGACGGGCGCCGGACGCGGGACCGCCCAGGGCGGCACTGATCCCGCCCTCGCCGAGCCCCGGACCCGCCTCCATCCCGCCGGCCAGCTGCCCGCCCGCGAGCGCCCGGGCGGCGGCCGGGTCGGCGAGCGCGGCGCCGATGGTGCGCTCCAGCTCGCGGACCGCGGGGTCGCCGAGCCGCACGGCCTCCTCGCGGGCGATCCGCCGGCCCCGCTCGACCAGCGCGTTGATCAGGCCGTGGCGCTGACGCGAGAGCTGGCGCAGCGCGTCGCCCTCCAGCTTCTCCTGCGCCTCCCGCAGCGAGGCCCCCAGTTCCTCGAGCCCGCCGATCTCGTCGGGGAACTCGCGGGCCAGGCGGTTGGCCACCCACGCCGCCACCGACGGCTTGCGCAGCGCCCCGATCTCCTTGGCGAGCTCGCGGTCGCCGGCCTGCCGGACCTGCTTGACCATCGCGTCGCGGACCGGGATGAACTCCTCGCGGCCCACGCCGTAGAGCAGGTCGGCCGCGTCCTCCAGCGAGGCGGGGAGCTCCTCGTCGGTGTCCTCCGTGGGCTCGTCGGTCACGTCGGACGCCGGGTCATGCGGGCACCTCGTCGATCAGCGCGGGTGGGCCGGGTAACTCCCACCGTGCCGCATGGCGACCCCGCTGCGCAGCCGACACGACGTGAGCGGCCGCGGTCCAGGGGGAACACCCCCGGCGTTCCGGGGGGTCGACCGGCGGGTTCACCCCCGTTCCCCGCACCCTTCGTCTCCCTAGCGTCGATCGCGGCCCCGCCGGTCGGCGGGGCCGTCGGGGACACGAGGACATCGGGAGACGGGGTGCGGGACGTGCGGCGCTGGTGGGCACGAGACAGGCGGACGGCCACCGACACCACCACCCTGCCGGACGCCGGCGACGAGGTGGCGGACACGGACGCAGCGGACGACCGCGTCCCGGTGCGACGCCGGCGCGCCCTGGAGACGCGACTCCCGCGCGAGCAGCGACCGCGGCGCTCGGTCCGCCCGAGCGGTGATCGTGGGTGCTTTCCTGACGTCTGACGTCAGCGTGGACGCCAGGCTGGCACGAGGCCGGGCCCGGGACCGTGCGTCCCCCTCGGCGTGTCGCCGAGGCGAGCGTGTGGCGATCCTGGCCTCACGTGCCAGGAAAGCCGCATCGCTCGAACACCCGCGAGGCCTCAGCGCGGCGCCACGACGCCGGCCAGGCCGGGCGGGGCCGGGGGCATGGCGGCGGTGGCGGGGCCCTCGAGGACGTCGCCGTCGGGGGCGAAGCGGGACCCGTGCAGCGGGCAGTCCCAGCTCCGGGCGGCGTCGTTCCACGCGACGATGCCGCCGAGGTGCGGGCACACCGCGCCCAGCTCGTGCTCGACGCCGCCGACGCGGCAGCGCGCGACCTTGCCGCGCGCGGTGGTCTCGATCCGCCCCTCCCCCTCGGCCAGCGGCTCGCGAGTCGGCAGGTGCGGGCGCGCCCAGCCGGTGGCCAGGTACCGGCCGACCTCACCGTTCGCGCGGGCCAGGGCGGGCAGGGCGGCGGCGGTCGGGGCGCGGTCGGCGCGGAACGCCGCCGACCAGGGGTTGCGGCGGCCGACCACGAGGTCGCGCAGGGCGAGCCCGGCCGCGGTGCCGCCGGTCATCCCCCACTTCGCGAAGCCCGTGGCGACGAGCACGCGCGGCTGCCAGGGCATCGGGCCGACGAAGGGCAGGCCGTCCTCGGGCAGGTAGTCCTGCGCCGACCAGCGGTGGGTGACCGCGCGGACGTCGAAGTGGCGGGCGGTCCAGTCGGCCAGGGCCCGCTCGTGCGCCGAGGTCGGCGTGCTCGCCCCGACGCGGTGGCCGAAGCCGCCGGTGAGCAGGCGCCGCTCGCCCTCGATCACCGCCGTGCGCAGGGACACCGTCGGGTCGTCGGCCCCGAGGTACATCGCCTCGGGCAGCGGTCCGTCGACGCGCACGGCCTGGGCGTACGACCGGGCCGGTTCCACGCGGGCGAAGTACAGGCCGCGGTCGAGCACGGGCACGCCGGTCGCGAGCACGACGCGCTCGGCGCGGACCTCGCCGTCGTCGGTGCGCAGCCGCGGGCCGCCGAACAGCGACACGCCACGCACCCGGGTCCGCTCGTACATGGGGTGCCCGCCCTCGTGTAGCTCCCGGGCGAGGTCGGCGAGGTAGGGCATCGGGTCGAACTGGGCCTGGTCGGGCAGCGTCACGGCCTCCGACACCCCGAACGGCAGGCCGACGTCGGTGCCGAGCACGGCCGGGAAGCCGGCGCGGCGCAGCACCGCGGCCTCGCGGCGCACGGCGTCGGCGCCCGGCGACGAGCGCCCGGCGGAGGAGAACGTCACGGCGTCCCGGCGCTCGAGGTCGCAGTCGGCGCGCCGGGCCCGGTCGAGCAGCCAGTCGAAGCCCGCCCGGTGCGCGGCCAGGTACGCGTCGACGGTGTCCTGGTCGTGGCGCGCGTCCAGCGTCGCGGCCCGCGTCCCCTGCAGCAGCGAGATCTTCGCGGTCGTGTTCCCGGTGGCGACGGCCCCGAGGCGCCGGGCCTCGAGCACCGCGACCTGCAGCCCCTCGCGGGCGAGCATCACCGCCGTCGTCAGCCCGGTGATCCCCCCGCCGACCACCGCGACGTCGACCCGCCGCGTGCCGTGCAGCCGCGGGTAGGTGTCGGGTTCCTCGGCGTGCTCGGGGTCGTGCCAGGCCGAGAGCTCGCGGGCCGGCAGTGGTGGCGCCATGCCGTGGAGATGTCCGCACCGCCGTCGCCACAAACGGGTGGCCTCCGGCCATGTGAGCACTTCGGAGTGCTCCGACACTCCGAAGTGCTCACATGCGCGGAGCGCACCTCAGACCGCGACGAGCTGGTCGGTCGCGAGGTCGTTCTCGATCTGGTCGCGCAGCGCGGCCAGCGTGCGCGAGAGCAGCCGGGAGACGTGCATCTGCGAGATGCAGAGCACGGCGGCGATCTCGGCCTGGGTCTTCTCGTGCACGAACCGCAGGGCGAGCATCGTGCGCTCGCGCTCGGGCAGGTCGCGGACGAGCCCGCGCACCAGCGAGCGGACCTCGACCCGGTCGAGCTCGCCGTCGGCCACCCCGAGGATGTCGACGAGCGCGGAGTCGTCACCGTCGCCGAGCGACTCGTCGAGCGACGCCGGCTGGTACGAGCCGTGCGCCGCGACCGCCTCGGCGACGTCGTCCCGGCTCATCCCGAGGTGCTCGGCGAGCTCGGCGGCCGTCGGGGCGCGTCCGAGCTGCTGGGACAGCGTGGCCGTCGCCGAGCCGACCGCGACGTAGCGGTCCTTGACGCTGCGCGGGGTCCGCACCGACCAGGCCGAGTCGCGGAAGTGCCGCCGGACCTCGCCCATGATCGTCGGGACCGCGTAGGAGAGGAAGTCGCGCTCGCGGCCCGGGTCGAACCGGTCGAGCGCGTGGAGCAGGCCGAGCGAGGCGACCTGCTCGAGGTCGTCGGTCGGCTCGCCGCGCCGCGCGAAGCGACGGGCGATGTTGCGCGCCACGGGGAGGAACGCGACCACGAGCTTCTCGCGGACGGTCTCCCGGCGCGGATCGTCCTCGGACAGGTCCGCGTACTCCTTGAGCAGGGGCACGTAGACGTCGTAATCGCTGCTTCGGCCGGCCATCGGACACCCCTTCGGGGCCCCGGGCACCGGACACTCGTCCGACCAGACGGGGCGCTCGTATCGCGTGAGCTGACCGGCTGGTGTCTGAACCGGAGTTCCTTCGCAGTGTGTCAGTGCCCCGTGACGCCGGTGCTCACACCTCCCCGGGCGGCCGTCAGCGCTGCCGCAGGCCGTCGACCAGGTCGAGCAGCGCGGTGTCGACCTCCTCGTGGTGAGTCTGGTTGACGGCGTGGCCGGCGCCGTCGACGAGCACGAGCCGTGCCCGCGGCCCGAGCTCCTCGGCGATCCGTTTCCCGTGCGCCGCCGGGGTGAGCCGGTCGTCGGCCGCGGCGACGACGGTCGTCGGCACGCGGGCCAGCGCGGGCAGCGCGTCGCTCTCGTCGTGGGCCAGCAGCGAGGACGAGAACGCCGAGGTCACCGACAGCGGCACGCTCTCGGTGACGGTCTGCAGACGGCGGACCTCCTCGTCGCTGGCGTCCGGGGTGAACGCCATGCGCCGCACGAACCAGCGCCCGAGGGCCGAGTCGCGCCACGGGAGGTGGTCGGCGAGCGGCGCGGCCAGGCGCGCGCCCTGGAGCACGGCGGGCAGCAGGCCCGCGCGGCGGGCGGCCGTGTGCAGCGCGCCGAGCGCGCCGTCGGAGATGAGGTCCCCGGCCGACGTGGCGACGAGGAACACCCCGGCCACGCGCGTCCCGAACCACTCCGGGCGCTGGCGGGCGAGCGCGAGCACGGACATCCCGCCCATGGAGTGGCCGCCGAGGACGACGCGCGTGTTCGGCGCGACGGCGTCGACGACGGCGGCGAGGTCGCGCCCGAGCTGGTCGATCGTCGCGTTCGACGGGTCACCCCAGCCCGAGCGGCCGTGACCGCGCTGGTCCCAGGTGACCACCCGGGCGCGGTGACTGAGCGCGGCGATCTGCGGCGACCACTCGTCGGAGTCGACGGTGAAGCCGTGGCTGAGCACGACGACCGGGCCCTGGTGGCCCCGGATCTCGACGTGCAGCGGGACACCGTCTCCCGTGCGCACCCCGTGGACGGGACGCGGGCGCGGGAGACGGCGGGGCGATCGGGGGCGCGACGAGCCGGCTCCCTCGTCGGCGGAGGCGCCGGCGGGCTCCGGGGTCGTGCTCTCGGGCGTGCGCGGGGCCGGGGCGGACGCCGGTGCCGTCGTCGTGGCCCCGGACGCCGCGCCGGCCCGCTCGGTCGGCAGGACGGCCATGACCTCAGGATCGGCGACGCGGAGGACCTCGCCAGGGCGTGGGCCGGTGATGTCGACCAAGGGCGCGTGACGGCCGACGGGCGGTGTGACCCAGGCTGCACGCCGCGGGCGCGTTCACCCTCACGGACCAGCGAGGGCGCCGCTCACCGAAGGATCACCCCACGGTGGTCAGCGTCACCGCCGTGGGGTGGTCGGCGTCGTGCAGCACGTCGCGGGGCTGGCGCCGCAACGTCGCGGCCTCCCCGAGGGGCTCCCCCGTGCCCGGGTGGCGGGAGAACCGGGGGTGGGCACCGCCCGAGACCTGGACGCGCACTCGGTGCCCGGCAGCGAAGCGGTGCCCGGTCGGCCACAGGTCGACGGTCACGGCGCGGGAGCCGTCCGCCGCGGTCGGCGGCGCGCCGGGAGCGACGCGGACGAGGCCGTCGGTGACGTTGACCGACCGGCCGCGGGCGTCGACGTCGCAGACGCGGACGAACACGTCGAGGTGCTCGGTGCCGGTGCGCAGGTGCACGGTCGCCGTCACCGGGCCGAGCGCGTCGACGTCCTCGGTGAGCGGGTCGGAGGTGAACACGACGACGTCCGGGCGGGCCTCGAGCGCTGCCTGGTCCCGCGGTCCCGACTTCCCGGTGAGGATCGGGCCGCCGACCGCGGGGGTCGGGTCGGCGGGGTCGTAGTCGACGCGGGTGCCCCCGCCCGTTGCGTGGGCGGGCGGGGCGTGGGTCGACAGGGACCGGTCGGCGCGCGGGTACCACGTGCGGGGCGCCGCACCGGGCGGCGGCCAGTCGGCGAGGTGGCGGGTGCCCCCGCCGCCGGAGAGCGTGACGGTGACCGGGGTGTCCTCGGTGGTGGCGGCGACGAGGCCGTCGGGGCTGCCGAGGGCGCGGTCGAACGCCGCGAGCGCCTCCCGCATCCCGGCCGCCATCCCCGGCGACGATGTGTGCACCCAGGGGCCGACGATCAGCCGCGGGCGGGCGCCGGCGGCGCGGAGCGCGGCGTGGTCGGCGAGCTGCCAGGGCAGGAAGATGTCCTGCCAGCCGCCGAGCATCGTGACGTCGACGCCGTGGCGGGCGACGTCGGCGACGCCGCCGGTGTAGTCGCGGCGGGCCCAGTACGCGGAGTCGGGGGCGGTCTCGCGCAGCCAGTGCTGGTACCAGTCGACCTCGCCGCCGGTGGCCGTGGTGTCGCCGCCGCGCAGGGGCAGCGCGTCGAGGGCGCGGGCGATGGTCCGCCGCCCCCGCAGCATCCGCGTCGAGCGGGCCCACGGCCCGGCGGCCATCGTGCGCATCATCGACGTCCAGGACAGCGCGTTGTCCAGCGAGAACGAGCCACCCGCGTAGGTCTGGTCGCGGAACGACGACGCGGTGACGAGCGTGCCCATCGCCTTGAGCGAGTCGCCCGCGGCCGGGGCGAGCGCCCACTGCGTCAGCCCCAGGTAGCTCGGGCCGAGCGTGGCCAGCCGGCCGTCGCACCACGGCTGGTCGAGCACCCACGCGACGGTCGCGCGGCCGTCCTCGCCCTCGTCGAACGGCGAGAGCACGCCCCCCGAGTCGGTCGTGCCCCGCACCGACTGGACGACCACCTGATAGCCGCGCTCGGCGACGAGGCGCCCGAACACCGCGCCCACCCAGCCGGCCCGGCCGTAGGGGCTGCGCACGAGGACGACGGGGCCGCGGTGCACGCCCGACGGCCGGTGCAGGTCGTGGCGCAGCGCCACGCCGTCGGGCATCGGCACCGCGACGTCGCGGTCGACGGTCACGCGGGGGGTGCGGGGCGCGGGCAGGTGCATCGCCCGGCGCAGGATCGCGGTCGCGAGGCTCACGATCGTCATCCTGGTGCGCTCCGCGCACGTGAGCAGTTCGGAGTGCTCCAGCACCTCGAAGTGCTCACGTGCCGCAGGCACCCGAGCGTCAGCGGCTGTTCACCGACCGTGCACCGCGAGGCCTGGCGCGTCGCCCCGACGACCGCGAGCCTCCACGGTCGTGACCTACACCCCGCGCGGCGGCGCGCCCGACGTCGGCGTCCCCGCGGACCTCGCCGCCCGGATGAGCGTGGCCGAGCAGCACGAGTGGCTGACGTCCTACCTGCGCCGGCACCCGATCAGCCGGCGCACCGCGCTGCGCGGCGGGACCGGGGTCGTCGCCGCGATGGGCCTGGCCGCGGCGCCGTGGACGCTGTCCGCCTGCGCGCAGGCCGCGTCGGCGCCGGTGTCGGTGGTCGGGCGGCACCTCGCCTACGGCGCGGACCCCCAGCGGCAGATGGCCTTCGCCGGCGAGCTGACCGCGGCGCCGCCGGCGGGCCCACTCGTCGTCGACCTGGGGCGCGACAGCTCGTTCGGGACGACGCTGCCGGTGGAGGTCCGCCGGCTGGTCTCGCAGGTGCCGCAGGCCGACGGCTCGATCCTGGGCAGCGAGCAGTTCTTCGTGCACGCGCGTGCCGACGGCCTCGCTCCCGGCGGGCACTACCGCTACCGCTTCCGGCTCCCCGACGGCACGACCACCGCGGCGGCCGATTTCGTCACCGCGCCCGGGCCGGGATCGACCGCGCCGTGGAGCTTCACCGCGTTCGCCGACCAGGGCGTCGACACCGTGCCGCCGAGCGGGCTGGGCGGGTTCACCAACGGCTACTACAAGCCCGACGACACCCGCCGCACGCCCACGCCGTCGACGACGATGGTCGACCGCGTCGCGTCCCAGCGGCCGGCGTTCCACCTGCTCGCGGGCGACATCTGCTACGCCGACCCGTCCGGCGAGGGCCACGTCGTGCGCAGCAACGGCACCCGCGACGCCCCGACCGGGTTCGACAGCTTCGACCCGACGGTGTGGACGACGTACTTCGGCATGATCGAGCGCAGTGCCGCGTCGACGCCGTGGATGTTCGCGACGGGCAACCACGACATGGAGGCGCTCTACGACGACAACCGCAGCCCGGGCGGCGCGCGCCACGGGTACGGCGGGCACGCCGCGCGTCTCGACCTGCCGGGCAACGGCCCGTCGTCGTGCCCGTCGGTGTACACGTTCCGCCACGGCAACGTCGGGGTCATCAGCCTCGACGCCAACGACCTCTCGACCGAGATCCCCACCAACGCGGGCTACTCCGGCGGCGCCCAGACCACGTGGCTGCGCCGGACGCTGACCGCGCTGCGCGCCGACCCGACCGTCGACTGGGTCGTCGCGTTCTTCCACCACTGCGCCTTCGCGACGTCGAAGTCGCACGCCTCGGACGCCGGCGTGCGGGCGGCGGTGGCGCCCCTGTTCGACGAGTTCGGCGTCGACCTGGTGCTGCAGGGCCACAACCACCAGTACGAGCGCACCAACCCGCTCCGGCGCGGGCGCTCGGTGGTGCAGGCCCCCGACGGCGCGACGGTGCGCCCGGAGACCGACGGCACGACCTACGTCTGCGTGGGCTCGGGCGGGCGGCCGCGCTACACCTGGCAGGACGGCGAGACCGACCGCTACCGCGGCAACCCCGGCCAGGACAGCGGCGTGACCGTCGCGAGCTACCTGGCTCTCGGCGAGGAGAACCACCAGCCCGAGCAGGTCGACTGGTCGCAGGCGCGCTACCTCGACTACGCGTACGTGACGGTCGACGTCGCCCCGCCGCCGGGCCCGGGCCAGCCCACCCGCCTCACCGTCCGCGCCACCGCCGACACCGGCCAGGAGATCGACCGGGTCGTGCTCGAGCGCCGGTCCCGTACGTGAGCGAACTTTGGGCCTATAGCACCGAAGTTCGCTCACGTAGCCCGTTCGGAGGAGCCCGGAGCGAAGCGGGCATGATGCCGGGCGTGCGCGTCCACCCGCTCCTGTCCGTCCTCGCGGCCCGCCGGGCCGAGGGCTCGTGCCCGAGCACCCGCACCGACGGCCACCGGGTCGCGCTCGCGGTCGAGGGCGGCGGCAGCCGGGCCACCTACTCCAGCGGGATGGTGCTCGCCCTCGAGGAGCTCGGGCTCGCGACGTGCTTCGACGCGGTCTACGGCGCCTCGGCCGGCGCGCTCGCGGGCAGCTGGCTGGTCGGCGCCCAGGCCGCCCACTGCTGCGCAGGCTGGTACCGCCCGGGGCTCATGGAACGCGTCACGAGACCCGGGCGCGGCCTGCGCGGCCAGCCGGTGGTCGACGTCGAGTACCTGATCAACACCGTCGGCGAGAAGGTCATCCCGGTCGACTGGCAGCAGGTGCTCGACGCCGAGGTCCCGCTGCACCCGGTGGCCACGGACGTCGAGACCGGCGAGGCCGTCGACCTCCACGACACCATCGTCGACAAGGCTTCGCTGCAGCTCGCCCTGCGCGCCAGCGCCGCCGTGCCGGTGCTCGCGGGGCTGCCGATCGAGATCGAGGGGCGCCGCTACGTCGACGCCGCGGTCGCCGAGCCGATCCCGTTCCGCACGGCGGTCGACCAGGGCGCGACGCACGTGCTGGTCCTGCGCACCCGCCGGGCCGACCAGACCGCGATCGACGCGACGCGCCTGGAGAAGGCGCTGGTGTCGCGGCTCGGCGCGGTCAACGTCCCGGGCCTCGTGCACGTGCTCGGCACCCGCCTGGAGAACCGCCGCGCCGACGACGGCCGCCTCGCCCACGCCACCGCGTCGCCGGGCGACGAGCCGCCGTTCCTGTTCGAGGTCCGCCCGCCCCAGGGCGCCGACACGATCAACCCGCTCGAGACCGACCCCGACGTCCTGCGCCGGGGGATCGAGACCGGGCAGCGGGCGCTGCGCGACGCCCTCGAGCTCGACGAGCAGGACACGGAGCCCCGGCCGGCCTGAGCCGCCGCGCTCCCGAGCGCCCGCTCGCCGCGCTCCCGGCGCCCACGCGGAGCCGGTCACCGGACCTCAGGCGCGGACCATCCGCAGCGGCAGCCCCGCGACGATCCGGGCCGCGTCGGCGCCGAGGATCCGCAGCTCCGGAGCCGTCGCCCCGGCGTCCAGACCCGTGATCGCGTCCGGCACCAGCGCGTGACGCACGACGACGGCACCGTCGGCCCCGACGCCCACCCCGACCTCGAGGCGCGACTCCGAGGCGGCGTGCCGGCCGGCGTCCTGCGCCGCGGGCGACGGCGCGCCCAGCAGGGCGGTCGGGACGCCCTGCTCCTCGGCGCCGGCGCACACCTCCCGCACGACCCCGAGCGGGGCGTCGTCGTGGACCGCGACGAGCACCGCGGGCGGCAGCGTCGGATCGTCGGCGCGGTCGATGCGGCCGTGGCAGCCGGGGCCGCCGGGGCCGCCGGGGCCGCCGGACGACGAGACGCCCGAGAGCGGGCTGCTCACGACGCCGCGGCGGGGACCGGGCCCGCCGCCGTGCCCGCGTGCACGTCCACCAGCCCGGCGGCCACGGCGTTGCGCGGGCCCTCGGTGCCGTGGACGTTGCCGATGCCGCACACGACCCCGTAGGGCGCGAGCGCGTCGGCGACCATGCCCGGGATCTCGAAGTCCAGCGCCGACCCGCCCAGCAGCACCACCGAGCCGAGCAGGCGCAGCGACCCCTGGGGCGCCACCTGCGCGAGCGCCCGCAGCGCGTTGACGACGAACACCCGCCGCTTGGCCTCGCGGCGAACGGTCCGCACGGACTCCAGCGAGCCGCGCACCGGCACCGGCGCGAGCCCCTCCGGGGTCACGGTGACGACCTTGGCGAAGACGTTCGGCGGCAGCGGGTCGGTGAAGAACTGGACCGTGCCGTCCTCGTGGCGCACGTGGAAGAAGCTCTCCACCTTCGCCAGCGGATGACGCTTCACCGACTCGGCGGCCTCGCGGTCCTCGAGCCCCAGCTCCGAGTCGATGAGCTTGGTGACGAGCTCCCCCGCCCCGGCCACGTGCACCGCGGACACGGCGCCGTCGCGGTCGAGCAGCGCCGCGTCGGTGGACCCGCCGCCCATGTCGATGATCGCGATCGGCACCGAGGAGCCCGGGGTCGTGAGCGCGCCGCGCACCGCGACCTCGCCCTCGACACCGCCGATCAGCGTCTCGCACCCCAGCTCGGTGGACAGCGCGTCGGCCACCGCCTGCATCCGGCTGCGGCTGGTGCGCACCATCGCCGCCAGCGCGACGGCGTTCTCCCGCGACACCTCGCCGGCGAGGCCGCCGCGCACCGTCGCCGGCACCACGGTGTCGACGGCGAGCACGTCGCGGATCTGGATCTCCGAGGCCGGCTGGCCGGTCACGTCGGTCATCGTGTCGCGGACGGTCGCGAGCATGCCGCCGACGTGCGTGCCGGACTCGCCGTGCACGTCCGAGAGCGGCGCGACCCGCCCGATCGCCTCCATGATCGCGTCGGCGCCGCCGTCGACGCCGACCTCGAGCGAGCGCCCGGAGCCGGACAGCGTCAGCGTCCCCACCGGGATGCGGCGGTCGGTGACGTCGCCGGCGGGCGTCCGCACGACGACCGCCGACCGGTTGCCCGACAGCGCCCGCGCGACCGGCGAGACCTGGCGGGTCTGCTCGGCGTCGAGGTCGAAGGTCGACGCGAGCCCGTAGGAGTCCGAGAGCGTGCGGATGGTCCGCCCGGGCGGGGCAACCTCGACGGCCGCGAGCATGCCGAGCGGGACCCGGTCGACGGCCGACACCTCGTCGACCACGGGGACGCGGCGGGCGAGGCGGTTGACCACGAGCACCGCGTCGTCGCCGTGCATCACCGCGGCGACGACGTCGACGCCGCGCTCGAGGGCCCGGTTCAGCAGGTGCGCGACGTCGTCGAAGTCCGCGCCGGCGCCGACCACGACGACGACCGGGACGTCGTCCTCGACGGTCGCCAGGTCGTCCAGCGCCACCGTCATCCCGACGCCGAGGCCCTCGCCGCCCGGGGTGTCCGGGTTGTGCCCGATCATCGTGGACTCGGTGATGATCGTTTCGGTGATCGTCTCCATCGCGAGACCGCTGATCACCGGCGTGGCCTCGTTGAGCAGCACCGTCGCCGGCGCGTCGCCCGGCCGCCCCGCGGCGGAGAGCGCCCGCCGGACGGCCGTGACGGCGCCCTTGGTGTTCGCCGGGGTGCCCTTGACGCCCGTCGTCGCCGTCAGCGACGACGCCAACCGGTCGACGCCGTCGTCACCGACCTCCGCGATGCACGCCTCGGTCGTGGAGTTGCCGATGTCGACACCGATGACGAGGGACACCTCGAACCTTCCTGCGAGGGGGCGACGAACGAACGGCGCTCTCGCTGCCTCCGTAGCAGCGAAAACGCCGTTCGTTCACCGAGGACTCCGAGTGCGCCGCCCTAGTCGACCCTGGTGATGACCGGATCGACCTCGACCGCGTTGCGGTCCTTGTCGATGCAGTCGAACTCCTTGAGGTGCAGCAGCGCCGCCTTGGCCTGCCAGCGCGGGCGGGCCATCTGGTCGTTGCGCGTCGGCACCGGCTTCGGCGACTGGCCCTGCGCGTACTGCGCGGCGTTCGCACCGATCATGCGGAAGACCTCGGCGTCGAGCAACGGCGCCTGGGGGAAGAGCTCCAGGTTCGACAGCCGCGCGAGATCGCGCTGGTGGAGCACCGTGGTGCCCCGGGACAGCACGCCCACCGCGATCCCCGAGCCCGACAGCTTGGCCCCGAAGTGCGCGATCGCCGCGAGGTCCGCGGTCCGGTAGACCTTGATGACCCGCGCCGAGCCGCCCCGCTCCTCGATGCCCGCCAAGAGCTGGCGGATCACCTCGGCGTGCGGCACGTCGACGATCGTCTTGGTGAACGGGTCCCCGAACGCCGGGGACAGCGCGATGACGACCTCCTCGGGCCGGGTGCCGCGCTCGGCGGGCCCGACCTCCGTCAACGAGAGCGTCCGGACCGACTCCACCGGCGAACTCGTGGCAGTCATACGACCTCCTCCTCGGGGTTCTCGGCGGAGGTGACGTGCCGGAGCTTCTTGAGCTCCTCCCACCGCTCGCCGGACAGGCGGTAGCCGGTGCCCGGGCCGGCGTAGTCGTTGGCGTCGTTGATCGCGGCCTGCGGCACGAAGTCGGCGTCGAGCACCGCCGCGGTCTGCAGCAGGTCGCCGGAGACGCGCTGGCGCAGGACCTTGAGGTAGTTCTCGGCGACGTCGCCGAACCCGGTGCGCTCGAGGGCCTTGACCAGGTCGAGCCCCGTGATGCCCCGCTCCATGACGCTGCGGGCGCCCTCGAGGTCGGCGAGCACGTCGCGGTCGGGGTAGTCGTCGCTGGAGTCGGCGTAGGTCGCCGCCTCCACCTCCTCGTCGGTGATCGCCGGGAGGTCGAGCTCGGCGAACAGGGCCTGCATGGCGCGGGCGGCCTTGTTGCGGACCTGCAGGATCACGTCCTCGCGCACGTGGCGCAGGCCGCCGTCGACCTGCATGTCGCGCTGGATGACGTTCCAGTCGTCGTAGTCGTCGGTCTCGAGGTTCGACCCGGCGAACATGTTGTCCTTGTTGGGCACCGCGGAGTAGCCGGAGCACACGAAGTCCGTGCCGGGCAGCATCTGCGGCAGCAGCCTGCTGGTGCGGCGCATCGGCGAGTGCGAGAACGACTGGTCGTTGCCCGAGGCGCACTCGAGGTCCATCCAGCTCGCGACGAGGTTCTCGGCCGCCACCGCCCGGATGCCGCCGGGGACCGCGCCGGGGACGCCGATGCACGAGATCGAGCCGTTCTGCAGGCCCTGGACGCCCGCGCCCTTGGCCATGAGGATGCAGCGGATCTCCAGGTACAGCATGGAGCGGCCCTCGGCGTTGCCCATCTGCACCTCGGAGCCGGTGCCCGAGGTGAAGCGCATCTTGATGCCGCGGCTCGCGTAGGCCGAGGCGAGGAAGGCCTTCGACCACGGGGTGTCGTCGCCGTCGACGAACACCGACTCGGTGCCGTAGATCGAGATCGTCTCGGCGTAGGCGGTGATGCCACGCATGCCGAGGTCGAGCTCGGTGGCCTCCTCGAGCGCGCACTGGGTGAGCGTGCCGCCGCGCCCGACCTGGCCGCCGACCTGCAGGCCGATCGCCACCAGCGGCGCGTACCGGACGACGCCGAGGGTGGTCTCCAGCTCGGCGAAGCCGCGCACCGCGCCCTCGGCCGCGTCGGCGGCGACCTGGATCGGGTTGTCCTTCGCGCTGGTCGAGTGCGCCTGGTTGGCCGGGGTGCGCCGCGAGCGGGTCTTCTGGATGCCCATCATGATCTCGACGACGTTCATCAGCTTGACGACCTCGAGGATCTTCGCCGGCGTCAGGCCGCGGCCGAGGGCGACGACGTCGGCGCGGGAGGTCCGCGGGTCGACGAGCATCCGCGCGATCTCCACCGACTCGGTCGCCATGGCGGCCTCGCAGGTCGCTACGTCGATCGCGTGGTCGGCGATGAAGGTGTCCATGAAGTCGAACTGCTCGCGCGTCCGGCCGTCCAGCTCGACGATCCGGCCGTCCTCGACGCGGACACTCGGCGCCGGGTCGAAGTCGGACTCCATCGCGACGAGGCCCTTCTCGGGCCACTCCTCGACGAAGCCGTCAAGGTTCACCGGGCGGGCCTCGAGGATCTCGGTGCGCTTGGACGCCTTGACCGTCGCCTCGGAACGGGGGGCCACTGCGGTCATGTCAGTCCTCCTCCGCGAGCAGGTTGCGGGCCGCGTAGACCTGCGCGGCCTCGCGGACGAGCGCGGCGCACGTGCCGGCGCTGTAGGTGTTCTCCAGCCGCGAGGCCATCTCCTCGAGCTGGGCCGCGGTCGAGGCGTTGGGGCGCAGCGCGTTGTACATCGCGAGCACCTCGGCGTCGGGGATCGCGGTCATCTCCGCGGCCCGGCGGCAGTTCTCGCCGAGCTGGCGGCGCCCCATCGACTCGGCGATGCGGCCCTGCAGGACGAGCGTGTCGGGCGTGACGCGCAGGTCCTCGGCGGTGATCTCGCCGGAGACCACGGCGTCCATCGTGATGTCGCCCAGCGTCTTGCCGGTCGGTGTCCGGAGCAGCTCCGGGCGGTTGATCGAGAGCGGGTAGTCCGCGGGGGTCAGTTCCGGTGCGGCGGTCATCGCGCCTCCTTCTCCGTGGTGGCTGACGGCACGGCGACGTCGGCGGCCGTGACGGGGTGGCGCGGGTCGGCGTTCGCCCCGGCCTCGGCGGCCTCGGGCGTCGGCGCGGGCGCCGGGGTGTCGAGGGCGGCGGGCACCTCGAGGCGCTCGATGAGCAGGACGTAGAGGCCGCCGCCGATGAGGGCGCCGATGATCGGGGCGACGATCGGCAGCCACCAGTACGGCGTGCCGTCGGCGGTGCCCCAGGCGCCGTCGTAGCCCGTGAGCCACTGCGCCAGGCGCGGGCCGAAGTCGCGGGCGGGGTTGATCGCGTAGCCGGCGTTGGTGCCCCAGGCGAAGCCGATGCCCAGCAGCAGGAAGCCGACCATCAGCGGCAGGAGCTGTCCGGCCGCGCCCTGCAGGGTCGCGATCAGCGCGAACAGCACGAACACGAGCAGCGCGGTGCCGACGATCTGGTCGAAGAACGCGGTGCCGATCCCGTGGGTCGGCAGCGTCGAGAAGATCGTCTGGGACTGCGACGTCAGGCCGGGGTCGACCTCCGCGATGCCCGACGCGTAGACGCCGCGGGTGACCAGCGCGGCCAGGAAGGCCCCGAGGAACTGGGCCGCGATGTAGGGCAGGACGCTGCGCCAGGGCAGGTTGCGGTAGACGGCCATGGCGATCGTGACCGCCGGGTTGAGGTGGCCCGCGCCGAGGCGCCCGGCCACGTAGATGCCCATGATCAGACCGGCCACCCAGCCCCACGTCAGGGTCGCCCAGTCCCCGGCGTCGCCGCCGGACACGACCATCTGCGCCACCGAGGCGGTGCCGAAGATGATGAGGATGAAGGTGCCGGCGAACTCACCGACGAGCTCGCGGGTCAGCGGCGAGACGGCCGCGGGTCGGGTCACGGGGTCCTCAGTCCTTGATCGCTGCGACGGCCGCCTCGGCGACCCGGGTGTCCTGCTCGACGGAGCCGGCGCTGACGCCGACGGCGCCCACCACCTCGCCGTCGCGGTGCACGGGGATCCCGCCACCGAAGATGACCATCCCGCCCGCGGTCTGCTCGAGGCCGTAGAGCTCGGCGCCCGGCTGGACCAGCGGCATCAGGGCGCCGGTCGGGGCCTCCATGAGGATCGACGTCAGCGCCTTGCGCTGGGAGATGTCGATGCTGGCCCGGATGGCGCCGTCCTGGCGGGCGAACGCCAGCAGGTGGCCGCCCGAGTCGACGACGGCGACGTTCATCGGCTGTCCGATGGCGTCCGCCTCGGCCAGCCCGGCGTCGAGCATCCGGCGGGCCTCGGCGAGGGTCAGTCCCGGCATGCGGGTACCTCCGCGAGTGGGGTGAGGAGTGGACGCCCTCGCCCGACCGACCCGGGGGTGTGGGGTCGGTCGGGGGGCGGCCGGAACGCCGCCCGGCGACGCTGGACGCTAGGAGCGGGGAGGCCGCGGAGGCCACGGGGACTGTCCCCACCCCGTCCTCTGGGGGATCTCCCCTACGACCTCCGGCGGGAGGCCTACCGGCCCACCACCGAGGCGCGGGTGGCGTCGAGGTGGATGCGCAGGCGGACGCGGGCGTCGTCCGCGTCGCCGGTGTCGAGCGCGTCGACGATCGCCTGGTGCTGGGCGAGGATCGCCTGCGGCCGGTCCGGGCCGCGCTCGAGCGAGCCGAGGTTCATCCGCAGCTGGCGGTCGCGCAGCGAGGCGTAGAGCTCGAGCAGGATCGGGTTGCGCGCGCTCTCGACGAGGACCGTGTGGAACCGTCGGTCGCCCTCGGCGAAGGACTGCTCGTCGGACGCCGCGAGCGCGCCGCGCTGCTCGTCGAGGACGTCGACGAGCGCCCGCGACACTGCCGCGCGCTCGTCCGCCGACGCCGCACAGAGCTTCGCCAGCGCGTGGCCCTCGACCAGCTCCCGCGCCTCGAGCACGGCCTCGACCTCGCTCGGGGACACCGCGACGACGAGCGCGCCGCGCTTGGGGAACAGCCGCAGCAGACCCTCGGCCTCGAGGCGCAGGAACGCCTCCCGCACCGGCGTGCGGCTCATCGCGAGCGTCTCCGCGACCTGGCCCTCGGTGATCAGGTCACCGCCGGGCAGCGAGCCGTCGAGAATCCGGGCCTTGGTGTCCCGGTACGCGCGCTCCTTCGCGGACAACCCCGCCGACACGCTTCCCGTCACCGCACCGCCCTTGCCGTCGAGTCGGCGTGACCCTACTCTCACGCCATCGATGCATCTTGTATGCATCACGGACGGTTCGTCGAGGAGGACGCCTGGTGATCGCAGCAGCACCGTCTCGCGTCCTCCGCGCCGTCACCGACGCCGCGACGACCGTGGCGGTCGAGCCCGACCCGCTGCTGCGCCGCATCGCCGACCACCTCGGCACGCTCACCGGCGGCACCGCGTGGGTGGTGCGCGTCGACGAGGCCGGCGGCTCGTGGGCGGTGCTGGTCGGTGACGGCACGCTGCCCGGCGACGTCGTGGCGCGGCTGCTGGCGACGCGTGCCCCGGTGCTCGACGACGGACACGGCCGGTCGCCCGTGCTCGCCGTCCCGGTGCGGCGCGGTCCCCGGATCGTCGGCGCGTGCGTCGTCAGCGCCGACGGCTTCTCCGACGCGGACACCCACCTCGCGGAGCTCCTCGCCGGCTACGCCGCGCTGGCCCTCGCCGACAGCGGCGTCCTGGCCGGTCGGACCCTCGAGCAGGCCGTGCGCCAGGAGCTGTCCTGGGTGGAGGCGCGGGGCTCGGTCCGCGCGGACCTGGTGACGGTCGGCGCCGGCGCGGTGCCCGGCGACGTCGCCGACGAGGTCTTCCGCATGGCCCAGGAGGCGCTGCTCAACGTCGCGGTGCACGCCGGCGCGGCGACCGTGCGCGTCGGGGTCGTGCACGGGCCCGGCACGCTGACCGTGCTGGTGGAGGACGACGGGTGCGGCTTCGACGCCACGGGCGGCACCCGCCTGCACGTCGCCACGGCCGGTGCCCGCCTGGGCCTGCGGGCCATGGCGGCCCGCGCCCGGCGCCTCGACGGCGAGCTCGAGATCGACAGCACGCCCGGCGCCGGGACCCGCCTGCGCCTGACCATCCCGTGCTCGGCCGCCCCGCCGGCCGCCCCCGGTCGCGCGCGCACGGGCGTGCTCGTCGCGACCGCGCGGCCGGTGGTGCGGGCCGGTGTCGTCCGGCTGCTCCAGCTCGGGGAGCCGGGGCTGGGCATGGTCTCCGAGGTCGCGGACCTCGCCGACGACCTGCCCGGAGCGTGCCGCCTGCTCGGGCCCGACGTGCTCGTCGTCGAGCACGGCCTCCTCGGCGAGGACCTCGCCGTGCTCGACCGCCTCGCCGCCCTGCCGGCCCCGCCCGCCGTCGTCCTGCTCGCGCAGGACTGCCCCGACGAGCGCCTGCGCGCCGCCGTCGCCGCGGGCGTGAAGGGCTGCGTCGACCCGGACGACGAGCCCGCCCGCCTCGCCGCCGTCGTCGCCGCGGCGGGCCGCGGCGAGACCCTGCTCGCCGACGACCAGCTCGGCCGCCTCGCCGCCCCGCCGCGGAGCTCCGGTGGGCTGGCGATCACCCCGCGCGAGCACGAGGTCCGCGGTCTCGTCGCCCGCGGCCTCACCGACCGCCAGATCGCCCGCGCCCTGGCCATCTCGGCCAAGACCGTCGAGAAGCACGTCGGGTCGCTGCTGCGCAAGACCGGCACCCGCAACCGGACGATGCTGGCGCGCCTGGGCTGAGCGCGCCTGGTTGACGCAGCGAACGTGCTGTTCGCTGCTTCTACGCGCGCAAAGTCCCCGTTGATCAACGGCAAGGGCCCCGGGCGCGGGCCTCAGCCGACCCCGAGCTGCGCGCGGGCGACACCCGTCAGCGCGGCGAGACCCCCCACCGGCCGGAACGACGCCGCGGCGGCGGTGAGCGCGGTGTACTCGTCGTCGCCGAGCCGGATCTCGGCGGCGGCGCAGTTGCTCTCGAGCTGGGCCACGCTCGACGCGCCGGGGATCGCGACGACGACGGGGTGGTGGATCGTCCACGCGAGCGCGACCTGCGACGGCGTCGCGTCGTGGGCGTCCGCGACGGCCCGCAGCGTCTCGATCAGCGGCGTGACGCGACGCAGGCTCTCGGGCAGGAAGAGCGGGTTGAGCGAGCGGACGCGGT
The DNA here is from genome assembly GCF_054796175.1 of Actinomycetospora sp. C-140. NCBI lineage: Bacteria > Bacillati > Actinomycetota > Actinomycetes > Pseudonocardiales > Pseudonocardiaceae > Actinomycetospora > Actinomycetospora sp. C-140. Next base: position 142,164 of record NZ_JBTWNF010000003.1, on the reverse strand, counting down.
TGGCCGGGCGGTGCTCGGCGTCGAACTTCCCCGACAGCAGCCCCTGGGCCAGCGGGCTGTAGGCCAGGATCGCGCGGCCCGCCGTGCGGGCGTAGGGCACCAGGTCGTCGTCGGGCTCGCGGGCGACGAGGCTGTACTGCACCTGGTTGGCGAGCACCTGCGTGCCGAGCGCGGTCTCCGCGCCCTGCCAGCGGTCGAGGCCGTAGTTGCTGACGCCGACCTCGTCGACGACGCCCGCGGCCTGCAAGGTGCGCATCCCGGCCATGGTGGTGCGGTCGCCGATCACCGGGTTCGGCTGGTGCACCTGGTACAGGTCGATCTTGCGACGCAGGCGCGCGGCGCTGGACGTGCCGCGCTGCACCACGACCTGGTCGACCGGCAGCACCGGGAAGATCTTGGTGGCGACGACGGTGGTCGCGGGGTCGGCGTCGGCACGGTCGAGGGCCTCGCCGAGGATGCGCTCGCTGCGCCCGAAGCCGTAGGCCTCGGCGGTGTCGAACACGGTGACCCCGAGCTCGACGGCGCGCTTCACGATCTTCGCGGCCTCGCTGTCGGGACCCTGCGCGTAGTCCTGGCCGTAGCCCCACTCGCGCGAGCCGAACTGCCAGGTGCCCAGGCCGATGGCCGACCACTGCTTCGCCGTCGGGAGGTCGAGGTAGCGCATGCCCCCCGTTCTACCCGCCGGCGACGACCCGCTCCCGCACCCCGTCGACGGAGAGATCGAGCAGACAGGCGGGCTCGGTCGCCAGCGGGCAGCGCGCCTCCCACCAGCACACCTGCTCGGTGATCGCGGTCGGCATCCGGTGCGGGCAGTCGGGCAGGCCCTGCAGGTTCGTGCCCTCCTCGAGGCCGTACCGCGACGCCGCCGTGGGGCCGAAGAGCGCGACGGTGCGCGCACCCACCGCGGCGGCCAGACGCACCGGGCCGGTGTCGGGGCCGACGACGACGCCGGCCGCCTCGCCGACGGCGGCGAAGAGCGCGGCCAGTCCCCGCAGATCGGTCGGCGGGAGCGTCGCAGCGCCGTCGACCGGACCGACCGAGAGCACCGGGCCCGGCAGGGTCCCCGCGAGCGCCGCCCACCGGTGCGCGGGCCAGCGCTTCACGGCCATGCCGGCGTCGGGGACGAGGACGGTCGGTCGAGCTGGTGGATTTCCTGTCGTTGAACGCCAGCGTGGACGCCAGGCTGACAACCACGCCGACCGACCCCACGCGCGCTCGTCGTCGCCGAGGACGAGGCGCGGGGGTCGGACGCGGTCGGCGATGACGCCCTCGGCGGCCAGGATGCGCTGGTAGCGCTCGCCCACCTTCTCGTCGGCCGGGGGGCGGCGCCACAGGTTCGCGACGGCCCGGGTCCCGCGGGCCGAGGCGTCGGCGTCGACGAGGTCCCCGATGCCGTCGAAGCGGGTGGTGGTCACCACCAGGTCCGGCGCGAGGTCGGCGAGAGCCTGCTCGACCGCCGCGCGCTCGTCGTGCTTCTCGGCCGTGCGGACCGCGGCGACGGCCGGGTCGCGGGCGAGCAGCGGGGCGCCCGCGGCGTGGGTGAGGACGGTCAGCTCGGCGCCGGGGTGGGCCTCGGCGAGGGCGTGGACGCTCGGCAGCACCATGATCAGGTCGCCGAGCCCGCCGAGCAGGTCGATCACGAGGATGCGCATCGCACGACCTCCTCGTAGGTGGCGACGTGGTCGGCGGCGAGCCCGTCCCAGTCGCGGCCGCGCACGAGGGCGTGGCCGCCGGCCGCGACGCGGGTGCGCAGGTCGTCGTCGCCGAGCAGTCGGCGCAGGCCGTCGACGAGCACGTCGGCGTCACGCACCTGCCGCGCGACGACCACGGTCTCGCCGTCGACGAGCTCCGGGTCGTCCGGGGCGTCGGGTCGCCGGGTGATCAGCGTCGGCAGCCCGTGGTCGAGCGCCGCGAGCAGCGCCCCGCTCTTGAGCGTCGCGCCCGCGGTGAACGGGAACGCCGCGACGTCGGCCGCCTGCAGCGCCGCCGACACCTCGCCCGCCGGACGGTGCCCGGTCACCGTGACGCGGTCCTCGGCGCCCGCGGCGGCGATGTGCCCGGACAGCTCGTCGCGGAACGCCGCGGCCTCGTCGGCGGGCAGGGCGAGCGAGGTGAACCCGCCGAGCACGAGCAGGTGCAGCGCCGGGCGCTCGGCAGCCAGGCGCGCCACGGCGTCGACGAGGTGGCGCAGGCCCTTCACCGGGTGCACGAAGCCGAAGAACACGACCAGCTCGGCGTCGGACGGCACCCCGAGGGCACGGCGCGTCACGCCGCGGGACGGGGCGTCGCGGTCGACCGCGACGTTCGGCAGCAGCGGCGCGCGGCCCGCGTCGACACCGGTGCGGGCCCGCAGGGCCGCGGCGTGCTCGCCGTTGGTGGTGAGCACGGCGGCGCTGCGCGGGACCAGCCGCCCGGTCTCGCGGTCGGCGAGGCGCCGGCGCTCCAGGTAGGACCACACGCCGTCGGGCACGCGCGGCGCACAGCTCCACCAGCCGTACTCGTGCAGCGTCGTCACCAGCGGCATGTCGACGAGGTCCCCGAGCAGCCCCGGCGCCCCGGAGAACCCGAACGCCGACGGCGCGAACTGCACGTGCGCGACGTCGGCGCGGCTCGACCGCAGGTACCGGGCGGCCCGCAGCAGGCCGCGCAGCCCCGGGTCGACGGGGACGTCGACGACGTCCACACCGTGGCGGTCGAGGGCGTCGGCGAGGTGGCACGTGTAGTCGGCGACGCCGTCGTGCGCGGGGTCGGCCCGCCCGTGCACCAGGGCGACGCGGAGGTGGGTCACCCGGCGCCGTTACCCGGTCGCGCGGTCAGGAGAACCCCGCGGGCACGTAGATCGAGCAGGCGTCGAACACCGCCTCGCGCACCGGGTCGTCGTCGCAGTCCCGCGCCGGACGCAGCACCGCGTCACCGGCGAGCAGGCGCGCGAAGGCGTCCGCCACGGCGCGCAGGTAGTAGCCCTCGGCCACGCCGCGGCCGAAGTGGCCCATCAGCACGAGGTGCACGTCGTCGGCCAGCGCCGCGAGCCGCGCGGTCGAGGCCGCGAACGCCGCGAGGTCCGACTCGGGCGCCTGCGCGTAGATCGGTCCGGTGTTGACCGTGTCGCCCGCGACCAGCAGCCCGACGTCCTCGTCGAGGAAGCACACCGAGTCCGGCGAGTGGCCCGGCGTGTGCAGCACGCGCAGGGACCGCCCGCCGAGGTCGACGACGTCGCCCTCGACGAGCGGGTCGGGCTCCGGGGCCGACCCCGGCGACCAGGTCGTGTCGACGTCGTCCGGCAGCGGGCGCGGGTCGGCGTCGGCGCAGAGCAGGTGGAAGAACTCCCCGTCGAGCGCCCGGTACGCCGGCGCCGCGGCGAGCAGGCGCCGCGCGTACGCGAGGTAGCGGCGACGCTCGGCGGGGTCGGCCCCGGCCCGCAGCTCGGCGGCACCGTCGGGGTGGATCGCGACGCGGTCGAACTCGGCGTCGCCGCCGACGTGGTCGACGTGCGCGTGGGTGTGGACGACGTCGACGGGACGGTCGGTCAGCGCCGCCACGACCGGGCGGATCGGGGCGATGCCGAGCCCGGAGTCGACGAGCACGGCACGGTCCCGCCCCGCGACGAGCCAGGAGTTGACGTGGCCCGGTTCGGCGACGAGCCAGACGCCGCGGGCCACCGGTCGCGTGAAGAACCAGCTCACGTCGGGTGAGCCTGCCAGCGCGGTCGGGTACACGCCGCCGTGCCCGATCTGCCGCACCCCGCCGCCCACCGCCCCGGGCACGGCGACCCCGACTGGACCGCGATGCGCCGCGTGCTCGTCGTGCGCCCGGACAACGTCGGCGACGTCCTCATGACCGGACCGGTCCTGCGCGCGCTGCGCGCCGCCGCGCCGCGCGCTCTGCTCGACCTGCTCGCCTCTCCCGCCGGTGCCGCCGCGGCGGCCCTGCTGCCCGACGTCGACGGCGTCGTCACGGCGTCGGTGTCGTGGCAGCAGCTCGACCTCGTGCCGGGCGCCGACCCCGACGCTGCGCTGGTCGCCGAGCTGGCCGGCCGGGACTACGACGCCGCGGTCGTGCTGACCTCGTTCTCACAGTCGCCGTGGCCCGCCGCCGAGGTGGCGCGGCGCGCGGGGATCCCGACGCGGATCGGCATGTCGAAGGAGTTCGGCGGCGGGCTGCTCACGCACTGGGTGCCGGCGCCGCCGGACGGGGAGCACCAGGTCGACCGGATGCTCGGGCTCCTCGCCGCGGTCGGGGTGCCCGCACGGGGACACACGCTGTCCGCGCGGATCCCCGACGACGCCGCCACCCCGCTCGCCGTGGTCGGCGCCCGCTACGCCGTCGTCGCCCCCGGCGCGAGCTGCCCGTCGCGGCGCTGGCCGGCCGAGCGGTTCGCCGCGGTGGTGCGCCAGCTCGCCGACGACGGGCTGACGGTCGCGGTCACCGGCACCGACCGCGAGGCCGACCTGGTCGCGACGGTCGCGGGCGACGTCGGCGTCCCCCTGGCCGGGGGGCTCGGGCTCGGCGACCTCGCCGCGCTGCTCGCCCGCGCCGAGGTCGTCGTCGCCAACAACTCCGGCGGCGTGCACCTCGCCGACGCCGTGGGCGCGCCCGTCGTCGAGCTGTTCGCGGGCACCGAGACCGTCGACCAGTACCGGCCCCGCTCCACGTCCGCCGAGGTCCTCACGCGCCCGGTGTCCTGCGCGCCGTGCCGCCAGCTCGTGTGCCCGTTCGGCCAGGAGTGCCTCGCGATCTCCCCCGACGAGGTCGTGGCCGCGGCCCGGCGCCTGCGCGCGGTGGCGGTGCGCTGATGGTCGAGCACACCGACGACGGGCGCTACATCGTCGTGGACGGGCGGCGCTGGCGGGCCACGGACCCGCTGATCCCGGAGGACGACGCGGCGGTGCTGCGACGCTGGCTCATGGCCGCGCGTCGGGACGTGGGCAGGGCGAAGAAGACCGGCGAAGGGGAACGGGCGGCGCGCTCGCGGGTGCACGCCGCCAAGACCGCGCTCGGCGAGCGGGGACCGGCCTGGTGGGAGCAGAGCGAGGACGAGCGCCGCGCCCGCTGGCGCGAGGGTCTCCGGCGCGCCGAGCAGGAGGGGTTTGACACCTCCCCGTGAGTGGGTGCCCGTCACTCATGACCACTCCGCCCGTCCAGGACGACGAGAACCCCAACGACCCGAACCCCGCGCGTTCCAGCCCGACGCTCGCCGCGTTCAGCGGCCAGGTGCAGCGTCGCCTCGGGCTGGAGACGCCGTCCGAGGCGGAGATCCTCACGCGCTCCACCCTCAACGAGCTGGGCAAGGCGATCAGCGCCGGGCTGGCGCAGGACCTCACGGTCAGCCTGCCCCCGGAGCTCTCCGCCGAGCTGCGCGCCCAGCGCCCCAAGGACGACCAGGCCCGCCCGGTCAGCAAGGACGCCTTCGTCGACGCCGTGAGCGGGGCGGTCACCTCGGTCGACGCCGAGAAGGTCGAGCACCAGGTCGAGCAGGTCCTGCGTCAGCTGCGCGAGTGGCTGCCCGAGGACCAGGTGGACCGCACCCTCGAGCAGCTCCCCGGCGACCTCGTGGCCCTGATGCGCTGACCCGTATGTGAGCGAACTTCCGGGCTATAGCCCGGAAGTTCGCTCACATGAACCCTCGCGGGCCGCCTCAGCCGGCGGTGTTGAGCTGCGGCTGCGTCGTCCCGCCGCCCTGACCTCCACCGGCGCCACCGCCGCCCTGCCCGCCGCCACCGGCACCGCCACCGCCCTGGCCACCACCGCCATCGCCTTGGCCGCCGCCACCTTGACCACCGCCGTTGCCGCCACCACCGGCCCCGCCGCCACCGCCGCCGTTGCCCCCGCCGCCCGGCGGGTCGGCAGGCGGCGGCTGGGGCTGCGGCTGCGGCTCGGGCTGCGGCAGCACCGGCGGCGGGGTGACGACGCGGGTCGGGCGCCGGGCGGTCGTCGTGTCGTCGGCCGTCCGCCGGGTCGAGCGGGCGGTGCTGCGGGTCGTCGACTCCGACGTGTCGGTCGTCGAGCTCACGGTCGGCGGCGGACCCACCACGGGCTCGGCGACCGGCGGGGGCGGCACCGCGAGCGTGGCGGGCGGCGCCGCCATCATCGACAGCACCGGCGCCGCGCCGGTCGCGACGCCGACCCCGAGGACACCCGCGACGGCCGTCGACACGCCCAGGGTCGAGCGCAGGAGGACGCCGGGCCACGCGAGACGCCGGGACGGCGCCGACGGCTGCGGAGGTCGCAGTGCCGTGGTCGGGCCGGCAACCGTCATGGCCTCGTCCTCGTTGGTCACGTCGGGGTAACGAGACCACCCGTCCGGGGGTCACGCCCCGATGATCGCCACGCACCGTCAGAGATCTGAAGACCCGTTCGGGTGGCGCCGTCAGATCACCACACCCTCCCGGGTCGACGGGACGAAGAGGTCGTCGGCGACGAGGCGCGCGGACGTCAGCCCTTGCTCGTGGGCGTAGCGCAGGAAGACGTCGAGCACGGCACGGTTGGGCTCGAGCCCGTAGGACCAGTGGTCCGGGCCGAGCAGGCGGCGGACGCGGGCGAGGTCGTCCTGGGCCCACGGCAGCAGTGTCGGGTTGGCCGCGGTCTCCTCGAGGCGCGCCTCGACGACCGCCTTGGCACGGGCGAAGGCGTCGTACAGCGAGCGGGCAAGCCAGGGCCACCGGGCGTGGACGTCGGGCCGCAGGACGACGACGTGCATGATCGGGAAGAGGCCCGTGTCGGCGGCGTAGCGCTCCTCGGCCGCCCGGGGGTCGCGGAACAGCCGGCGCACCTCGGGCCGCCCCTCGAGCAGCGGCCGCGGGGTGCGCGGCGCGTACAGCGCGTCGATCTCGCCGGTGACGAGCATGTCGGCGAGGGTCCGGTCGGCGGCGATCGCCTGGACGTCGATCTCGGGCGGCAGGTCGAGCGCCTGCTTCTCGGTCCGGCCCGGCGCGTGCATGCCGCCCGTGCGGTAGTGCACCGAGGACACCGGCACGCCGTGGTGGTCGGCGAGGATCCCGCGGATCCACACGCAGGCGGTGAGCTGGTACTCGGGGACGCCGACGACGCGGCCGGCGAGGTCGCCGGTTTCGGTGATCCCGCTGTCGGCGTTGACGTAGATCCCGGAGTGGCGGAAGGCCCGCGACGGGAAGACGGGGATCGCGACGAACGGCGGGTCGTCCGGCGACGCCGCGAGCGCGGTGACGTACGACGACAGCGACATCTCGGCCGCGTCGAACTCCCGGTACCGCAGCATCCGGAAGAAGGTCTCCTCGACCGGCAGGCGCAGGTACGTCAGGTCGACGCCCGCCACGGGCACCGAGCCGTCCTCGAGCGCGCGGGTCCGGTCGTAGTCCCAGCAGGCCAGCGTGATCGGCACGTCGCGGCTCATGCGACACCGCCCGCGACCGGGGCGCCCGCGGCGGACGCCGACGCCTCGTCGTCCCGCCGGGCGCGCAGCGCGAGGGCGGTGAGGCCGCCGACGAGACAGATGGCCGCCAGCACGCCGAACACCCCGGGCACCGCCCACGACGCGGCCACCAGCGCCGCCACGATCAGCGGACCGACGAAGGAGCCGACGCGGCCGACCCCCATCGCCCACCCCACGCCGGTCGAGCGGAACGCCGTCGGGTACGCGACGGCCGCCAGGGCGACGACGCCCGAGCTCGCGGCGCCGAGGCCGAGCCCGACGAGGACCTCCATGGCGGCCACCCCGGCGAGGGACGGCGCGAGCAGCCCGACGCCGAGGACGCCGACGGCGGCGAGGACGAAGGCCGGCGGGATGACCGCACGGGCCCCGTAGCGCTGGATCAACCACCCGCCGGCGGCCGTCGCGACGACGCTGCCGGCGTTGAACAGGGCCAGCGCGACCGCCGTGCGCGGGACGGGCAGCCCCAGGGGAGCGAGCAGGGTCGGGGTCCACGACGAGTTCACGACCAGCACGAGGAACACCGCGAAGGACGACGCCCAGAGCAGGACGGTCGGGGTCCGCCGGCCTCGCTCGACGAGGCGTCCGACCGGCACGCCGCGGGCCCCGGCCTCGACACCGACGAACCGGGTCCCGGGGGCCGCGGCCTCGCCGGGCGCGACGCGCGCGACCACCCGGGCGATGCGGGCCGCGGGCGCACCGCGGGCCACGAGGGAGGTCAGCGACTCCGGCAGCCACACCGCCATGACCACGACGACGACCACCGGGACGATGCCCCCGATGACGAAGAGCCCCTGCCACCCCGTGGCGGGCAGCACCAGGCTGCCCAGCGCGCCGGCGAGCACCCCGCCGACCGGGAGCCCGGCGAACAGGAGGCCGGCGGTGGCGGCGCGGCGCCGGGCGGGGACGTACTCGGAGGCGAGGCTCACCGCGCACGGCAGCGCCGCGCCGAGCCCGAGGCCGGTGAGGAACCGGTAGGTCAGCAACGACGGCAGGCCGGTCGCGACCGCGGTCGCCAGCGTGAACACCGCGAAGCAGAGCACCGCGGCGAGGAGCACCGTCCGGCGCCCGACCCGGTCGGCGAGCGGGGCGACCGCCAGCCCGCCGACGGCGAGGCCCAGGAGCGCCGCGGAGAAGACCGTGCCGAGACTCGCCGTGGGGATCGCCAGCGCCTTCGCCAGCGAGGGCGCCGCCAGCCCGATGATCTGCAGGTCGAACCCGTCGAGGAGGGCCACCAGGGCGCACACGGCCACCACACCGATCCGGAGCGGTCCGACCCGCGTGCGCTCGAGCACCTCCCCGACGTCCACCGTCGCGCCCGTGGTCATCGTCGACCTCCCTGTCGTCGTCCGTCGCGTGATGGTGTGTCACGTTATACGTACGGACGTACATAAATGAAGGCCTGGAACACCGGGTCAGGACGCGGGCGAGCGCCGCTCCGGCGGCGTCGGCGGGTTCACCGGCGCGTCGCCGACCGGGCCGGCGTCCGCCTCGAGACGGTCGACCAGCTCGAGCCCCTGCTCGGCCCACCGCACCTCGCCGCGCGAGCGCTCCGAGAGACCCCGGTAGACGTGGACCTTGTAGGCGACGATCGCCTCGTGGGCGTGGCGGGGCGAGTGGGCCAGCCGGCGGCGCAGCAGCGCCGTGTCGCGCCGTTCGAGGTCGTCGGCGTGGGCCTCCCAGCCCGCCGCTATCCGCCGGTGGTGGTCCCGGTGCCGGCGCAGGTGCCCCCGGGCGACGTCGAACGAGCCGTACTCGAGGTAGGTCGCCTTGAGTAGGACCGGGTCGCGCTCGCGGGCGGGCTCGTCGGACTCGGCGACCCAGGCGAGCAGGGCGTCGCAGCCCGCGTCGGTGACGACGTAGAGCCGCTTGGTCGCCGCCGCGCCGCGCGGCGCCTCCTCGGCCTCCACGAGGCCCTCGGCCTCCAGCCGCCGCAGCTCCGTGTAGATCTGCGGGTGGTGGGCGTGCCACACGTACCCCGCGGAGGCGTCGAACTGCTTGGCCAGCTCGTAGCCCGTCATCGGGCCCGCCTCGAGCAGCGCGAGCAGGGCGTGTCGCAGGGACACCGGCGTGACCTCCCGGTCGGGACGAGGAGCGCCCATCGTCCCACCGGGAGGCGCGACGTCACGGCAGCGGCGACCAGTGCACGACCTTGGTGGTCGTCATCTCGTCGAGCAGCTCCGGGCCGTAGCCGAAGCCGGACCCGGACGTGCCCCGGGGCTCCGCGGCGCCGCCCGGAGCGCCCCCGAACACCGCGTTGATCTTCACGGTGCCGACCGGCAGCTCCCGCCACGCCCGCTGGGCGTTCGCCATGCTCCCGGTGAGGACCGAGGCGGCGAGGCCGTGCGGGTCGTCGACCGCCTCGGCGAGGCCCTGCGCGAAGTCCTCGACGACACGCACCGGGGCGACCGGCCCGAAGGTCTCCTCGCGCAGGATCGTCATGGCCGGCGTCAGCCCGGACAGCACGGTCGCCGGGTAGAAGGCCCCGTCCCCGTCGGGCACGAACCCGCCCGCGTGCACCGTCGCCCCGTCGTCGACCGCCGCCGCGACGTGGCTGTGCACGTGCTCGCGGTGCCGGCGGTCGACCAGCGGCCCGAGCGCCTTCTCGCCGGCCGCGGACGGGCGGTACACCCAGCGCGCGGCCTCCGCGGCGAGCGCGTCGAGGAACGGCTCGGCCACGCCGGCGGCGCAGTAGATGCGCTCGACCGACACGCAGACCTGCCCGCCGTTCGCGTACGACCCGAGCGCCGCCTGCTCCGCGGCCCAGCGGGGGTCGACGTCGTCGTCTATCACCAGCGCGTCGTTGCCGCCGTTCTCGAGCAGGACGGGCGCCCCGGTGCCCGCCGCCGCCTGGCGGATCGCCCGGCCGGCGGCGACGGAACCGACGTGCGCGACGAGGTCGATCCCGGCGTGCCCCGACAGCGCGGCGCCGGTCGGGCCCGCCCCGTCGACGATCTCCAGGACGCCCCCGGGCAGGAACGACGCCACGAGCTCGGCGAAGCGCCGACCGAGGTGCGGGCACCGCTCGCTGGGCTTGTGGACGACGGTGTTCCCCGTGACGAGCGCGGCGCCGATCAGCCCGCCCGCCACGGCGACCGGGTCGTTCCACGGCGTGATGACGGCGGCGACCCCGCGCGGGCCGGGGACCATGAGGTCGGTCGCCGACCAGGAGCCCTGCAGGGAACGTCCGCGGTGGAGCGGGCCGAGCTCGGCGTACTGCTCGAGCGTCCCGGCCGCGGCGAGCACCCCGCCCAGCCCGTCGTCGTAGGGCCGGCCGGTCTCGGTCTCGTTGAGACGGGCGAGCTCCTCGGCGACCGCGCGCAGCGCGCCGGCGGCGTCGCGGACCAGGCCCGCGCGGTCGGCGGCCGGGGTGCGCGCCCACCCCTCGCGGGCGGTCCGCGCCCGGGCGACCGCGGCGTCGACCTCGTCGGGGCCCGCGGGCCGGACCCGGCCCACGAGCTCGCCGGTCGCGGGGTCGTGGACCTCGATGTCGGTGTCGGTCGCAGTAGTCACGGGGCCGGGTTCCACCTCGGCGTCCCGGGTACGCCTGCCGTGATCGACGTCCATCCCGGGAGGACCACGTGAGCACGCTCGAAGGCACCACCGCCGTCGTCACCGGCGCGTCCAGCGGGATCGGCGAGGCCACCGCGCGGGCCCTCGCCGGCCAGGGCGCCCGGGTGGCGCTGCTGGCCCGGCGCCGCGACCGGCTCGAGGCCCTCGTCGGCGAGCTCGGCGACCGGGCGGCGGTCTACGAGGTCGACGTCACCGACGACGACGCCGTCGCGACCGTGATCGCCGACGTCGCCCGCGACCTCGGCGGCATCGACGTCCTGGTCAACAACGCCGGCTACGGCTCCATGAACCCCGCCGCCGAGTCCGACCTCGCCGAGTGGCGGCGCATGGTCGAGGTCAACGTCAACGGCGTGCTCGGCACGACCCACGCGGCGCTCGAGCACCTGGCCGCGGCCGCGAAGGGCCCGCGCGGCGTCGCCGACGTGGTGACGATCTCGTCGGTGGCCGGGCGCAAGGTCGCCTTCCCGGGCGCGAACGTCTACGCCGCCACCAAGCACGCCGTCGGCGCCTTCTCCGAGGCCCTGCGCCAGGAGCTCGGGGCGCGCCACGTGCGCGTCGGGCTGGTCGAGCCGGGCCTGGTGCGCAGCGAGCTGACCGAGGGCAACGGGGCCGCGCAGGACGCCGAACGGTCTCAGGAACTGGGCCTCATGGAGCCCGAGGACATCGCCGACGCGGTCGTGCACATGGTCACCAGGCCCCGGCGCGCGGCGGTCAACGAGATGCTCGTGCGGCCCACCGAGCAGGCACGCTGATCACGGCTGGCTGCCCACCACCAGCACCAGCACGAACGAGATGAGGTTGAACGTCGCGTGCGCCGCGGCCGACGGCCAGATCGACCGCGTGCGCTCGTAGAGCACGGCGTTGACGACGCCGAGCACGAACGCGGCGGCGAACACGACGTTGAGGCCGTGGGCGAGCGCGAAGATCGCCGCGGTGAGCAGCGTCGCGACGACGCGCCCCACGCGGCGCAGCACCCCGTAGCCCAGGCCGCGGAAGAGCAGCTCCTCGCCGAGCGGGACGACCAGGCCGCCGATGAGGATCACCAGCGTCGCGGCCACCGGGCCGCTGAACAGCGTCAGCGCCTCCTGCGGGTCGGACGTGTCCCCCGTGATCGCGACGTAGACGACGATGAGGACACGGGAGAGCAGCCACACGGCGGCGCCGAGCCCGACACCGAGCGCCACGGTCCGCCACGGTGTCCGGACCACGCCGACCGCGGACAGCCGCCGCACGCGCAGCAGCAGGGCGAGCCCCACCGCCCCGAACGCCGACGCCCCCGAGACGGCGACGAGCACCGGCGCCGGGGGTGTGCCCTCGGCGACCACGCCGACCGCGACGAACAGGGCCACCTGCAGGACGACGTACGAGACCGCGCCGGTCGCGAGCTCGAGCCATCCGAGCTCGCGCTGCGGCGCAGGGGTCGGGGCGGGGTCGATCGTCGACTCACTCACCCCGGGCCTTGCGGGTCTCCCGCTCGCTGGCCTTCTGCAGGGCGTCGACGAGCTCGTCCTTGTCCATCTGCGAGCGCCCCTCGATGCCGAGCTGCTGGGCGCGTGCGTAGAGGTGCTCCTTGCTGGCGTTCGCGTCGACGCCGCCCGCCGACTCCCCGCCCGGGTTCGGCCCGCCGCTGCGCGCCTGCGAGTCCGACGGGCCCTTCTCCTCCTTGGGCTCCCAGTGGTCGCCGACCTTCTCGTGGGTGTGCTTGAGCGCCGCGTACGCCGTCCGGTTGGCCCGCTCGCCGGAGCCGTAGGTCTCCTCGGCGGACTCCTTCGCGTCGGCAAAGGTCTTCCGCGCGCTCTGCGGCGAGCGCTGCAGCGTGGACGGCAGGTCCTCGTAGTCCATGGTCGAGCTCCGCTGCGCTTCGTCTCCTGCGTCGTCGGGCATACCGGCGAGATACCCGGTCAGCCGCGGACCCCTACCTCGAGGTGCGCCACGCTCTGCACCACCTGCTGCGGGCGGTAGGGGTAGCGGTCCATCTCCCCCGGGTCGGTGACGCCCGAGAGCACGAGGATCGTGTGCAGCCCGGCCTCCATGCCCGCGACCATGTCGGTGTCCATCCGGTCGCCGATCATCGCGGTCGTCTCGGAGTGCGCGCCGATGGTGTTGAGACCCGCCCGGATCATCAGCGGGTTGGGCTTGCCGACGAAGTACGGGTCGCGCCGCGTCGCGTGCGTGATCAGCGCGGCGACGGACCCGGCCGCGGGCAGCGTGCCCTCCGGCGACGGCCCGGTGGCGTCGGGGTTGGTGACGATGTAGCGCGCCCCGGCCTCGATGAGACGGATCGCGCGGGTGATCGCCTCGAACGAGTAGGTGCGGGTCTCGCCGATGACGACGTAGTCGGGGTCGCGGTCGGTGAGGATGTAGCCGACGTCGTGCAGGGCGGTGGTCAGACCGGCCTCGCCGACGACGAACGCGCTGCCGCCCGGCCGCTGGCCGTCGAGGAACTGCGCCGTGGCCAGCGCCGAGGTCCAGAGGTTCCCGGCCGGGATGTCGATGCCGCTGGCGTGCAGGCGGGCCTGCAGGTCGCGCGGGGTGTAGATCGAGTTGTTGGTCAGCACGAGGAAGTGCTTGCCGGCCTGGTCGAGCCGGCGGATGAACTCGTCGGCCCCGGGCAGCGCGTTCTCCTCGTGGACGAGCACCCCGTCCATGTCGATGAGATAGCTCTCGAGCGGTTCGGTCACGCGGCGTCCTTCAGGTGCGTCGCGAAGAACCGCAGGATGCGGGCCCAGGCGTCGTCGGCGCTGGGGCGGTGGAACCCGGTGCCCGTGAAGCGCACCAGCAGGCCGTTGGCCGGGAGGTGCTCGAAGAAGCTGTGGCCCGCCTCGGGGTAGGTCCGCACGTCGTGGTCGACCCCGAAGGAGGTCAGCGCCGCCTCCAGGCGCTCCGGGTGCCCGCGCAGCATCGCGTCGCGCCCGCCGAAGCTGGCGACGACCGGGCAGATGCCCGCGAGGTCGGCCTCGGCGTCCTCGGGGACCATCCCGTAGTTCGGGGCCGCAGCGGCGAAGTCGTGCCGGGCCGCCGAGAGCAGCGCGAACGTGCCGCCCTGACAGAAGCCGATGACGCCGACCCGTCCGGTGCAGTCGCCGCGCTCCGCGAGCCAGCCGCGGGCGGCCTCGATGTCGTCGAACACCGGGCCCTCGCCGGAGTTCATCGACTTCAGCGTCGCCGCGACGCAGCGCGGGCCGCCGCCGCGGGCGGTGTAGATCGCCGGCGCGACGGCGAGGTAGCCGGCCGCGGCGAGCCGGTCGGTGTGGTCCTTGATGTTCTCGCCGACGCCGAACGCGTCCTGCAGGACGACCACACCGGGGAACGGGCCCTCACCGACGGGCGGGACGGCCAGGTACGCGGACTGGTGGCTGCCCGCGGACGCGGGGATGTGCAGGTCGGGCATGCGGAGAACCCTGGCATGTCACACGTCATGGGGCAGCGGGCAGGCGGACGGGTACGCCCGGGCCATGGACATCAAGTACACCGCGGAGGCCGTGTCGTCCGGTGACGCGCGCAACGGTCACGTCCGCAGCTCGGACGGCGTCATCGACCAGGACATGACGATGCCGACGGAGCTCGGCGGTCCCGGTGGCGGCACCAACCCCGAGCAGCTCTTCGCGGCCGGCTACGCGGCCTGCTTCCACCAGGCGCTCAAGCTCGCCGGCGGGCAGTCGGACGTCGACATGGACTCGACGAGCGTCGAGGCGAAGGTCGGCATCGGCCCGGACGCCGGGAGCTTCGGGCTCCGGGTCTGGCTCACCGCGACCGTGCCCGGCACCGACCAGGACACCGCCGACCGGCTCGTCGCCCGCGCCCACGAGCTCTGCCCGTACTCCAAGGCGACCCGGGGCAACATCGAGGTGGACGTGACCGCCAAGGTGTGACCCCGTGCGTCTCCCCCTCGGTCTGCGTGTCGTGGGCACCGCCCGCCGGTGGCTCGGCGGCTCGGTGGCCCACCTCGACCCCGCCGACGTGCCCGCCGCGCGTGCGGCCGTGCTGCGCCTGCAGCACGGCGCGCTCGGCCGGGCGGTGCTCGGCACGCCGCCGCGCGACGTCGTCGTCGAGGACGCCCGGCTGGCGACGGCGGCGGTGCCCGAGGGGCTGCCGGTGCGGATCTACCGCCCGCCGTCGACGGACGCGCCCGCTCCCGCAGTGGTCAATTTCCACGGCGGCGGGTTCGTCCAGGGCGACCTCGACCAGTCGGAGTGGTTCTGCGCGCACGTCGCGCGGGAGGGCTCGCTGGTCGTCGTGTCGGTCGACTACCGGCTCGCCCCCGAGCACACCTTCCCGGTGCCCGCACAGGACTGCTACGACGCCGTCGCGGCGCTCGCCGCCGACCCGGGGCGCTGGGGCATCGACCCCGCCCGCCTCGCCGTCATGGGCGACAGCGCCGGCGGCAACCTCGCCACGGTCGTCTGCCTGATGGCGCGCGACCGGCGGCTCGACGGCCTCGAGGCTCCGGAGATCGCCGGGCAGGCGCTCGTCTACCCCGGCGTCGAGATGGTCGACGTGCTGCCCTCGGAGCGCGAGATCCCGGTCGCGCCGATCCTGTCCGCGGCCGACATCCGCGGGTTCCACGCGCTCTACCTCGGCGGCGCGGACGGCACCCACCCCTACGCCTCGCCGCTGCGCGCCGAGCTCACCGGGCTCCCACCGGCGCTGGTGCAGACCGCCGACCACGACCCGCTGCGCGACCACGGCGAGCGCTACGCGGCCGCCCTCGACGCCGCGGGCGTGTCGGTGCGCTTCACCCGCTACCTCGGCGCCGCGCACGGCTACGTCGCCACCGGCGGCCTGACCCCGCGCACCTCGCGGCAGGCCGTCGCCGAGATCGCGGGGTTCCTCCGCGCCATGTGAGAACACCCTGAGGACCGACGGCGCGCGGCTACCGTGGGGCGCCGTGACCCCCGACCGAGCCTCGCCGGCGCGCGCCGTGCTGCTCGGGGGCGTCGCCGCCGTCTTCGGGGCGGCGGCGCACGGGGAGGCCGGCGGCGTCGTGGCGCTCTCGCCGGCGACCGCGGCGGTGGCGCTCGCCGTCGCCGTCACCACGGCCCTCGTCGGGGCCCGCCCGCGGTCCGCGCCGGTGCTCGCCGCGGTGCTCGCCGGCGGGCAGCTCGCCCTGCACCTCGCGATGCCGGCCGCGCCGGCGATGCACGACCACCACGGGCACGCCTCCGGTCCCGGTCCGGGGATGCTCGCCGCGCACCTCGGGGTGGCGGTCGTCGTCGCCGTCGGGCTCGCGCAGGCCGACCGGGCGCTCCTGCGGACCGCCCGCCGCCACGCCGTCGCCTGGACCCGACAGCTGACCGGCCCGCCGCCCGCTCCCGCACCGGGGCGCCGGGTCCCGCGGCACCGGACCACCCTCGGCCGGCCCCGCCGGGCCGCCGTCGGCCACCACCCGCGCCGGGGTCCCCCGTCGCCGCGCCGGACCGGGCCGCACCCGGTCCCCGCCGCGACCACACCCCGACCCGGAAGGACCCCCCTGTGCCCGACCCCGCGCCCGATCCGCGGACCCCGTCCGCCCGCTCACGCCCGAGGAGCGTGCTCACCGTCCTGCTGACCGGCCTGCTCGCCGTCGGCGCCCTGCTCCTGTCCGCCGGACCCGCCAGCGCGCACGACGTGCTCACCGGCAGCGACCCCGCCGACGGCGCCACCGTCGCGTCGGCCCCGACCCAGGTCTCGCTGACCTTCGACGAGGCCCCGAAGCCCGAGGGGGCGGCGGTCACGATCGTCGGCCCGGACGGCGCCCACCACGAGCAGGGCACGCCGACCTTGCAGGGCAACGTCCTCACGGCCCCGGTCGGCGCGCTGCCGCAGGCCGGCCGCTACGAGATCGGCTACCGCGTCGTGTCCGACGACGGCCACCCCGTCAGCGGCGCGGTCGCGTTCTCGCTGACGACGCCGTCGCCCGCAGGCGGGACGGCCAGCGGGACCGCCGGCCCGCAGGCCCAGCCCGCCCAGCCCAGCGCCGCCACCCCGTCCCCGGCCGCCGCGGCCGACCAGGACACCTCGGGCGGCGGCGTGCCGGCCTGGGTGTTCGTCGTCGTCGCGATCGTCGTGGTCGGCGGCGCGATCGCGCTGGTGCTGCGCCGCCGCGCCTGACCGGCGGCACCACCCGGCGGTATCGGGGCGAGGGGCATCCCCCTCGGCTGCCCCTCGCCCCGACACGCCGCAGCGGACCCCGACGGGTCTGGTCCGGAGGAGACGACCTACGAGACGATCTGCGCCCGGTCGTTCGGGTTCAGGTAGTTGAAGAACGTCTTCGCGTCCTCGGTGGACAGGCGCACGCAGCCCGCCGACTCGCGGTCGGTGCCGCCGCCGTGGAAGGCGCGGCCCTCGCCGTCGAAGAACACGGAGTACGGCATCGAGGCGCCGTTGTACTCCTTGCTCTTGTGGTACTGGTCCTTCCACTGGATCACGAAGTCACCGGTGGGCGTCTCGTGGCCCTCGGCGCCGTGGCTGACCTGGTAGGGGTCGCCCACGACGTTGCCGTTGCCGTCGAGCAGCCAGGCCCGGTTCTCGGAGAGGTCGACGCACACCTTGATCCGCGCGTCGGTGCAGGACGTCCCGCCGACTCCCGCGTCGCCGGCCGGCGCCGCGTTCGCGACCCCGCCCAGCTGGAGCGCCCCCAGACCGAGCGCGGCCACCGAGACCGCGAGTCGTCCGCTCGGCACACCGCGCGGCGTCCCCCTGCGATGCCTGCCCGCCATCGGCGTCCTGCCCCTCGTTCGCATCGGCCGTCCCCCCGACGAGACGGAGACCGGCGGTTCCCACACCGCGATCCGTCGACGTCAACGACCCAGTGACGAGCAGGTCACGGACCGCAAACGTGGCCACCCACACGTGACCGGGACCGGTTCGGAGCACAACCGGTGTGGGTTTCGGACATCGGACGCAGAACGTGCTGGACGAGCCGGACGTTTCACCCAGTCGATTCGGCCGCTCGGGCGAATGCCTCGTACACCTCGTCGCTGAAGAGGATGAACCTGGCCTCGGTCACCGCACTGGTCGTGGTCTGCACCGTCGTGACCGCGACCCGGGCCGCGTCGTCGAGCGGCCACCCGTACACGCCGGCCGACACCGCCGGGAACGCCACCGTCCGGGCGCCCACCTCGTCGGCGACCCGCAACGACTCGCGGTAGGCCGAGGCGAGGAGATCGGAGCGGTCCTCGGACTTCGCGTAGACCGGTCCGACGGTGTGGATCACCCACTGCGCCGGCAGGTTCCCGGCCGTGGTCGCGACGGCCTGCCCGGTCGGCAGACCGTCCGGCAACGTCGTGCGCCGCAGCTCCCGGCAGGCCTCGAGGATCGCCGGCCCGCCCGCGCGGTGGATCGCCCCGTCGACGCCGCCGCCCCCGAGCAGCCCGGAGTTCGCGGCGTTGACGACCGCGTCGACCTCGGCCCGCGTGATGTCGCCCCGGTGCAGCGTGATCTCCGGCGTCCCCATGGGCTGCCGAGTACCCGCCGCACGACCCGGTCACCGGGGCCCTGGGACGATCGCCGCGTGAGCGACACGCGCATCTCGGTCAGCGACACCCTCGACGCCCCCGTCGAGCGGGTCTTCGCCCTGCTCGCCGACCCGGACCGCCACCCCGACCTCGACGGCAGCGGCACGGTCCGCGCGTCGCACACCCACCTCGCGATCACGGAGGTCGGCGACGTCTTCGTCATGGAGATGGAGCACCCGGCCCGCGGGCACTACCGCGTCGAGAACCACGTCGTGCGCTACGAGCCCGACCGCGCCCTCGCCTGGGCGCCCGCGAAGCCCGGCGCCGCACCCTCGGGCCATGTCTGGGGCTGGGAGCTCGAGGCCACCGACGACGACCAGACCCTCGTGACGCACTACCACGACTGGGCCGACCTCACCGATCCCGAGATCCTCGGCCGCGTCCAGGAGGTCACCCCCGACGCGATGCGCGAGACGATCGCGAACCTCGGGGCGGCGCTGGCCTGACCTCAGGACGAGGCCGCCCGGCGGCAGCTCTCCATGTCGATCTCCCGAGAGTGTCACGAGCGTGACCACGATCCTGACACCGTCGAGAGATCGACATGGTGAGGTGCTGCGGTGTTCAGCGCGTGGGAGGTGGCGCCTGCCTCGTCGTGACGAACGACGTCGGGATGGCGAGGGCGAGGTCAGGGAGCGGGAACCGCGGAGGACGCTTCGAAAATCGACGCGTCACGACGGCACGTCGCCCCCCGGCGCCAGCGCCAGGAAGTCGTCCCCCGGCGGGGCCTCGAGGTCGTGGCGGGCGCCGTCGGGACCGGTGAAGCCGAGGCGCCAGGCGTGCAGCCCCGTGCGCGTCGGGGGGTTCTTCGCGAAGAGCGGGTCGCCGACGAGCGCGTGGCCGATCCACGCGAGGTGCACGCGGATCTGGTGGCGCCGCCCGGTGGTGGGCGTGACCGCGAGCAGCGTGCGGTCCTCGCCGACGCCGAGCCGCTCGAACGTCGTCGTCGACGGGTAGGTGTCGCCGGCCAGGACGGCGTCGTCGGGGACGGTCCAGACGCCGTCGGCGCACGTGATCGCCTCGCGCGGTGCGGCGATCCGCACGCGGTTCTTGCGCCCCACCGACAGCGGCAGCTCGATCGTGCCCCGCTCGGGGAGCCCGGTCCCGGTCGCGACGGCGAGGTAGGTCTTGACGACGCTGCGGTCGGCGAACTGGCGGGTCAGGTCGCCGTGGACCTCGAGGCGCCGGGCGAAGAGCACGATCCCCGAGGTGACCTTGTCGATGCGGTGCGCGGGCCACAGCTCCTCGCCGGCGTCCGCGGCGATCCGGACGATGTCGGTGTCGTGGCGCTCGCCCATCACCGACCAGCCCGCCGGCTTGTCGAGCACGAGGAGGTCGTCGTCGCGCAGCAGCTCGCGGCCCGCGCGCACCTCGTCCCAGCGGCTCACGCCTCGTC
Organism: Actinomycetospora sp. C-140; assembly: GCF_054796175.1. Taxonomy (NCBI): domain Bacteria; kingdom Bacillati; phylum Actinomycetota; class Actinomycetes; order Pseudonocardiales; family Pseudonocardiaceae; genus Actinomycetospora; species Actinomycetospora sp. C-140. The sequence continues at coordinate 122,297 of NZ_JBTWNF010000003.1, read as the reverse complement.
GAGACCGAGCGCGTCGAGCAGCGTGCGCAGCTTCACCGCGGTCTCGGCGAGCTCGTCGGCCGGGCGCGACGCGGGGACGATCCCGGCGCCGGCCCACAGTCGCACACGCTCACCCTGCACCTCGCCGCAGCGCAGCGCCATGACCCACTCGCCGTCGCCGCGGGCGTCGGTCCAGCCCACGGCGCCGGTGTAGAAGCCGCGGTCGAACGGCTCGATCTCGCGGATCGCCGTGTGCGCGGCCGCGCGCGGGACGCCGCAGACCGCCGGCGTCGGGTGCAGCGCCTGCGCCAGGTGCAGCGCCGAGGCGCCGGCGTCGCCCACCCGCCCGCGCAGGGTCGTCGACAGGTGCCACAGCGTCGGCGTCGCGACCAGCGACGGGGCCTCGGGCACCTCGAGGTCGTCGACGAGCGGGCCCAGTCGGGCCGCGACGTCGGCGACGACGAGCGCGTGCTCGTGGTGGTCCTTCGCCGAGGCGAGCAGGGCCTCCCCCCGGCGCCGGTCCTCGGCGGCGTCGGCGGACCGCGCCGCCGACCCGGCCAGCGGGTTGGCGACGACGTCGGCGCCGTGGCGCGCGAGCAGCAGCTCGGGGCTCGCGCCGAGCAGCGTGCGCGGCGCGCCGGGCCGCTCGGCGGGCAGGTCGACGGCGAACAGGTAGCTGCGGGGGTCGCGGCGGGCCAGCTCGCGCAGCATCGGCACGGGGTCGACCGGGCCGTCGGCGACGACGTCGAGCGCCCGCGACAGCACGACCTTGTCGAGCCCGCCGGCCGCCATGCGCGCGAGAGCCTCGGCCACCATCGCCTCGTACGCCGCCGGCGCCGGGTCCGGGCGGGCCTCCCCGGTCACCGGGGCACCGGCGGGGTCGGCCACCAGCACGGCACCGAGGGGACCGGCGCGCTCGACGTGCTCGGGGACGACGAGGTGGGCCGGCGCGGCGGTGTCGAACGGCAGCGCCCCGACCGCGACCGCGTCCCCGCCGATCCCGCGCAGGCAACGCAGCACGGCGTCGGCGTCTCCCGAGGCCGGGCGGGCGCGGACGCCGCGCGTGAGCAGTGAGCCCCGGGGACCGGAGAACCACGACCCGCGGCCCGGGCTCCACGCGCGGAGCAGCCGCACCGGGTCGGCGGCGTGCCCGGGCGGGACGCGCGGAGCCGGGCTGGTGCTCGTCACATCCCGCTCCTCAGCGCCTGTCTCGTCCGGCGGACGCGTGCCGTCCGCGATGGCATCGTGGTCCGGGCGACCGGATCGTGCCCGCCGGGAACGACCCGGACGGGCAGTTTCCACCCTCCGCGCCGGGTGCCGTGCGGTCCAGCCGAGCGGACGTGACACAGCGCACCGGGGTCCACCGACACCAGGACGAGGCAGGAGCCGACGACGTGACAGCGAGCCGGACGGACCAGGCGGACTCCCGGGCCGCGCCGCGCCGGATGCCCCGCTGGCGCGCCGACCTGCGCCTGGGGACGCGGATCGCCGTGATGCGCGCCGGCGGCCTCGCGCTGGCGCTGCGCGGCGACCCCGTCGCCCGGCTCATGCACAAGCCCTGGCGCCTCGACCCGTACCCGACCTACGCGCGGCTGCGGGACGAGGCCGCCGCGGCCGGCGGGGTGACGCGCAGCCGGACGGGGATCCGCGCCGTCGCGACGCACGAGGCGTGCACCGCGGTGCTGCGCGACCGGCGCTTCGGGGTGCGGCTCGCGGACGGGCGGATGCCGTTCGACCCCACGGACGATGCCGCCACCGCCTCGGGGCACGACCCCACGGACCCGGGCACCGCCCTGATCGAGCCCATCGACCTCTCCCTGCTCGCCCTCGACCCGCCCGACCACGCGCGCCTGCGCCGCCTCGCCCAGCCGACGTTCGCGCCCAGGCGCCTCGCGCAGTACCGGGAGACCGCGCGCACCGTCACCGCCCGCCTGCTCGACGACGCCGCCACGCGCGGCACGTTCGACCTCACCGCCGACCTCGCCGCCCCGCTGCCGATCAGCGTGATCGCCGAGCTGCTCGCGATCCCCGACGTCGACACCCCGCGCTTCGCCCGCTGGGGCCGCGCGCTCGGCGCCGCCCTCGACGGCGTCCGCTCGGTGCGCCACGCCCACGCGCTCGCCCGGGCCACGGCCGACCTGAGGGCGCTGTTCGCCGACCTCGTCGAGCGCCGCCGCGCCGACCCGGGCGAGGACGTCATCTCCCAGCTCGTGCACGCGCTGGACGCGGGCACGCTGACGCTCGACGAGCTCGTGTCGCTCGCCCAGCTGCTGCTGGTCGCGGGGTTCGAGACCACGACGAACCTCGTCGGCAACGCCGTGCGTGCGCTGCACGCGACCGGGACCTGGGACGACCTCGTCGCCGACCCCGGCCTCGCCGCGGGCACGGTCGAGGAGACGTTGCGCTTCGACCCGCCGGTGCAGCTCACCGCCCGGTTCGCCCACGACGACGTCGAGATCGGCGGGCAGCGCCTGCGCAAGGACTCGGGCGTGCTCGTGCTGCTCGCCTCTGCGGGTCGCGACCCGGCCGCGCACCCCGACCCCGACCGCTTCGACCCGCGCCGCGAGCAGGCCACCGCCCACCTCGCGTTCTCGGGCGGCGCGCACTACTGCCTCGGCGCCGCCCTCGCGCGCCTCGAGGGCGAGGTGGCGCTGGAGATGCTCGCGGAACGGATGCCGCGGCTGCGTCCCGCCGGGCGCATCGAGCCCCGCGTCGCCACCGTCCTGCGCGGTCCCACGCGCTTCCCGGTCCGCGCGGACTGAACCGAGCTCCCCGCATGCAGCGAACGTGGCGTTCGCTGCGATAGAAGCAACGACCGCCACGTTCGTCCCGAACTCCGGACCGCCCCAGGAGGACCCCCGTGCCCGAGCTCCCCTCGATCTCCCACGTCGCGCTGTCGGTGACCGACCTCGCCGCGAGCGAACCCTGGTACCGGCAGCTCTTCGGCGTCGAACCGGCGATGACGCTGACCGACGGCCCGTTCGAGCGGAAGGTCTTCGCCCTGGCCGGCGGCCAGCTCTTCGGGCTCACCGCGCACGACGCCGCGCGCTCCGGCGACCGCTTCGACGTCGTCGCGCCCGGGCTCGACCACATCGGGTTCGCCTGCGCCGACCGCGCCGCGGTCGCCGCCTGGCAGACCCACCTCGACCAGATCGGCGTCCCGCACAGCGGCGTCGTCGAGGCCGACTACGGCTGGGCGCTGTCGTTCACCGACCCGGACGGGAACGCGCTGGAGTTCTTCGCACTCGCCTCCTGAGCGGGCCGGGCCCACGTCGGGGCGTGCTCCGGCAGCACCCCGACGCCGACCAGCCGGGCGGGCACGACCTGGAGCGCCGGCACCCGCTGCAGCACCCGCAGGGGCAGCGGCAGCCGGTCGCGGCCGGGGGCGTCCTCGGACAGCGCGGCGCGGATGACCGCCCGGTGGGCCAGGCGCTGCCCGGTCTGCGTCACCCAGGTCGGCAGCCACCGGCGCCGTTGCACCCCCGCCGCCGCGCGGTCGACGGCGGCGGGATCGGGCGGCGCGGCCGCGAGCACCGGCCCGAGGTCGCGGGCGGTGGCGACGGCGTCCTGCACCGCGAGGTTGATCCCCACGCCGCCGACGGGGCTCATCGCGTGCGCGGCGTCGCCGATGCACAGGACGCCGGGCGCCGACCACCGCCCGAGACGGTCGAGGGTCACCTGCAGCAGCTTGACGTCGTCCCACGACGCGAGTCCGTCGACCCGGTCGCCGAGCCACGGCAGCAGCCGCAGCAGGTCGTCGCGCAGCACCTGGATCGGGCCGCGGCGGAACTCGGCGTCCGTCCCGCGACGGATCATGTAGGCGACCTGGTAGTGGTCGCCGCGGTCGAGCATGACCACGAAGCGGCCGGCGGTGACGCGGCCGAGACCGCCCGCCGGGTCGTCGGCATCGCCGCGCGGGAGGCGGAACCACCACACGTCCATCGGCACCGAGTAGTCGCGCAGCGGCAGCCCGGTCAGCGCGCGGACCCGCGAGTCGCGCCCGTCGCACGCGACGACGAGGTCGGCGGCCAGGTCGTGCTCGGCGCCGCCCTCGGCCCCACCCTCGGCCCCCGTCTCCCGCCAGCGCAGGCCCGTCACGCGCCCGGCGCGGCGCTGCAGGTCGATCACCTCGGCGTTCCGCAGCAGCGTGAAGGTCGGCTCCTCGGCCGCCGCGGCGGCGAGCATGTCCAGCAGGTGCCACTGCGGCACCATCGCGACGAACGGGTGCGGCGCCCGCAGCCGCGTCATGTCGGCGACCGGCGCCGGCCCGGCGTCCATGACGACCTGCGCCTTCTCGATCGCCTTCCAGGGCAGCCGCGCGAAGCAGTCCCACAGCCCGAGCTCGTCGATCAGGGTCATCGTCGAGACGTGGACGGTGTCACCGCGGAAGTCGCGCAGGAAGTCGGCGTGCTTCTCCAGCACCGTGACCTCGACCCCGGCCCGCGCCAGGAGCAGCCCCAGGACGATCCCCGCCGGCCCGCCTCCGGCGATCGCGCACGTCGTCCGGTCCTGTGCCATCTCGACCTCCCCGTCCCGTCCTCGCCGCGCATCCTTCCGGATGCCCCGCCTCCCGAGCACGTTCCCGGCGTCGCCGCACCCTCCTATCGGCCAGGCTTCGGTTGTCGCACGACTAGTGCGACAACGTCTTTCCTGCGACACACTGTGGCGGCTCGCCGCCCGTCCGGGTGGCGCCTGCCCGCTGCTGTCGTGGGGGTGAACTCGTGGAACCGCAGACCGACCTCGTCGCCATGCACATGAGCGACGGGATCGTCAACGCGCCGACGTCGGTGATCTTCGGGGTGGTCGCGGTGCTCGGCCTCGCCGTGTGCGTCGCCCGCGCGCGGCGCGACCTCGACGACCGCACCGCGCCGATGGCCGGGCTGGTGGCGGCGTTCGTGTTCGCCGTCCAGATGCTGAACTTCCCGATCCTGCCCGGCGTCAGCGGCCACCTGCTCGGCGGCGCGTTGTGCGCGATCCTCGTCGGCCCCTACGTCGGCGCGATCTGCGTCTCGATCGTGCTGCTCCTGCAGGCCCTGCTCTTCGCCGACGGCGGCCTGTCGGCGCTCGGCACCAACATCACCAACATGGCGCTGATCGGCACCTTCGTCGGGTACGGCGTCGCCGTCGCCCTGCGCGGGTTCGCCCTCCGCAGCCGCGCCGGCCTGATCGCGACGGCCTTCGTCGCGGCCTGGGTGAACACCGTCGTCGCGTCCCTGGGCTTCGTCCTCGAGTACGCGATCGGCGGGCAGGGGCTCGCGCTGAGCACGGTCTTCGGCCTCATGGTCGGCTTCCACGCCCTCATCGGCATCGGCGAGGGCATCATCACCGCCCTCACCGTCGCCGCGGTCGCCGCGGTGCGCCCCGACCTCATCTACCTCACGCGGTCCGCGACGCCGTCGCTGGAGATCAAGGGAGCCCGGGCATGAAGAAGCTCCCCCTCGCCTTCTACGCCGGCTTCCTGGTCGTCGCGCTGCTGCTCGCCGGCGTCGTCTCGTACGCCGCGAGCAGCAGCCCCGACGGCCTCGACGCCGTGACGCAGAGCGGCTGCGAGCTCGACGCGTCGGGGGAGCCGGTCGGCGGGCAGTGCATCGCCCAGAACGCCGGCGAGCACGCGACCGCCGGGAGCCCGCTCGCCGACTACACGGTCGGCGGCAACGAGAGCACCACCGGTGTCGCCGGTGTCATCGGCGTGATCGTCACCCTGATCGTCGCCGGGGGGCTGTTCTGGGTGCTGCGGCGGCGGTCGCCGACCCGCGACGAGACGCCCAGCCGGGTCGAGTAGCGGTGGGAGCCGGTCACGCCCATCCGCTCCACCGGCCCGGCGACTCGGTCGTCCACCGGTTGCCGGCGCACGTCAAGATCGTGGTCGCCTTCCTCATGGTGCTCGCCGTCGTGGCGACGCCCCGGGAGGCGTTCGCGGTGTTCGGGCTGCAGTTCCTGCTGCTCGTCGGCATCTGGATCGCGGCGCGCATCCCGCCGGGGTGGCTGGCCGCCCGCGCCCTCATCGAGGCGCCCTTCGTGGTCCTCGCCGTGCTCCTGCCGTTCTTCGCCACGGGTCCGCGGGTCGAGTGGTGGGGGATGTCGCTCTCGGTCGACGGGCTGCTCGCCGGCTGGAACATCCTGGTCAAGGGCACGCTGGGCGTCCTGATCTCGGTGACGCTCGCCGCCACGACGCCGCTGCGGGACCTCGTCTCCGGTCTCTCGCGGCTGCGCGTCCCGTCGATGGTCTGCGTGATCGCGACGCTGATGCTGCGCTACCTCGAGGTGATCGCCGCCGAGGCCGGGCGGATGCGCCTGGCCCGCATCTCACGGGGCCACGACCCGCGCTTCGTCTGGCAGCTCGGGGCGACGGTGCGCTCGGTCGGCTCGCTGTTCCTGCGGTCCTACGAGCGCGGCGAGCGCGTGCACCTCGCGATGCTCTCGCGGGGCTTCACCGGGAGCATGCCCGCGTTCACCACCGCCTCCGCGTCGCGCGTGACGTGGTCGGTCGCGCTGCTGCCCGCCGTCGCCGCGGCGGTGCTCGCGGCGTCCGGATACTGGCTCGCGTGACCCCTCCGTCCCTGCAGGTCGACGGCCTCGCCTTCGCCTACCCCGACGGTCACCAGGCCCTCTTCGGGGTGGACCTGCGCATCGAGCGGGGCGAGCGGGTCGCGCTGCTCGGCCCGAACGGCGCGGGCAAGACGACGCTCGTGCTGCACCTCAACGGGGTGCACCGGGCGGGGGCCGGACGGGTCGCGGTCGGCGGGCTGGAGGTCACCCGCGAGAACGTCCAGGAGATCCGCCGGCGGGTGGGCATCGTCTTCCAGGACCCCGACGACCAGCTGTTCATGCCCACGGTCGCCGACGACGTCACGTTCGGCCCCGCGAACTTCGGCGTCACCGAGCCCGAGCTCTCGCTGCGGGTCAAGGAGGCCCTCGACGCCGTCGGCGTGGCCGACCTCGCCGACCGCTCGCCCATGCACCTCTCCGGCGGTCAGCGCCGCCGGGCCGCGCTGGCCACCGTGCTGGCGTGCGACCCCGAGATCCTCGTGCTGGACGAGCCGTCGACCCACCTCGACCCGGTCGCGCGCCGCGAGCTCGCCGAGGTGCTGCTCGGCCTCGACCGCACGATGCTCATGGTCACCCACGACCTGCCGTACGCCCTGCAGCTCTGCCCGCGCTCGGTGGTGATCGACGGTGGGGTCGTGGTGGCCGACGCGCCGACCCGCGAGATCCTCGCCGACGCCGCCTTCCTCGCCGCCCACCGCCTCGAGCTGCCCTTCGGCTTCGCGCTGGGCTGAGCGCGTGCCAGGCTCGGGCCCATGGACCTCGACGACTTCCGCGAGCGCGCCGCCGGCGAGCACTTCCTGGTCGTGGTGTCGACCGCCCGCGCGGACGGGTCGGTGCAGTCGAGCGTCGTCAACGCCGGGGTGATGGACCACCCGGTGCACGGGACGCCGATCGTGGCGCTCGTGGCCGCGGGCGGCTCGGTGAAGCTCGCCAACCTCCGCGCCCGGCCGTGGATCACGGTCACGGTCCGCGCCGGGTGGCGGTGGACGACCGTCGAGGGCAGCACCGAGATCGCCGGGCCCGACGACCCGCTGACCGGGGTCCTGGACGTCCCCGCCCTGCTGCGCGACGTCTTCCGCGCCGCGGGCGGCACGCACGACGACTGGGCCGAGTACGACGCGACGATGGCGCGCGAGCGGCGGGCCGCCGTGCTGATCGAGCCGCGGCGGGTCTACGGCGTCTGAGGGTCCTCGGGCGCCCCGGACAGCATCGACAGCGTCCGCACGACGTGCCCCTCGACGTCGTCGCGGCCCAGCCCGAGGCCGGTGAGCGTGCCCGCGCCGTCCTCGTGCTCGAGCAGCGCCAGCAGGATGTGCTCGGTGCCGACGTAGTTGTGCCCGAGGCGCAGCGCCTGGCGGAACGTCAGCTCCAGCACCTTCTTGGCCGCGGCGTCGAACGGGATGAGCGCGCCGAGCTCGTCGGACCGCGCCGGCAGGGTCGCGACGACCGTGCGCCGCACGGTCTCGGGTGCCACGTCGAGGGCCTTCATGGTCAGGACCGCGAGGGACTCCGGCTCGTGGAGCAGGCCGAGCGCCAGGTGCGCCGGGGTGATCTCGGCGTTGCCGGCGGAACGGGCCTCCTCCTGCGCCTTCACCACCACGTTGCGGGCGCGCGGCGTGAACCGCCCGAAGCCCTCCTGGAAGTCGATCTCCTCGCCCTTGGCCACGAACCGCTTCTGGGCGGCCTGCTTGGTGACGCCCATGCGCCGGCCGATGTCGGTCCACGACGCCCCGGAGCGGCGCGCCTGGTCGACGAAGTGGCCGATGAGGTGGTCGGCGACCTCCCCGAGGTGCTCGGCGGCGAGCACGGCGTCCTGCAGCTGCTCGAGCGTGTCGGAGTGGACCGAGGTGATCGCCGCGATGAGGTCGTCGAGGCGGACGGGCTGGGCCGGTGTCGGGGGCATGCGTCCACTCTAGGTTGACGATGGCCCTGTTCGTCAACCTCGGGTGGACGACGTGAGGCGCGCGTCGACGACGTCCTGCACGCCGACGAACCCGAGCCGCGCGTCGAGCGCGTCGCCAGGAAAGCCGCATTCCTCGTCAGAGGGTCAGTCGATCCAGAACCGCAGGGTCTCCGCGACGTGGTCGCCGTGCGGGCGGGACGACGGCCAGGAGGTGTCGGCGCGGCCGCCGTTGTTCCGGATGACGGCCAGGGAGGCGGGGTTGTCGGCGGCGCAGGTGACCAGGACCGGACCGACGCCCCGTTCCCGCAGGTGCGCGACGCTCTGCCGCAGGATCGCCGTCGCGTAGCCCCGCCGCCGCTCGTCGGGGAGCACGGCGTAGCCGACGTGACCGCCCTGCACGCAGAGGGTGGCGGTGAGCGTGTGCCGGATCGAGGTACGGCCCACGACCCGGCCGTCGACCTCGGCGTAGAGGAACGTCATGGGTACGCGGCCCGGCGGGAGGTCGAGGCCGCGGTGCTCACGGTCGAGGCGGTCCAGGTAGGCGAGCCAGGGTTCGCCGTCCGCCCAGAGCCCGAAGTCGAACCCGTCGGCGGCGAGTGCGGTCTGGGCGGCGCGGGCGAGCTCCTCGTCCGAGGGACGCACGGCGCGCAGGACCACCTCGGGCTCGCTCACCCGTCCACGATCTCGCCCCGTCCTTGCCGGACCGCTGTGACCCACCGCACACTGCCTGGTGATGGCGGTGCGGCGCGCGGGGGACCGGTCGGCCGCGGCGGTCGACGCCGCGGTCGGGGACCGGTTGCGGGCGCAGGGGGCGCACTACGGCTCGAGCCGCGTCGAGCCCGACGGCACCCACGCGGTGTCCTGGTACTTCGCCCCGCGCCGGCGCCGCGAGCGTCTCCTGGTGTTCCGCACCCGGGACGACGACGCGTGGGAGGTCGTCCTCGCCGAGCGCTCGGCCACCGAGCTCGGCGGGACGGCGCGCGAGACCGCGGCGGCCACCCGCTCCGTCCCGCGCGACGGCCTCTCCGCCGCGGTGGGCGAGCTGCTGGCGGCCGGGCTCGCCGGCCACCGGCGGCGGACCGTGCGGACCCCACGGGAGCGTGTCGACCTCGGCTCGCCGCTGCTCGGCCTCGTCCTGGGGGCGGCGCTGCTGCTCGGCGCCCGGCTGGACATCACCGTGGCGCCCGAACTGCTGGCCCTCGCCCTGCCGCTGCTCGGGGTGTGCGGGTGCCGGGTGGTCGCGCGGGCGCTACGCGGCGCCGCCGGGAGGTGACGTCCGCTACGACGACCCGGAACGTTCACCTCGCGGCGGGACGATGGAGGTCCCGACGAAGGAGACCTCCCGGTGCCAGCCTCGCCCCCGACCGTCCCGAGCACCGATGTCGCCCGGCACCTCGCGAACCTCCGCGACGTGGGCGGCATGCCCACGGTCGACGGCGGGCGCACCCGGGCCGGCGTGCTCTGGCGCGCCGACGCGCCCCTGGCCGACGACGCGACCGAAGCGGGGCCCGGCGGGCTCGGGTGGCCGCCCGGCAGCGTCGTCGACCTGCGCAACCCGGGCGAGCTCCCCGCGGAGCACCCGCTCCCGGCGCTGGGCTCCGAGCTGACCACGCTGCCGCTGATCGCGGCGCTCTCGCCCGCCGAGCAGGCCCGCGGCCGCGCGGGCGAGCTCGACGCCGGCGAGCTCTACCTGCTGCTGGTGCGCATCGGTGAGGCCTGGCTCCCGCAGCTCGTCGGCGTCGCCGCGTACGGGCCCGGCCCGATGCTCGTGCACTGCGCGGCGGGCAAGGACCGCACCGGGGTGGCCGTCGCCCTCCTGCTGCGCGCGGCCGGCGTCCCGCGCGACGTCGTCGCCGCCGACTTCGCCGCGACCAACGAGCACCGGGTGGCGCTGCGCGACCGCCTCGCCGTCCAGGGCGCGATCGAGCCGACGGTCGAGCCCGGCCGCGTCGGCGTCACCCCGGCCCACCTCGAGCCGGTGCTCGACCTCGTCGACGACGACCCGCGCACCCCGTTCCGCGAGGCCGGCGTCTCCGACGCCGACCTGGACGCGTGGCGCGCTCGTCTGGTCGACGCAGGCTGACGCGGCTGGTCGGCCGCAGGGTCGGCGCACGCTGTGTCCGACCACAATCGGCCCGTGGCGATCTCTGTGGGCGGGCACAGTGCCCGCCGGGGTCAGCACCCCGAAGACTGGACGGCAGGCGGGTCGATCCTCCGGCCCGTCGCCGATCCGAGCTCCGAGGTGACGAGCATGAACGCCCCGACGACGTGCCCCTGCTGCGGGGTCGTGGTCATGCCCCGCGAGATGTCCTACGACTACGACGGAGAGACCGTCGCGTCGCTGACGCGCGAGGTCGCCTACCTGCGGGCCACGGTCGCCCGCCTGCGCGGCGCCCCGGTCGCGCCCGTGCCGGCGCCCCGGCCGGTCGTCGAGGCCGTCAGCGCCTGACGCTCTCCACCGCCCGACGTCACCGCCCGGCGCGCGCGCCGGGCGCGTCCCGCGCAGCCGCCCGCATCCGGGCGACCGCCGTCGCGGGATCGAGCCCGGGCAGGGGCGGCCCCGACCACCGCACGACCACGCCGTCGACGCTGCCCGCGGCGCCGGCCACCAGCTCGGCGGCGAGCGCGAGCCCCGTCCGCGCGGCCTCGGGCCCGTCACCGGCGCGCCGCATCTCCTCGACCACGGCATCGGGGACGACGACGTCGGGCACCTCGTGGCGCAGGTGCTCGGCCTGGGCGTACCCGGCGAGCGCCCCGACCGACGCGAGGACGGGCACGCGGTGCCCTGCGACGCGCAGCGCGTCGACGATCGCCCCGAGCCGCTCGAGCTCGAACACCGGCCGCGAGACCAGGAACTCCGCCCCGGCCTCGACCTTGTCCAGCGCCCGGTCGATCTCGTGGTCGAGGTCGTCGGCGCCGGGCGTGACGCGGGCGCCGAGCCGGAACGCCGTGGTCTCGGCCAGCTCGACCCCGTCGGCGTCGACACCGCGGTTGAGCCCGGCGGCCAGCTGCAGCAGCTCCGGCCCGTCGACCTCCCACCGCCCGTCGCGGACCGCCTGCTCGGCGTGCACCGGCGGGTTGCCCGTCTCGCACACGAGCAGGCGCAGTCCGAGCGCGTGCAGACCCAGCAGGTCCGCCTGCAGGGCGAGCAGGCTCGTCTGCCAGCTCGTGACCGTCAGCGCGGTGTCGACCTCGATCCGGTCGTGCAGGTGGACCGCGAGGCCGGCCGGCGTGGTCGTGCTGCGCCGCGCGCGGGGGCGGCTGACCCACAGCACGCCCGCCCCGCCCGCGACCGCCCGCCGGGCGCGGGTGAGGTGCTCGTCGGGTGTCCCGGCGCCCGCGACCTCGGCCGCGACGAGGAACTCCCGCGCTCCGCGACCCCGCAGCCAGCGCTCCAGCACCCCGCGGGTCGGCCGGCCGGCCGCGACGGCCCCGGTGTCGGCGTCCTCGGCGTCCTCGGCGTCCTCGTCCGGTGGCGTGGCGACCCGCCGGACGACCTCCACCGGCCCGGTCGGCGCGCCCGTGGTGGTGCTCGGCGGGCCGGACCAGGCGTCGTGCAGGGTCAGGGCGCTCGCCGCCGCGGCGGTGTGCTCGGGGGTCGTGCCGCAGCAGCCGCCGACCAGCCGCGCGCCGGCCTCGACGTAGCGCAGTACGTAGCGCGCGAAGTGCTCGGCGTCGCCGGCGAAGCGGACGCTGCGGTCGGCGACGACGTGCGGCAGACCGGCGTTCGGCTGGGCGGAGACGGCGGGGCCCCCGGTCGGGCCCATGCCGCGCACCACGTCGAGCAGCCCCTGGGGCCCGAGCGTGCAGTTGCTGCCGACGGCGACCGCGCCGGCGTCCGCGAGGCGGGCGACGACGTCCGCGGGCGACTCGCCCGTGGCCGTCAGCGGCGTGCCGTCCTCGTCGACGAAGGTCGCCTGCGCGACGACGGGCAGGTCGGTCACCTCGCGGACCGTGCCGACGGCCGCGAGCAGCTCGTCGGCCCGGCTGAACGTCTCCAGCAGCACGAGGTCGACCCCGCCCTCGACGAGCGCGGCGACCTGCTCGCGGATCGCCGCGGCCGCGCGCGACGGGTCCACCGGCGTCGCCTGGCCCGGCGGGGTCGCCGGCGACACCGAGCCCGCGACCCAGGCCGCCCGGCCCGCACCGTCGCGGGCGGCGGCCGCCAGGCGGGCGCCCGCCAGGTTGATCTCCCGGGTGCGGCGGGCGATCCCGTGACGCTCCAGCCGGGTCCGCGACGCGCCGAAGGTGTGGGTCTGCAGGACGTCGGCGCCGGCGGCGAGGTAGCGCTCGTGCAGGGCCGTGACCAGCTCGGGGGCGACGACGCACAGCTCCACGCCCGGTCCCTCGACCTGGCGTCCGCTGGCGCGCGCCAGGGTGCCCATCGCGCCGTCGGCGAGCAGCACGCGCCGGGCGAGCGCGTCGGCGAACGACTCGCTCACGCCTCGATCTCCCCGAGGATCTCCAGCGCGACCTGCGCGGAGAGACGGTCGCGGTAGGAGTCCAGGTGCAGGCCGGACAGCTCCTCGGCGCGGCGCAGCCGGTAGCCGACGGTGTTGGGGTGGACGTTGAGCGCGCGGGCGACGCGCTGCGGGCTGCCGTCCTCGCGGAAGTAGCGCGCGAGCGTGCGCAGCAGCTCGGTGGTGCGCTCGGAGCGGTCGGTCGCGAGCCGCCCGAGGACCTCGCGGGCGAACGCGCGGGCGGCCTCGGGGTCGGGGATCTGGAGCAGCAGCCGGTGCACGCCGAGGTCGTCGAAGCGCACCACGCGCCCGCCGCGGCCGAGACGGCGGGCGGCGAGCAGGGTGCGGCGCGCCTGGTCGTAGGACCGGGCGATCTCCTCGGGCGCCGACAGCGTGCCGCCGACCGCCACCGTGACGGGCCAGTACGCGTCCGGGTCGGGCACGCGGCCCCGCGCGAGACGGCGGGCGCACGCCGCGCCGACCGCGACCGGGTCGGCGGGCTCCGGCACGACCGCCACCGTCTCGGTGTCGCGCACGACGGTGAGGGCGGCGGGCGCCGCGGCGCCGAGGTGCTCCTCCGCCTCGCCGAGCAGGCTCGCGGGGCCGGCCCCGTACGCGTCGTCGTCGTCCGGTGACACCACCACCACGCGGTGGGCGACGCCGTGGTCGAAGCCGACGTGCTCGGCCCACTGGGCGGCCTGGTCGGCGTCGCGGGCCCGGTCGAGCAGCAGCCCCGACACGAGGTCGCCGCGCACCTGCCCGGCGGCCGTGGCGAGCACCCGGTCGCGCCCGGCGAGCACGCCGACCACCGTCGCCGCGTGCTCGGCCACGAGCAGCAGGACGTCGTCGCCGGCGAGGGCCTCGGGCCGGTCGCGGGCCGCGGTGTCCTCCTCGGCCACGAGGAACGCCGGCACCTCGCGGCCCAGCAGCACCGGGGCGACGACCTGCACGCGCGTCCCCGGCCCGGGCACGCGCAGCGCCCGTCCCGCCGCCGCGGCCGCGTCGAGCACGCGGGGCCAGACGCCGCTGCGGGCGTCGGCACGCACGAGCGCGGAGGCTTCGGCGACGCCGACGCCGGGCGCCGCGGCGGCGAGCACCTCGCGGCGGGGCCCGACGACGGCGGCGAGCACCCCGAGCTCGCCGGCCACCACCGACGCGACCGCCTGGGTGTCGGCCGACGCGGCGGCGACGAGGCCGGACAGGCGCCGGTAGAGCGCGACGAGCCCGCGCGGGCCCGCCGGGTCGGTGCCCGCCGTCGACCCGGCCCTCGGTCGGGGCACCGTCGCCCCCGCCTCCCGCGCCGTCACGTCACCCAGTCTCCCCCGTCGGCGGCCTCGATGCGCGGAACGCAACGGACCCCGCGGCGGCGCCGACCGCCGGCCCGGGTGAGGATCGGGGCGCTCACCACCGATGTCACCGATCCGGGGAGGCCCCGTGCCCGACGCTGCCAGGGCGCCGCACATCGCCGTCGTCTTCTACTCCGCGACCGGCAACGTCGCCGCGCTCGCGGAGGCCCTCGCCGAGGGCGCCCGCAAGGCCGGCGCCGAGACGCGCGTGCGGCCCGTCGCCGAGCGCGCGCCGGCCGAGGCGATCGAGAACAACCGGCGCTGGAAGGCGTGGGTCGAGGACAACCCGTACGACACGCTCGCCTCGCTCGACGACCTCGAGTGGGCCGACGGGCTCGCCCTCGGCAGCCCGACCCGATTCGGCAACAGCGCCGAGCAGCTCAAGGCGTTCCTCGACACCACCGGCGGGCTGTGGGCGCAGGGCAAGCTGGCGGACAAGGTCGGCACCGCGTTCACCAGCGCCTCCACCGGCCACGGCGGGCTCGAGGCGACGATCCTGTCGATGAACAACGTGCTCTACCACTGGGGTGCGCTGGTCATGCCCCTCGGCTACGCCGCCGACCCGTCGCTGATGTCGTCGGGCAACCCGTACGGGGCGTCGTGGGTGTCTCGGAAGTCGGCCGCCCCCGACGAGGACGCGCTGCAGGCCGCCCGCGTCCAGGGCACCCGCCTGGCCCAGATCGCGGCGAAGCTCATCGCCTGACCTCCTCGTGTGAGTGGTCGTCGCCCCGATGGCGGCGACAATCGCTCACATGGAGGCGTACGCGGAGGCCGCGCAGACGGTCGTGGAGCTGGTGCGGCGGATCCCGGATGGCGCATGGGACGGCCCGGGGCTGGGCGAGTGGGACCTGCGCGCGCTGGTCGGGCACACCAGCCGCGCGTTCGTCACCGTGCTGACGTACCTGGAGCGGCCCGCCGAGCGGGAGGACATCGACGCGCCCGAGGGCTACTACGCCCTGCTGCCGTCGATGACCGGCGAGGGCATCGACCAGTCGGCGGTGGCCCAGCGGGGACGGGACGCCGGTGCGGCGCTCGGCGCGGACCCGGCCGCGGCGTTCGCCGAGCTGGGAGCCCGCGCCGTCGCGGCCGCCCGCGCCGCCGACCCGGACGCGCTCATCACCACGATCGCCGGCGGCCTGCGGGTGCGCTCCTACGTCCCGACCCGCACCGTCGAGCTCGTGGTGCACGGCCACGACATCGCCGCCGCCGCGGGGCTCGACGTGGCCTTCCCGGAGGAGACGGTCGGGGAGGCGGTCGGTGTCCTCGCCCGCACCGGCGTCCGGCTCGGGCACGGCGCGGTGCTGCTGCGCGCCCTCACCGGCCGCGCCCCCACCCCGCCGGGCTTCACGGTGGTGTAGTCAGCCGACCGCCGCGACGGCCTCGTCGAAGTGGGCGGCGAGGTCGAGGTCGGAGGCGGTGACGATCTCCTGGCGCTCGTTGCGGGCGCGCACGGTCAGCGAGGTGGGCGTGCGGTCGACGATGCGCAGCCGGTGGCCGGTCTGGTGCTCCACGGCGCGCAGGCGCTCGAGGAGCAGGTCGACGCGCTCGGCGGGCATCGAGACGGTGCGCTGGATGCCCGAGCGGTCGCCGGACCACTCCGGCAGGCGCTGTCCGAGCGCGCGGTCGAGCTCGTCGGCGTCGACCGGCTGCGGGCGGCCCTGCGCGCCCTCGGACGCGGCGTCGGGCGGCAGCGTCGGGCCGCCGCCGTGCAGCTCGATCGGCAGGACGCGCCCGATCCGTGCCCCGAGATCCCCGTCCTCGGCCGTCAGCTGGCCGGTGACGGCGACGAGCGCGTAGCGGGCCCGCTCGGCCGACCACCCGGTGCGGCGCACCACGTCGTCGACGAGCCCGGCCTCGGTCGGGGTGCCGCCGCCGCCCACGCGGTCGACGCCCGACTCCTGCTCGAGCAGGGACGGCAGGGCGGCCGCGAGCGCGTCGCGGTCGTCGGCGGGCAGGTGCTCGGCCACCGTCGCCAGCACGGCGTCCGCCGCGCGGCGGGCTTCGTCGGTCTCGGCGAAGCCACCTCGGGTGGCGACGCCCGCGAGGAACTCCTGGTGTCGCATGATCGGGGCCTACCCGGACCGACCCGTCAGACGAACACCGACGGCGTCCCCACCGGACCGGTCCAGACGTAGACCAGGAGTACCGGACGGTCGCCGGTGGTCATCGCGTGCGGCTGCCAGGGCGCGTGGTGGACGAGCACACCGGCCGGCTCCGGTGCCGGCTCGCCCTCGGCGGCGTGCCGCCACCGGATCGACCCCGCCGGCAGGTAGAACTCCTCGGCCGGGTGGTGGTGCGGCGGGTAGTGCACGCCCGGGCCGAGCAGCACGAGGCCGAGCGCGACGTCGTCGGCCTCGGCGAGGGTGGCGTGCGCGTAGAGGTCGAGGAACGTCGCGTCGGGCGGGTCCTGCACATAGGACGCCGTCTGCTGCCACGCGGCGGCGGTCGCGAGCGGCGCGAGGGTCCCGGCGAGCGCCGCGTCGACCTCCTCGCCCGCCCGGACGAGGGCGTCGCCGAGGTGCGTGACGACCGGTGGCGCCGCGGCCGAGGAGTCGCCCGGCCGGTACGTCAGGCGCTCGAGGAGGGCCGCCGGCCCGGGGTGTCCGCCGTCGGCCAGGACCCTGGCGAGCCGGGCGCGGAGCGCCGCGAACGCGGCCTCGGTCACCGGGCGCCCCTCAGTCGAGAGCCCGGCGGACGAACCCCCGGATGCCGATCACGCCGAACAGCGCGCAGGCCGCCACCAGCGCCAGCAGGCAGACCCAGCCGGCCAGGTGCGGCACTGCCGGCGTCAGCGCGCCGCGCAGCCCCTCCGAGACGTAGGTGATCGGGTTGAGCGCGCAGATCACCTGGAACCAGCGCAGGTTCCCGAGCTGCAGGAACGGGAACTGCGTCGAGCCCGTGAACAGCAGCGGCGTGATCACCAGGGCGAACACGACGTTGATCTTCCGGGGCGAGACCAGGGTGCCGATGCACAGCCCGGCCGCCCCGCCGGCCAGCGAGCCGAGCACGAGCAGCACGGCCGCGATCGGCAGGCCCGAGAGGTCCCACGTGACCTCGTCGAGCACGATGTAGCCGACGGGGATCATCACCAGCGAGCCGAACAGGCCCCGCGAGGCCCCGAACACGATCTTCTCGACGGCCACCAGGCGCGTGGACAGCGGCGCGAGCAGGCGGTCCTCGATCTCCTTGGTGTAGGAGAAGTCGATCACCAGCGGGATCGCGGTGGCCTGCACCGCCACGAAGAACGCGTTGAGCGCCAGCAGCCCGGGCAGCAGCAGCTGGGCGTAGCCCGGCGTGACGTAGCCGAGCTGGCCCAGCACCACGCCGAAGACGAACAGCAGGAAGAACGGCTGCATCAGCACCTGGCTGAGGAACGTGCCGAACTCCTTGCCGGTGACCGCGAGGTCGCGGCCGAGGACCCCGAGGAACGCGCGGCCCTGACCGGGACCCGCGGACCTCGCCGGGGCCCCCGCCGCGGGGACCCCCGTCGTCGGTGCGCTCATCGCAGGCCCCTCCCCGTCAGGTCGATGAACACGTCCTCGAGCGTCGGCTCGCCCAGCTCCACCTGCGAGACCGCGGCGCCGGCGTCGGCCACCGTGCCGAGCACCGGCGGCAGCGCGGCGCCGGCCTCGCCGTCGACGCTGACCCGGAGGTGGGTGGCCCCACCGTCGAGGCCGGCCTCCGCGGCGATCTCCTCGACCCCGGCCACCCCGCGGACCTCCGTGAGGCGGCCGCGCAGGGCTCCGACGTCGGCGCCGGTGAGCGTCAGGTCGATCGTCGCCTCCCCCGGCAGGGCCGCGACCAGCTCCGAGGGGGTGTCGAGCGCCAGGAGCTTGCCGTGGTCGACGATGCCGACCCGGTCGGCCAGCTTGGCCGCCTCGTCCATGTCGTGCGTCGTGAGCACCACGGTGACGCCGGACGCGGCGAGCTCGGTGACCCGGTCGTGCACGAAGAGCCGCGCCTGCGGGTCGAGCCCGGTGGAGGGCTCGTCGAGGAAGAGCACCTGCGGGTCGTGCATCAGCCCACGCGCGATGATCAGGCGCTGGGCCTGGCCACCGGAGAGCTCGTCCGGATTGGTGCTCGCCTTCTCGGCGAGCCCCATCCGCTCCAGCAGCTCGTCGGCCAGCGCGCGGCGCCGGGCCCGCGGCACCCCGTGGTACGCGGCGTGCCAGACGAGGTTGCCGCGCGCGTCGAGCGAGCGGTCGAGGTTCGGCCGTTGCGGGACGACGCCGAGCACCGCTCGCGCCCCGACCGGGTCGGCCGCGACGTCGATGCCCGCCACCGTCGCGAGCCCCGAGGTCTTGGTGACGCGCGTGGTGAGCACGCCGACCGTGGTGGTCTTGCCCGCGCCGTTCGGGCCGAGCAGCCCGAACACCTCGCCGCGGCGCACCGCGAAGCCCAGGCCGTCGACCGCGGCCGTGCGGCTGCGCCCGTAGCGCTTCACGAGGTCGCGGACCTCGACGGCCGGCGCCGTGCCGTCGGTGCGTTCGCTCGCCGGCCGCGCGGCCGTGTCCGTGCTCACCCGTGGTCCTCCCCCGGCCGCCGACCCGTGCAGCGGACGCCGTCGCGACGCTACGCCGGGGGTCCGACGGCCCTCTTGTCGATTTCGGTGCCCCGTGGTGGTCGTCATGCGCACCACCCTCGGACCTCGAGAAAGGTCGAGGTCAACTCCCGGAGGGCGGCACCGGGACGTGGACCAGCCGCGGGCCCGGGCCGGCGACTCCGCGGCGGAACGCGGCGCGCAGCTCGTCGACGGTGCCGACGGTCTCCGCGGGCACGCCGTACGCCTGCGCGAGCGCGAGGTGGTCGACGGCGGGCAGGTCGAGCCCCGGGACCTTCGGGGTCTGCTCGCGCGCCGCGAACCACTTGAGGATCGCGTACTCCCGGTTGTCGAGCACCAGCACCGTCACCGGCACCTGCAGCGACGCCGCGGTGGCCAGCGCCTGGACCGCGTACTGCAGCGAGCCGTCGCCGATGGCCGCGACGACGGGCCGCGCGGGCTCCGCGAGGCCCACCCCGACGGCCGCGGCGAGCCCGAAGCCGAGCCCGCCCGAGGCCGTGAAGTACGAGCTGCCGGGCCGGTCGATCGGCAGTCGCGCCTGCTGGACCGCGCGGTGCGACGGCGACTCGTTGACCAGCACGGCGTTCTCGGGCCACTCCTGCGCGAGCGTGGCGAACAGCTCCTCGGCCGACAGCCGTCCGTCCCCACCGGCCCGGGGCGCCTCCAGGGCCGCGCGCTCCGGCGGCGACGCCCGCTCGGCCGGACCGGGGCCCACGCGCTCCAGCAGGGCCCGCAGGGTCAGGGTCGGATCGGCGACCACCGCGTCGCCCACCGGGGCGCGGGCGGCCTGGTCGGCGTCGGCCGTGACGTGCAGCAGTCGTGTCCCCGCGGCGAGGAACGGGCCGGGCACGTAGGGGTAGTAGCGGAACACCGCGGCGCCGACGACGAGCACCACGTCGTAGGGCGCGAGGGTCCGCGCGACCGGGTCGATCGCCATCGGCAGCGAGCCCTGGTAGAGCCGGTGGCCGGTCGGGAAGCCGACGCGACCCTCGACGGGCGGGGAGTAGACCGCGGCGCCGGTGCGCTCGGCGAGCGCGACCGCGTCGTGGAACCCGCCGGTGGCGTCGACGTCACCCCCGATCACGAGCGCGGGCGCCCGGGCGCCGTCGAGGGCCTCGACGAGGTCGTCGAGCCCGGCCGGGTCGGGGGCCGCGCGCCGGTGCACGCGGCGGGCCGCGACGGTCCCGGCCGGCTCCGTGGCCGGGTCGATCTCGGCGTCCCAGTCGTCCATCGGGATCGACACGAACACCGGTCCGAGGGGCGGGGTCGTCGCCGCGTGGACCGCCCGCGCGAGCACGGCCGGCACATCGGCGGGCCGGGCGGGCTCGAGGGAGAGCTTGACCGCGGGACGCGGGAGCACGGTGGCGTCCGGGTTCGTCAGGAGCGCCTCGAGATTGATCATCGGGCGGACCTGCTGCCCGGCGGTGACCACGAGCGGCGCGCCGTTGGCCGCCGCGTTCACCAGGGCGCCGACCGCGTTGCCGACGCCCGGGGCCGTGTGCAGGTTGACCAGCGCCGGACGCCCGGTGGCCTGGGCGTGGCCGTCGGCCATGCCCACCAGCGCGGCCTCCTGCAGGCCGAGCACGTAGCGGAAGTCGTCGGGCAGCTCCGCGAGCATCGGGAGCTCCGTCGACCCCGGGTTGCCGAACACGGTCGTCATGCCGTGCGCCCGGAAGACCTCGAGCGAGGCCTCCCGTACCGTGCGCCGCCCCGTCCCGCTCGCCACCGCCATGACCTCAGGGCCTCCCGTCACCGCCGGATCGTCGCGGTGGGGGTGTACCCCGGCGGGAGCGGACCACGCCGGGGGACGGCGCGGGTTCCGCTACGGGTCCGCCGGTGTCAGCGCGGCCGGTGGAGACGCGAGACGCGGATGAGCACGTCGCGCAGTCCGTCGTCGTCGAACTCGCGCCGCATCTCCTCCGCGCGGAGTGTGGCTTCGACCCCTTCGTAGGGCCCGTGGGCATCGAGCTCCCCGGTCTCCGGGTCGAAGACGAGCACGACGTAGCCGTCACACTCGTCCAGATCCGCAGCCGCGGCGAGAAGAGCCGCCGACCGATCGTTCAGCACGCTGATCACCTCCACCTCGTGCATCGCCACCATGAGGCCCCGTGTGACACCTCGGCGCGAAGTTGGCTCGTTCGGGTCACGAACACCAGCCGTCGGCGTGTCGCGTCGCCACCAGAACGGAGGCGTTGACGCACGACCACTCGGCGGGTGTCGGCGCGGGTGGATACGGTGTGCGATCCGTGGCCGCCGAAGCACCCGTGCCTGCCGGGGACCCGACCGTCGAGGTCGTGCCGTTCGTGCTCGACGTCCCCGAGGAGCAGCTCGTTGACCTGCGGGAACGTCTCCGTCGCGTCCGATTGCCGGAGCCCGCGACCGACCCGGCGCAGGGCATCGGCCTCGACGCGGTCACCGAGCTCTGCCGCGCCTGGCTCGAGGAGCACGACTGGCGTCGCGTCGAGGACGAACTGAACCGGCGGGGCCAGTTCCGCACCGCCATCGATGGTCTCGGTCTCCACTTTCTCCACGTACGGTCACCACGTGATGACGCACAGCCACTGATCGTCACCCACGGGTGGCCCGGGTCGGTGGTGGAGGTCCTCGACGTCCTCGACGCCCTGACCGACCCCGGCGACCCCTCGCTGCCCGCCTTCCACGTCGTCGCGCCGTCGCTGCCGGGCTACGGGTTCAGCGACAAGCCGACCGGTCCGGGGTGGGGCGTCGACCGCATCGCCGACGCCTGGGCCGGGCTGATGTCACGCCTCGGCTACGAGCGCTTCCTCGCCCAGGGCGGCGACTGGGGTGCGATGGTCACCACCGCGCTCGCGGCCCGTCACCCCGACCGCGTCGTCATGATGCACACGACGATGCCGCGCGCCGCGCGCCCGGAGGGGTTCGACGACGCGACCCTCGACGAGACCGAGCAGCGCTGGCTCGCCGAGGGCCGCGAGTTCGTGCGCGTCGGGTCGGGCTACTCGGGGCAGCAGCGCACCCGCCCCCAGACGCTCGGCTACGGCCTCGTCGACTCCCCGGCAGGCCAGCTCGCCTGGATCGCCGAGAAGTTCGTCGTCTGGACCGACGGCGACGGCTTCGGCGGCGTCCCCCGCGACCGCGTGCTGGACAACGCGACGATCTACTGGCTCACCGCGTCCGGGGCGTCCTCGGCGCGGCTGTACTGGGAGAGCTTCGCCGGCGTCGACGTCACCACGCCGGTCACCGTCCCGAGCGCGGTGTCGTACTTCCCCGCCGAGATGGTCAAGCTGCCGCGCGCGTGGGTCGAGGCGCGCTACACCGACCTCCGCTACTGGAACGCCCTGCCCAGCGGCGGTCACTTCGCGTCCCTCGAGGTGCCGGGCGACTTCGTCGACGAGCTGCGGGCGGCGTTCGCGCTCGCCTCGTGAGTCGCAGCGAACGGGTATCTCGCTGCTTCTATGCGTACGAAGTCCCCGTTGATCACGGACCGGAAGACGGTGATCACGGCGTGACGACGATCTTCCCGACGTACGCGGAGCCGCTGAACTCCTCCTGCGCGGCGTGGATGTCGGCCAGGGCGCAGCGCGCCGCGATCCGCGGTCGGATGCGCCCCGCGACGGCGTCGGCGACGAGCTCGGCGAAGTGCGTCCGGGTGTGCATCGACGAGCCGACGAGGCTGACGTTGTGCAGGTAGAGCCTGCGCAGGTCGAGGTCCACGGTGTGGCCGCCGATCGCGCCGGCGATCACCCAGCGGCCGCCGTCGCGGATCCGGTCGAGGAGGGCCGGCAGCAACGGCCCGCCGACGACGTCGACGACGGCGTCGAGCGGGGCGCCGGCGGCGTCCGCGACGGCGTCGGCCACCGCGCCCGGCTCCGGGCCGCGCAGCACCACCCCCGCCGCGCCGGCCTCGCGCAGCGCCTCCTCCTTGCCGGGCGCGGTCAGCGCCACCACGCGCGCACCCCGGGCCGCCGCGAGCTGCACGGCCGCGAGACCCACACCGCCCGAGGCCCCGGTGACCAGCACCGTCTCGCCCGCCGTGATCCGGCCGCGCGCGAGCATCCCGGCCGCCGTGCCGTAGGCGACCGGCAGGCAGGCGAGCTCCTCGTCGGACAGCGGGGACGCCCCGACGTCGTGGGCGCGCGGGTCGAGGCAGACCACGTACTGCGCGAAACCGCCGTCCGCCTCGCTGCCGAGCAGCCCGATCGGTCCGGCGTCGGGACCGTCGCCCTCGTAGAACGCGTTGTCGACGACGACCCGCCGGCCCTCGCGGGCCGGGTCGACCCCGCCGCCGACCACCGCGATCTCGCCCGCGATGTCGCCGCCCTGGATCCGCGGGAACGTGATCGGGCCGCGCCAGCCGGCGAGGGCCTGCGGGTCGCCGGGGAGACCGTAGGCGCCCTGACGCGTCCAGATGTCGGTGTTGTTGAGCGCGGCCGCGGTCACGCGGACCAGCACCTCGCCGTCGCCCGGCCGCGGCACCGGCACCGTGCGCAGTTCCAGGGCGTCCGGCCCGCCGTGCCGCGTCAGTACCGCCGCGTCCATCGTCTCCGGGACCATCGCCGTCCTCCCGACTACACTGATCTGTGAAGTCCCCACCGTAGGTACACAGACCTGTGAAGGCAAGCCGATGACCCTGACCCCCGGCGCCCGCCGCATCCTCGAGGTCGCGTCCGAGCTGTTCTACGAGCGCGGGATCCACGCGGTCGGAGTCGACACGATCGCCGTTGAGTCCGGGGTCACCAAGCGGACGCTCTACGACCGCTTCGGCTCGAAGGACGAGCTCGTCGCGGCGTACCTGCGGGCCCGCGACGAGCGGTGGCGGGGACGGGTCACCGCCGCGGTCGAGGCCGAGACCGACCCGGGGCGCCGGGCACTGGCACCGTTCACCGTGCTCGAGGACTGGACCGCCGACCGCGGGTGCGCCTTCGTCAACGCCTTCGCCGAGCTCGACGACCCCGAGCACCCCGGGCGCGCGGTCATCACCGCGGAGAAGGAGTGGCTGCGGGCGCTCTTCGCCGCCGAGCTCACCGCGGCCGGGGCCGACGACGCCGACGACCTGGCGCTGCACCTGCTCGTGCTCCACGAGGGCGCTCTGGTCGCCCACGCCGTCGCGGGGCAGCCCACGGCCCTCCGCGTCGCCCACGACGCCGCTCGCGCGCTGGTCGGGCGGGCCGCGATCCGGTGAGACCCGATCAGGTGCTGCCGACCATCGCCGCGGCGAGTCGGGCCAGGAGCTCGCGGGCGAACACCTGCTCGGACGCCGAGAGCGACCGGCAGACCTCGTCGATCCGGCGGATCGCGGGCAACCAGGCCTGCCGCGTCGCCGCCCGACCCGCGGCGGTGTCGGTGATCGTCACCCGCCGACGGTCGACGGCGTCCCGGAGGCGCTCGACGTGCCCGGCCCGCTCGAGACGGTCGACCAGGACGGTCGTCGCCGGCGACGTGACCCCCAGGCGCCGGGCGAGCTCCGCCACGCCCATCGGCCCGTGCTCGCTGAGCTGCATGATCGCGGTCATGTCACTGAGGTTCATGGCCATGCCGTGAGCCGTGCGGACGGTGAGATCCTGGGCGGCCCCGATGAGACGACGGACCGCCAGGGTCGTGTCGTCCACCGCCTCGAGTCCCGGCTCCTGGCGGATCTGCTCGTCGCTCACGTGGCGCATCCCATCATCCAGAAATCGTTAAACTGTTTATCTACCGGGTAGCCGCCGGGCATCATCGTCGTCGTCGAGGAGATGCCGCCATGGGCAGCCCCAGCATCCTGGTCTCCGGTGCGAGCATCGCCGGACCCGCCGCCGCGTCGTGGCTGGCCGCCGCGGGGTGGCGGGTCACGGTCGTCGAGCGCGCCGGTGGACTGCGCGACGAGGGCCAGAACGTGGACGTCCGGGGTGTCGGACGCGAGGTGCTGCGGCGCATGGGGCTCGAGGAGGCCGTCCGCGCCCACCACACCAGCGAGACCGGCCTCGCCTTCGTCGACGAGCGCGGCCGTGCCTACGCCTCCTTCCCGGCGGGCGCCGACGACACCGACAGCAGCCCCACGGCCGAGCTGGAGATCCTGCGCGGGCAGCTCGCGCGCCTGCTCTTCGACCACTCCGCGCGCTCGGCCGAGTACCTCTTCGGTGACCGGATCACGGCGCTGCACGACGACGGGCACGGCGTCGACGTCGAGTTCGCGCGCGGGCCGGCCCGGCGGTTCGACGCCGTCGTGATCGCCGAGGGCTCGCGCTCCCGCACCCGCGACCTGGTCTTCCCGGACGCCCGGATCGACGAGCTCGGCCTGCTGGCGGCGTACCTCACGATCCCGCGCACCGCCGACGACGACCGGCAGTGGCGCATCCACTTCGGCGGCCGCGGGCGTCTGGTGCACCTGCGTCCCGACAACGTGGGGACGACCCGCGCGATGCTCAGCGTCCACACCGACCTGCGCGGGCTCGACCAGCTCGACCGCGAGGGCATCGTGGCGGTCCTGCGGGCGACGTACGCCGACGTCGGGTGGGAGGCCCCCCGCGTCCTGGCCGGGCTCGACGACGACTCGCTGCACGTCGACCAGATCGCGCAGGTCCGTCTCCCGTCGTGGCACCGGGGCCGGGTCGCGGTCCTCGGCGACGCCGCGTGGTGCGCCGGTCCGTTCGGCACAGGGACGACCAGCGCGCTGGCCGGGGCGTACCTCCTCGCCGGAGAGCTCGGCGCGACCCCCGGGGACGTCCCCGCGGCCTTCACGCGCTACGAGCGCCTGCTGCGGCCCCAGGTCGACCGTGCGCAGGAGTTCGTCCCGCGCGTCGGACACCCGCGCGTCGAGTGGCACCGGCGGCTCCTCCGGGCCGGGCTCCGTGTCGCGGGGGGACCGCTCGGGAGCACCCTCGCCCGCCTCGGCGTGTTCGACCCGTCCCTGCCGGTCGACATCGTTGCTCTGCCCGACTACCCGGTGCGCTCCGCGCATGTGAGCACTTCGGAGTGCTGGAGCACTCCGAAGTGCTCACATGCCGCAGGCACCTAGCCGAGGCTCGCGACGGGGTCGGCGCGGGTCAGGGCGGGGTCGTCGGCGCGGAAGGTGTGGGCGCGGCCGGGGCCGGTCGAGGCCGTCTCGAAGCGGACGGTGACGCGGCCGTGCCCGCTGCCCTGGACCCAGCCGTGGCCGTGCCCGGGGTGGGCGACGTCGTCGCCGGTGCGCCACTCGCGGCCGGGTGGCGGCTCCGGTTCGGGCTCGGGCCGGTCGGCGGGGACGGGAGCGGGAGCGGGCGCGGGCTCCGGCGCCGTCCCCGGGAACAGCGCCTCCTGCACCGCCGTCGTCAGCCCGGAGAAGGAGACGCCGACCAGGCGCACGCCCGCGTCCGGCAGCGCCGCGACGGCGAGGCGCTGGGCGGTGTCGGTGAGCGTCGCGAGGTCGGTGGTGGCTTCGGCGTGGGTCTCGGCCCGGCTCGTCGTCCCGAACGACGCGCTCCGGATCTTGACGCTGACGGTGCGGGCCGCGCGGTGGGACGCGACGAGGCGCCGGTGCGCGCCCTCGGCCAGCTCGGCGACCGCGGCCCGCACGGCGCCGAGGTCGGAGAGGTCCTCGTCGAACGTCGTCTCCGCGCTCACCTGTTTGGCCTCGCCACGCTCGACGAGCGGGCGGTCGTCGATCCCGCGGGCGAGCCGGTGCAGCCCGGTCCCGACCGCGACGCCGAGCAGGGCGGTGACCTCGCCGGTCTCGAGTGCCGCGAGCTTGGCCACGGTGTCGACGCCCGCGCGGTGCAGGGTGGTCTCGGCGACCGGCCCGATGCCCCACAGCGCCCGCACCGGCAACGGGTCGAGCAGCGCCCGCTCGCCGCCCTGGGCCACGACGTGCACGCCGTCCGGCTTGGCGCGCCCGGAGGCGATCTTGGCGACCTGCTTGCCCGACCCGGCGCCCACCGAGACGGCGAGCCCGGTGACCTCGCGGACCTCCGCGCGCAGGCGTTCGGCGAAGGCGCGCACGTCGTCCGCGTCGGCGTCGGCGAGCGCCTCGGGCTCGGCGAAGGTCTCGTCGTAGGCGATCTGCTCGAGCACCGGTGCCCACGCCCGCACGACGCCGAAGAAGCGCTCCGAGAGCACCCGGTAGAGCGCGGTCCGCGGCGGCAGCGCCACGGCGTGCGGGCTGAGCCGGCGAGCCTGTCCCATCGGCATCGCCGAGCGCGCGCCGTGGACCTTCGCCTCGCCGCTCGCGCCGGCGACGATCCCGCGCGGTCCCAGCCCGCCGACGAGCACCGGGCGCCCGCGCAGCGTCGGACGGGTCAGCTGCTCGGCCGACGCGAAGAACGAGTCGAGGTCGAGGTGCAGGACCCAGCGGGGCACGACGTCAGGATGCCCGCAGCGACCACAGCTCGTCCGGGTGTCCCAGCACGACCGTCGCTCCCGCGGCGCGCAGCTCGTCGGCCGACGAGCCGCCCCACCCGGCGCCGACCGGCCGGAGCCCGTGGGCGAGCGCGGCGTGCATGTCGGCCGGGCCGTCGCCGACGAGCAGCGAGCCCGCCGGGGCGTCGGCGCGGCCCAGACCCAGCAAGGCCTCGGCCACCGCCGCGTCCTTGCCGCCGCCGCCGTCCAGCCCGGCCACGTGGGCGAAGGACCCGCCGACGCCCAGCTCGTCGAGCACCCGGCGCGCGACCCGCGTCGACGCGGACGTCGCCAGGGCCAGCTCGGTGCCCTCCCGGCGCAGGGTCTCGACCAGGGCGACGGCTCCGGGCGCCGGGCGCGTCGTGCCCGGGACCGTGAGCGTGCCGTCGAGGTCGAACACGACGACGGGGAACGCAGGCGTCACGGCGCCGAGTGTGGCAACGGTTCGAGGGACGGGCGGTCGGGGACCCGGCGCGCATGGGTTACGACGTCACGCAGGTGCAGAAGTCGCTCGCCGGGTTCCAGTACCCGGGCGGGCCGCAGGAGCTCGCGGACCACGCGGGCTCGCAGGGGGCCGACCAGCAGCTCGTCGACACCCTCAAGGGCCTCGACAAGCAGCAGTTCGACGGCCCGAACGCCGTGATGGAGCAGCTGAGCAAGTCCGGGGTCCTCGGCGGCAGCTGAGTCCCGCGCACGAATGAACGGCGCTCTCGCTGCGTGTGGAGCAGCGGGAGCGCCGTTCGTTTCTCGAGGCCTCAGTGCGGCAGCGTCGGCAGCCCGCGCTTGACCATGTCCCGGGCGCCCTCGAGCGTCCCGTCGCCGACCCACGTGTTCGGGTCCAGCTGGGAGACGTTCCACCCGCCCGGGCGCACGCGGGTCGAGTAGAGGAACGTGTCCTTGTTCTCGACCCACTGGATCTCGTAGTCGATCGGGTCCTGGCCCTGCGTGCTCCAGCGCCAGGCAGCGCCCGACCCCCGCGACGTCTCGTTCAGCTCGACGCCGTCCACCTCGATGGCCATGCCCACCCCTTCACGGCTCCGGTGAGCCGATCGGAGCAGGAATCTACCGGCCGATCGGGGTCGCGGGCACGCCCTCTCAGGCGGCCGAGCGCGGAGCCCACCCTTCCCGGGTGAGCGCACCCACGATGCGCAGCGCGTCCGCGCGGTGGTGGTCGGCGATGTGGGTCGTCCAGCTCCACTGTTCGCACTCGGCGTGCAGGAGGTGGGCCACGACCGTGACCGCGTGCTCACGGTCGTCGACGGGGATGTCCGCGGCGCGGGGACGGGCGCCCGGGCGCATCAGCTGCGCGATGGGCGAGTGGGCGGGAACAACACTCATGACGGACCTCCCCTGCGGTGACCGGCGGTCCGGTCCCGACCGGGTCGTGCGCCGCGACGACGTCGGCGCGTCCTGGCACCACCGAGGGTGACCGCCCCGGATCGCGCGGGGAACGACAAGGGACCCAGGCCACAACGCCCCGACGGGGACGTTCGCCACAGGGTCGGGCGCCCGTGTGACCGGCATGATGGCCGCCATGGCCACAGCGAGGGAGCCGGCGGCCGGCTGGACGGTGGAGCTCGACACGACCCCGGGGCGTCGACAGGCGCAGGAGGAGTTCCTGCTGCGCCACCCCGACGGTGAGACCGAACGGATCACCCTGCACGACTACGCACGGGTGTACTCGGTGCCCGGACTGTACGAGGACGTGGTGCAGCGCCGCCTCGAGTGCGCCTCACCGGCCACCGTGGCGGAGGCGCTGGTCGAGGCCGCCGGGGAGCGTGGCGTCGAGGGGATGCGCGCCTTCGACCTCGGCGCGGGCAACGGTGTGGTCGGCGAGGAGCTGCGCGACCGGGGCGTCACGGTCGTCGCCGGCGCCGACGGCGTCCCGGAGGCGCGGGAGGCCGCGCACCGTGACCGGCCCGGGCTCTACGCGCACTACCTCGTGGGCGAGCGACTGGACGTCGAGGAGGTCACCCGCCTGGTCCGCGACGAGGGGCTCACCGCGCTCGTCGCCGCCGGCGCGGTCGGCCAGGGGCACGTCCCGGTGGACGCCCTCGCGCAGCTGTGGGAGGCGTTCCCGCCCGGGTCGTACCTCGCGCTGACGCTCGCCGCGGGCGACGAGGACCACGACGTCACCGACGTCGAGGCGATGCTGGCGGCGACCGCCGGCAGCGCGCACCCGTCGCGCACCGTGGTGCGCCGCCGCTTCCGGCACCGGGTCTCGATGGCCGGCACCGAGCTGTTCTACCTCGTGCTGGTGGCCGTCAAGGAGTAGCCGCTCACGCCCCGCCGTGCACCAGCGTCAGCCGCGGCCGGATCGCCGGCGGCGTGACGGCGGGCCGGCTGGGCTGCGGCCCGGGCCGTCCGGCGGGGTGCGGGCCGCGGCGGCCGCGGCGCGGACGCGTGCTCCCGACGAGACCCGCGAGCTCGTTGACGAGGTCGTCGGCGAGCTCCTCGGAGAGCACGCCCCCACCGGAGTAGTCGTCGAGCACATCGAGCCCGCGGCGCCACGGGCCACCGCCCGCCACCGCGGCGTCGTCGTGCGCGCCGACTTCGTCGCTGATCATCGGAAGGGACGTTAGCCCTGGTGAAGCGTCGTTCTCGCGCTCGATGATCCCATGGAGTGACCACTCGACCGGAGCGCTTCGGGGCCACGCCCCGGCTCGGGATCACTCGTCCGACGGCGTGTCGGGCTCGGGCGTGCCGCGTGGCGTCCCTGGGCCGGACGGGTGCGCCCGGCGGCCGGGTGGGCCACGATGATCCGCGTGGAGAATCACACGACGCGACCCCACCACGTCGCGATCGTCGGTTCCGGGCCGTCGGGCTTCTATGCCGCGGCCGCGCTGCTCGACGCTGCGGCGAACGAGGGACCCGACGTGCGGGTGGACATGTTCGACCGGCTGGCCACCCCGTGGGGCCTCGTGCGCGCCGGCGTCGCCCCGGACCACCCGAAGATCAAGTCGGTGAGCGCCCAGTACGACAAGACCGCGCAGCGCGACGGGTTCCGGTTCTTCGGCCACGTCCACCTCGGCGACGACCCCGCCGAGCCCGGCGTGATCACCCGCGACGAGCTGCTGGAGCGCTACGACGCGATCGTCTACGCGGTCGGCTCGCAGACCGAGCGGCGCCTCGGCATCCCCGGTGAGGACCTGCCCGGCAGCATCGCCTCGGTCGACTTCGTCGGCTGGTACAACGGCCACCCCGACTACGTCGACCTCGCGCCGCCGCTGGGCACCGAGCGGGTCGTGGTGATCGGCGCCGGGAACGTCGCCCTCGACGTCGCCCGCATGGTCCTGCTCACCGAGGCGGACCTGCGCGCCACCGACACCGCCGACCACGCCCTCGACGCCCTGGTCGGCTCCGACGTGCGCGAGGCCCTGATCTGCGGACGCCGCGGCCCCGTCCAGGCGTCGTTCACCACCACCGAGCTGCGCGAGCTCGCCGACATCGACGACCTCGGCGTCGTGGTCGACCCCGAGCAGGTGCCCGCCGGCATCGCCGACGCCGACACGCTCGCCAAGGGCACCCGCCGCAACCTGGAGATCCTGCGCGGGTTCGCCGAGAAGGGCCCGGACCCCGACGCCCGCCACCGGATGGAGTTCCGCTTCTACCGCTCGCCGGTGGAGATCCGCGGTGACGGGAAGGTCGAGGAGATCGTGCTCGGGGTCAACCGCCTCGAGACCGACGACGGTGGCCGCACCCGGGCGGTCGACACCGGCGAGCGCGAGACGATCCCGACCGGGCTCGTGCTGCGCGCCGTGGGCTATCGCGGCCTCGCCCTGCCCGGCGTCCCGTTCGACGAGGACACCGGCACCGTGCCCCACACCGAGGGCCGCATCGGCGAGCACAGCGACGAGCACCGCCACGAGTACGTCGTCGGCTGGATCAAGCGCGGGCCCACCGGGATCATCGGCACCAACAAGAAGGACGCAGGAGAGACCGTCCGCCACCTGCTCGCCGACCTGGCCGAGCAGGCCCCGGTCGATCATCCCGACGACGTCGAGGACTGGTTGCGAGACCGCTGCCCCGACCTGGTCGACCAGACCGGCTGGGAGGCCATCGACGCCCACGAGCGCGGCCGTGGAGAGCCCGACGGCCGCCCGCGGGTCAAGGTCGTCGACCGCGACGAGATGATCAAGCTGTCCCGCCCCTGACCCCAACGTGAGCGAACTTCGGGGCTATAGCACCGAAGTTCGCTCACGTAGCTCAGACCGCGATCCGGCACTCCGCCATGGCCTCGGGGGTCGCGAGGAGGGTGGAGACGTAGACGCCGACGTGGTGACGGATCTCCGCGTCGAGGTCGCCGAGGCGGCGCAGGAACACCCCGCCCACGCCGCGCGTGCGGATGTCGGCGTCGATGTCCTCGTGCGCGATCGTGTCGACGTCGATCTCCACCGCGCCCGGCGCCGCGCGGCCGACGAGACCGACGCGCACCACGAGGTCGACCTCGGCCGGGACGCGGCGCGACCCGATGTCCACGGCGAGGTCGAGCGCCACGGGCACGCAGACGATCACGCGGGTGACGCCGTCGCGCCACGCGGTCAGCCGCCCGACCGTGCCGGTGGCCGACGCGGTCGCCATGTCGTGCGGCCCGGCCGGGACCGGCCCGAACGCCACGGTGTCGCCGATCAGGCCACCGATCACCCGGACCGCGCGCTGCGGCGTGGCCAGGGACAGGACGGTGTCGAGGTCGAGCCCGTGCGCCGCGGCCTCGCGCTCGGCGACCGCGCGGCTCGGCGCGTCGCGGGCCGCCATCAGGCGGAGGCCCCGGCGACCTCGGAGGCCGTCTCGGGGCTGCCGGCCGACTCGACCGCGAACGGCGGCGTCGACGTGCCCGCGAGCCGGTAGCGGCCCCAGGGGTCGACGTCGGACAGCTCGCCGTCGGCGTCCCCGGCCGGAGTGGTGACCCGGGCCGGACGCTTCTTCCCGCCGAGGGCGGCGTCCAGCTCCGCGTGGACGGCGACGCGGCCGTACCAGTGGTAGCGGCCGTCGAGGGGCTCGAAGTGCCCGATGAGGGTCACCTCCACGGCGTACTCGACGTCGTCGACCACCAGGGTCGCCGGGCCGGTGTAGCCGTCCTCGTCGTGCTCGTGATCGTGCTCGGGTGCTGCCGCCGGCGTCATCGCTCCGGGCTCCTCACTGCTCGATCGGTACTCGCGTTCTTGTCGCCGGCCCTGAGCTGGACCACCTTGTTGATCTCGAGCGGGACGTTGGGGTCGATCGTGACGCCGCGCTGGCGGGCGAAGCCGTCGATGGCCGCCCACACCAGCGTCGTCAGGTACTCGACGACCGACTCCCGGCTCATGGACTGGCGGTCGAGCCACCACTCCGCGGTGTTCTGGACGAAGCCGACGACGCCGTAGGCCCACGGCTCGGCGGGACCGGAGTCGAGCCCGAAGGCGCGCAGGTAGTCGCCCAGCATCGCCGACAGGGCGGTCGCGATGATCTCCTTGTCCTCGCGGACGACGTCGGAGCCGCGGCCGTCGATCGGCGTGTGCCGGGCCAGCACCCAGTAGAGGTTCGGGTAGTCGTCCAGCGTCCCGAAGAAGGCGTCGATCGACTTGCGGATGCGCGGGAGCGGCGCCTCCTCGCTGTTCAGCGCCGGGATGAGGCGGTCGAGGAGGATCTCCGTCGCGCGCTCGCCCATGGCCTCGACCAGGTCGGCCTTGTCGGAGAAGTGCCGGTAGAGCACGGGCTTGGTGACGCCGGCCTCGACCGCGACCTGCTCGATGCCGAAGTCCGGACCGACGTCGGCGAGCACGCGCATCGCGGCCTCGACGAACTCGGCGCGCCGCTGCGCGCGGTGCTTCTCCCACCGCGTGCGACGCCCGTCACGCGCTGGGGGGGATCCGGGGCGGTTCGGCTTGACATCGTCCGGCACGGGTCCGCACGCTACCACTGGTTACAGTTACCAGCGGTAAGACGTACACCGGGTGCGGGTTACCGGATGTACGGGACACAGTAGCGGCGAGCAGGAGGACCACCCAGCCATGAGCGCCCCCACGACCGATCGCCACGCTGCCGATCGTCATGTGACGGCCGAGCGCCTCCTGAAGTCGTCGGCGAAGAAGTCGTACGACCCCGCCGTCGACATCGACTGGGACGCCCCCCTGCCCGCGGACAAGATCTGGGTCCCGGAGCACCGCGTCTCGCTCTACGGCACCGAGCTCTGGGAGCGGATGACCCCGGAGCAGCGCGTGGAGCTGGGCAAGCACGAGGCGTGCAGCGTCGCCTCCGTCGGCCTGTGGTTCGAGGTCCTGCTCATGCAGCGGCTGCTCAAGGACTTCTACGCCGAGGACCCGACCACGCCGCGGGCGCAGTTCGCGCTCACCGAGGTCGCCGACGAGTGCCGCCACTCGCAGATGTTCGCGCGCATGGTCGACACCGCCGGCGTCGAGCCGTACGGGCCGCAGGAGTCGATCCGCCAGCTCGGCAAGCTCTTCTCCGTGGTCAGCTGGGGCCCCGCGTCCTACGGCGCCATCCTCGTCGCCGAGGAGGTGCTCGACCGGCTGCAGCGCGAGCAGGCGAACGACGAGCGCATCCAGCCGCTCATGCGCCAGGTCAACCGCATCCACATCATGGAGGAGGCGCGCCACGTCTCCTTCGCCCGCGACGAGGTGACCCGGGGGATGGCCGAGCTCTCGCGCACCGAGAAGGCCTACCAGCGCTTCATCATCGCCTACATCTCGATGTTCGTGGTCCGCAGCCTGATCAACCCGAAGGTCTACCGCAGCGTCGGGATCGACCCCGCCGAGGGTCGCCGCGCCGCCCTGGGCAACCCGCACCACCACGAGATGATCCGCTGGGCGGGCGAGAAGATCATGCCGTTCCTCGACGAGGCGGGTCTCGTCGGTCACCCGGGCATGACGTGGTGGCGCCGGTCGTTTCTCCTGGGGGACTAGAGACCGCCGCGACGACAGAGGGAGCCTGCGTGGAGGAGCGCGTCGAACGCTTCAGGACGCCGGACGGCACACGGCTGCGCGTCGCGGACACCGGGGACACCGGGGACACCGACGGCCCGACCCTCGTGCTCGTCCACGGGTGGTCGCAGGACCTGCGCACCTGGGACCGGGTCGTCGACGACCTGCGCCGCACCGGCGTGACCTCGCGCGTCGTGCGCTACGACCACCGCGGGCACGGCGGGTCGGACGCCGCGCCCCGGGGCACGGCGACCATCGAGACGGCCGCCGACGACCTCGCCGCGCTGCTCGCCGAGCGCGTCCCGGACGGCCCGCTGGTGCTCGCCGGCCACTCCATGGGGGGCATGACGCTCATGGCGCTCGCCGAGCGCCACCCGCGGCTGGTGGCCGAGCGGGTCGTCGGGATCGCGTTCGTCGCCACGGCGAGCGACGACATGGCGCGGCTCGACCTCGCCCTGCCCGGCCGGCGCGGCGAGGCCGTGGGCCGCGTCGAGCACGCGCTGGGACCGCTCACCGCGCGCCTGGGCCACCGCGCGCCGGCCGGCGAGATCGGTGACGTCGGCCGGGCCGGCGGGGCCCGCCCCCGCTCCCGGGCGACGCTGCTCGCCCCCGCCGTGCGCGCCCTCGTCTTCGGGCACCGGCCCCGGCGGGCCGACGTCCTGTCGGTCGCCGAGCAGGCGCTCGCCGCGCACCCGCCGAGCGTGGCGGCGTTCCGCGCCTCGATCGCCGAGCACCGCCGCCGCACCGCGCTCGCGGCGCTGACCGGCACCCCGACCGTCGTGCTCGTGGGCGACCGCGACCGGCTCTGCCCGCAGCGCCACGCCCGGGCGATCGCGGCGGCGCTGCCCGACGCCCGGCTGGTGCTGCTCCCGGGCGCCGGCCACATGATCAATCTCGAGCGCGCCGACGAGGTCGCCGCCCACGTCGCGGGCCTGCTCGCCGCGCCACTGATCACGACCCCCGAGGTCATCACCCAGGAGGACGTCACCCGTGTCAGCGCCTGACCAGGAGCCCACGCACGAGGTCCTCGTCGTCGGCTCCGGGTTCTCGGGGCTCGGCCAGCTCCTCGCGCTGCGCCGCGCGGGCATCCACGACGTCGTGCTGCTCGAGAAGGCCGACACCCTCGGCGGCACGTGGCGCGACAACACCTATCCCGGCTGCGCGTGCGACATCCCGTCGCACATGTACTCGCTCTCGACGGTGCCCAACCCCGACTGGTCGCGGTCCTACTCACCCCAACCCGAGATCCGCGCCTACCTCGAGCGGGTCGCCGACGAGAACGACCTGCGCCGTCACGTCCGCTTCGGCCAGGAGATGACCGGGGCGAGCTGGGACGAGCAGCGCCGCACCTGGACGGTGCACACCCGCGGCGGGCGGACGTGGACCGCGCGCTTCCTCGTGTCCGGCGTCGGGGCCCTGCACCTGCCGAAGACGCCCGACCTCCCCGGCGCGGAGTCCTTCGCCGGCCCCGCCTTCCACTCCGCGCAGTGGAACCACGACGTGGACCTGCGCGGCAAGAAGGTCGCGGTGATCGGCACCGGGGCGAGCGCGATCCAGTTCGTCCCGCAGATCGCCGGGGTCGCGGCCGAGGTGCAGCTCTACCAGCGCACCCCGGCCTGGGTGCTGCCCAAGGGCGACCGGCCTCTCTCGGAGCGCCGGCGCGCCTTCTTCGCCCGCCACCCGCGCGTCCACCGCGCCTACCGGGCCGCGATGTACACCGCGCTCGAGTCGCGCGCGGTGGGCTTCAACGCCGACCCGGCGCTGCTCAAGCCCGTCGAGTGGCTCGCGACGAAGCACATCGAGCGCCAGATCGACGACCCCGACCTCGCCGCCAGGCTGACCCCCGACTACTCGATCGGCTGCAAGCGCGTGCTGGTCTCGAACGACTACTACCCCGCGCTCGCCCGCCCCGACGTCGAGGTGATCACCGGCGGGGTGCACGAGGTGCGGGGCTCGTCGATTGTCGACGGCGACGGCACAGAGCGCGACGTCGACGTGATCATCTACGGCACCGGCTTCCACGTCACCGACGCGTTCGACGGTCTCGAGATCCGGGGGCGCGGCGGCCGGACGCTGCGGGACGTCTGGGCCGCCGGCGGCATGGCGACCCACCTCGGCATCACCGTCTCGGACTTCCCGAACCTGTTCTTCCTGCTCGGCCCGAACACCGGCCTGGGCCACAACTCCGTCGTGTTCATGATCGAGTGCCAGACCCGCTACGTCGCGCAGGCCGTCCGCGCCGTGCACGAGACCGGGATGGGCGGGCTCGACGTCCGCGCCGAGGTGCAGCAGCGGTCCAACGCCGGCGTGCAGCGACGGCTCGCGAAGGGCATCTGGACCCGCGGCGGGTGCACGAGCTGGTACCTCGACGCGCAGGGCGTGAACCGCACGATCTGGCCCGGCTACACCGTGCGGTACTGGCTCGAGACCCGGCGCTTCGCCCCCGAGGACTTCGAGTTCTTCGGACGAGCGGCCGACGCCGCGGACCAAGCGCCCCCGGACGCGTCGTCCGTCGCACCCGCCGTCCTGCCACCGGCGGTCCCCGTCGGCTGACACGCGGCGAGGTCCGGGGTGGGCGTGTCAGCGTGGCGTCCACGCTGACGTTGGACGTCAGGAAATCACCCCGCTCGATCCGCCGGAGATCGTGGTGGCTTTCCTGACATCGAGCGTCAGCCTGGACGCGAGGCTGACACCACCCCGTGCGTCGGCGAGCAGCTCCGCACCTCAGGAACGGCGCCGGCGGATGAGGCCCTCCTGGACGACGGAGGCCACCAGGACGCCGTCGCGCGTGTAGAACCGCCCGCTCGCCAGTCCTCGGCCGCCGCCGGCGCTGGGCGACTCCTGCACGTAGAGCAGCCACTCGTCGGCGCGGAACGGGCGGTGGAACCAGACGGCGTGGTCGAGGCTCGCGAGGCTCACCTCACCCGAGGCCGCGCCGCCGACGACGTGCGGGAAGACTGCCGCCTCGAGCAGGGTGAGGTCGCTGGCGTAGGTGAGCACGCAGACGTGCAGCAGGCGCCCGCCGGCGGACTCGGGGTCGGGGAGCTCGCCGTCGGCGCGGACCCAGACGCGGTTGCACGGGTCGCGCTCGGCGGTCTCGTCCCACGGCGAGTGATCGACATAGCGGACGTCCAGCGGCCAGGTCAGGCGCCGCCCGGTCGTCGTGTACGCGGGGCGGTCGCCCGGCACCGGGGCCATGTCGCGGCGCTGGAGCCCGTCGGGGGACGGCGTGTCCGGCATCGGCGCCTGGTGGTCGACGCCGTCCTCCGGGCGCTGGAACGACGCCGACATCGTGAAGATCGTCTCGCCGTGCTGGACGGCCGTGACCCGTCGCGTGGTGAACGAGCGGCCGTCGCGGGTGCGGTCGACCTCGTAGACGATCGGCGCGAACGGATCCCCGGGGCGCAGGAAGTAGCCGTGCAACGAGTGGACGCCGCGGTCCTCCTCGACGGTGCGGCCCGCCGCCACCATCGCCTGCCCCGCCACCTGGCCACCGAACACCCGCAGCAGCGACTCCCGGGGGCTGCGGCCCCGGAAGATGTCGCGCTCGATGCGCTCGAGATCGAGGACGTCGTCGACGAGCTCACGCAGCGCCTGACCCACACCCACCGCCTTCCGGTCGCCGGACCCGCTCGCCGAAACCCTCGCCGAGCCCCGGCATCGTCCCCCACGTCCGGCCCAGCGGGCGGCCGACCGCGCCGTCACGGTCGGCGAGGGCCGCACCGGAGCGGCGTGGACCACATCGTGACGCCCGATCGGGGGGCGTGACGGGCACGTCCCTCCACGCGTTGGTGATCGGCTGGGCCGTCCGGGAGCCCGCACCACTCGGCGGTGTGGCGGTCAGCGGGCTGTCGACGCCGCGGATCGTGTACCCGGAGTCACCAAAATCCCGCTCGCGATTTCGCTGCGTAACCGCGCCGTGACCACCTCGTTGGACCCCGTGACGTCACCCCCGGGGCCGATCAAGCCCGGGCGGTGGCTCCTCGGGGACACATCGCCAGCGTCCTTGCCCGCCGCGACGGGCGGACCCCGCCGATGCGTCCCGCTCCCCCGACAAGCTCTTCGAGGAGTTCATGTGATCAAGAAGCTGGGTGTCGTGACCGTCGGTGTGGCCGCTGGCCTCGTCGCTGTCGCTCCGTTCGCGTCCGCCACCGAGTCCCACCACGGCGGCGAGCACGGCCACGGGCACAAGGACTCGGGCTCGTGCAACGTGACCGGCGGCGACGCCACCGCCAACGGCGGCGTCGACGGCGACGCGCTCGTGGCCGACGCGCTCGCGCAGGCCCCGGTCGGCGGCGCCAACGCGGCGAACATCGTCTGCAACGACATCCTCAACGGCAACCTCAGCGGCAACGTCGTCGACGCCGACATCCTCGGCGGCGGCCTGCCCGAGCTGCCCATCACGCTCCCGGCGGCCCCCGCCGAGACGCCCTCCTGAGACCTCACGTCCGGGCCGGCCTCCGGGCCGGCCACGGCGTGATCGGGACGGACCGCCCGCGGGCGGTCCGTCCCGGTGGGTCCGCCCCGAACGGACCCGAACCTCACTCCAGCAACATCTGACTCACCCTCTGGGAGAACACACGTGTTCAAGAAGGTCGGCATGGTCACCGTGGGCGTCACCGCGGGCCTGCTCGTCGCTGCGCCGTTCGCCTCGGCCGGCGAGTCCCCGGACCCCGGGCACCACGGCGGTCACGGCAGCCACGGCCACGGTGGGTCGGACTGCAACGTGAAGGGCGGCGACGCCACCGCCAACGGCGGCATCGGCGGCGACGCCGTCGCGGGTGCCCTCGCGCAGGCCCCGGTCGGCGGCCTCAACACCGGCAACATCGTCTGCAACGACATCCTCAACGACAACATCAGCGGTAACCACCTCTCGCTGAGCGTGCTGAGCCCGGACGAGGACGAGGCCACGGCCCCGGAGACGACGGCCCCCGCGGGCGCCGGCGACCTCGGGGACCAGACGGTCGCGCTCTGATCGTCGCTGCGACACCCACGTCGGCCCGGCCATCCGATCGGTGGCCGGGCCGACGTGTTCCTGCTGGTCGATCGCTCGTTCGGGTGGATCGGACCGGCTCAGGTCACGACGACGTCACGACGTCGTTGGACCACCCGAGACGTCGGTGCCGCGCTCCTCATCCGTACGGCGGCACTGCGCCCCATCCCCCGACACCCCAGGAGTTCCCGTGCTGAAGAAGCTGGGCATCGTCACCGTCGGCGTCACCGCCGGCCTCGTGGCCGCCGCGCCCTTCGCCTCCGCCAGCGAGTCGCACCACCACGGCTCCGACGACTGCAACGTCTCGTCGGAGACCAACAACATCGGCCAGGAGCGCTGCAACACGACCGGGCAGCACAACGGCGAGGGCAACACGCTCAACGGCACCGAGCTGCCGACGCTGCCCGCGCCGGCCGTGCCGGACGCCGAGGCCATCAGCGACATCGTCAACGGTGTCGTCGGCGGGCTGCCGGACCTGTCGAACGTGCCGGTGCAGGTCTGAGTCGACCTCCCGACGCCAGGGCCCGGTCCACCGTTCGCGGTGGACCGGGCCCTGTCGTGTGTGCGGGGGTCAGCGACCGGCCGGTACCGCGGCTCCCGCGAGCACGACGTCGTGCACGACCTCGCCGTCCAGGGCCACCGGGACGACGGTCGGCTCGGCGTGGCCGTGGGTGTCGTCCCGCCCGCGGGCCAGCAGGAGCGCCGTGCCCGCGCGCCGCCCGGTGACCTCGAGCCGGTAGGCGCCGTCGGGCCCCGCCTCGGTGCGCCCGAGCTGCTGGCCGTCGGGGTCGATGAGGGTGACGACGGCCCGGCGCGGGTGCCCGTCCCCGTCGCGGACCCGCCCGCGCACCGACGGCCCGGGGGTGTCAGCGACGTGCCGTTGCGGACGCTCAGCGTCCGTATCGGGACGTCGATCACCGACGCCGTCCGGGACGACGACGATCGGGCACGGCCCGTCGGTCCAGAGGACACGGTCGGCGCTCGGCGAGGCCAGGCCCGCGAGGGCGCCACCCTGCGGACGCCCCACCACGACCGCGCGGGCGTCGCGGCGACGGGCCACGGCGACGAGCTCGCCACCGACGTCGCCGTGGGTGCCGACCGCGGCGAGCGTCTCGGTGGTCACCGACGCCGACGGGTCCAGTGCCGCGCGGGCGGCCGCGACCGAACGGTCCAGGCCCAGGTCGGTGTCGTCGGCGGCCGCCGCGTCGACGACGGCGCTCTCGGGCACGTGGACGACGACGAGCGGCGCACCGAGCAGCGCCGCCAGCCGCCCGCCCGCCGCGGCGACGGCCGGGGCGTGCGGCGCCCCGTCGACGGCCACGAGGACCGGGCGCGCCTCGTCGGGCACGGCCACCTCCGCGGAGGAGTCGGCGGGCTCCGCGTCCTCGGCGACCTCGGCGGTCTCGACCGAGCGCAGCAGCCGGTGCGCGGTGGCCAGGATCAGGATGCCCACGGCGACGACGACGGCGCCGACCCAGAAGGGCGTGTTCGGCAGGAAGGCCTCGGCGATGAGGCCGGCGACCCAAGGGGCGAGGCCGCCGCCGAGGAAGCGCACGAAGCTGTACGACGCCGACGCCACGGGGCGCTCGACCGGCGCGACCGACATGACGGCCTGGGTGACCAGCGTGTTGTTGAGGCCGATCATCGCGCCGGCGACGATCACGGCGCCGATGACCACGCCCGGTGTGTCGTTCCAGTACGCGATGACGGCGAGGTCGACCGCCAGCAGGCCGAGGACCCAGTAGAGCACCCGGACCGTGCCGAAGCGGCGCTCGAGCCAGGGCGCGACGAAGACCGCGAAGATCGCGACGAGCACGCCCCAGGCCGTGAAGACCCCACCGAGCTGGAGCTCGTCGAGCCCACCCATCGAGTACGGCGAGTAGGCGAGCAGGGTGAAGAAGCCCCAGTTGTAGGCGAAGGCGGTCAGCGCGATCGTCGCGAGGCTGCGGTGACGCAGGGCCTTGATCGGGTCGAGCAGGCTGATCTTCTTCGCCGGCTTCGGTGTCTTGTCCAGCAGCACGAGCGTCGCGATCAGGGCGACCGCCATGAGCACGGCGACGCCGAAGAACGGGGCACGCCAGCTCACCGAGCCGAGCAGCCCGCCGACCAGCGGCCCGAGCGCGATCCCGACGCCGAGCGCGGTCTCGTAGAGGATGATCGCGCCGGCGAAGCCGCCGCTGGCCGACGCGACGATCACCGCCAGCGAGGTCGCGATGAAGAGCGCGTTGCCGAGACCCCAGCCGGCGCGGAACCCGACGATCTCCCCGATGGAGCCGGAGGCGCCGGCGAGCGCGGAGAACACCACGATGATCGTCAGACCAGTGATCAGCGTGGCCTTGGCGCCGATGCGGCTGGAGACCCAGCCGGTCACGAGCATCATCACCGCGGTGATGAGCAGGTAGCTGGTGAACAGCAGCGACACCTGCGCGGGCGTCGCCGAGAGCTGGGTGGCCAGTGCCGGCAGGATCGGGTCGACGAGACCGATGCCCATGAAGCTGATGACGCAGGCGAACGCCACCGCCCAGACGGCCTTCGGCTGGCGGAACGTGCTGCCGGTCTGCGATCCGGCGTGCGGGGTGCTCACGACTCTCCTCGAGCGGGGTCCGTGCGGTTGCGGGTCAGGCGGGCGAGGGCACCGGCGGCCGCGTCGATCGCGGCGCGTTCCTCCGGGTCCAGCGCGTCGAGCAGCGCGGCCAGGCGGGACGCCCGCCGCGTGCGCCGGGTGACGAGGACCTCGCGACCGGCGTCGGTCAGCGACACGATCACGGCCCGCCGATCGCTCGGGTCGTCGCCGCGGACGGCGAACCCGTCGCGCTCGAGCCGCGTGACCAGCGCGGTCATGCTCGGCTGTGTCACGCCCTCCCGGAGCGCGAGATCGGAGAGCCGCTGCGGGCCGTCGCGGTCGAGCGTGGCCAGGGTCGAGGCCGTGGTCAGGCTGAGGTCACGACTCGCGGTGGACCGGATCGCCCACGCCGCGAAGGTGTCGAGCGCGGCCGCGGTCGCCAGGCGCTCGTCGATCGTTGTCGTCACCCGACCGTTGTATCACCTAACTATATAAACGGTCGATGTGAACGTCGCCGCAGGTGGTCGCGGGACGGGAGCGCGCTCAGGAACCGAAGGACAGCAGCGACGCGTCCGAGGACGAGTCGCCGAACGAGAGCAACGAGGTCGCGCCGGAGACCGTCGAGCCCAGGCCGCCGACGACGCCGCCGATCAGGCCACCGCCCGAGCCGCCCGAGCCGCCGGACCCGCCGGACCCGCCCGACCCGCCGGAGCCGCCCGTGCTGCCGGAACCGCCGCCCGAACCCCCGGAGCCGTGGTCGGAGCCGCCGCCGGAGCCACCCGCCCCGCCGCCCGCGGTGCCGCCCCCACCGGAGGTGCCCCCGGCGGCACCGGTGCCACGACCCGAGGCGGTGCGCGCCGCGGTCGTGTCCGCGCCGCCGGATCCACCCGTGGTGCGGCGGACGGTGGTGGCGCCGTCGCCGCTCACACCGGCCCGCGTGCCGCCGATCGTGCCGCCGGCACCGCCGCGGTCGGGCGTCACCGCGCCGTCGGTCGCGGCCAGGTCGAGCACCTGGACCGGCGCGGGCGCGAGGCCCGGGCCGACGGGCACGGAGGGCGCCGGGAGGGACCCGCCGCCTGCGGACCCACCGGCCGGCGGCTCGAGGGGCGCGTCGGAGCTGACGGGGCTCATGACCACGGAGCCGATCCCGATCGCACCGACGGTGGCGACCAGGGGGAGCGCGCCGAGGGCCACCCGCGTGCGCGCCGAGGACGCGCCCGCCATCTGGTGCCTGCCCATGCCTGGCTCTCCGTCCGCTCGCCTGTCAGGGATGAACAACCGATCGGGTGAACGCCCCTCCGGAACGCTCAACGGCCGCCCGCGCTCGCAGGTTACGCATCACGGTCATCCGGGCTTGAGTCCATCGATGAGGTGAACCTAGCGGGCCCGTTCGCACGAACCGGACTCGGCTGGCCCCCGCACCCGTCCGGCCACAGACTGGGCGCCCGCCGACGAGGAGGTCACCGCCGTGAAGCAGCTGTCGGGTCTGGACTCCCTGTTCCTGGACGCGGAGGACGACCACCAGTACACCCACATCAGCCAGCTGCTGATCCTCGAGCGGCCGTCGGCGGACTTCGAGCCCCACGCGGCGTGGCGACGCCAGCTGGCCGACCGCCTGCACCAGCTCGAGCCGCTGCGCCGCCGGCTGGTCGAGGTGCCGTTCGGCCTCGACCACCCCTACTGGATCGCCGATCCCGACTTCGACCTGGACTTCCACGTGCGGCGCAGCGCGGTGCCGCCGCCGGGCTCCGACGACGACCTCGACGAGCTGGTCGGCCGGCTGATCGCGGCGCCGATGGACCGCGACCACCCGCTGTGGGTCTCCCACGTGATCGAGGGGCTCTCGGACGACCGCTTCGCGATCCTCACGATGATCCACCACAGCGCCGTCGACGGGGCCGCGGGCGCCGAGCTGCTCGAGCTCATGCTCGAGGACACGCCCGACGCGGAACGGCCCGACGGTGCGGGGCGTTGGCGCTCCGAGGCGGCGCCGTCGACCACCGAGGTGCTGGCCCGGGCCGCGGCGAACGGGGTGCGCCGGCCCGCCCGCGGGCTGCTGCTCGCCGCCCGCGCCGGCCAGAGCCTGGCGCGGGCCACGCGCAACCCGTCGGTGATCGACCTGGCCGACCGGGTG
Source organism: Actinomycetospora sp. C-140 (assembly GCF_054796175.1). NCBI lineage: Bacteria > Bacillati > Actinomycetota > Actinomycetes > Pseudonocardiales > Pseudonocardiaceae > Actinomycetospora > Actinomycetospora sp. C-140. The sequence continues at coordinate 78,561 of NZ_JBTWNF010000003.1, read as the reverse complement.
CGGGGCACGCTGCGGGGTCCGCTGGGCTCACTGCTCAACGCCGGTCGCGCCCGCGACGAGGACGGGCGGCTGCCGCGGCTGCCGCCCCTGACGTCGCCGCCGACGCCGTTCAACCGGCCGATCAGCCGCTACCGGCGGTTCGCGCACCGCTCGCTGCCGCTGGCCGAGGTCAAGGCGGTCGGCAAGGAGGCCGGGGCGACGATCAACGACGTGGTCGTCGCGCTGTGCGGCGGCGGGCTGCGGCGCTGGCTGCTCGACCGCGGCGAGCTGCCCGACGACCCGCTGACCGCGATGGTCCCGGTGTCGCTGCGCAGCGGCGACGAGGAGGACCGGTGGACCAACCGCGTCTCGGGCACCGTCGCCGCCCTGCCCACCGACGTCGACGGCCCGCTCGCACGGCTGAGCGCGGCGCACGAGGCACTCGCCCTGGCCAAGCAGGTGTTCGCCGCCCTCCCCGGCGAGCTCACCCCGGACGTCGTCGGGCTCGGCGCCCCGCTCATGACCACGGCGATCAGCCGCGCGGTGACACGGTGGTCGACGGTCGGCCCGGCGCCGTTCAACCTCATCGTCTCCAACGTCCCGGGGCCGCGGGAGCCGCTCTACCTCGGCAGCGCGGCCATGACGCACTACGTTCCGGTGTCCGCGGTGGCCGACGGCGTCGGGCTCAACGTCACGGTGCAGAGCTACGTCGACCAGCTCGACTTCGGCCTGCTCGGGTGCGCGGAGCTCCTGCCGGACCTGCCCGACCTCGCCGACGCGATCATCGCCGAGTTCGACGCGTTGCGGGACGCCGTCCGCGCCGGCGGGGACGCGTGACCGCCCGCGAGCGTCTGGCGCCGCTGCTCACCGTCCCGCTGCCCGACGGGGACGCGCCGTACGTCGACCTCGTCGAGGGCCGGCCCGGCTCCCGCGGACGCATCCAGGACCTGTGGGAGTCCGGGGGCGGCGCCGGGGTCTACGACTGGGTGGTCGGCGCCGGCGACCGGTACGGCGCGCACGTGCCGGACCTCGTCGGGGGCGGGGTGTTCCGCGACTTCTACGGCGTCGCCCGACGCCTGGACCTCGTCGGCGGGGAGACGGTGCTCGACCTCGCCTGCGGGCCGGGGACGCTGACCGGGCACCTCGCCGACGGCGTCGGCGCCGACGGGCTGGTGATCGGCGCGGACCTCTCCCCCGCGATGCTCGCCCGCGCCGCCCGCGCGATCACCGCCGCGAACACCGTGTTCGCGCGCGCCGACGCGATGACGCTGCCGCTGCGGGACGCGTCCCTCGACGCCGTGTGCTGCTCGCTGTGCCTGCAGCTCGTGCCGGACCTCGAGACGGCCCTGACCCAGCTCCGGCGGGTGCTGCGCCCGGGCGGGCGCCTCGCCGTCACCGTGCCGGCCCACGGCCGCGGCCCGTTCCGGTTGCTCACCGAGGGGCTCGCCCGCGGCGGTCAGGCGCGGCTGTTCCGTCGCGGCGAGATGGCCGACGCCCTCGTGCGCCACGGGTTCGTGCGGGTCACGACGCGATGGGACTCGGTGCTGCAGATCGTCGATGCGGTCGCCCCCGGAGCAGCGCCCCCGCGAGGGTGATCGCCCCGGTGGTCGCCAGGACCACGCCGAGAGCGGCGACGACGTCGCTCGGACGGTGCCACCCGGCGACCATCGTGGCCACGCCCGCGATCCCCGTGACCGCGAGCCCGGCGAGGACCGCCAGCGGCCGCAGCACGCGCGGGACGACGAGCACGAGGGCGACGCCGAGCGACGCGACGAGCGTGACGTGCCCGCTGGGCAGCGAGTTGGCGTCCGTGGAGTCGGGGCGCACCAGGCCCGCCTTGAGCACCTGCGTGATCAGCTGGGCGCCGAGCACCAGGGCGACGACGGCCACCGCCCGGTCGCCCCGTCCGCGGGCGAGGGCCAGGCCGGCGAGCGCGACGACCGCGAGCGCGACCGACGGGATGCCGACGAGCTCCAGGAGATCGAGGGCCTCGCGGCGCAGCCCGAGCCCGAGCGCGGCGCGCAGGACGGCGTCGTCGACGGCCCGGCCGGACGCGTCCAGCACGCCCGCCACGTAGGAGACGATCACCGTGCCGACGCCGAGGAGGACCGCGACCAGCCCGGCGACCGTCCCGGCCCGCCCGGCCCGCCGCGGCGGCGCGTCGAGCAGGGGCACGGTCCGGGCGTGCGCGATCGACGTCATGACCACCACGCTGCGCGCGCACGGTGTGGCCCGGCTGACCGCTTCCTGTACGGGACCTGAGAACCGCCGGCGGTGGGCCACCGCAGACAGCCAGGGTCCGTAGGGCCACACGGTCGCGGCGACACGTTCGCCCGACACGCCGACGGCCGGGCCCCTCCTGCAGAGGGACCCGGCCGTCGTTCGCGTGCCGTGCTCCGCCTACGCGCGGTAGGCCTCCACGGCGTGGCCGAACACCACGATGTTGTCCTCGTAGCTGCGCACGTCGGCGTCGAACGCGCCGCCGCAGGTGATCAGCCGCAGCGCCGGGTCACCGGTCGGGCCGTAGACCTGCGCGGTCGGGAAGGCGTTCTTGGACACCTCGTCGACCCGGTCCACGGCGTAGACGACCGTGACGCCGTCGGTGCGCTCGACGAGCACCTGGTCGCCGGCCGCGACGTCGGCGAGACGGGCGAAGCCGCCCTGCGCCCCGTGGTAGTTGACGTGCGACGCGTAGATCGCCGGGCCGGTCTGGCCGGGTGCCGCGCCGCCGCGGTAGTGGCCGACGGTCGTGGCGTCGCCCGGGACCTCGAGGCGACGGTCCTCGGTCTGGCCCAGCTCGGTGAGCTGGCGGGTGTCGACCCCGATCGACGGGATGCGCAGCGCCGCCGTCTCCGCGGGCTCGAGCGGCAGGGCCACCGCGGTCCGCTGGGCGGGGAGCGGCACGGTCGCCGGGCCCGTGCGCTGCGAGGAGGTGCCCTGCACGTAGGCCACCACCGCGAGCAGCACGAGGACGACGAGGATGCCGATCGTCGCGCGGGTCCCGACGCCGGAGCCCTTCGCGGTCCTGTCGGCCCGCGGTTCCGGGGTGCGGTCGGTCGTCGTGGTCACGGCGCTCAGCCCTGCCGGGCGAAGCGGCGGACCACGACCATGCTGGTGACGCCGAGGCCCGCGAGGGCGCCGGCCGCCAGGGCGACCTCGACGTCCGACGCGCCGGTCTCCGTGCTGCCGTCACCGGTCGAGACGCCACCCTCGGGGTAGCCGTCGTAGTGGACGTAGGCGACCTCGTCGTCGTCGTGCGCGTTCCACTCGCACGCCACACCGTCGCCGTCCGCGTCGAGGCGGAAGGGGTCGGAGCGGTCCCAGTCGAGGATCGCGTTGGCCTCGTCGTAGCTCAGCTCGTCGCAGTCGACGTCGTAGCGGTGGTTCCAGTAGCTGAAGTACACCGTCCGGACGTCGAACGTGACGCACTCGTGGTAGCAGCGGACGACCTCCTGCTGCACCTGCCCGGGGTCGGCGGTGCCGTTGACCGCGAGCCGGTCGCACAGGCCGGTGAGCGCCTGGCTCACCTGCGTGACCTGCGCGTCGGGCACGGACAGCCCGCTCGCGAAGAACCGGCACAGCTGCTGGGCGGTCGGGTTCGACGGCAGCTCGGTGAGGCGGTTCCCGCCGAGGGGCAGGTTGCCCTTCCCGGGCTCGAAGGTGATCGGGAGCGTGGTGCCGTCCGGCAGCTGGATGGTCGTGAGCTGCTGGGCGAGCTGCTGGCCGGTGTCGGCGACCGTCGCGCGGGCCACCGGGGCGCCGGCGCCGGTGGCGTCGTCACCGCCCGTGGTCGTCGGCGCGGTCGTCGTGGTGGTCTCGGTCGTGGGCTCCGTCGCGGTCGGCCCGGTGCGGGCGGCGCTCGACCGCTCGCTCCCGGAACCGGGGAGGCTCGACCCGCCGCCGTCGACCACGTCGGTGGTGCCCTCCGCCGGGATGACCGGCGCGACGCCGCCCGAGGGGACGGAGCTGGAGGTGTCGGTGTCGGCCGCGGTCGACGTGGTCGTCGTCGTGGAGCTCGTGTCCTCACAGGCCCCGCCGATCCACGACCCGCCGGCGGCGTCGCACTCGGCCTCGGTCGTCGCGCTCGTGATCGGCGCCGCGAGCGCGAGACCCGGGGCGATCACCGCCAGTCCCACGCAGCCGGCCAGCACCACCGCGGCGCTGCGGCTGCTCCGTCGACCCCTCATCCGTACTCCTCATCGGGTGCCTGCGGCCGAGTGCTCTCAGCCGTATGACCCACGCTTCGCACGGAGAGTCACCGTCGTTACCGGATCTTTGGGCCGCGTCGGGAGACCACCCGTTCAGGTGACGGCGCGACGTCATCGCAGGTGATCACGGTGCGGCGGCCCGACGAAGACGGCAAGGCCGACATCCGTACCCATCCGAGGCGCACGCCGTTAGGGCGATCGGAGCACACGGGCGAACAGATCGGGTCGGGACATGGGGAACGGGCGTCGGCGCGTGGCGAGCGCGCTGGTCGGGCTGGTCGCGGCGGGGATGATCTCCACCGCCGGGATCGCCGTCGCGGAGGACGGGGACGGCGGCGGGAGCGGCTCGGGCTCGGGTGACAGCAGCCTCGGGACGGTCATCGGCGGCCTGATCGACGATCTCACCGGGCTCCTCGGCGGCGACGGCTCCTCGCCGCTGCCGGAGATCCCCTCGCTGCCGCTCCCCGGCACGGGCGGCTCGTCGAGCTCGTCGTCGCCGACCACCTCGCCGTCCACCAGCGTCACGACGGAGACCGAGACGGTGACCGTGCCGCCGGCGCGCTACGGCCCGGGCAGCCCGTACTACCACTACGTGGTCCCGGCGCGTCCCGTGTACCTGCTGAACTGCTGGGACTTCGCGGACCGGGCGGACGCCCAGGCGGTGCTCATCGCCGACCCGTCGGACCCGAACAACCTCGACGGCGACAACGACGGCCGGGCGTGCGAGTGGGGCGTCGGCGGTCCCCGCTACTACCACGGCTACCCCGTCGGCGGCGTCGCCACGGGCGACGGCTCCGGCTCCGGCGTGACGTTCGGTCAGGTCGCCTTCCTGGTGATCGCGGGCATCGGGGCGGGCGCCGGGGTCGTGCGCGGCGGCCAGGTCGTCGCCGCCCGGCGACGGACGGTCTGAGGTGGCCGCGCCCGAGGCGCCACCCGAGACCCCGTCCCGTCGCGAGGGCGTCCTCGACCGGGCGACCGGCCGCATCACCGCCCTCGTGCTCGCGGTGCTCGCCGTGGGCGTCGTGATCGCGTTCGTCACCGGCGGCGGCGACGCACCGGAGGGACCGCGGAGCACGTCGCTGCCCCCGGCCGAGCGCGTGAGCCTGCCGACCCCGCTGCCGGCGGCGCCGATCACGGGGATCGACGCCCCGACGATCGGGCTGAGCACCGGCGACACCACCAGCCTGGGCCTGCGCGACGACAACTCGCTCGACGTGCCCAGCAACGCGGCCACGGTCGGCTGGTACGAGCGCAGCGCGAGCCCGGGCGAGGTCGGTCCCGCCGTGCTCGCCGCGCACGTGGACTTCCGCGGCGAGCAGGGCGCCTTCGCCCACCTCGGTCAGCTGCGCCCGGGCGACGCCGTGGAGGTCCACCGGGCGGACGACACCACCGCCGTGTTCACCGTCGAGAGCGTCGACCGGTTCGCCAAGGACGCCTTCCCCACCGACGCCGTCTACGCCCCGACGCCCGACAGTCAGCTCCACATGATCACCTGCGGGGGCGCGTTCGACGAGCGGACCCACAGCTACCAGGACAACGTCGTCGTCCGGGCGCACCTCACCGGGGCGTACCGGCCGATCTGAGCGGCCCGACCGACACGCCGGTGGTCCGACCCACGCCGTCACCGCTGCGTGGGGGCATGCTCGACCGGGTGAACGGCCGGATCGCCGCCCTCGTGCTCGCCGTGCTCGCGGTGGGCGTGCTCGTGGCGTTCGTCGGGCAGGGCAGCGGCCCGGCCGATCCCGCCGCGGCGGCCGGTCCGCCGGTCCCGCCCGGCACGCGGGTGCCCGTCCCCGTGCCGCTGCCCGCCGCGGACATCACCGGGGTCGACGCCCCGACGATCGGGCTCTCCACCCGGGAGACCACCGACCTGGGACTGGGGCCCGACAACGCCCTCGAGGTGCCCCGGAACGCCGAGACAGTCGGGTGGTACGACGGCGGCGTCAGCCCCGGCGAGGTGGGCCCGGCCGTGCTCGCGGCACACGTCAACTACCGCGGCGAGCAGGGGGCGTTCATCCACATCGGGCGGATGAAGGCGGGCGACGCCGTCGAGGTCCACCGTGACGACGACACCACCGCGGTCTTCACCGTCGACCGCGTCGAGCAGGTCGCGAAGTCCGCGTTCCCCACCGAGGCCGTGTACGCGCCGACGCCGGACGGGGAGCTCCGCATGATCACCTGCGGCGGGGAGTTCGACGGCGGCGCCGGCAGCTACGTGGACAACGTCGTCGTCTTCGCCCACCTCACCTCGGCCTACCGCACCGCCTGACGAGCAGGGCGAGGGCCGCGCGAACTCGGGGGGAGAGTCCGCACGGCCCTCGCGGGCACCGGCCGTGCCGGTGGTCCGGGTCAGGACGTCGGGGCGCTCAGGTCGTAGACGGTGCGCCCTCCGACGTCGATCGGCGTGAAGTGCTGGGTGACCCACGTCCGGATCTCCCCGGCCGTACCGCGGGAGAACCGGCCGCCCCGTCCGCCGGTCTGACCACCGGCCTGCGCGCCGGGCTGTCCGGCGTCTCCGGCCGTGCCACCAGGGCCACCAGGGCCACCAGGGCCACCAGGGCCACCAGGGCCACCGCCCTCGATGTAGTACCGCACCTGCCCGGACGCGACGTACGCCTGGAACTCGGCGAGCGTCGGCGCCGGGTCGCTGCCCATGAAGCCGCCCATCGCCATCACCGGCACCCCGCTGTCGAGCTGGAGGTTCGCCTGGTTCATGGCACCGTCGGTCGCGGCCGCCCAGCGGGTGCCCGCGCTCCGCAGGAGGGCGACGAGCTGCGGCGACGGGGTCTCGCCCTCGGGGCCGCCCGTAGCTCCCATGCCGCCCGCAGCGCCACGCACCGCGCCGCCGCGGTCGGCGTCCCGCGCGGCACCGTCACGGGTCCGGCCGCCGGGCCCGCCCGGGCCCGTGCCGCCGTTCGGGCCGGCACTGACGATCGAGCCCCGGTGCGGGGTCACCGCCGTGTCGGCGGCGAACGCCGTCGAACCACCCAGCACCGCGACCAGCGCGGCCAGCACCCCGACCGTCGCCACGCGGCCCCAGCGGGCCGGCGGGACGAGCACGGCGAGGGTGCCGAGCACGCCGACGACGAGCAGCACCCAGCGCGCCCACAGCAGCCAGTCGTGCTGGGTGAGGATCACCGCGCTCCACGCCGCGGTGCCGGCGACGACGACCGCGAACACGATCCGTGACCAGAGCTCGGTCCGGCGCCGCCAGAGCACCGACGCGCCGACCGCCGTGGTGACGGCGATCCCGGGGGCCAGGGCCACGGTGTAGTACGGGTGGATGATCCCGCTCATGTAGCTGAAGACCAGGGCGTGCACGAGCATCCAGGCGCCGCCGAGGACCAGCAGTCCCCGGGTGCGGTCGGTGCGCGGGGCCCGGCGCAGGGCCCAGAGCGCGGCGACGAGCAGCACGATCGCGGCGGGCAGCAACCAGGACGCCTGGCCGGAGAACTCCGCGGTGACCAGCCGCTCGAGCCCGGCCTGCCCGCCGAAGCCCCCGCCGGGACCACCGGGACCGCCCATCACGCCGGGACCGCCCGCGGCGCCGGGTGCGCCCGCGGGGGGTGCACCGCCGCCGGGTCCCCCATCCGGAGCACCCCCGCCGCGCTCGTTGCCGAAGATGCGGCCGAGGCCGTTGTAGCCGAGGGCGAGCTCGAGCAGGGAGTTGGTCGTCGACCCGCCGATGTAGGGGCGCGACGAGGCCGGCCAGATCTCGACGAGCGCGACGAACCAGCCGGCCGACACGACGATCGCGGCGGTGCCGGCGACGAGATCGCCGATCCGGCGCCGCAGCCGGGAGGGGGCGACGACGAGGACCCCGAGGGCGAGCGCGGGGACGACGAGCATGACCTGCAGCTGCTTGGTGAGGAAGCCCAGGCCCACGAGCGCGCCGGTGGCGACGATCCACCACGTGCCGGGGCGGCGCCCGGCGGCGTCGATCGCCCGGGTCGTCGTGTACAGCGCGGCGACCATGGTCAGCACGAGCATCGCGTCGGGATTGTCGAACCGGAACATCAGCACCGCGACGGGCGTCGCCGCGAGCAGCGTCCCGGCGGCCAGCGCGGTGCGCGGGCCGACCCAGCGCCGCACGGTGAGGTAGACGAGGCCGACCGACGCGACGCCCATGAGGGCCTGCGGCGCGAGCATCGACCACGGGCCGAACCCGAAGATCCGCCCGGACAGCGCCATCACCCACAGCGAGGCCGGCGGCTTGTCGACGGTGATCAGCCCGGGGGCGTCGAGGGCACCGAACAGCCACGCCTTCCACGACTGCGTCCCGGCCTGGACCGCGGCCGCGTAGAACGTGTTCGCGTAGCCCGTGGCGCCGAGGTCCCACAGGTAGGTCACCGCGGTGACGGTGAGCAGGCCGAGCAGCGCCGGGCGCACCCAGCGCGGGTCGTCGGCGCGCCCGCGCCACACCCGCCGCACCCACGGTGCGCTCGGGACCGCGGTCGTCTCGGTGCCGGGCTCGGCGACCACGTCGGGGTCGGTCGCGGTGCTCATCGGTTCTCCGGGTTCATGATCGAAGTACGGATACGGACGCTGAGTGCCTGTGACGGCACTTCGCTGACAACCCCGGCTGTCACGCGCGCTGGCGGCGGGGGTGGAAGACCCAGGCGCGGTAGGCGACGAAGCGCAGGAGGGTCGCGACGAGGTTCGCCACGACGAGGACCGCGAGCTCGACGACGTGCGACGCGGCCGGCGCGAGGACGCCGAGCACGGCCAGCGAGCCCGACGTCAGCACGAGCCCCAGGCCGAACACCAGTAGGCCCTCGACCTGCGAGCGTCCGGCGTGGCGGCGCCCGCGGATGCCGAAGGTCAGGCGCCGGTTGGCCGCGGTGTTGGCGATCGCGGTGATCACCAGCGCGAGCAGGTTCGACGGCTGCGGGCCGAGCACGCCGCGGAACAGGGTGTACAGCAGCAGGAACGCGAGGGTGGACACGATCCCGATCGCGGCGAAGCGCACCATCTGCCCGGTCAGGCCGGGCGTCACGCCGGCCATCTCGTCGGGAGAGAGCTCCGCGAAGGGCTCGCGACCGAACTCCTCGCGCAGCCGCGCCACCGGCAGCGCGCCGGTGGCGAGCGCGCGCCCGACGCGGGCGACGCCCTTGAGGTCGGCGATCGCGGTCGACACGACGTCCACGCGCGAGTCCGGGTCGTCGACCCAGTCGACGGGCACCTCGTGGATGCGCAGCCCGGAGCGCTCGGCGAGCACCAGCAGCTCGGTGTCGAAGAACCAGCCGGTGTCCTCGACCAGCGGCAGCAACCGGCGGGCCACATCGGCGCGGATGGCCTTGAACCCGCACTGGGCATCGGAGAACCGCGCCCGCAGGGTGCCGCGCAGCAGCACGTTGTAGCAGCGGGAGATCACCTCGCGCTTCACCCCGCGCACCACCCGCGACGCCGGCGAGAGCCGGGACCCGATCGCCAGGTCGGAGTGCCCGGAGATCAGCGGCGCCACCAGCGGCAGCAGGGCGTTGAGGTCGGTCGAGAGGTCGACGTCCATGTAGGCCAGCACCGGGGCGTCCGACGCCGACCACACCGCCCGCAGCGCCCGGCCACGGCCCTTCTCGTCGAGGTGGAACACCGCGACCTCGTCGTACTCGCCGGCGAGCTCCTCGGCGACGGCCAGGGTCGCGTCGGTGCTGGCGTTGTCGGCGACGGTGATGCGGAACCGGTAGGGGAACTCGTCGGTCAGGTGTCGGTGCAGCCGCCGCACGCACGGACCGAGGTCGCGCTCCTCGTCGAAGACGGGCACGACCACGTCGAGCACGGCGCCTCCGGTCGCCTCGATGGGTTCCCGGACGGCGGAGTGGCCTGCGGACGGGGTGGCGCGGAGCGGGGTCGCTGCGGTCATGATCGCAGCGTCGGAGTCGATCGTGGACCGTTCGTGTGCCGAACCTGTGGCCGTCCTGTGCCTGTGCACGTCACACCACCGCCGGGGCGGTCAGGTCGTAGACGGCCGTGCCGCCGACCGTCGTGGCGCGGTAGTGCGACGCCACCCAGGCCGCGATGCGTGCCGCGTCGTCGCTGCCGCCGCTGTCCGTGGTGGAGATCGACGCCGAGCTCTCGTCACCGACGAAGTAGTGCACCGCCCCGGACGCGACAAAGGCCTGGAACTGCGCGAGCGTCGGCGCCGGGTCCGTGCCGTTGAAGCCGCCGAGCGCCATCACCGGCGCCCCGGACGCGAGCTGGTAGCCCGCGGCGGCGTTGGAGCCGACGGCCGCCGCCACCCACGTGTGGCCGGCGGCGCCGTCCCGTAGGAGCGTCGTGAGCTCGGCCGACGGCGTGCTCGCCCGGAGCAGGGTCATCATCCCGCCGCCGCGGAATCCTCCTCCGAGGCCGTTCCGTGCGGCACCGGGCGACGCGGACCCGTCGGGGCCCGGGCCGCCCGCGCCGCGACCCGGGCCGGCGGGCCCACCACCGGGCCCGGGGAACCCACGTCCGGGACCACCGCCGGGCCCCCGCCCGCTCTCGGGCCCCGCCGAGGGCAGCGCGCCCTCGTGCGTCGTCGCCGCGGTGACCACCGACGAGGCGGCCGGTCCGGCGACGCCGAGCACCACCGCGGCCGCCAGCAGACCGCCCGCGACGACCCGCCCCGCGCCCGCCCGGCCCCACGCCGGACGCAGCGCCAGGACGAGCAGCCCGCCCGCGACGACCAGACCTCCGGCGAGCACGACCGCGCGCAGCCACGGGACGAAGGTCGGCGTCTCCCGCAGCAGCGACCAGGACCAGACCGCGGTCACCGCGACGACGAGCGCCGCGACGACGAACGCGAGACGGTCCCGCCGGCGGGCGAGCGTCACCGTCCCGATCCCGACCAGCGCCGCGATCGCGGGGGCCAGCGCCACTGTGTAGTAGCTGTGGATGATCCCCTGCGAGAGCGTGAACACCGCGGCCGTGACGAGCAGGACGCCGCCCCACAGCAGCGCCCCGGCCCGGGTGCGGTCGGTGCGGGGGGCCCGCCACGTCAGGGCGAGCAGGGCGACGAGCAGCAGCAGGGCCGCGGGCAGCAGCCAGGAGATCTGGCTCGCCATCTCGGAGGAGAACAGCTGCAGCACCGAGCCGCTCGAGCGGCCGCCACCGCCACCACCGACGCCTCCGGGCCCGACGCTACCGGTCTCGTCGCCGGTGAGGCGCCCGAACCCGTTGTAGCCGAGCAGGAGCTCCACCGCGGAGTTCGTCTGCGAGCCGCCGACGTACGGGCGCGACGACGCGGGCCAGAGCTCCACGACGGCGACCCACCAGCCGGAGGCCACCAGGAGCACGAGGGCGGTGGGCAGGAGCGCGAGCAGCCGGGCGCGCACCCGTCCCGGCCCGGCGACGAGCCAGACCGCGGCGAACGCCGGCAGCACGAGGAACGCCTGCAGCGACTTGGTGAGGAAGCCGGTGCCGACGAGCACGGCGCAGAGCGCGAGCCGGCGCCACGCCCCGCGCGGGGTCTCCGCGTCGACGGCGCGGGCCAGCGCCCACGCCCCCGCGACCAGCAGGAGCACGAGCAGCGCGTCCGGGTTGTCGAACCGGAACATCAGCGTGGCCACCGGCGTCAGCGCCAGCACGAGACCGGCGAGCAGCCCGGCCGCGGGCCCGGCCCAGCGGCGCACGGTCGCGTGCAGCAGACCGACCGCGGCGACGCCCATGAGCGCCTGCGGCACGAGGATCGCCCAGCTGTTCACGCCGAAGAGCCGGGCCGACAGACCCATGACCCACAGCGAGGCGGGCGGCTTGTCGACCATGATCAGGCCGGGGGAGTCGGACGCACCGAAGAACCACGCCGACCAGCTCGTCGCCCCCGCCTGCGCGGCCGCCGAGTAGTAGGCGTTGGCCCAGCCCGACGCCCCGAGACCCCACAGGTAGAGCACCGCGGTGGCGGCGAGCAGCGCCGGCAGGCCCCAGCGCGCCCAGCGCGGGTCGCCCCGGCCCGCGAGACGGCGGGTCGGTGTGTCCGCCACGGCGGGGACGCGCGGGGCGGACGGCCGCAGCGGGGTGCGCAGGGCGGCGAGGAGCGGGGACGCCATGATCGAGCACCGTCGTCCCCGGGGCTGTCCCGGTGCTGGACGCGACCTGTGTGCCAGCTGTGCGCGCGCTACCGGTTGCACTTGACAACCACTGCCGGCGTCCGTTTCAGTACCGGTTGTACCGTGCAACCGGTCGAAGGGCGCGACGATGGACATCGAGGTCGAGGCGGGTGTGCACCTCTGCGTGGAGTCGCTCGGCGAGCCGGACGCCCCGGCGCTGCTGCTCCTCGCCGGCGGCGGCTGGTCGATGGACTGGTGGGACGACGAGCTCTGCGCGCTCCTCGTCGCCCGGGGGCTGCGCGTGATCCGGTACGACCAGCGCGACACCGGCGCGTCGACCACCTGGCCGCCGGGCGCTCCGGGCTACACCGGCGGCGACCTGCGGCGCGACGCGCTGGCGGTGCTCGACGCCCTCGACATCGAGCGGGCGCACGTGGCGGGACTCTCCATGGGTGGCGGCGTCGCCCAGTGCCTCGCCCTGGAGCACCCCGAGCGGGTGGCCGCCCTGACCCTGATCGCGACCTCCCCCGTCGACCCCGCCGCCGGTGACCTGCCCGGCCCGGCCCCGGCGGTGACGGCCGCCTTCGCCGGCGACGCACCGGCCCCCGACCCGGCCGACCCGCAGGCCGCGGTCACCGCCCTCGTCGAGGCCGAGCGCCCCTTCGCGGGACCGGGTGCGTTCGACGAGGCGCGGATGCGGACGATCGCCGCGCGGGTCGTGGCGCGCAGCCGGGACCTCGCCGCCGCGGGGAACCTCTTCCTCGCCGAGTTCGAGCCTCCGGCCAGCACCGACCTGCGTGCGCTGGCCGGTGTCCCCGTGCTCGTCGTCCACGGCACGGCCGACCCGCTGTTCCCGCTCGAGCACGGCCGCGCGCTCGCCGCGGCCATCCCCGGCGCCCGCCTGCTGGAGATCGAGGACATGGGCCACCAGCTGCCGCCGGCCCCGACGTGGGAGCGCTTCGTCGGGGCCGTCCTGGACCAGCACGTCGCCCGCTGAGGAGTCCCCCGATGGCGAAGCTCATCTTCTCGGCGGCCGTGTCTCTCGACGGCTTCATGGCCGGACCGGGAGGTGACATGTCCTGGCTGACCGAGTTCGTCGGCGGGGAGGACCCCGCGGCCGACCGCCTGCTCGCCCGCACGGGCGCCCTGCTCGTCGGGCGCGTGACCCACGACGGCGACGACCCGAACGCGGGCACCGAGGCCGAGGGCGCCTTCGGCGGGCAGTACGACGGGCCGGCGGTCGTCCTCACCCACCGGCCGCCGGCCACCCCGGTGCCCGGCGTCGAGTTCGCGACCGACCTCGCGACGGCGGTCGACCGGGCGAAGCTCCTGGCCGGCGATCGCGACGTCAACATCCTCGGTGCGGACGTGGCCACGCAGTGCCTGGACGCGGGGCTGCTCGACGAGATCGTCGTGTTCGTCGTGCCGGTGCTGCTCGGTGACGGGACGCGGATGTTCCCGCGCCGCACCCGCGACCGCGTGCGCCTCGAGCAGCTGCCCGGGGGAGACCGGGCACTGGTACCGGGTCGTGGGAGACGGAGCAGGACGGAGCCCGACCGGTCGGTCGCCTGCCTGAACGGTTCGTCCGGTTCGGTCCCGGTTCGCAGCCACCTCTCAGGAAGCGCGTAGGTACAGCGCAGTGTCGGCACAGTCGGCGGGCCGACCCTGGGAGGCGTGAGCGACACCAGCCCCTCCTCCCCCTCCGACCCGTCGCGTTCCGCGAGCGGATCCGGCGCCGGGACGCTGCCCCACGGTCCCGGTGGGGAGTGGCCCGGCGGCTACCCGACAGCCCCCTACGGCTCGGGCCTCGGCCGCCACGGCGGCACGGCCGGCACCACACCCCCCGCCGGCACCCCGTGGGCCCGGACCGACGTCCCCGGCGGCCCGCCGACCGGGCCTCCGACCTCGCCCGGCCCGGGCCCCACCCCACCCCCGCCGTCCGGCCCGCGCCGCCGGCGGCCGGTCGCCCTCGTGGCCGGCGCGCTCGCCGCGGTGCTCGTCGCCGGCGGCGTCGGCGGTGCCGTGGGCTACGAGGCCGCGTCCTCCGGCGGTGGCGGCAACACCTCGGTGCTCTCGTCGGCGCCCTCCGGCTCGGGCGAGGCACCCGCCGCGGCGGCACCCGCCGGCTCGGTCGAGCAGGTCGCCAACACCGTCCTGCCCAGCGTCGTGCAGCTCGAAGGCCCGTCCGGCGAAGGCTCCGGCGTGATCATCTCTGCCGACGGCCTGATCCTCACCAACGCCCACGTGCTCGAGGCCGGCCAGGCCCAGCAGCAGCAGTCGCCGCTCGGCGGACTCGGTGGTCTCGGGGGCGAGGGCGGCCAGGGCGAGGGCGGCCAGGGCGGCGCTCCGGTGCCCGGCGGCCAGGCCCAGGGCCTCACCGCGGTGTTCCAGAACGGCAACCGCGCGCCGGTCCAGGTGGTCGGCACCGACACGAGCGCCGACCTCGCGGTCGTCCGCGCCCAGGGCGTCTCCGGGCTCACCCCGGCGACGATCGGGAACTCCTCGCAGCTCCAGGTGGGCCAGGACGTCGTGGCCGTCGGGTCGCCGCTCGGCCTGTCGGGCACCGTGACCACCGGCATCGTCAGCGCTCTGCAGCGCCCGGTCGCCAGCGGCGGCGCCCAGAGCGGCCAGGCGACGGTGCTCGACGCGATCCAGACCGACGCCGCGATCAACCCCGGCAACTCCGGCGGCGCGCTGGTCGACATGCAGGGCCGCGTCGTGGGCATCACCTCGGCGATCGCGTCCCTGGGCGGCCAGTCCTCCGGCGGCGAGCAGTCGCAGTCCGGCTCGATCGGGCTGGGCTTCGCGATCCCGATCGACCAGGCCGCCCGCATCGGCAACGAGCTGGTCACCCAGGGCTTCGCCACCCGCGCCGTGCTCGGTGTGAGCGTGGCCGACGGCCAGGGTGGCGCGACCCTCGGCCAGATCACCCCGGGCGGGCCCGCCGCGGCCGCCGGGCTGAACCAGGGCGACGTCGTCACCAAGGTAGGCGACCGGACCATCCAGGACGCCGACAGCCTCGTCGCCGCGATCCGCTCGCAGCAGCCCGGCGCCCCGGTGACCCTGACGGTCACCTCGCCCGGCGGCCAGCCGCGTCAGGTCCCGGTGACCCTGGGCTCGGAACGCTCGAGCTGACCCGGGCTCCCGCCCGGGCACCGCACCCCGGGCGGGCCATCCGGGCGAGCGTCTCCTCCGGACGCCACGCCCGGGAGAACATGAACGGCGCTCTCGCTGCTACCGAAGCAGCGAGAGCGCCGTTCGTGTTGCCGACGGAGGCACCGTCCGCGACGCCCCGTGTCTGAGGCGGGTCAGTTGACGCAGCCGGGCGCGGCGGCGGTGATCGGCGGTGTCGACGAGACGACGGCCTTGGTACCGGCCGCGGAGGAGGCCGAGGAGGTCGAGGAGCCGTCCTCGCTCGAGGAGCTCCCGCCGCCGGACTCGTCGTCGCCGGAGCTCCCCGACCCGTCGTCCGAGCTCTCGGCGTCGTCGGAGGCCGCGGCGAGACGGTCCTGGCTCGCGCTGACCGAGGCGTCGGAGGACCCGACGGCCGGGGGCGGCATGAGCGCGGCGGCCGCCGCGGGGTTGCCGGCGTCGGCGGCGATCGCCGTCGCGACGAACGTGCGCACGCTGCGCGGGTCGACCTCGACCGCGGTGCCGTCCGAGGACGTGCTGAGCTCGGTGCTGCCGGTCGGGATGGTGCGGAACGTGACCGCACCCGCGGACAGGCCCTGCATCTGCCGGGCGAACCCGAGGACGTCCCAGCCGGCGTCGAGGGTCACCGAGCGCGAGACGCTGTCGGTGATGCGCGCGACGGCGAAGGGGTCGGTGAGCGTGCCCGCCGAGAGCAGCCGCTCGGTCGCGCCGGCGAGGAACACCTGCTGGCGGGCGATGCGGTCGAGGTCGCCGTTGGGCAGGCCGTGGCGCTGGCGGACGAACGCCAGTGCCTGCGCGCCGGAGACCTCCTGCGGACCGGCCGGCAGGGAGAGCCCGGTGTACGAGTCCTGGGTCGGCGCCCGCAGGCAGACGGGCACGCCGCCGATCGCCGTGCTGACGTCGGCGAACCCCGCGAGGTTGACCGCGGCGAAGTGGGAGATCGGGAGCCCGGTGAGCTGCTGGACGGCGCCGATGGTGGCGCGGGCGCCGGCGGCCGCGGCGGCGCGCACGACCGCGGGGTCGTGCGGCGACGGCGGTCCGGCGGCCTCGGCGGCGAAGAGGCTCGTCGTGCCGGTGGGCCCGGAGCCGGTCATCGCGTCGGTCGCCTGGGCCGCGGCCCGGGACCACGCCGAATTGATCTTGTGTCGCCCGAGGCCCTGCCCGAGGTCGACGTAGGAGTCGCGCGGGATCGAGATGGCCGTCGCCCGGCCGCCCCCGGCCGGGATGTGGACGACCGTCAGCGAGTCGGCGGTGCCGCCGCCGGAATCGCTCGCGCCCGCGTTGAGCGCCGCGAGGACGTCGTCGGGCAGCGGGTTCCCCTGCGCGTCGGTGCGGTTGTCGAGACCGACCAGCAGGATGTTCTGCTCGCCCGAGGGGGTGGGTGACGGCCCGTCGATGACGGCGGCCGCGGGCGTGGATCGATCCAGAGCCTGCAGTTGGAACCACCCGAGCGCCGAGGCGGCGAGGACGGCCACCGACAACGCGCCCACCGCGGTGCGGACGACGAACCGCACACGCCGGGAGCGCGCGAAGGGACCGGTCACCCCGCCAGCGTTCCCGGATCCCGCCGCCCCGTCACCTCCCAGTGCAGGGCATCTCAGTGTGGAACACCCATCCGTGACCTCACCGCCCCACAGTCGTCACCCGGCGATCACCCGGATGGTCTCGTCCGCGACCCGTGGCCCCTCCGCGTCGGGTCGGCGTGAGGGCGCCGCCGGCGTTCACAGCCGACGCACAACCTCGACCCACGGCGCCGACATCCACCGTCCCGATCCTCGTGACCATGACAGTCCGAGACGCCCACACCACGGAGCTGCGGGTGCCCCTGCGCGCGCCGGCGCCACGCCCCGCCGCGGCACCCGGCGCCGGTCGCCACGCCGCTCCGGGCCGCGTGGCGACGTTCTGGCGCGGCCGTGCCGCCGACCCGCGCTGGGTCCGCCCGGCCCTGATCGCGCTGCTCGTCGCGACCGCGGTGCTCTACCTGTGGGGGCTCGGCGCCTCGGGCTACGCCAACACCTACTACGCCGCGGCCGTGCAGGCCGGGACGCAGTCCCTGAAGGCGTGGCTGTTCGGGTCGATGGACGCGTCGAACTTCATCACGGTCGACAAGCCGCCGGCCGCGCTGTGGGTGATGGCGCTGTCCGGACGGATCTTCGGGTTCAGCTCGTGGTCGATGCTCGCGCCCCAGGCGCTCATGGGCGTCGGCGCGGTCGGCCTGCTCCACGCGACCGTCCGCCGCTGGGCGGGCCCGGGGGCCGGGCTCCTCGCCGGCGCGGCGCTGGCCCTGACGCCGGTCGCGGTGCTGATGTTCCGGTTCAACAATCCGGACGCGCTGCTCGTGCTGACGCTCGTCGCCGCCGCGTTCGCGATCGTGCGTGCCGTGGACGCGGGCGCCACCCGCGCCGCGCTCTGGTGGGCCGCCGCGGCGGGCGCGCTGATCGGCCTCGGCTTCCTGACGAAGATGATGCAGGCGTTCCTCGTCCTGCCCGCCCTCGCGGCGGTGCTCCTGCTCGCCTCGGCCGCGCCGCTGCGTCGCCGGCTCGCCGCACTCGCGGCCGGCGCGGGAGCGCTCGTCGCGTCGGTGGCCTGGTACGTCCTGCTCGTCGACCTGTGGCCGGCCGACTCCCGTCCCTACATCGGCGGCTCGACGGACAACACGCTGCTCGACCTCGTCCTCGGCTACAACGGCCTCGGCCGCATCCTCGGCGGCGAGGGCAACGGCGGCGGGGGCGGTCCGGGGGGCGGCGCCGGCGGCGGGAACACCGGCTTCGGCGGCAGCACCGGCATCACGCGGATGTTCAACACCTCCTTCGGCGGCCAGATCAGCTGGCTGCTGCCCGCGGCGCTCGTCGCGCTCGTCGCCGGGCTGTGGCTGACGCGCCGCGCCCCGCGCACCGACCGGGCCCGCGCCGGGCTCGTGCTCTGGGGCGGGTGGCTGCTCGTGACCGGGCTGGTGTTCAGCTTCATGAGCGGCACGATCCACGCGTACTACGCCGTCGCCCTGGCGCCCGGGCTCGTCGGCACGCTGGTCGTCGGCGGCCGCGAGGTGTGGCGCCGGCGGGGTGCCCTGACCGCCGACCTGACCCTCGCGCTCATGGTCGCCGTGACCGCCGGCTGGAGCGTCGTGCTCCTGCGCCGGACCCCGGAGTTCCTGCCCTGGCTGCGCTGGGTCGTCGCGATCGCCGGCCTCGTCGTCACGATCGCGCTCGTCGTGCCCGCGTCGCTGCGGCGGCGCGCCGTCCGCGGCACCGGGCGGTGGGCGCTGCCGGTGGTGCTGCTCGGCGCGCTGCTCGCCGGCGCGGGCGGCTCGACCGCCTACGCCCTGCAGACCGCGTCGACCGCCCACCAGGGCTCGATCGTCAGCGCCGGGCCCTCGACGGGCCAGGAGACGGGCGGCCCCGGTGGCGGCCAGGGCGGGCCGGGTGGCGGGCAGCCCCCGGCCGGTCAGGCACCGCCCGGCGGCGACGGCGCCCGGGGCGGCGGGCAGGGCGGCGGCCCCGGCGAGGCCACGACGTCGACCGAGCTCACGGCGCTGCTCACATCGTCGGCGACGCGCTGGTCGGCGGCCACCGTCTCGGCCCAGAGCGCGTCGAGCCTCGAGCTCGCGAGCGGCACCGCGGTGATGGCGATCGGCGGGTTCTCCGGGTCCGACGCCGCGCCGAGCCTCGCGCAGTTCCAGGCGTCCGTCGCCGCCGGCGACATCCACTGGTTCGTCGCGAGCGGCCAGGGCAGCGGGCAGGGCGGTCCCGGAGGCGGCGACGGCGTCGGCACCCAGATCACCGCGTGGGTCGCCGCGCACTACACGGCGACGACGGTCGGCGGGACCACGGTCTACGACCTGACCCAGCCCGCGACCTGAGTCATGCCTACTGGCTGGTATCGCTCGCACAGCGAGCGATACCAGCCAGTAACGCGTCCACGCCCCGCCGGGTCAGGCCGCGCGCGGCTCGCCGGCGGCCGCGTCGTCGGGCGTCGCCACGTCGAGCGGGTGCGCGATCTCGTCGGGACCCAGGCGCCCCAGGACGAGGGCGAGGGCACCGAAGACGATCGGCACCAGACCCGCGACCAGGAACACCGGCGTCAGCCCGACCCCCTCGCTGACCGGCCCGGCCAGGGCCATCGACACGGGCATGAACGCCAGCGAGACGAAGAAGTCGAGGCTCGTGACCCGCCCGAGCAGCGCGGGCGGGACGCGGCGCTGCAGCAGCGTGCCCCAGAGGACCTGCGGGGCGCTGAACAGCCCGCCGACCACGAATCCCGCGACGATCATCGGCCACAGGGACGTCGCGAGACCGAACACGACCATCGGCACGCACGCCGCGGTCCACAGCACGATCATGACCGTGAGGTAGCGCCGGGGCAGGCGCAGCGAGGAAACGACGACCGAGGCGATCGCCCCGCCGGCCCCGTAGGCCAGGAGCACCAACGAGTGCCCGCCCGGTCCGCCCCCGGCCCGCTCGATGATCGCGAACGGCACGAGCACCTCGAGCGGCCCGAGCACCAGCAGGATCATCAGCGACGCGAAGACCAGCGTCACGAGCAGCCACCGCGTCGTCACCATGTAGCGGAAGCCCTCGACGAGGTCGCGGAGCACCGCCGCGACGGGGTGCCCGCGGTCCTCGGCGGAGAGGTCACGGCGCAGCGGGTGCGCGGGCAGCGCGAGCACCGCGACCAGCGAGCCCAGGCACGCCACCGCGGTCGCCGCGAGCGCCGCGGCCGGCGAGAAGGCGGCGACCAGGACGCCGGCGAGCGCGGGACCCGCGCCCTGCAGGAGCACGGGGCGCACGACGCCCTCGAGCCCGTTCGCCGCGAGCAGGTCGTCGGGATCGACGAGGGCGGGCACGAGCGCCGAGTACGCGGGGAAGAACAGGCCCATCGACAGGCCGATCACCGCGGCCACGACCACCAGCACGGCGACGGCGAGCGCCCCGGCCGCCGCGAGGGCCGCGACGACGCCGATCGACGACGCCAGGGCGATCTGGACGCCCGCGAGGATGCGCTTCTGGGGCACACGGTCGGCGAGCACCCCGCCCAGCAGCGCGGTGACGATCAACCCCAGGGCGAGCGCGCCGGAGACCAGCGAGAGCTCGGCGGGCCCGCCCCCGAGCTCGATCACCTGCCACACGACGGCGAGCGTCAACAGGCCCTCCGCCAGCACCGACAGCGCCAGCGCGACCGCCAGGCGCCGGTAGGCGGACCGGCGCAGCGGGCGCAGGGCGCGCATCGCGATCGACCTCCTCGGCATCCGGGCGTCCCGGACGGTAGGACGTCCACCCGGGTCGAGGTCCACCGGTTTCCGTTGTGCCGCCGCGCCCGGTCGAGTACACCGTCACGGGTGCGCAAGCAGCGGTGGGTCGCCGAGGTCGGAGAAGACAACGCGGGGTTCCTCGCCACGCGAAGCCGCACGGCCGTGCTGGCCTCGGAGTACCGCCCGCGCGATCTCGGCGACGGCCGCGTCGCCTACGACGAGCGCTCCCTCGGCGCCGCCCGCGAGCTCTCCGAGGAGGAGGAGGGCGCGATCACCGACGACGGCGACGGCCTGCGCGTCTGGGTCGGCGACGACGCCTTCGACCTCGAGGAGCAGGTCGTCACCGCGGAGACCTAGCGCCGACGGACCGACTTTCGTCGTGCGCGGCCCCGACGTCCGGCGCTGCCGCGCGGGTCCGCGCGCTGCCTAGCGTCGATCACCATGACGCGACACGCCGCGGCGCGGGACGCGGGCACGGCCGACCTCTCGACCCCGGGCCGCCGGATCGGCGAGCTCGACGTCCTCCGGGGCTTCGCGCTCTGCGGCATCCTGGCCGTCAACATCATCCAGCAGCTCGTACCGCTGTCCGACCGCGGAGCCCGCATGCTCCCGCTCCCGGTCGAGCTGGTCTTCTACGAACGCTTCCTGTCGCTGTTCGCCCTGCTCTTCGGGATCGGGTTCGGCCTGTTCGGAGACCGGGCGGCCGCGCGGACCGCCCGGCCCCGGGTCGTGCTGGCGCGCCGGCTGGGCGTCCTGCTCGTCATCGGGCTCGCGCACCAGGTCCTGCAGCCGGGCGAGGCGCTGGTCCCGTACGCGCTGACCGGGCTCGTGCTGCTGCTCCCGCTGAGCTTCCTGCCGCCCCGGGCGTGCCTGGCCGTCGCGCTGGTGCTCCTCCTCATCGCCCCACAGATCCAGATGGGCTACGGCCTCACGGTCGCGTTGCTGGCACTCGGTTTCGCGCTGGCCCGGCTCGGCCTGCCCGCCGCGATGGGTCGCTGCCCGGAGCGGGTCGCCGCGGTCCTCGCGGTCACCGGAACGCTCGCCCTCGCGTGGGCGGTCGCGATCGCGCTCGGCTGGGTCCCGCCGCGGGTGAGCGTGGTCGGTGGCGGGCTCGGGGGGTTCCAGAGCCTCCTGCCGCCGCTGGCCGCCCTGACGACCGCCGTCGCCTACGCCGCCGCGGTCCTGCTCGCCCTGCGCACCCCGGTGGGCGCGGCGATCGGGCGGGTCCTCGCCCCGATGGGCCGGATGGCGCTCACCAACTACCTCGCCGCGACCGTCCTCTTCCTGGCGCTCGGGGCCCTCCTCGGCATCGACTCCCTCGACGACGGCGCCGCGATCGCGGGCCTGACCGTCGGCATCCTGGCGGTCCAGGCCGTGGCCAGCCGCTGGTGGCTCGACCGCTTCCGCTACGGGCCGGCCGAGTGGGTCTGGCGGTGCGTCACGTGGTGGCAGCTCGCCCCGCTGCGCCGGTGACGGGCGGGTGATCACGGCTACGGTGCCGGTCATGACCCGCCGGGAGTGGGCGTTCGACGTCGCGCTCGCGCTGCTCGTCGGCGCCGCGATGGTCGTCGTGGTCACGGCCTTCCCGGGCTCGATCACGGGCACGCTGCTCGGCATCGGGCGCGAAGCCGCCGTCGCCTGCATCGCCGTGTCGAGCGTCGCCCTGGTGTTCCGGCGGCGGGCCCCGGTGACCGTCACCGTCGTCGTCGCGCTGATCTCGGTCGCCCTGCCCGGCAACTGGTGCTCCTACGCCGCGCTCTACGCCGCGGGCGCGTACGCCCGCCGGCGCTGGACGTTGTGGCTCCTCGCCCCGCTGGTGGTCGGCCTGTCGTTCGTCGGGCAGCGGGGCTGGGTGGCCTTCCGCCCCAACGACCACGCGTTCCTGCTCTTCGTCGCCTCGCTCGTCACCCTGGCCGGGCTCTACGTGGGCACCCGCCGGGAGGCGATCGCCGGGGCCGTCGAACGCGCCGAGCGGGCCGAGCGCGAACAGGAGCTGCTCGCCGAGGCGGCTCGCGCCGACGAGCGCACCCGCCTCGCGGGCGAGATGCACGACGTCGTCACCCACCGCGTGAACCTCATGGTCCTGCAGGCCGGGGCCCTGGAGGTCAGCAGCGCGGACCGGGCCGTCCGCGCGGCCGCCGAGGAGGTCCGGACGGCCGGGGTCCAGGCGCTGCGCGAGCTGCGCGACCTC
Organism: Actinomycetospora sp. C-140; assembly: GCF_054796175.1. Classification (NCBI taxonomy): domain Bacteria; kingdom Bacillati; phylum Actinomycetota; class Actinomycetes; order Pseudonocardiales; family Pseudonocardiaceae; genus Actinomycetospora; species Actinomycetospora sp. C-140. The sequence continues at coordinate 55,761 of NZ_JBTWNF010000003.1, read as the reverse complement.
GTCGGCGTCCTGCGGGCCGGGCGCACCGCGGGCTCCGTCGGCTCCGTGGGAGAGGCGGAGGTCGGCACCGACGTGATCGACACGCTCGTGGAGGAGTCCCGGCGGGTCGGTGTCGACGTCGACCTCGACGTCACGGGCGACCCCCGCGGTCCCGGCCCGACCGTGCGGCGGACCCTGCACCGGGTGGTCCAGGAGGCGCTGACCAACGCCCGCAAGCACGCTCCCGGCGCCCCGGTGCGGGTCGCGGTCCGCCACGAGGACGGGCACGTGGCCGCGACGATCACCAACGGGGCGGGGGACCGCGCCGCGCCGGACACCACCGGCGGCGGGGTCGGGCTCGACGGCCTGGCGCGCCGGGTCCGGCTCGTCGGCGGCACGTTCGAGGCCGGCCCGGGCGAGGAGGGCGGCTTCCGTGTCACCGTCTCGCTGCCATCGTACGTCCCCACCGGAGAACGGGGAGCGCCCGCGTGACGATCCGTCTGCTCGTCGTCGACGACGAACCGATGGTGTGCACGCACCTGCGCACGATCCTCGACGCGGACGGGATCACGGTCGTCGGCGAGGCCCACGACGGCGCGGAGGCGGTGGAGCAGGTGGTGCGCCACCGGCCCGACGTCGTCCTGCTCGACATCCGCATGCCGGGCGTCGACGGGCTCACCGCCCTGGAGCACCTCGGCGCGCTGGACGAGTCCCCGGCGGTCGTCGTCCTCACGACCTTCGACGTCGACGCCTACGTGCTGCGGGCGCTCGCGCTCGGCGCGCGGGGCTTCCTGCTCAAGTCGAGCCCGCCCGACGACCTGCGCCGGCTCGTCGCGGTGGCCGCCGCCGGGCACACCGTGCTCTCGCCCGAGGCGGCGCAGCGGATCGCCGCCTCGTCGCACCGCGCGGACCGCGCCCGCGACGAGGCCCGCGCGCGGGTCCGCGACCTCCCCGAACGCGAGACCGAGGTCCTCACCGCCCTCGGGAAGGGGCTGTCGAACGCGGCCATCGGCGCCCGGCTGCACCTCTCCGAGGCGACGGTCAAGGGGTACGTCTCACGGCTGATGGAGCGGCTCGACTGCGACAACCGGACGCAGGCGGGGCTGCTCGCGTTCGCGGCCGGCCTGGTCGGGCTCGGCGGCGGCGACTGAGCCGGCGCGTCAGGCGACGGGGGTGCGAGGCACCGGACGCCGGGCCCCGGGGTGCACGCGGGCGGTCCGGGGCGGGACCGGCGCACCGGGGCCGCGCCGCGGCGCCACGCGGGCCGTGCGCGGCGGACCCGCCTGGCCGACCGACGCGACCGGACGCCCGGACAGCACCGCGGCGAGGACGCCCACGACCTCGCCCAGCGACTGGTAGTGCCGCTCGGGCAGGCGTTCGAGCAGGCCGCGGGTCACGGTGTCGATCCCGTACATCTCACCGGCGGTGAGGACCTGCCAGCGCCGGGCGGGGAAGGCGAGATCGCCCAGGACCGCGGCGAGCCGCTCGGGGAGCCCACGGGCCTCCGCCGGAACGGTCGTCATCGGCCGGTCGTGGTGTGCGGTCATCTCAGGGCCTCCGAGCGGGAGCGCAGGTCGCGCGGACGGCAGGGTGCCCCGAACGGTCGTTCGTCAATCCTGTCACGTCGACGGTGCGTCCATGATCGTTGAGACCCGCACGATCCCGACCTCTTGCTACCGGCGGGTAACCTCTCCGCCCGTGAGCACTCCGAGCGTGCTGGGCACGTGGCACCGCTTCTCCGGCTCGTGGCCGGGCCGCCTGCTGGTCAGCGCGGCCGTCTGGCTGCGCGCGCCCTACTTCCTCACGGCGACGCCGGTCATCCGCCGCCTCGAGCCGGGGCGGGCCGAGGTGTCGCTGCGCAACTGGTGGCTGGTGCACAACCACCTCGGCACCGTGCACGCGATCGCGTCGTGCAACCTCGCGGAGTACGCCATGGGCGTGCTCGCCGAGGCGACCGTGCCGGACACCCACCGGTGGATCCCCCGCGGCATGACCGTGCAGTACCTGGCGAAGGCCGAGACCGACCTGGTGGCCGTGGCGACGTTCCCCGCCGCCCCCGCGTTCGGCGACGAGCGCGAGGACGTCGACGCCGACGTCGCGCTCACCGACGCGCACGGCCGCGAGGTCGTGCACGCGACGATCAGCCTGCGGATCTCCCCGCGCCCCGCGCGCACCCCTGTGCCCACCTGATCCGAACACGCCCCCGACCGCCGCGCGACGTGCCACGATCCGCGGCGAGATGCCCCCGCCGACGCCACCGACCCCGACCTCCGACCAGGTCCACGCGTACCGCTTCGGGTTGCGCCGCCTGCAGTCGGCCCTCGTCGGCCGGCAGGCGGTGCCCGGCGCGGACCGGCTGCGCGCCCAGGGCCGGGCGACGATCGCCGGGGTGCTGATCGGCGCGCTCGCGCTCGGCGTCGCCGCGGTCTGGGGCCTGCTCGACCGCCCCGCGGACTGGCGCACCGCCGGGGTCGTCGTCGCCGCGGGCTCCGGCGCGCTCTACGTCGTGGTGCACGAGCCCGACCGCCTGGTCCCGGTGCCCAACCTCGCCTCGGCGCGCCTGGTGCTGGCCGGGCTCGCCGCCGCGGGCGGCCCGGCGGGTGACCCCACCCCGGTCGAGGTCGGCGACGCCGAGCTGGCGACGGCGCCCCGCGAGCGCGGGGTGGGCATCGTCGACGCGCCGCCGCTCCCGCCCGCCGGGGCGCCCGTGCCGCCGGTCTGGTCGGTGTGCGACACCGGCAGCCCCCAGCCCGGCGCCGCCCGCCCCTGGGAGCGGCCGCGGGTGTGGACGACGGTGCTCGCCGGGGCCCAGGTGCCCGCACGTCCCCTCGAGCCCGGTCGCGGGCTCCTGCTCCGCGACCGCTTCCTCGGCACCTGGCTGGTGCACGACGGCGTCCGGTCGCGTCTGGACCTGCGCGACCCCGCCGTCGTGGTCGCCTTCGGCCTCACCGGCCAGCTGCCCCGACCGGTGAGCACGAGCCTGCTCAACACGCTGCCCGAGGGCGCCCCCGTCGTCGCGCCGGTGATCGCGGGGCGGGGCGAGGTGCCGCCGACCGGCCCGCTCGTCGGCGAACCGGTCGGCGGGGTCGTGCGGCTGGTCGGGCCGGGCACGCCCGACCGCTGGTACGTGGTGCAGCGCGAGGGGGTGCAGGAGGTGCCCGAGGTCGTCGCCCGGCTGGTGCGCCTCGCCGACCCGGATCCCGCCCGCGCCGGCGCGCCGGTGCCGATCGTGTCGCCGGGCCAGCTGCGCCCGCTCGGGACCGCCCGCGGCATCGCCGTGAGCGCCTACCCCGATCCCGTCCCGCGCGCCGTGCCGATGGCGGAGGCGCCGACCACGTGCGCGAGCGCCGACGGCGGCGGGCCCGCGGTGCTCACCGTCGGCGCCGAGCCCCCGGCCACCGCCACGCCGCCGACGACCCTGGCCCAGGCCGACGGCTCGGGCGAGCGGGTGGACGCGGTCGCGGTGCCCGGCGGCGGCGTGACCGTGCGGGCGGTGCCGGCGGGCCGCCCGGACGCGCCGGGCAGCCCCACCGTCGTGTCCGGGTCCGGGACCGCCTCCGCGGTGCCCGACCCCGCGACCGCCGAGGCACTCGGCCTCGGGACGGCGTTCCCGCCCGCCCCGCAGGCCGTGGTCGGCCTGCTGCCCGCCGGGCCGGTGCTCTCCGTCGCGGACGCGCTGACGCCCCTGCCCGCCGGGGGCTGAGCTCCCGGGGCCCTACGGGACGACGGCGGTGGTCGTCGTGGTCGTCGTCGGGGGCACCACCGGCGGCGGTACCGCCGCGGGCGGGGTCGTCGTCGTGGTCGTGGTCGTCCGCGTGGTGGTGGTCGTCCGCCGCTCGGTGGTGGTGCGCCGGGTGCGCGGGGCCGTCGCCACCTCGGTCTCGTCCCGGGTGGTCGTGGTGACCTGCGGGGCGACCGGCAGGGGCGGCGGGGGCGGCGCGAGGGTCGCCGACGGCACCGGGGGCGGCAGCGGCTGGTCGTTCGAGAGCACGGCGTACGCGACGGCCGATCCGGCGACGAGGAGCACGGCCGCCGCCGCGGCGATCGCGGCGGCGATCCGGCGACGCCGCCGTCCCGGCTGCGCGAGCGGGGACGCGCCGGTCGTGTCGAGCTCCGGGGCGACGGCCACCACGCCGACGGCGGCGGGCTGGGCCGCGAGCGGTCCGGAGCCGTTGACGACGGCGGTCGGCGCGGTCATGAGGACCGGCGAGAGCACGGTCTCGGCCTCCATGCCCACCTCGCGCGAGACCCCGCGCAGGGCCGCCACCACCTCGTCCGCCGTCGGCCGGTCGCCCGGGTCGTCAGCGGTCATGGCGGTCAGCAGCGCCTCGAGGCCGGGCGGCAGCCCCGGGGGCACCACCGGGCGACGGTGCAGACGGGCGACCGCGGCCTCGAGGGCGTTGCCCGGGTACTCGCGGCGCCCGGTGAGGCACTCGATGAGCACGAGGCCCAGCGCGTAGATGTCGACGGCGCCGTCGATCGGTTCGCCGCGGACCTGCTCGGGGCTCAGGTACGAGGCCGTCCCGATGACCATGCCCGCCGCCGTGACCGGCGCGGCGTCGTGGACGGCGGCGATGCCGAAGTCCGAGAGGTGCGCGCGGCCCTCCGCGTCGAGCAGCACGTTGCCCGGCTTGACGTCGCGGTGGACGACGCCGCGGCGGTGCACGTAGGCGAGCGCGTCGGCGAGGGCCGCGCCGAGCGCGACGACGTCCACCACGGGCAGCGGGCCGGTGCGCACCCGCTGCGCGAGGGTGTCGCCCTCGATGAGCTGCATGACGAAGTACGCGCGGCCGTCCTCGTCACCGACGTCGTAGACGGTGACGAGGCCGGGGTGCGACAGCCCGGCGAGGGTGAGCACCTCACGGCGGTGGCGGGCCTCCTGGCCCTCCTCGATGTCGCCGATCTTCTCGGCGGGGTCGGCCGGGTCCCCCGGCTGGGCGTCGGGCGCCGCGGCCGAGCCGGCGGCGTTGAACATCTTGATGGCGACGTCGCGGCCCAGGAGCTCGTCGCGGGCGCGGAAGACGTCGGCCGCGCCACCTCGCCCGATGAGGTCGCCGACGGTGTAGCGGCCGCCCACCATCGCGGGCGGACCGGTGTCGGTGCTCAACAGCCCGCCCTCCTCCCGGTGCGCGGTCCGCCCCGATCATCCCGTACGGCCGGTCCCTCGTCTGCGTGACGTCCCGGGCGGCGCGTCGCCCGAACGGGGGGTTGCCGGCGGCGGTGATCGCGGCCTCGGCCGTGCCGCACGTCACGGAACACGTGCGGCCCCTGCCCGGTGGTTCGACGTGGCGGGTTGCGGCGTTACCCCGTCAGGCGACCGAGGACGTCCGGTAGGGCGTCCGGGTGCACGACCGCCAACGACCGGGTGGCCCGGGTGAGGGCCACGTAGAGGTCATTGAGCCCGCGGGGGGAATCGCCGACGATCCCGGCCGGGTCGACGAGCACGACCGCGTCGAACTCGAGGCCCTTGGCGTCGGCGACCTCGCACACGACGATCTCGGAGCCCAGGTCGACGCCGTCCGCCGTCCCCTCCGCGGTCTCCCCCGGCCCGGCGGTGACACCGAGCGCGTCCGCGAGGGCCCCCACCCGCCCGCCCGGGGCGAGCACGGCCACGCGGCCGGCGCCCTCGGCGTCGACCACCGCGTCGCGCGCCGCGCGGGCCCGCTCGGCCGCGGCGGCGACGAGCTCCGGTGCGTCGACGCGCACCGCGACCGGCGCGACGCCGGACTCGCGCACCGACTCCGGGGGCGTCGCGGAGGGGTCGATGGCGGCCAGCACGTCCGCGGCGACGGCCATGATCTCGGCCGGCGTGCGGTAGTTGACCGTGAGCACCTCGCGGCGCCAGCGCTTCGCCACGTACGGCGAGAGCACCTCGCCCCACGAGGACGCGCCGCCCCGGGCGCCGGTCTGGGCGACGTCGCCGACCAGCGTCATCGACCGGCTGGGGCAGCGGCGCATGAGCACCCGCCAGGCCATCGGCGAGAGCTCCTGCGCCTCGTCGACGATCACGTGGCCGAACGTCCAGGTGCGGTCGTCGGCGGCGCGCTCGGCCGCGGAGGCGTAGGTGGCCTCCCGGGTGCGGTCGGCGAGCACGCTCGCGTCGACGACGTCGGTGGGACGCAGGAGCTCGGGGTCCCAGTCCTCCTCCATCGCGAGGATCTCCAGCACGCCGGCGGCGTAGGCCTCGTCGGCCTCGCGCTTGCGCTCCTCTGCCTCGCGGGCGGCGGTGTCGTCCTCGCCGAGCAGCTCCGCGACCTCGTCGAGCAGCACCGCGTCGGCGGGGCTCCACCAGGTGCCGTCGAGGAGATCCGCGGGTGCATCGTCGCGGGCGAGCCGGTCGCGGTCGGCGTCCGACCAGCCGCGCGTGGCCGCCCGCAGGCGCCGCGGGGAGGTCCAGAGGTCGGCGAGCAGCTGCGGCGGCGTGATCGTGGGCCACAGGTCGTCGAGCACCGCCCGCAGGTCGGGGTCGGCGCGCAGCCCGGCGCGGACGTCGGCGAGGTCGCCGCGGTCGAGCAGGTTGCTCCGACCGTCGAGGTCCTTGCCCACCCGGTCGACCTCGCGGCGCGCGAGCTGGTCGACCACCTCCCGGACGAAGGTGCGCTTGGCGTCGTTGTGCGGGCGGCGGGTGCGCCGGGCCCGGGTGCGCGCCTGGGCCACGACGTCGCGGTCGACCACGACGGGCTCGCCGTCGACGGTGAGCCCGATCGGCTGCCGGGGCAGCTCCTGGCGGTCGCGCACCGCGGTGGAGAGCACCTTGGTCATCTCGACGTGGCCCTTGAGCGCCGCGGTCGCCGCGGGCTCGGCGCGGCGGGCGGACAGACCGGGGTAGAGCTCGCCGACGGTCGAGAGCAGCACGCTCGTCTCACCGAGCGAGGGCAGCACCTGCTCGATGTAGTGCAGGAACGTCGGGTTGGGGCCGACGACGAGCACGCCGCGGCGGGCCAGCTGGCGGCGGTGGGTGTAGAGCAGGTACGCCGCGCGGTGCAGCGCCACCGCGGTCTTGCCCGTGCCCGGGCCGCCCTCGACCACGACCACGCCGTTGGCGCTCGAGCGGATGACCCGGTCCTGCTCGCCCTGGATGGTCGCGACGATGTCGCCCATGCGCCCGGTGCGCCCCGCCGAGAGCGCCGCGAGCAGCACCGCCTCGCCGGTCAGCCCGGTGCGCTGGGCGACGGTGGCGCCGAGCCTCGCCGCCTCCTCGAGGTCGAGGATCTCGTCGTCGACCGCGGTCACCCGGCGGCTGCGCGAGCGGATGTGCCGGCGGCGGCGCACGCCGTCGGGCGAGGCCGCCGTGGCCGTGTAGTACGGCCGCGCCGCCGGGGCGCGCCAGTCGACGAGCAGTGGCTCGTAGTCGTGCTGGTCGTCGAGCAGGCCGAGGCGCCCGACGTAGAGCACGTCCTGGTCGAGCCCCTCGATCGCGTCGGGCGCGCCGTCGACCGGCGGGGGCGGCGGGCGGTCCGGGTCGAGGTCCAGGCGCCCGAAGCACAGCCCGTTCTCGACCGCCGAGAGCGTCGCGAGCTGCTCGGAGTACATCTGGGCCGCGGCGTCGCGCTCGGAGACGGCCTGGGGCGTCCCGGTGGTCTCCTCGCGCAGGACGCGCGCGAGCAGCGCCGCGGTCTCGGTCCGGCGCTCGTCGAGCTTGCCGTAGAGCATGGTCACGTAGGGCTGCTCGCCGGCGACCGGATCGGTGGCAGGGTCGACGTCGGGCTCGGCGGACGGGGTCGTACTCCTCACGCGGGCCTTCTCCAGCGTCTCGGGCTCCGGCGCCGGTGGCCGGGACGACCATCCACCGTAGCCCCGCACCCCGACACCGTGCCGCCGAGCAGCCGATCGACCCGGGGTGATCCGGTGCCGGTGTCCGGTCCGCGAGGCGGGCGTCCGTCCGGCGAGTCAGCCGGGGGTGTTCCGGAAGACGTCGGGCCCGTCGGCGCCGTCGGGGCCGGGCTCGGCGGTCCGGCGCACCCGGTCCTGGGTGGCGAGCACCTCGAGGTGGGCGTCGGTCTCCAGCACCGCGAGCATCCGGTTGAAGACCTCCATGTCCTCGAGACGCAGTTCGCGGCGCGTCCAGCGCAGCGCGCCGGCGATCTCGGCCGCGGTGGTCATCCCGTCGTCGACCGCCGCGGCGATCTCGTCGAGACGCTTGTCGTGGTGGGCGAGGAGCTCGTCGACGCGGGCGTGGACGCTCGGCGCGACCGGCCCGTGGGCGGGCAGCAGCAGCCGGTCGGGCTCGGCCCGCAGCGCGGCGAGCGAGGCCAGGTAGCGGATGAGGGCGCCGGGCCGGGCGGCCGGCTCGAAGCCGATCGACGGCGTGATGTGGGGCAGGACGTGGTCGCCGGCGTAGAGCATCGTCGCGTCGGCGGCGGTCTCGTCCACGAAGACGAGGTGCCCGCGGGTGTGGCCCGGGGTCTCGCGGGCGATCAGCCGGCGCCCGCCCGCGCGGAGCTCCTGGCCGTCGGTGAGCCACTCGTCGGGGTCGGCGAAGTCCTCGCTCGGGGGCGGCTCGGCCTCGGCGAGCCAGACCCGGACCGCGGCGGCCAGCTCGGGCGCGCCGGCCTTGTCGAGGCCAGCGACCTGCGCGTTCAGGCCCTCGTCGCGGGTGCGGACGACCTCCAGGGACTCGGCCTCACCCGCGCCGAGCGCGACCCGCCCGCCGTGCTCGCGGCGCAGCGCCACGGCCTGGCTGTAGTGGTCGCGGTGCACGTGCGTGACGAGGAAGCGGCGCACGTCGCCCGGCTCGGCGCCCAGCTCGCCGAGCAGCCGGTGCAGGACGTCCCGCGAGGCGTCGATCGCCCAGCCGCCGTCGACGAGGGTCAGGTCGGCGCCGTCGGCGGGGCTGAGCACGTAGACGTTGACGGCGCGCAGGGCGTCGCTCGGCAACGGCAGCGGGAGGCGGTGCACCCCGGGGGCGACCGTCTCCAGCTCGGGTCGGCTCCAGGCGTGCCGGTCGGAGATCACTCCCCGGAGGATGCCCCTGCCCCGGCGGTCGCCGCCTCTCGGGGGTCGTCCCCGGTGCCGACCGCCGCGTCCGACCCGGCCGCGTCGCTCGAGACCGTCTCGGCCCCGTCGGCGTCCCGGGCGGCCGCCCGGCGGGCGCCGGCGACACCGAAGTGGTCCCCGCCCTTGCGGCGCACGTCGTCGGTGCCCCACGCGCGCGTGCGCTCGACCGGGACCAGCTGCGGGATGTGCTTGCGGCAGTGGATGTAGGCCTCCTCCACGGTGACCTCCACCCACATCTCCGCACGGCGGCCCGGGGCGCCCTCCTCGGGCAGGTCGGGGTGCTCGCCGCGCAGCTCCTCGTCGGTGACCAGGCGGGCCGCACCGTTGACGTGCAGACCGATGAGCTCGTCGGTGAAGTCGATCATCATCAGCCCGACGTGCGGGTTCTCGCTGATGTTGCCCATGCTCGCCATGACCCCGTTGCCGCGGTACTCCGGCCAGGCCACGTGCCGGTCGTCGAGCACCCGCAGGAACCCGGGCGGGCCCGCGCGCAGCGTCGAGTCGCACTCGCCGTGGGCGTCCGCCGTCGCGACGAACGCCATCGTCATCCCCGCGATGAACTCCTGCATCGACGGGACGAGCCGGTCGCACACCTGGTCGGAGTAGAAGCGGTCCGCCCGCGCGGTGGCCCCGAGGGACTCCTGCAGCGCGTGCTCCCCGGCGGAGCCGGGACGCTCGGGATGGGGATCGGGGTGGGACGCCCGGTCGCTCATCGACGCCTCTCTGCGGCCCACTCACGGGGACCACGGGTTGTCGCCGCAGCCGCGGGGCGGGCCCACGCCCGTTGATCCGGACTACGTCGGTCGGGGAACAGCCACCGATGGAACCCCTCATATCGGGCCCTGTCGAGCCCGCTGCGTGCCGCACCGCTCACCCGGAGCAACGCCTCGGCAGGTCGACCAACGGGTTGTGCTCCGAACAGCCGCACTTGACTGTGACGTACGTCACGCCGTGATGTGGCCGAGACCTGTCCGCGCCAGGCCCGTGACCGACGCCGAGGGCCTGAGCAGCCCGGACGCCGCGTGACGGGTCGCGCGCCGACCGCGACGACCGGTGACCGACCGCGCCGCGGGCCTTCCCCCGGTGCCTAGTGTGGCTGCTGTCCGGCCACCCGTGGCAGCTGGTGCCGGACCCGCGCCCGTTCCGCCCGTGGCCTGTCCGGCGGGTGCGGCCCCCGACCCAGCGCGGACAGGCCGAACGCCGACGCACCGGACTCCCCACCGGCGACGCGGCGCCTGGCTCGCTCCCCCTCGGCCAGGTCGATCGGCGGCGCGACGGAGACCACGCATGGCCCGACACCGTGCGGCGCCCGCCCGAGCGGCGACGCCACCCCCTGCTCCCGCCGTCCCCGATCACGGCGCCCCGACCGGCACCGCGTCCCGCACCGCGGTCGCGGAGCGTCCCGGTGGCGCCGGCGGCGACCTCGGCGCCCTGCTGCCCCGCCAGGGCGGCCTGACCGAGGCGCACCCGTCCGGTCCGCTGCCACGGTCGCGGCGGGCCGCGACCCGTCCGGCGCCCGGCGGCGCGGACGCGGGCCCCCGGGCGTCGGAGACGTCGCCCCTCGACCTCGCCGCCATCGCCCTGGCGGCCGCGAGCACCCGCCAGGGCGGCCTGCCCGCTCCGGGTACGTCGCCCGCCGGCACGGCCGTGCCGCGCACCGCGGCCGACGAGCCGCCCGGCGGACCGACCACCGGCGGGACGCCGCGCCCGGCCTACCCGGCGGCGGTCCCGAGCGCCCTGGCGCCCCCGACGCCCTCGCACCCGCTCCCGGCGGCCGGGCGCGGCGGTCGTGTCGACCCGCGCCGCCGCGTCCCGCTGCCGACCCGCACGGCCGGTGCGCTCGCCCTCCTGGGTGCGCTCGCGGGCGGTGGGGTGGCGGTCATCGGCGGCGGCACGATGCTCGCGTCGGACCGCACGCCGGTGACCGGCGAGCTGCCGGCACCCGAGCTGGCCGCCGGCAGCGCCGCCGCGGCCGCGACCGTCGGCGGTCAGCACGACCAGCCGCAGGCCCGGCACGACCAGCAGCAGAGCGGTCGCCACCGCGCCGACGGCACCCGCGGTGACGCCGGGTCCACCTCCTCGGAGGCCGGCTCGTCGGGCTCGTCGGGCGGCACCGCCGACGCCGGCGGCTACTGACCCGGACGACCGACCCGCAGACGACGGGGCGGTCGGCGGTCCGGATGTCCGGACCACCGACCGCCCCGTTGTCGTCGCTGCCCCTGCAGGCGGGGCACGCGGGTCGGCGCGCTGGTCAGCCCAGCGCGCTGACCAGCGCCTCGCGCTGGCGGGAACCGAGGCCGGCGACACGCCGGTCCTCGGGGATGCCGGCCTGCTCGAGGACCGCCGACGCCTTCGCCGGGCCGTAGCCGGGCAGCGCCCGGACGAGCTGGGAGACCTTCGTCTTCCCGGCGATCGGGTCGCTCTTGCCGCGGTCGAGCACGGCGGGGATCGACTCCTCGCCGCTCTTGATACCGGCCAGGAGGGCCGAGCGGGCCTGGCGGGCCTCGCGCGACTTGGCCTGGGCGGCCTCGCGCTGCTCGGGGGTCAACGTCGGGAGGGCCATCGCGGTGTCTCCCCTCTCTGTGGTGCGGGTCGTCGCGGTCGGCCCACGACGATCGGTCGGACCGGTCGCACAGACGGTCACACGGACGGTCGGTCGACACCGCACGCCACGCCGCGACATCGCCGCGATCCGGACGCCCGGGCCGATGGTTGCGGGACGGTACACCAGCCGGGCGGGCGACCTGCCCCTGACCTGGGCGGATCGCGCGGAGGCGGCGCCGGGCACGCGCACGGCGACGTTCGGGTGACCATGACGGGCGACATCATCACCCACGTGCACCTCCTCGTTCCCCGGACAGGCACTGCGTGTGCAGGCGGTGATGACGCGCCGGTCAGCGCCGTGGCGACGACGCCCGGTGCACGACGGCCGGCGGGAGGTTGCGCCAGACGACGGGCGAGGTCACGACGTCGGCGAAGCACTCCCCGAGCTCCTCGCGCAGCGCGCGCGCCGGCGCGGCCCAGGAGGTCCAGCAGTAGGCGAACTGCACGAACACCCCGTCGTCGGCCAGGGCCCGCGCGACGGTCGGCAGCAGCGAGTCCTCCCGGCCCGGCCGGGTCGCCGACCAGCCCAGCCCGCTGACCACGACGTCCGCCCCGGCGATCCCCCGCAGTGCGAGCAGCGCCGGGAGCTCGGCGACGTCGGCGGGCACCACCTCGACGGCGGGCAGGCGCCCGGCGAGCCGGTGGGCGAGCACGGGGTTGAGCTCCACCGCGAGCTGGCGCCCGCGGCCGGCGAGACGGTGCGCGAGCAGGTCGGTGAACGCGCCGCTGCCGGCCCCGAGCTCGACCACCACCGGGTCCGGGCGGACGGAGCGCAGGGCGGTGTCGGCCATGGCCCGGGCGAGCGCCGTGCTGCTCGGCCACACCGAGGCCGTCGCCACGGGGGCGCGGACGAACTGGGCGGCGAACACCGCCCGGTCGGCCAGCGACGCCTCGCGGGCCCCGTCGGCGTCGGGCGGCTCAGGCGGCACGGTCGAGCTCCGGGGTCACGGTCGCCAGGACGGGGACGGGGACGGCGGCGGGGCGCGCCGCGGCGGGGTGGTCGACGGCCGGCGGGAGCGCGGCGGCCACGGCGGCCGCACACCGCCGGGCGAGGACCCGGCGGGCGGTGGCCCGGGCCGGGCCGGGCGGCACCGCCCTGGTGTCCAGCACGGCACAGGTCGTCACCTCGACGACGAGCCCCGGGGCGGTGAGCACGCGCAGCAGCGAGGACGCGAGGGTGTCGTCGCCGACGAAGGCGGCGGTGGTGTCGGGGCTCCCGCCCGGCGGGAGGCCGTCGCGGCGCCGGTAGCGCAGGGCGACCGGCACGATGGGCGCCCCGACGTCGTGGGCCGCCTGGAAGGCGGCCGGGCGGAACGGGCCGAGGTCGCGCCCGCAGCGGGTGGTGCCCTCGGCGAACAGCCCGATCGGGACCCCGGCGCGCAGGGCGTCGGCGAGACCGGCGACGGCGCCGGGCAGCGCCCGCAGCCGGTCACGGTCGAGGAACACCGTGCCGGCCCGGGCGGCCATGACCCCGAGCACCGGCCACTGCCGGACCTCGGTCTTGGCGAGCATCCGCACCGGCGCCACGGCGTGCAGGGCGAGCACGTCGATCCACGACACGTGGTTGGCGACGACCAGCGCCCCGGGCGGTGCCTCCGGACCGCTCCGGTGCACCCGGACCCCAGCGGCGCGGAGGACCGCGGCCGTCCACCAGCGCTGGACCCGGCCCGTGGCGGCCGGCCCGAGCAGCGGCACGACGGCCGCCGCCGCGAGACCCGCGCCGAGCACGACCACGAGGGCCGTCGACCGGACGGTGAGCCGGGCGGCCGCCGCGGCGCGGGCGGCACCCCGCCGCGGCGCCGGGAGCGGCAGGCAGCCGGGGTCGCAGGGCGAGGTGGCGGACCAGGCGGTCACCCGGCCTCCCCGAGCAGGTAGCGCCGCCACCGGGGGTCGATGGCGGTGTGGTCGAGCAGGATGAACAGGTCGGCGACCCCGAAGTCGGGGTCGAACGCCGGCGGCCCGCCGATCTCCGCGCCGAGGCGCAGATAGCCGCGCAGCAGGGGCGGCAGCGAGGCCTGCGCGGCGCGCCGGGCTCCGGGCGCCTCCGGGTCGTGCGGGGCGATCGGCGCCTCGCGCCACGGGCGGACCCGGCGGACCGCGGGCGCGAGGTGGCGGGACGCGACCAGCGACCACACGCCGCCGGGCATCGCGCCGCCGCTGGTGAGCGGGACGCTCGCGCAGCCGACGACCCACCGGCGGCCGATGAGCTCCATGTAGCGCCAGATCCCGGCCCAGACCAGCGAGAGCACCACGCCGTGGCGGTGGTCGCGGTGCACGCAGGAGCGCCCGACCTCGACCATCTCGCCGCGGAGGGCGTCGAGCCCGGCGAGGTCGAACTCGGTGTCGGCGTAGAGGCTCCCCGCCGCCCGGGCGCCGTCGGGGGTGAGCATCCGATAGGTGCCGACGATCTCGCCCGTGGCGTCCTCGCGGACCACGAGGTGGTCGCAGTGGGCGTCGAAGGCGTCGGCGTCGCGGCCCTCGGCGGCGGCCGCGACGGCGATCACGTCGTCGGGGGCCGGGCGGGCCCCCTGCTCCACGGCGAACACCGCGTGCCGCAGCCGCTGGGCCGCGGCGACGTGGGCGGGCTCGCGGGTCAGCAGCAGACTGTAGCGGCCCAGGTCGGCGGTGGGGTCACCGCCGACGGCCGGGGTGGGCCCCGCCGGCGGTGTCGGACGCTCGTCGTGGCTCTCGGGGGTGGGGGCGCTCACCTGCGCCAGCACCTGGGATGTGGCCATGGGGCGGTGTCTACGGGCCCTGATCGCCCGGGGGCCCACCTCGCCGTGACGGTCGAGTGTGGTCCGGGTGAACTCGGTGCGCCTCCGGCGCATGTGAGCACTTCGGAGTGCCCTGGCACTCCGAAGTGCTCACGTGCGGCGGAGCCGCACCTCACGCCGCCGGGGTCGCGACGGGCGCGTCGTGGCCGGTCTCGTCGCCGCCGAGGACGGCCGCGTAGTGCCCGAGCAGGTCCTCGCAGACGGAGGGCCAGGTCCGGTCGGCGACCGCGCGCCGGCCCGCGGCGCCGGCGGCCCGCCGGCCGTCCGGGTCGTCGCGCCACGCGGCGACCCGACCGACGATCCCGTCACCCGGGTCCGCGGGGTCGTAGAGCCATCCCGTGCGGCCGGGGTCGACGAGGTCGGCGACGCCGCCCGCGTCCGGTGCCAGCACCGGGAGCCCGGAGGCCTGGGCCTCCTGGACGGCCTGGCAGAAGGTCTCGAACGGCCCGGTGTGCACGAAGCCGTCGAAGGACGCGTAGGCGCGGGCCAGCTCGTGGCCGCCGCGGAAGCCGAGGAAGTGCGCCGAGGGCAGCAGCTCGCCGAGGCGCGCCCGCGAAGGGCCCTCGCCGACCACGACGACGCGCACCCCGGGCAGCCCTTCGAGGGCGGCGAGGCGCTCGACCTGCTTCTCCGGGGCGAGGCGTCCGACGTAGCCCACGAGCACCTCGCCGTGCGGGGCGAGCTGGGCGCGCAGGTCGTCGTCGCGGTGACGCGGGTGGAACCGGGTCGTGTCGACGCCCCGTCCCCAGCGGTGCACCCGGGGCACCCCGTGCTCGCGCAGCGCGTCGACCGCCCACCGCGACGGGGCCAGGGTGCGCGCCGCGCCGCCGTGCAGCCGGCGGATCCAGCGCCAGGCGGCCCGCGCGGTCAGCCCGATCCCGTACGACGCGGCGAAGCCGGCCACGTCGGTCTGGTAGACGGCCACCGCGGGGACGCCGAGACGGCGGGCGACGGTGAGCGCGCGGGCACCGAGCACGAAGGGCGAGGCCAGGTGCACGACGTCGGGCCGGAACTCCTCCAGCGCGGCGCGCACCGCCGGCGTGGGCACGCCGACCGGCAGCGAGTCGACGACGGGGAGGTCGACCGCGGGCACGCGGACGACGGGCACGCGGGGTGCGCCGGGCACCTCGTCCGGCCCCGCTCCCGGCGCGATGACCATCGCGGCGTGGCCGCGGCGCTGCAGGTGGGCGACGACCTGGAGCACGGAGTTGGTGACGCCGTTGACGGCGGGCAGGAAGGACTCGGTGACGACCGCGACGCGCACGGTCCGCACGGTTCCCGGCCCGGGGTCCCTGCCGGCCGACGTCGACGTGTCGTCCGACCCAACACGGAACCAACACTGCGGACGCGTCGGCCGTCAGTCCCCGGACGGACCGTGACCAAGAGTCACGCCGAGTCACCACGAATCAGGAAACCTGTCACTACCCTCGGGCCGGCGGCGTGTCTTTCCCCGTCGTCCCGGCGTGTCGATCACTGACAGTGGGAATCCTGCGGGCGATTGGGAAGGCCGAGCGACGAGGCGTGTTGACACGGTCTCCGCGCTGTCGGCTACTGGACCACTCGGACACCGGGTGCCGAGGCGGGAGGGAGGACCGTGGTCGAGGACCTCTTCCCCGGCCGGGCGCGCCCCGCGCTCGCCGTCCCCGGCGCCGAGGACTTCGACCGGCCGAGCTCCGCGCGCGTCTACGACTTCCTCCTCGGCGGCACGTCCCACGGCGCCGTCGACCGCGAGCTCGGCCGGGAGATGGTCAAGGCGGTCCCGCTCATCGTCGAGATCGCCCGGGAGAACCGGTCGTTCCTGCGGCGGGCCGTCACGTTCCTCGCCCGGGCGGGCGTCGACCAGTTCCTGGACCTCGGCTCGGGCATCCCGACGATGGGCAACACCCACGAGATCGCCCGCCGGGTGCTCCCGCACGCCCGGGTCGCGTACGTCGACGTGGACCCGGTCGCCGTCGCCCACGGGGAGCTGCTGCTCGGCGACACCCCTGGCGTGTCGGTGAGCTGGGCCGACCTCCGCGATCCCGAACGCGTCCTCGCGACCCCCGCGGTCACCGACGTGATCGACCCGCACCGCCCCGTCGCCCTGCTCCTGTGCTCGGTCCTGCAGCACGTGGCGGACGTCGACGACCCGGCGTCGGTGGTCGCGGGCTACCTCGGACGGGTCGCCCGCGGCAGCGGGGTGGCCGTCTCGCACCTGTCCGGCGACGACGCGCGGGTGGACGTCGGGTCGCTGCGCGCCCTGAGCGACGCCTACCGCGGCGGCGGGGTCGTCCCGCGCTCGGCGTCCGAGCTGGCCACGATCATCGACGGCGTCCGGCTCGTCGACCCGGGGCTGGTCTACGCCGCGCAGTGGCGCCCCGAGCCGCCCCGGCGCGGGCGCTCGGTGGGCGAGCCCTGCTGCGGCCACCGCGCGGCCGTGGGCTTCGTGGGGTGACCGGGATCGCCGTCACCGCTCCGCTCGTCTCGGTCTCCGCCGAGGTGATCGCAGCGTTCGGCTCAGCACCGAGCCTGACCCATTAGGCCGTTCGCCGCCCGACGCCACGTGTCGACCACTCATCGCGACGCATGGCGGTTCCACGGTCACCAGTTGTCACGAAAGGTCTCGGTTCGGTTACGGTGCCGGTCGCGTCGTTCCGCTCCCCAGCAGGACCCCCCGGGCGACGTACGGACTGCCCCGCGGGGCGCCGTCCACCCACCCGGGTCACCCGCCCGGTCGAACACTCGAGACGAACCGGAGACCCCGATGTCTGGTCGCCACGCCGCGCCGTCCACCCCGTCCCGTCCCGTGCTGAAGGCCGGGATCGTCGCCGCCGCCGCCGTCACCGGCCCGCTCGCGATCACCGGGACCGCCATGGCCGCCCCGTCCGCGACGTCACCGGACTCCGCCGCGACCTACGACCGCCTCGCCCAGTGCGAGAGCACGTCGAACTGGAGCGCCGACACCGGCAACGGCTTCAAGGGCGGCCTGCAGTTCACCGACTCGACGTGGAAGGAGTTCGGGGGCCGCCAGTACGCCGCGCACCCGGACGAGGCCTCCCGCGAGGAGCAGATCAAGGTCGCCAAGAAGGTCCAGGACGAGCAGGGCTGGAACGCCTGGCCGACCTGCTCGGAGAAGATCGGCCTGCAGTGACCCGCGGCCGCCCCCTGGCGCGGACCCCCGTGCCAGCCTGGCGTCCACGCTGACGTTCATCGTCAGGAAATCCCCCGGCTCGGATGCGACGGCTCCCTGCCACGATGTCCGGCGTGCCCGACGCCGACGTCATCGTGGTGGGGGCCGGTCTGGCCGGTCTCGTCGCCACCGCCGAGCTCGCCGACGCCGGACGCCGCGTGCTCCTGCTCGACCAGGAGCCCGAGGCGTCCCTCGGCGGGCAGGCCTGGTGGTCCTTCGGCGGCCTCTTCCTCGTCGACAGTCCCGAACAGCGCCGTCTGCGCGTCCGCGACTCGTTCGACCTCGCCTGGTCCGACTGGACCTCCTCCGCCGCGTTCGACCGCCCCGACGAGGACCGCTGGGCGCGTGAGTGGGCCCGCGCCTACGTCGAGTTCGCCGCCGGCGAGAAGCGCCCGTGGCTGCACGCGATGGGCGTGCGCTTCTTCCCCGTCGTCGGCTGGGCCGAGCGCGGCGGCGCGTCCGCCACCGGCCACGGCAACTCCGTGCCCCGGTTCCACATCGTCTGGGGCACCGGCCCCGGCATCCTCGAACCGTTCCTCCGCCGTGTGAGCGCCGGCGTCGAGGCCGGGCGCGTCGCGATCCGGCACCGCCACCGCGTCGACGCCCTGGAGGTCACGGGCGGCGCGGTCACCGGCGTGTCCGGCACGGTGCTCGCGGCCTCGGACGTCGCCCGCGGCGAGTCCAGCTCCCGTGAGGCCGTCGGCGCGTTCGCCCTGGCCGCCGACAGCGTCGTCGTCACCTCGGGCGGCATCGGCGGCGACCACGACGCCGTGCGCCGCCACTGGCCGGAGCGGCTCGGGCCTCCCCCGCAGGAGATGATCTCCGGCGTCCCCGCGCACGTCGACGGCCGCATGATCGGCATCAGCGAGGACGCCGGCGCGCGCGTCGTCAACCGCGACCGGATGTGGCACTACACCGAGGGGATCCTCAACCACTCCCCGGTCTGGCCGCTGCACGGCATCCGCATCCTGCCCGGCCCCTCGTCGCTGTGGTTCGACGCCGAGGGCCGGCGGCTGCCGCCCCCGCTGTGGCCGGGGTACGACACCCTCGCGACGCTCGCGCACATCCGCCGGACCGGCCACGACCACACCTGGTTCGTGCTCACCCAGCGGATCCTCGAGAAGGAGTTCGCGCTCTCGGGCTCCGAGCAGAACCCCGACTTCACCGGCCGCGACATCCGCCTGACGCTCCAGCGCGCCCGGCCGGGGCCGACCGAGCCGGTGGCCGCGTTCCAGCGCGCCGGCGAGGACTTCGTGGCGGCGGACTCGCTCGGCGAGCTCGTCGACCGGATGAACGCGCTGACGCCGACGCCGCTGCTGGACAAGGACGCCCTGCAGCGCGAGGTCCTGGCCCGCGACGCCGAGCTCGCCAACCCCTACGGCAAGGACGGCCAGCTCGCCGCCGTCCGCGCGGCGCGCGCCTACCTCGGCGACCGCCTCGTCCGCGTCGCCCCGCCGCACCGGATCCTCGACCCCGCCGCCGGCCCGCTCGTCGCGGTCAAGCTGCACGTCCTGACCCGCAAGACCCTCGGCGGGCTCTGGACCGACCTCGACGGCCGCGTCCTGCGCCCCGACGGCACCCCGTTCCCCGGGCTGTACGCAGCCGGCGAAGCCGCGGGCTTCGGGGGCGGCGGGGTGCACGGCTACCGCTCGCTGGAGGGCACCTTCCTCGGCGGCTGCCTGTTCTCGGGCCGCCAGGTCGGCCGCGCGCTCGCCTGATCCCCGTACGAGCGATGCGGCTTTCCTGGCGTGTGACGCCAGGATCGCCACATCCTCGCCGGCACGACACGCCGGGGCCGCCGAGGTGTTCCAGCCTGGCGTCCACGCTGACGTCAGACATCAGGAAAGCCCCCACGATCACGCCGGGCGTTCGCCGTCAGCGGACGGCCGTCGCCACGGTCGTCCAGCGGTCTACCGTCCGCGGGAGGACCCACCATGCGGGGGAGGCGGTCTCGTGACCTCCTTGTACGAGTACGCCGGCGGCGAGGAGGCCATCCACCGCCTCGAACAGATCTTCTACGACAGCGTCCTGCGTGACCCGCTCCTGCAACCGCTCTTCGGCGCCGGTCGGCCCGAGCACGTCCCGCACCTCACGGCGTTCACCGCCGAGTCCTTCGGCGGGCCCGACCGCTTCTCCCGCGAGCTGGGGTTCGCCCACCTCATCGCGGTGCACCGCGGCCTGCGGATCACCGAGGAGCAGCGGCAGCGGTTCGTCGCCCTCTACCTCGCCGCCATGGACGCCGCCGACCTGCCGACCGACCCCGACTTCCGCGCCGCCGTGATCGAGCACGTCGAGTTCGGGACCCGCGTGGCCGTGCAGAACTCCCACGCCGTCACCGACGACGACCTCCACCCGCTGCGCGAGGTGCCGCGCTGGACGTGGGCGGGGGACGACGACGGACGCCCGCCGCCGTCCTGACCGAGCGGGCCCGGACCGTCAGGCCGGCGCCCCGGAGTCGGTGCCGATCCAGATGCGGACGATCGACCCGGACGCGACGGACGTCCCGGGCTCCGGGTCCTGGCGGGCGATGTGGGCGCGCCCGGCGCCGGTGTGGACGGCGTTCTCGGGCACGGCGAGCAGACCGGCGTCGAGCGCACGGTCGTGGGCCTCGGCGGCGGGCACGCCCACCAGGTCCGGGACCCGCGCGGGTGATGGGGTCGTGACGTCGTCGGACACGGGACCTCCTCGGGTGGCTCGGGCTCAGGCGGCGGACGCGCGGCGGCGGCGGGCGAGCAGCGCGCGGCGTTCGTCCTCGCTCTCGCCGCCCCACACGCCGTAGGGCTCGTGCACGGTCCGGGCCCACTCACGGCACGGGTCGACGACCGGGCAGGACGCGCAGACCTCCTTGGCCCGCTCGACCCGCCGGCCCCGGGACGGGTCGCGCTCACCCTCCGGGTGGAAGAACACCGCGAGGTCCATGTCGCGGCAGGCCGCGCGGCGCTGCCAGTCCCAGTGCTCCACGATCGCGGCCGGTAGACGGGACACGTCCGCCACGGCGACCACCTCCTACGACTCGTCGTAGAGCCGGCATACCCGGCGGCGGTGGGGTCGTCACATGATGATCAGCCGGCGTCCGCCCGCCGGCGCCGGCGCTGCAGCAGCACCATCGCGGCGACGATCACGAGCAGCACGGCCGCCCCACCGACGAACCGCCAGGTCGAGCCGCCCGACCCGGTGTCCGCGACGGTCAGGGTCGCCGTCAGCGGGCGCCCGCCGCAGGTCGCGGTGACCGTGACCGGACCGCCCGCGGCGTCCGGCGCGACGGTCAGCGTCGACGACACCGACCAGGGCTGGTGCCCCTCGGGGTCGCGCTCCCACGGGGTGCCGGTGACTCCGGGACCGCTCGCCGGCGTCGTCGCGGGCTCCTCGCACCCCATCTGCGCGGGCACGGTCGTGCCGGGCATCACCGGGCCGCCGTCGCCGCCGATCACGAGCCCCGGGTCGGCCAGCGCCGTCCCGGCCCCGAGCGAGAGCAGGGCCACCACCAGCGTCGTCAGCAGCAGGCGCACACCGGTCACCGTGCCACTCCGGAGGTGCCTCGCGGGTCACGCCGCGACGACACGTTCCGGTGCATGGGCACCCCAGGCCGGGGGCAGCCAGGTCCCATGGAACAACGCACTCTCGGCTCCCAGGGCCTGCGCGTGTCCGCGCTGGGTCTGGGCTGCATGGGCATGACCTTCGCCTACGGAGGTCAGGACGACACCGAGTCGCGCGCGACGATCGAGCGCGCCCTCGAGCTCGGGGTCACGTTCCTCGACACCGCCGACATGTACGGCCCGCACACGAACGAGGAGCTCCTCGGGTCCGTGCTCGCCGGCCGGCGCGACGAGGTCGTGCTCGCGACCAAGTTCGGCAACGAGATCGGCCCCGACGGCAAGGGCACCGGGAAGGTCAACGGTCGCCCGGACTACCTGCGCGGCCAGATCGACGGCTCGCTGCAGCGCCTCGGCACCGACCACGTCGACCTCTACTACCAGCACCGCGTCGACCCGGACGTGCCGATCGAGGAGACCTGGGGCGCGCTCGGCGACCTCGTCGCGGCCGGCAAGGTCCGCTACCTCGGCATCTCCGAGGCCGCGCCCGACACGATCCGCCGCGCCCACGCCACGGCGCCGATGAGCGCGGTACAGACCGAGTACTCGCTGTTCACCCGCGACGTCGAGGACGACGGGGTGCTGGCGACCTGCCGGGAGCTCGGCATCGGCTTCGTGCCGTACAGCCCGATCGGCCGCGGCTTCCTGTCCGGCACCATCCGGCGCACCGAGGACCTGCCCGAGGGCGACTGGCGGCGCAACTCGCCGCGCTTCCAGGGCGAGGCGCTCGAGGCGAACCTGCGGGTGCTCGACGAGGTGAACTCGCTGGCCGAGCGCAAGGGCGTCACGCCGACCCAGCTGGCGCTGGCCTGGGTCCTCGCCCAGGGCTCCGACATCGCGCCGATCCCCGGGACGAAGCGGCGCCGCTACCTCGAGGAGAACGTCGGCGCCGCGACCGTGACGCTGACCGCCGAGGAGCTGGAGGCGATCGAGAAGGTCGCCCCGGTCGGCGTCGCCTCCGGCGAGCGCTACCCCGCAGCGGCCATGCGGATGCTGCACCAGTGAGGGGTATGTGAGCGAACTTTGGTGCTATGGCACCAAAGTTCGCTCACGTACGGGCGCGCTCCCGCGTCGTCGTCAGGGCCAGGCCGGTGCGCAGGGCCGAGGCGGCGTCGAGGACGGCGTCGCGCGCGGCCGGCACGACGCCCGCCATCCCGGCGTAGCCGTGGACCAGGCCGGGGAAGCGCCGGGCCGCGACGGGGACGCCGGCGTCGCGCAGGGCCACGGCCAGCTCCTCGCCCTCGTCGCGCAGCGGGTCGAAGCCCGCCGTCGCGACGTAGCAGGGCGGCATGATCGCGAGGTCGTCGACCTCGAGCAGCCCGGTGGGGCGGATCGGCTCGAGGCCGTCGGGCAGGTAGTAGCGCTCGAACACCTCGATGTCGACGGTGCGCAGCCCGAACCCGTCGGCGAACAGATCCCGCGAGCCACCGCCGCGCCCCGCGTCGGTGACGGGGTAGAGCGCGAGCACGAACGCCGCGGTCGCGTCGCGGTGGCGGGCGAGCTGGTGCGCGGCGGTCAGCGCGAGGTTGGCGCCCGCCGAGTCGCCGCCGACCGCGACGGTCGTCGCGTTGAAGTCCGCGCGGTGGGTCAGGACGTGGTCCAGCGCCGCGGCGGCGTCGGCGAGACCCGCCGGGAACGGGTTCTCAGGAGCGAGGCGGTACTCGACCGACAGCACCCGCACGCCGGCCTGGTGGGCCAGCACCCGGCACAGCGGCTCGCTCGAGGCGATGCTGCCCAGCGCGAACCCGCCGCCGTGGAAGTGCACGAGCAGGGGCGCGGGACGGTCACCGACCTCCGCCGGCGTGTAGAGCCGCGCCGGCAGCCTGCCCGGCTCGTCGCGCCCGGGTCCGGCGGGCACCGGGACCGTGAGCGGTAGCGCCGTGACGCCGGGGGTCGCCGACCAGGCGAGACCCGCGGCCTTGTCGGTGGCGCGCCGCTGCTCGACCAGGGACGGCTCCTCGCCGCCGGCGAGCATGCCGAGCAGGCGCAGCACGAGCTGGACGTCGAGGTCGAGGACCTGGCCGTCGACGGACGCCCGCGGCCCGGCCAGCAGGCGGCGGAGGGGACGGGGGAGCGCGATGAGGGCGCGCAGGATGCGCCGGAGGACACCGAACATCACCCGCGGAGCCTAGGCGCGGTCCGCCACGGCGTCGTGCTGCGTTGCTCACGTGGGGGATTTCCTGACCCTATCGGCGTGCAGTATCGGGGTATCGCAAGCGCACGGGGCCGCGGGCGGTCGCCGGGTCGACGGTCTCGCCGCCCTGCGTCATCTCGATCCGCCCGTCGGCGACGAGGTCGCCCGCGACGCGCCGGGCGTCGGGCATGAGGTCGCGCCAGGCGTCCGGGTCCACGCGGCGGGCCGCCTCGGAGGGGCAGATCGTCGCCCCGGGGGCGCGCTGGTCGAGCAGGGTGACGATCGCGTCGGCGAGCGTGCGGTCCGTCGCGTTCACGCGTGCCGGGTACCCGCGCACGGGTAAGGATGGACTCGTGAGCACACCGGTTGTCCGCGAGGTGACCATCGACGCGCCCGTGTCGCGGGTGATCGAGGTGATCTCGGACCTCGAGAACACCGACCGGTGGGCCAACGAGGCGAAGTCGGCGGTCGTGAAGGCGAAGGACGACCAGGGCCGCCCGACGCGGATCGTCGTGACCCTCGGGGCGCTGACCTTCACCACCGACGCGACCTACGAGGTCGCCTACACCGACACCTCGGTCACGCTGACCTGCGTCGACGCCCGTCTCATCCGCGAGTCGACGATCACCTACACCGCCCGCGACGAGGGCGACGACCGGACGCGGCTCGAGATGGCGTCGGTCATGGAGGTCACGGTGCCGGGCATCCCCCGCTGGGGCCTGGACCGCGCGATGGGCTCGAGCGCCGAGAAGAACCTGCAGTCGATCCGCAAGGACGCCGAGCGCTAGATGACCTTCTCGTCGGCCAGCGCCGTGACCTCGTCCGCGGACAGGCCCAGCTCGGCGTAGACCTCGGCGTTGTGGTGCCCGGGCACCGGCGGGCCGGCCCACCGGACCTCGCCCGGGGTGTCGGAGAACAGCGGCACGACGCCCGGGCCGAGGACGTCCTCGCCGAAGCGCTCGTCGTGGTGCGGCGCGAGCATCCCGCGGGCGCGGAACTGGGGGTCGGCGACGACCTCCGCGGCGGTGTTGATCGGTCCGCAGATCACGCCGGCCTCGTCGAGCACCTGCCGCACCTCGTCGGCCGGCAGCGAGCCGACCCAGGCGGCGACGATCTCGTCGAGCTCGTCCTGGTGCTCGCCGCGGGCGCGGTGGTCGACGAAGCGCGGGTCGTCGGCGAGCTCCGGGCGGCCCATCGCCCCGCAGAGCCGGCGGTACACCGTGTCCTGGTTCGCCGCCACGACCAGCCAGAGCTCGTCGGCCGTGCGGTAGACGTTCGACGGCGCGATGCCCTCGAGACGGGTGCCGCCGGGCTGGCGCACGCGGCCGAGCTTGTCGTACTCCGGGATGATCGACTCGAGCACCGAGAGGCAGGCCTCGGTGAGCGCGACGTCGACGACCTGGCCCACCCCGGTCACCGAGCGGTGGTGCAGCGCGGCCAGCACGCCCTGGACCGCGACCATCCCGGCCAGCGAGTCGCCGAGCGAGATCGCCTGCCGCGGCGGCGCCTGGCCCGGGTAGCCGTTGATGTAGCGCAGTCCCGAGAGCGCCTCGGCCACCGACGCGTAGCCCGCCTTGTCGCTGTACGGGCCGGTCTGGCCGTAGCCGGAGACCCGCGCGAGCACCAGCCCGGGGTTCACCGCCCGCAGCCGGTCCCAGCCGAGGTTCCAGCGCTCGAGCGTGCCGGGACGGAAGTTCTCGACGATCACGTCGGCGCCCTCGACGAGCTGCAGGAACACCTCCTGGCCCCGCTCGGAGCGCAGGTCGAGGGTGATGCAGCGCTTGTTGCGGGCGTGCACGGTCCACCACAGCCGGTGGCCGCGGTAGGACTCCTGGCCCCAGTCGCGCATCGGGTCCTGCCCGCCCGGCGGCTCGATCTTGACGACGTCCGCGCCGTAGTCGGCGAGCAGCCGCCCGGCGAACGGGCCGGCGACGATGGTGCCCAGCTCGAGCACCCGCACGTCGGCCAGCGGACCGCTCATTCCGCCACCGACGTCCGCACGTACCCGCCCCGGTGGAACACGAGCGGCGGGTCGCCGGGCGCCCCGAGGTCGTGCACCGCCCCCACGACGATGAGGTGGTCGCCGCCGTCGTGCACGGCGTGCAGCGTGCAGTCGATCCACGCGGTCGCCCCGGCGAGGATCGGCGAGCCGAGCCCGGAGGTCGACCAGGAGACGCCCGCGAACTTGTCGCCGCCCGACACCGCGAACCGCCCGGAGAGCTCCTCCTGCTCCGCGGACAGCACGTTGACCACGAAACGGCCCGTGGCCTCGATCTTCGGCCAGCTCGACGACGAGCGTCCCGGCAGGACGAGCACCAGCGGCGGATCGAGGGAGAGCGAGGAGAAGGACTGACAGGTGAAGCCGGCCGGCCCTTCCGGCGTGGTCCCGGTGACGATGGTGACGCCGCTGGGGAAGTGCCCCAGCACCTGGCGCATCGTCGAGGCGTCCGTGCCGTCGGTCATGTTCGCTGCCTCCCTGCGGCTCGTCCTCGAACCGTATTGCCCGCGATCTCCTCGGGCACGCCCGCCGTAGTCTCGCCCTGTGCCGGACTCGTCACGTCCTGGGAGGGGGCGGCCCCGCGACCGTTCCAAGGACGCCGCCGTGCTCGACGCCACGGTCCGGCTGCTCGCCACCGAGGGTGTGGCCGGGACGTCGATGGACCGGGTCGCCGCCGAGGCGGGCGTCTCGAAGGTCACGGTCTACACGCGCTGGGCGACGAAGAACGCGCTCATCGGCGCGGCCCTCGCCCACCTGCGCCTGGGACGGGTGCCCGAGCCGACCGGGGCGGTCCGCGCGGACCTGGTCGCCCTGCTCGAGGCGATGCGCGAGCAGTACGTCGAGGTCGGTGCCATGAGCATCATCGGCACCTGCCTGGCCGACGAGCCGGGCTCGGGCGAGCTGCTCGGGATCATCCGGGAGGCGACGCTCCTGCCGCGCCGGGCGCTGTTCGCCGCCGTGCTGCGCGCCGCGTCCCGACGCGGCGAGCTGCCCGCCGACCTCGACGTCGAGGCCGCCACGAGCCTCGTCGTCGGCACCCTCTACGCCGACCACCTGGCCGGGCGGGACACGGCGGCCCCCGACTGGCCGGGCGCCGTCGTCGACCTCGCGCTCAGCGGGCTGGCACGCTGAGCCGCTCGCCCGCCAGCCGCGCCCCCGCGGCCATCGCGTCGAACTTCGCCCACATCACGCGCTCCTCGACCTCGGTGCGGAACGTGGCCTGCGAGGAGAACCCGCAGTCCGCGCCGGCCATCACGCGCTCCGGGCCGACGAGCCGCGCGAACCGCTCCAGGCGCTCGGCGATCAGCTCCGGGTGCTCGACGATGTTGCTCGCGTGCGTGATCACGCCCGGGATCAGCACCTTGTCGTCGGGCAGCGCCACGGTCTCCCACAGGTGGTACTCGTGCTCGTGGCGCGGGTTGCCGGCCTCGAACGAGTAGTACCGGGCGTCCACGGCGAGCACGAGGTCGATGACGTCGGCGAGCGGGACGTCGAACACGCGCGGGCCCTCGTTGATCGAGTAGCAGGTGTGGAAGCGGACCCGCTCGGCCGGGATGCCGCGCAGCGCGTGGTTGATCGCCGCCACGTACATCCGCCCTCGGCGTTCCCGGGTCGGCCGGTCGTACTGGTGGAAGCTGTAGATCTCGGTCAGGAACGGGTCGTCGACCTGCAGCAGGAACCCGGCGTCGACGATCGCCCGGTACTCGACGTTCATCGCGTCGGCGACCGCGAAGAAGTACTCCTCCTCCGAGCCGTAGTACTCGTTGACGCCGACGCCGCTCGGGGCGATCGACGGCACGAACGCGTTCCCCCGGTCGTCACCGACGGCGGCCGCCAGGTCGTCCAGGTCCCGATGGAGCGCCTCCTGGCCCTGGTAGACCAGCGGCCCGGTGCAGACGACGGGCTCGATCGTGCCGACGGTGCCGCCCATCATCGCCTCGGCGAAGTAGCGCTCGTAGTACTCCGGGAAGGCCTGCTGCTCGGCGGCGAAGCTGTAGACGGTCTCCGCGCCGGGCCGGCGCTCGAGCCCGCCGAGGCGCTCGGTGACGTAGCTGAAGAAGCCGAGCTTGCCCATCTCCCCGCCGGCGACGACGTCGATCCCGTGCTCGCGCTGCGCGGCGACGATGTCGGCGACGGCGGTCCGGGTGGCGGCGGCGAGCACGTCGTCGGCCAACTCCTCGCCCCGCTGGCGGGCGGCGAGCAGGTCGAGCAGGGGCCGCGGGCGGGGCAGGCTCCCGACGTGGGTGGTGCGGATGCGCGGCACGGGCGTCTCCTCGTCGTCGAGTATTTCCTGTACCGATGGGTTCAGGTGGAGCGTGGACCCGGGGACGTCGCCGGGTCAACTCCTCGACGGTTCAGACACATAGCATCTCAATCGTTCTGCATTCGCCTCTTTTTCGTCCGGGATGGCTCGTGTCACGCTCGACGTACGAGAGCGAACTTGCGGCCTATAGGCCCAGAGTTCGCTCACATGGGGACGTTCGAGGAGGAGCGGAGGTGCGCGGCATGACCCGTGTCGTCGTCGCCGGGGCCGGCATCGGGGGCCTCACGCTGGGCATCGCCCTCGCCCGCGCCGGGATCGCGGTCGACCTCTACGAGCGCGCCGACGAGCTGCGCGAGGTCGGCGCGGCCGTGGCGCTCTCGGCCAACGGGTCCCGCCACCTCCACCGCCTCGGGGTCGGCGACGCCCTCGACGCGGTGTCCACCCAGCCCACCGAGCTGATCTACCGCGACGGCCGCACCGGCGCGCGGATCGCCGCCCACCCCGGCGGTGGCGCGTACCGCGCACGCTTCGGCGCGCCCTACTGGGGCGTGCACCGCATCGACCTCCAGCAGACGCTCGCCGCCGCCTTCACCGCCGCCGCGGGCGCCGAGCACCTGCACCTCGGGCACGCGATCACCGCGGTGGACGCCGAGGCGGGCGCGCTGACCCTCGACGACGGCCGGACGGTCACCGGCGACGTCGTCGTCGGTGCCGACGGGGTGCGCTCGATCGTGCGCGAGGCCGTCGCCGGCCCGGGCACCGGACCGACGTACTCCGGCACCAGCGGCTTCCGGGGGCTCGTGCCGATCGCGGCGCTGCCGAGCCTCCCGGACCCGCACGCGATCCAGTTCTGGGCCGGCCCCGGAGCGCACCTGCTGCACTACGCGCTGGGCCGCGACGACGACACCGTCAACTTCCTCGCCGTGCTCTGCGGACCGGAGACGTGGGACGGCGCCCAGCGCGAGGTCCCCGCGGGCGAGCTGCTCGAGGCCTTCGCGGGCTGGCACCCGGCGGTGCGCGAGATGCTCGCCGCGGTGCCCCAGAGCCCCCGCTGGCCGCTGCTCGCCCAGGCGCCGCTGCGCCGGTGGACCCGGGGCCGCACCGCACTGCTCGGCGACGCCTGCCACGCGATGCTCCCCCACCACGGACAGGGCGCCAACCAGGCCATCGAGGACGCCGCGACGCTGGCCCGGCTGCTCGTCGAGCACGACCCGGCCACCGCGCTCGCGGCCTACCCCGGCGGACGGCGCGCCCGCACCCGCGCCGTCGCCGCCAGCGCCTGGGACACCGGGACGCTGCTGCACCTCGACGACGACCACCCGCGCCTCGCGGAACGCGACAAGCGCTTCGCGGGCTACCTGCCCGACAACGCCTGGGTCCACGACCACGACGCCGCCCTGGACCTCGACCACCACCTCAGGAGGACGACCGCATGACCACCACGGAAGACCAGTCCGTCTCCGGCGCCGCGCTCGCCGGCTCGCACGCCACCGACTCTGCCCGCGCCGGGCTGTCCAACCTGCGCTCCGGCTCCGGCAACCAGGTCGACCAGCAGCGCGTCGCCGCCGTCGTCGGCGCCGCCCTCGAGGGCATCCGCTCCGCGATCCGCGAGAACAAGGTCACCTACGAGGAGTTCGACGCGTTCAAGCAGTGGCTGATCGCGGTCTCCGACACCGGCGAGTGGCCGCTGTTCCTCGACGTCTACCTCGAGTTCGAGGTCGAGAAGGTCGCCGCGGCGACCCAGCAGGGCTCGGTCGGCACGATCCTCGGCCCGTTCTGGCTCGACGGGCAGGCGCAGCTGGACTCGCCGGCGACGCTGCCGATGCGCGACGACGAGCCGGGCACCCCGATGATCCTGGCCGGCCAGGTCACCGCGACCGACGGCACGCCGCTGGCCGGCGCGACCGTCGACATCTGGCACACCGACGACGAGGGCTGGTACTCCGGCTTCGCGTCCAAGCCCCCGGCCGGGAACCTGCGCGGCGTCGTGCGCTGCGACGACCAGGGCCGCTTCGAGATCCACACCCGCAAGCCCGCGCCGTACACGATCCCGCTCGACGGGCCGACCGGCCAGATGACCCAGGCCGCCGGGTGGAGCCCGTGGCGCCCCGCGCACATCCACCTGCTCGTCGCCGCGCCCGGGCACCGCACCCTGACCAGCCAGCTGTTCTTCACCGGCGACCCCTACCTCGGCAACGACGTCGCCTCGGCCGACAAGCCCGAGCTCACCCTCGACCCGCAGCCCACCGGCAACGGCGCCGAGGTCCGCTCGGACCGGGACTTCGTGCTGGAACCGGAGTAGCGCGTGGAGACGCGCCAGCTGCGCTACTTCGTCGCGGTCGCCGAGACGCGGCACTTCGGGCGGGCGGCCGAGCGGCTGCACATCGCCCAGTCGCCGCTGTCCCAGGCGATCCGGCAGCTCGAGGCGCAGCTGGGCGCTCCGCTGTTCGACCGCACGACCCGCCGGGTCGACCTCACCGAGGCCGGGGAGGCGCTGCTCCCGGAGGCCGTGCGCATCCTCGCCTCGCTCGACGCGGCCCGCGACCAGGTGGGCCGCGTCGCCGCGGGCGCGCTCGGGCACCTGCGCGTCGGGGCGACGGGGCTGGCGACCTACCGCCACGTCCCGGACCTCGTCCGGCGCCTGGCGCGCGAGCTGCCGGGCCTCGAGCTGGCGTTCACCACCGAGCTGCTCACCCCGGCGCTCGAGACGGCACTCGCCGACCACCGCATCGACCTCGCCGTCCTGCGCCCGCCCGTGAGCGACCCGGGGCTGGCGCACCACGTCCTCGCCCGCGAGCACCTCGTGCTGGCCGTGCCGGCCTCGCACCGGCTCGCCGTGGGGAGCGAGGGCGTCCCTCGCTCCGTCCACACCCCGGCGCCGGCCCATCTCGCCGACCTCGCCGACGAGGACTTCGTCGTCTACGCGCCGCCGGGCTCGGTGGTGGGCGACGCGGCGGCGCGGGCGTGCCGTGCGGCCGGGTTCACGCCGCGGCGCACCCACTCCGCCGACCAGACCTCGATCGTGCTCGCCCTCGTCGCCGCGGGCGTGGGGGTGGCGCTGCTGCCGTCCTCGGTGCTCGCGGTGGCCGTCGAGGGCGTGCGCTACGTGGGGCTGGACGAGCACGAGCCCGTGACCACCGACGTCGCCCTGGCGTGGCGCCGCGACGACCCGCAGCCGGCCCTGGCGCGGGCCCTCGCCGTGCTGTGCCGACCCGCGACCGACCAGGAGGACACCCCAGCGTGAAGATCACGTCCGTCGAGGCGATCCCCCTCGCCGTGCCCTACCGGCGGCCGTTCGCCTTCGCGAGCGGCACCGTCACCGCCGCCGACCACGTCCTCGTCCGGATCACCACCGACGACGGCCTGGTCGGGCACGGCGAGGCCCCGCCGCGCCCCTACACCTACGGCGAGACCGCGGCGTCGATCGTCGCCGCGGTCCGCGACCTGTTCGCCCCGGCGCTCGTCGGCGCCGACCCCTTCGCCCGCGAGCGGATCCGCGCCGACCTCGCCCGCACCGTCGCCAACAACGCCGCCCGGGGCGCGATCGACGTCGCCCTGTGGGACCTCGTCGGCCAGGCGTGCGGCCAACCCGTCCACGTGCTGCTCGGGCACGCGGCCGACGACGTCGCGGCCGCCCACATGATCGGGCTGGGCACGCCGTCGGAGATGGTCGCCGACGCGGTGGAGGTCAACGACACCTACGGCGTGGAGGCGTTCAAGGTGAAGGTCGGCCGCGACCTCGCCCATGACCTCGCCGCGGTCCGCGAGCTCCGGCGCGAGCTGGGCGACGCGGTCGAGCTCTACGCCGACGCCAACCGCGGCTGGGACGCCGACACCGCGATCGTCGCCGCCCGCCGCCTCGCCGACTTCCACGTCACCATGCTCGAGGAGCCCAACCCCGCCGACGACGTCCTCGGGCGCCGCCGGATCGTGCGCGAGAGCCCGATCCCGGTGGTCGGCGACGAGTCCACGATCACCCTGGGCGGCGTCGCCCGCTCGCTGCTCGACGGCGACTCCCAGGCCATCAGCGTCAAGGTCGCCCGCACCGGCTTCACCGACTCCGCGAAGATCGTCGGGCTGTGCGAGGGGCTCGGCGTCACCACGATGGTCGGCAACCAGATCGACGGCATGATCGGCACGGTGGCGTCCACGGCGCTCGCGTGCGGCCAGCGCGCCCTCGCCCGCCACCCCGTCGAGGTCACCAACTTCCTGCTCATGGCCGACGACGTCCTCGCCGAACCGCCGGTGATCGCCGACGGCCGCACCGCCCCGCGCCAGGCCCCCGGCCTCGGCGTCACGATCGACCCCGACAAGCTCGCCCGCTACCGCGCCGACCGGTAGAGCTCGTGTCAGCGAAGTGCCGTCGCAGACACTGAGCGTCCGTATCCGTACTTCGATCACCGGGAGAACCCGTGCAGTTCCTCGTCCGCATGGACGTCCGCCTCCCCCACGACATGCCGCAGGACGTCGCCGACGACCTCCGCGCCCGCGAGAAGGCCCGCGCGCACGAGATCCAGCGCTCCGGCAAGTGGCCCGAGCTGTGGCGCGTCGTCGGCCAGTACGCGAACGTCAGCCGCTTCGACGTCGCGTCGGGCGACGAGCTCCACCAGCTGCTCACGAGCCTGCCGCTGTTCCCCTACATGCAGGTCGAGGTCACGGCGCTCACCGTGCACCCGTCGAAGCTGGACTCCTGATGGGTGGAAGCGGACGGTTCACCCGCCCCCACCACCGGGCACGGTGAGGGCGTGAAGCTCCACCACGTCTCCGACGGACCCGCCGACGGACCCCCGCTCGTGCTCCTGTGCTCGTTGGGCAGCACGGTCGACATGTGGGCGCCCCAGCGCCGGGACCTGGCCGGCGAGTACCGGGTGATCACGCTCGACACCCGCGGCCACGGCGGATCACCCGTCCCCGACGGCCCGTACGAGGTCGCCGATCTCGCCCGCGACGTCCTCGAGACCCTCGACGACCTCGGGGTCGAGCGCGCGTCGTTCGCCGGCGTCAGCCTCGGCGGCGCGGTCGCCCAGTGGATCGGCCTGCACGCCCCGGAGCGGGCGACGAGCCTCGCCATGCTCTGCACGGCCGCGCGCTTCCCGAACGCCGACGCCTTCCGGGACCGCGCGACCACCGCGCGGACCGAGGGCGTGGCGTCCATCGCCGACGCCGTCGTCGCCCGCTGGTTCACCGACGACTTCGCCGACTCCGAGCCCGACACCGTCCGGCGGATGCGCGACATGATCGCGTCCACCCCGGCCGAGGGCTACGCCGCGTGCTGCGAGGCGGTCGCCGCGTGGGACGTCGTCGACCAGCTCGGGGACATCGCCCTGCCGACCCTCGTCGTCGGCGGCGTCGAGGACCCCGCGACCCCGCCGGAGTGCCAGCAGATCCTCGCCGACGGCATCCCGGGCGCCCGTCTCGAGACCGTCACCAACGCCGCGCACCTGGCGTCGTTCCAGCGTCCCGACGTCGTGACGCCGCTGCTGCGCGAGCACGCGAAGGGAGCCTCGTGACGATCGACAAGACCGTCGCCTCGGCCGACGAGGCCGTCGCCGACATCGGCGACGGTGCCTCGCTGGCCGTGGGCGGCTTCGGCCTGTCCGGCGTGCCGATCGTGCTGATCGACGCCCTCTCGCGCGGCAGCGCCACTGACCTGCGCGTCGCGTCGAACAACTGCGGCACCGACGGTTGGGGCCTGGGCATCCTGCTCGAGCAGCACCGCATCGGCCGCGTCGTCGCGTCCTACATCGGCGAGAACAAGGAGTTCGGCCGCCAGTACCTCGCCGGCGAGCTCGAGGTCGAGCTGACCCCGCAGGGCACCCTGGCCGAGCGGCTCCGCGCCGCCGGCTCGGGCGTGCCGGCGTTCTACACCCCCGCCGGGGTCGGCACCTGGGTCGCCGACGGGGCGATGCCGTGGCGCTACGCCCCCGACGGGTCGGTGGCGGTCACCTCGCCGCCCAAGGAGGTCCGCGAGTTCGACGTGGACGGGGAGCGCAAGCCTTTCGTCCTCGAGCTGTCGCTGGTCTGCGACTTCGGGCTCGTGCGCGCGGCGAAGGGCGACCGTCACGGCAACCTCGTCTTCCACCGCTCCGCGCGGAACTTCAACCCGCTGGCGGCGATGGCCGGGCGCACCACGATCGCCGAGGTCGAGGAGCTCGTCGAGCCCGGGGAGATCGACCCCGACGACGTCCACGTGCCCGGCATCTTCGTCCACCGCGTGGTCGAGCTGACCGGCGAGCAGGTGGCGAACAAGCACATCGAGAAGCGCACCACCCGGGAGGCGTGACGTGGCCCTGACCCGCGAGCAGATGGCCGCCCGCGCGGCCCGCGAGCTGACCAACGGCTCCTACGTCAACCTCGGCATCGGCCTCCCGACGCTGATCCCGAACCACCTGCCCGACGGCGTCGACGTGCTGCTGCACTCGGAGAACGGTCTGCTCGGCGTCGGGCCCTACCCGACCGAGGACGAGGTCGACCCCGACCTCATCAACGCCGGCAAGGAGACCGTGACCGTCCGCGACGGCGCCTCGTTCTTCGACTCCGCGCTGTCGTTCGGGATGATCCGCGGCGGCAAGGTCGACACCGCCGTGCTCGGCGCCATGCAGGTCGCGACCAACGGCGACATCGCCAACTGGGCCGTGCCCGGTGCGATGGTCAAGGGCATGGGCGGGGCCATGGACCTCGTCCACGGGGCCCGCCGCGTCATCGTCGTCATGGAGCACGTGACGAAGAAGGGCGGGGCGAAGCTGGTCGAGTCGTGCTCGCTGCCGCTGACCGGGCGCGGCGTCGT
Organism: Actinomycetospora sp. C-140; assembly: GCF_054796175.1. Taxonomy (NCBI): domain Bacteria; kingdom Bacillati; phylum Actinomycetota; class Actinomycetes; order Pseudonocardiales; family Pseudonocardiaceae; genus Actinomycetospora; species Actinomycetospora sp. C-140. The sequence goes on along the minus strand of NZ_JBTWNF010000003.1, from coordinate 21,462 downwards.
GTCCCGGGTCATCACCGACCTCGCCGTCGTCGACGTGACCGCCGGCGGCTTCGTCCTGCGGGAGCTCGCGCCGGGGGTCACCGCCGACGAGGTCCGCGAGCAGACCGGCGCGGTGCTCGCCGACGCCGACGACCTCGCGGAGATGGCGGCCTGACGGCCCCTGGCCATCCGACGAAACGATCCGGACACAGACGGTCGCCGACGGTCGACGGGGTGTTGTCCCGCGACCGGTCACGCTGCATAGTCGCCGCCGCCTCTCTTCCCACCACAGGGCCACGCCATGATTACGAGCAGTGATCTGTCCGTCATCCCGCGCGACACCGCGCACGCGATGCTGCGGTGCGCCCGGACCGCGGCCGGCGAGCGCCGGGCGAGCGAGCTCGCCACCGCGGCGCTGCTCCGGATCCAGCGGGTCGCGCTCCGGCTCCTGGCCCGGGCCGGCCTGTGCGATCCCGACACGCGGACGGCCCTGCGCATCGAGGCCGACGAGCTCGACGGCGCCGTCCGAGCGGCCCGCGACGTGCTGGTCCCACCGTCCCCGCTCGCCGACCGGACGGCCGAGCCGACCGTCGAGACCGCGCTCGTGGACGCGACCGGGACGATCGTGTGGGTCAACCGGGCGTGGCACGAGTTCTGCGTCGCCAACGGCGGCGATCCCGCGCGGGCCGGGGTCGGGCGCTCGTTCCTCGCGCTGTGCGACGAGGCCGCCGACGCCCAGAGCGCGGACGTCGCCGCCGCCATCCGCACCGCACTGCGCGGCGACCTCCCCGCACCGGCGCGCGTCGAGGTGCCGTGCCACGCCCCGCACCGGCCGCGGTTCTTCGACGTCCTGATCTCGTCACGCCGTGACGACCGCGGCGACGTCCTCGGGGCGACGGTCACGCTCTCGGAGGTCGTCCCGGCACGTGCCGTTCTCTCACCCTGAGACCGCGTTCGTCAGCTCGTTCTCACCAGCAGATTGACCGCGCGGAGCAGGTTCGCCTGGCTCCACAGCAAGGGCGTGTGGTCATTCTTCACCCAGTGATTGGTCTCGCCGTCGAACTCGAGGTAATAGGCCTCGGGAAGGCCTTTCCGCTTCTGGCGTTCAGCCTCGATATCGACCAGCTGCGACAGCGATCGCCGCAGATAGTGGATCTGAAGCTCGTGATGCAGTTCGTTCCCACCCGACTCATAGATCCTGCCCCAGTACACCGAGAGTACGGGGTCGAACAGGGTCCACTGAGCTTCCGTCCCGGTGTAGGCGACGCCGGACCCCATGAGATTCCGGTCCTCGATCCGACCCTCGGCGGCCGAGGTACGTTCTCCGACACCGAGGATGTCCGGGAATCGTGGCTCCCAGTACGTGTCGCCCAGATACCGAGCCACCCCGTGATCGCGCACCAGGTGCTGTTCGATACCAGCGACGACGCGTGCTGCAGCCTCGTCAGGGAGCACGCGTAGCGGCTCGACGAGGAAGAGCAGCGACGCGTCGTACGGCCGACCGTCCCGTCCGAAAGATCGGAAGAACTCGCGAACTCCGACGCCGGGCGTGATAGCGGCCGGAATCTCGGAGTCCGCCCCGCCCTCGCGATCGTCACCGACGTCATCGGTCCGGCCGGCTGCGAGGATCGACGACAGGGCGTCCACCCCGATGCGCTCCAGGTCGTCGATGTTCACCCCCGGGTCGTGGCCGCGGTCGACGAACAGCTCACGCGCTGCCCGGAGTCCGGCGACAACGGTGCCGATGCTCGACGCCTGGACCCGCCTGTCCTCCTCCCAGTGGCCCTCGTCCGCGTCCCTCCAGAACTCGATCCTGCGCAGGTACCCCACGACCTCGGCGAGCACCTCGAGGTCCGCGCGTCCGACCTCGAGATGCCCGCTCCGCGCCAGACGGCACACGAGCCACAGCGCATAGCCGGTCGAGTCGTTCTGGGAGCGGTTCTCGGTGTCGTTCGCCAACGTCGCCCCGTCGACGCGGACGGGCAGCCGGACCTCCCCCTGGCCGAGAACGCCTCGATTCGCACGCAAGACCTCGAGCACCGCCCTGCCGACGGCCGCCGCCTCGTCGGCGCGGCCGTCCTCGAGCAGGGCATCGGCCACGTGGGCGTTGTCCCGGAACCACGCCATGCCCATCCCGGTCGACGCCCGATCCTCCGGGGGTAGGTCACTGGCCGGGAACATCCCACTGGGATAGGGCACGAAAGTGAAGACACCGTGCTCGTCCAGCGCTCTCCGCAATTCCTCCGGACGGTCCGTCAGTGCTACGAAGTCGACGTCGTCGCCGGGCATTTCCGGCACGCTAGGCCAGCGGCCGCCTGCCGGCAACCGCGGCACGACAATGGCCGATTTGACCGTTGTCGCACGATTCGATCATGTGTCGCCCGCAGGGTAGAGTTCGCCCACAACGATGTCGAGCGGGGGGTTGACATTCCGTGGACGCGCGCGATTTCGACAAGGAAGAATTCGTCACTCTGCGCGCGGAGAGCCAGTTCCACCAGGTCAACGCCAGCGCCATCTTCGCGCTGAACGTGACGGGCATCGGTGTCGGTGTGGCCGCCACCGCGGCGGACAACGCCATAGCCCTGCCCCTCGTCGCGATTCTCACCTCCGTGCTCTGGATGCGCTACATCGACCACGTCGTGGCGATCTTCCGAGTCGCGGCCTACATCTCGTGCCGCCTCAGCCCTCGACTCCGCACGGCGTTCTCCGGAGAGGACGACGGCAACCTCTTCATGTGGGAGACGTACCTGCGGAGTCCAGGGCAACCGGTCGGCGATCCGGACATGTGGCTCCCGGCGATGACGTCCGACCGGGGTTCGAGGGCCAGGAGAGCATTGAGACGATGGGTCGGTCCCGAGCTGGACTCCCGCAAGGGCACCGTCATCGCTTCGGTGGCGTTCTTCGTGCCGCCTCCGGTCATGAGCATCCTCTACATCGTCCACGCCCAGACGTCAGGGACATCGACCTGGTGGTCGTGGCCGGCCTTCACCCTCTCGATGGCGGCGTGGGCCTACGCCACTGTCCACGTCTGGCTGACCGCCCGATGGATCGATGCCATCGACGAGACGATCACCAAGGCTGCCGGCTGGGAGAGTCGTCGCAAACGCCGGCTCACGGGAGTCCGCACCCTGTGACTCAGTCGGCGTCGAGGCCGCGAGGGGCCTCGAGCCCTGACGAGGAGCGCCTGCCCGCCGAGGCCTCGAGTGTCCTGGTCATGGGCGGCCCACCCCGAGGGCCTCGCGGACATGATCGCTCCAGCTGCTCCTCTCGCCCGACCACATCGGGTGAGAGGAGCACCGGGGCGGATCAAGCGCCGAACCACGAGGACCTCGGTAGGCGACGCTGACTCCGTTCCACCTCAGTCCCGCGCCCGCGCCACCACCGTCTCCAACGCCTCCGGATTGCGCAGCGCGTCCTTGCTGACGGCCTTCTCGACGGGGGTGCCGGCGAGGATGCGCTTGACCGGGACCTCGGACTTCTTGCCGTTGAGCGTGCGGGGGATGTCGTCGACGACGAGGAACCGGTCGGGCACGTGGCGCGGGGAGAGCTGCGAGCGCAGGGCCTTCTTGAGCTGCGGTTCCACGTCGGAGAACGCCACTCCCTCCCCCAGCACCAGGAAGCACAGCAGCTCGCCGCCGTCGCGCGCGCCCTCGAGCCCCGAGGTGTCGATCACCAGGGAGTCGAGCACCTCGTCGAAGGACTCGACGACCTCGTAGAACTCGGCGGTGCCCATCCGCACGCCGCCGCGGTTGAGCGTCGAGTCGCTGCGCCCGCGGATGACGCACGAGCCGCGCGGGGTGATCCGGATCCAGTCGCCGTGGCGCCAGATGCCGGGGAAGTCCTCGAAGTAGGACTCGTGCATCCGGCTGCCGTCCGGGTCGTTCCACAGCATCACCGGCATCGACGGCATGGGCTGGGTGATCACGAGCTCGCCGACCTCGTCGATCACCGGGTTGCCCTGCGGGTCGAACGACTCGACGGCGCAGCCCAGGGCGCGGCAGGAGATCTCGCCACGCCACACCGGGACGGTGGGCGCGACGCCGACGAACGCGGCGCAGGTGTCGGTGCCCCCGGAGACCGAGGCGATCTGGATGTGGCTCCCGACGGCGTCCCGGATCCAGTCGAAGCCCTCCGGCGAGAGCGGGGAGCCCGTCGAGCCCACCGAGCGGATCGCCGTGAGGTCGAAGGCGTCCTTCGGCCGCAGGCCCGCCTTGAGACACGACTGGACGAACGACGCCGACGTCCCGAACAGCGTCACGCCCTCGTCGGCGGCCATCTTCCAGAGGACGTCGAGGTCGGGGTGGCCCGGGCTGCCGTCGTAGGCGACCACGGTCGCGCCCACCAGCAGGCCGGAGATGAGCAGGTTCCACATCATCCAGCCGGTGGTGGTGAACCACGTGAAGCGGTCGCCGGGGCCGAGGTCGTGCTGCAGCGACAGCGCCTTGAGGTGCTCGACGACGATCCCGCCGTGCGAGTGCACGATGCCCTTGGGCAGACCGGTGGTGCCCGACGAGTACAGGATCCACAGCGGGTGGTCGAACGGCACCGGGTCGACGGCGAGCTCGGCGTCGGGATGGTCGGTGAACGCGGTCCAGCCGACGACGTCGTCGTGCCCGGACCAGGCGCCGTCGGCGAGGTAGTCGATGCCGACGACGGCGCTCAGCGTCGGCAGCTGCGCGCGCAGCGAGCCCACGGTGTCGCGGATGTCGTAGGACTTGCCGTTGTAGAGGTAGCCGTCGACGGCGACGAGCACCGACGGCTCGATCTGCGCGAAGCGGTCCACGACGGCGCGCGGGCCGAAGTCCGGCGAGCACGACGACCACGTCGCCCCGAGCGACGACGCGGCCAGGAAGGCGACGAGCGTCTCGACGGAGTTGGGCGACAGGGCGACGACGCGGTCGCCGAACCCGACCCCGAGCGCGACGAGCCCGGCCCGCGCGCGGGCGACGTCGGCGCGCAGCTCACCGAAGGTGCGCGCGACCCGCCGGCCGTCCTCGCGCACGGCGACGATCGCCGTGTCCCCGTCCGCCCCGCCGTCGCGAGGCCACAGCGCGTGCTCGGCGTAGTTGAGCGTCGAGCCCGGGAACCAGGTCGCCCCGGGCATCGCGCTCGAGGCCAGGACCTCGCGGGGCTGCTCGTGGAACCGGACGCCGAGGTGGTCGACGACGGTGCCCCAGAACTCGGGGAGGTTCTCGGTGGACCAGCGCCAGAGCTGGTCGTAGTCGTCGACGGTCGCCCCGTGCTCCCGGGCCACCCGCTGCGCGAACGCGGTGATCCGCGCCCGCCGGACCGTCTCCTCGTCGGGCTGCCACAGGATCTCGGGCTGATCGCTCATGGTCACCGTTCTATCCCTCAGCGGGCGGCGAGCACCAGCATCCGCGCGTCCACACCCGCGCCGGCGCGGTACGGGGTGATGTCCGCCGACACGAGCTCGGCGGCACCGGACGCGGCCAGCCGGTCGACCTCGCTGCGGTATCCGCCGGACTCCCAGATGTCGTCGAGCACGGTGGCGACGACGGTGCCGCCCGGACGGGTGAGGCGCACGAACTCGGCGAGCGCCTCGGGCCCGACGTGGCCGTGTGTCAGCGTGCCGACGCACACGACGGCGTCGTAGCTGTCGGCGGGCGTGGGCAGCGGGCGGGTGAGGTCGGCGGGTTCGAGGGTGCGGTAGGCGCCGGTGGCCCGGGCCTGCTCGAGCATGCCGGGCGAGACGTCCACGCCGTCGATCAATCCGACGCCGCGCTCGGCGAGCGCCGCGCCGACCAGCCCGGTCCCGCACCCGGCGTCGAGCACGGTGACGCCGGTGCCCGCGACGCGCACGACGGTGTCGGCGGCGAGGCCCGGCGCGACGTAGCCCTGGGTCTCGCCGGCGAGCTCGGCGTCGTAGCTCTCCGCCCACTCGTCGTAGAGCGCGCGGGCGTCGTCGGGACCCTGCAGGCGGTAGGCGCGCTCGACGTGGCTGCTGCCGCCGCTCGGGGTCATGGGCTCGCTCATGGCGGCCAGTCTCGTACGTGAGCGAACTTCGGGGCTATAGCACCAAAGTTCGCTCACATAGGCTGGAGCACGTGCAGAACGCGTTCCGGCGACATTGATCGCCTGACAGCAGGGTCCCGCGCGGGTTCGGCGCCCGGGTCGTCGCCGTCGAGGCGCTCGGCCAGTTCGTGCCGCTGTACCCGCTCTACGCCCTGCTCTTCGCCGAGCACGGCCTCTCCGACACCGCGATCTCGGCGCTGTTCGGGCTGTGGTCGGTCACGACGCTGGCCTTCGAGGTGCCGTCGGGGGCCTGGGCCGACATCACCTCGCGGCGGCGGATGCTCGCGCTGGCCGGCCTGCTGTCCGGGTCGGCGTTCGCCCTGTGGGTGCTCGCCCCGAGCCTCCCGGTCTTCGCGCTGGGCTTCGTGCTCTGGGGCCTCGGGACCGCGCTCGCATCCGGCACCCTCGAGGCCCTGACGTACGACGCGCTGGCCGGGTGGGACGCCGCCGAGGGCTACGCCACGCTGATGGGCCGCGCCCGCTCCGGCTACCTCGCGGCCACGCTGCTCGCGACGCTCGCCGCCGCGCCGCTCGTGCAGTCCGGCGGCTACGTGCTGCCGGGCCTGGTCGGCGCGGGCGCCGCGCTCGCCGGAGCGGCTCTCGCCCTGACGTTGCCGGAGGCCGACCGACCCCGGACGCCCCGGGCGTCATCCCGGGGCGCGCTCACCGCGTGGTGGGCGACGCTGCGCGCCGGGCTCGCCGAGGTCTCGCGCACCGCCCTGCTGCGTCGCGCGGTCGTCGTCACCGCCGTCTTCACCGGCCTCATGGCGATCGACGAGTACCTGCCGCTGCTCGCCGCCGACCGGGGCGCCTCGCCGGCGGTGACCGCGCTCGTCCTCGCCGGCGTCGGCGTCGCGGAGAGCGCCTGCGTCGCCCTCGCCGGCCGCGTCGCACGGGCCCGCGGACCGGTGCTCGGCGTGCTGCTGGCCCTCGCGGCGACCGCCGTGGCCGTCGGAGCGCTCCTCCCCCTCGGCCCCGGCTTCGCCGTGCTCGGCGCCGGGTGGGGCGTCCTGCAGATGCTGCTGGTGGTCGTCGAGACCCGGGTCCAGGACGCCGTCACCGGGGAGGCGCGCGCCACCGTCACGTCGGTGGCCGGGCTCGGGTCGGAGGCGGTCGCGCTCGGGGTGCTCGCGACGGTCGGCGCGGGCTCGCCGTGGGTGTCGCTGCCCGTCCTCGTCGCCGCGCTGGCCGTCCCGTTGCTCGCGGTCGCGGTGATGGTCGGCCGCCACGAGAAGTCACCGTCCGGGGCTGGCTGAACCCGGACGGTTCCTGTCATATTCGTGTGACGTCGAGAACCCGACGAAGGGACCGGCCATGCGCATCGCGGACGTGCTCGCTCGCAAAGGGACCGCGGTGCTCACCGTCCCGCCCGACGCCCCGGTCACCGAGCTGCTGGCCGTGCTCGCCGAGCGCAACGTCGGCGCCGCCGTCGTCATCGAGGGCGAGCGGCTGGCCGGCATCGTCTCCGAGCGCGACGTCGTGCGGCACCTGCACCAGCGTGGGGCCGACCTCCTCGCCGCACCGGTCTCCGAGATCATGACCAGCGTCGTCGCCACCTGTCGCGGCGGCGAGGACCTGCAGACCCTCAGCCGCACGATGACCGAGCGCCGCATCCGGCACGTCCCCGTCGTCGACGACCAGGACCGGCTGGCGGGGATCGTCAGCATCGGCGACGTCGTCAAGAACCGGATCGACCAGCTCGAGGAGCACCGCGACCAGCTCGAGGCCTACATCTCGGGCTGACCCTTCTGGTCCTTGTTCAGGATCACGGCGTCCCCCTACAGTACGGAGCTCCCACCGCCCCGCCGCCGAGGAGCCCCGATGACCGCGCCGACCCCCACCAGCACCACCGTCTCGAACCTCGGCGTCGCGATGTTCGCCGTCGCCGACCAGGACGCCGCGCTCGCCTTCTACACACGGACGCTCGGGTGGGAGCTGCGCGGCGACGCCCGCTTCGGCGAGAACGGCGAGAATCGCTGGGTCGAGGTCGCGCCGCCGGGCTCCACCGCGCGGCTCGCGCTGAACCCGCCGATGGGCGGGCAGCCAGGCGGCGGCAGCATCGGCGTCGAGACCCCGGACGTCCGCGCCGAGCACGCCCGCCTCACCGCGATCGGCGGCGTCGACCTCGACCCGGTCATGGAGGCGCCCGGCGCGCCGACGCTGTTCATGATGCGCGACCCCGACGGCAACCACCTCGCGGTCGTGCAGGTGTAGCCGGCGTGTCGGCGACGCGCCGTCACGGACGCTGAGCGTCAGTAACGGCACTTCGCTGACTCATCTGAGGCGAGCTCCGCCTCGACCACGTCGGCCGCCGCGGCCGCGCCGCCGCCCCGGCGGATCGCGTCCTGTTCCGCCGCGAGCCGCGCCGCGACGTCCGGCGACGACGTCAGCGCGAGGAGCACCTCGCGCAGCCGCTCCGGCGTCGCCTCGGCGGACGGCACCGTGCGGGCCACGCCCGCCGCCTCGAGCATCGCCGCGTTGCCGAACTGGTCGACGGCCTGCGGGATCGCGATCATGGGGACGCCCTGGAAGAGCCCCTCGGCGCACCCGCCCATGCCGGCGTGGGTGACGAACGCGCTCGCCCGGCCGAGCACCCCGAGCTGCGGCACCCAGCGGTGCGCCGTCACGTGCTCGGGCAGCTCGCCCAGCGTGTCGAGGTCGACGTGCGGGCCGATCGCCAGCACGACCTCCCACCCCGCCGGGGCGAAGGCGTCGGCGCAGGCGCGGAACAGGTCCGGGTGCTCGTGGTACGCCGACCCGAACGACACGAGCACGAGCGGGCGCTCCGGGGCGGGCCACTGCTCCTCCTGCGCCCGCCGGTCCAGATCCGGCCCGACGAACGTGTAGACGTCCGGGTCGACGCGGTCGGCGCACGGCTGCAGGGCGCGCGGGATCTCGACGATAGAACGCCGTGGGCGCCCGACGAGCTGCTCGGGGTCGTCGTCGATCCCGAACCCGGCGAGCCACGCCGAGAACCGCGCGAGGTACGCGGCGTACCCGGGGGTCGCGCGGAAGGCGAGGTCGTCGGCGAGGTCGGTCTCGTAGCCGTCCCACGCGACGAGCGCGGGCGAGAGCTGCACCGCGGGGATGCCCCAGCCGCGCGCCAGGACGATCGCGGGGTAGCCGCCGATGTCGTACAGGGCGATGTCCGGCACGTCGTCGGCGAGGGCCCGGCGGATCGGCGGGAGCGACCGCACCGCCTCGTCGAGGAAGAGCGCGGTGCCCGCGACGGGGTCGGTGGGCCACTGCTCGCCGCGGGCCTGGTCGGGGAGCACCGAGGGGTGCACCAGCGGCGTGGCGCCCGCCGCCGCGACCAGGTCCGCGAACGGCGCCGGGATCGCGTAGGTGACCCGGTGGCCGCGGGCGACGAGCTCGGCGACGACGGGCAGGTGGGGGTGGGTGTGTCCGTGCGCGCCGGCACCGACCACGAGGACGTGGGCCATGACCCCACCCTGTCCGGATCGGGACGAACCGGGCGAACGGATTTTCCTCAGCGGTCGTCGGGCAGGGCGAACTGGATGCGGTCGATCGACGCCGCGATCGGCGCGAAGAGCTCGCGGCGGATGCGGTTGTGCTCCGGGTCGGCGTCGTAGATCCGGTAGGCCTCGTCGTCGACGAAGTCGGCGGTCAGGGCGAAGCTCGCGTTGCCCTCGCGCAGGCCGCGGTCCTGGCCCCCGACGAGGCGGAACTCGACGCCGTCCACGGTGAGGTCACGCAGGGCCTGGATCGCCGCCTCGACCTGCTCGGCCGGCACGCCTTCGCGGACCCGGCCCATCACCACGTTGCGAATCATGGCTCGATCCTCCCGGACCGGTGATCGAAGTCCCGATACGGACGCTCAGTGTCCGTGACGGCACTTCGCTGACCACCCCGGCGGTGCTCGAACCCGTCGAGGAGCGCGGTGAGGCCGGCGTCGAAGATGCGCTGCAGGTCGTAGGGGTAGTCGCCGACGCGGCGCAGGGCCGGGCCGCCGTGGCGGTGCAGGGTCTCGCGCAGCCGGGGGTCCCGGTCGGCCCAGGTGTCCGCGTCGACGCCGGTGTCGGCCTCGGCGTCGAGCTCCGCGGCGAGGTCGACGGCCATGCCCCGGACGTAGCTGGTCAGCACGACGTGCAGGTCGAAACGGGTGACGGGGTCGGCGACGACCTCCTCCAGCGCGGCGAGCTCGGCCTCCGCGAGGCGCAGCAGTGCCGGCGAGGACTGAGGCCTGCTCAGCGACAGGGCCCGGGCGAGCCAGGGGTGTCGCCGGTGCACCCGCCACTGCCGCCGCGCGAGGGCCTCCAGCCGCACGCGCCAGGACCCCGTGGCCGGCGGCAGCGCGGCGGCGGCGAACACCGCGTCGATCATCGCGACGAGCAGGTCCTCCTTGCCGCGCACCAGCCGGTACAGCGACATCGTCGGGACCCCGAGGGCGCTCGCGACGCGGCGCATCGACAGCGCCGCGAGCCCGTCGGCGTCCGCGATCTCGATCGCGACCTCGACGACGTCCCGGCTGCCCGCCCGCGGCGCCGGACGGGGCTCGGCCTCGGCCCGCGACGCCACCACCGACCCGGAGCGGGGCACCGTGCGGATCCAGCCCCGGTCGCGCAGCAGGGTCAGCGCCCGCGCCGCCGTCGAGAGCGCGACGCCGTGCTCGGCGGCCAGCGCCCGCGTCGAGGGGACGCGGTCGCCCGGCCCCAGGTCGCCGTCGACGATCCGGCCGCGCAGCGCCGCCGCGACCCGTTCCGAGGGGAGGTCGTCGTCCACGATCTGTCCTGTCTGTGCCGGCACAGTTCGCCGGCGCGGCCTTGCCCACCGGCAGATTTCCTGCTCGTACACCGTACTGCGAGGAGGAACAGATGACCGACGTGCTGGTGTCCGGCGGGGGCGTGGCGGGCGCGACGACCGCGTACTGGCTGCGCCACCACGGGTTCACGCCCGTCGTCGTGGAGGCGTCGCCGACGCCGCGCCGCGGCGGTCAGGCCGTCGACGTCCGCGGCCCGGCGCTCACGATCGCCGAGCGGATGGGCCTGGGGGACGCGCTCCGCGGGGCGCGCACCGACATGCGCGGCATGTCCGTGGTCGGCGAGGACGGCACCGAGCTGATGCGCACCACCGACCTCACGCTCACCGGTGGGCCGGTCGACGGGCCCGACGTGGAGATCCTGCGCGACGACCTCGTCGACATCCTGGTCGGCGCGACCGCCGGCGTGGAGTACCACTACGGCGCGCGGGTCACCGGCCTCGTGGACACCGGGGACCGCGTCCGCGTGGAGCTGAGCAGCGGCGAGCGCCGCGACGTCGACCTCGTCGTGGGTGCCGACGGCCAGTTCTCCGGGGTCCGGCGGCTCGCCTTCGGCCCCGACGACGACGGCCGGCTGTACCCGCTCGGCCAGCACATCGCCGTGTTCACCCTGCCCAACACGTTCGGGCTCGACCGCTGGCAGGTGTTCCTCCAGCGCCCGGACGCGATGGTCGGGCTGTACACGGCGCGGGACAACACCGAGGTCCGGGCGGTCATGGGGTGGGCCGACCCGGCGGACGGGCCCGTCACCTACGATCACCGCGACCTCGGCCTGCAGCGCCGCCTGGTCGCCGAGGCCTTCGCCGCCGGCGGCTGGCGCATCCCGGAGATGCTCGAGGGCATGGCGGGCGCCGACGACTTCTACCTCTCCCCCATGACCCAGGTGCGCATGGAGGACTGGTCGCGCGGGCGCGTCGTCCTCGTCGGCGACGCCGCCTACTGCGCCACCGCGGTGTCGGGGCAGGGCACGAGCCTCGCGATGGTCGGCGCGTACGTGCTCGCCGGCGAGCTGGCCCGCGCCCAGGGCGAGCCCACGGCGTTCGCGGCGTACCGCGAGCGGATGCGCGGGTTCGTCGAGGCCAACCAGCACCTCGCGCTGGTCAACGCCGAGCGCACGCGCCAGATGACCGGCGCGAGCGAGTCCGTCGAGGGGTTCGACGAGCATTGGGTGGCCAGCGCGGCCACCGCGATCGACCTGCCCGAGTACTAGGGCAGGCGCTGTCCCGTCTCGGCGTCGAAGACGTGCAGGGCCTCGGGGTTGGGGCGCACCGCGATCGGGTCGCCGAAACGGACCTGCACCCGGCCCGGACCCCGCACGACGATCGTCGTCGACGTGTCCTCGGCGAGGTGGGCGTAGAGGTAGGACTCGCTGCCGAGCTCCTCGACGACGTCCACCACCGCCTTGACCACGGACCCGGCGTCGGCGTCGTTGCTCTCGAGCACCCAGTCCTCGGGGCGGACGCCGACGGTGAGCTTGTCGCGCGACCCCGCGGCGTCCGAGATCTCGCGCGGGAGCGGGATCTCGACGCCGCCGAGCGTGACGCCGCTCGACGAGCGCGGCAGGTCGAGCAGGTTCATCGCGGGCGAGCCGATGAACCCGGCGACGAAGGCGTTGATCGGGCGGTCGTAGAGCTCCGGCGGCGTCGCGTACTGCTGGAGCTGGCCGTTGGCGAGCACGGCGACCTTGTCGCCCATCGTCATGGCCTCGACCTGGTCGTGGGTGACGTAGACCGTCGACACCTCGAGCCGGTTCTGCATCTCGGCGATCTGCGCGCGGGTCTGCACGCGCATCTTGGCGTCGAGGTTCGACAGCGGCTCGTCCATGAGGAACACCTGCGGCTCGCGCACGATCGCCCGGCCCATCGCGACGCGCTGGCGCTGGCCACCGGAGAGCGCCTTCGGCTTGCGGTCGAGGTACTCGGTGAGCCCGAGCATGTCCGCGGCCTGGCGGACGCGCTGCCCGCGCTCCTCCTTGTCCATCCCGCGCATCTTCAGCGGGAAGGCCATGTTCTCCGCGACCGTCTTCGACGGGTAGAGCGCGTAGTTCTGGAACACCATCGCGATGTCGCGGTCCTTGGACGGCACGTCGACGACGTCGCGGCCGTCGATGCGCACCGAGCCCGCGTCGATCGGCTCGAGGCCCGCCAGCATCCGCAGCGCGGTCGACTTCCCCGAGCCCGAGGGTCCGACGAGCACGACGAGGTCGCCGTCGGCGATGGTCAGGTCCAGGCTGTCGACCGCCGGCTTCGCGCCCGGGGTGTAGATGCGCGAGGCCTGGTCGAACACCACTTCGGCCACTGTTCTGCTCCCCTTGCTCTACTTGACCGCACCGAACGACAGGCCCTGCACCAGCTTGTTCTGCGCCACCCAGCCCGCGATCACCACGGGCAGTGCGGCCATGGTCGCCGCCGCGGAGAGCTGGGCCCAGTACAGGCCCTCCGAGGTGATGAACCCGACCAGGAAGACCGGCACGGTGCCGGCGTTCGCCGCGGTGAGGTTGACCGCGAAGAAGAACTCGTTCCACGCGAAGATCACGCAGATCAGCGCCGTGGCGAAGATGCCCGGCGAGATGATCGGCAGCACGATCTCGCGCAGCGTGCGCCACAGCGGCGCGCCGTCGATGCTGGCCTGCTCGAGCAGCTCACCCGGGACCTCGAGGAAGAACGAGCGCATCATCCACACCGCGATCGGCAGGTTCATGCCGGTGTAGAGCACGACCAGGGTCCAGATGTTGTCGAGCATCCCGATCTGGTTGACCACGACGTAGATGGGCACGATCACCGCGACGACCGGCAGCATCTTGGTCGAGATGAAGAAGAACAGGACGTCCTGGGTCTTCTTCACCGGGCGCAGCGACACCGCGAACGCGGCCGGGATGCCCAGGAGCAGCACGAACAGCGTGGAGAACACCGTGGCGATCACGGAGTTCACCAGGTACGGACCGACGCCGGCGGAGAAGACGCCCTCGTACTGCTCCAGCGTCGGCTCGAAGATGATCTTCGGCGTCGTCGTGTAGGCGTCGGTCTCCTGCTTGAAGGAGGTGAGCACCATCCAGAAGACCGGGAAGAAGAACGCGATGCCCACGATCCAGGCGATGACGCCCAGCCACACGTTCGCGGCGCTGCGCTTCTGGCGACGGGGCTCGGGCGGCGCCGCGGGCTGCTGCGTGTCGGGTGGGGTGCTCGTCGTGACCGCCATCAGGCCGCCTCCTGCTCGCCACTGAACGAACGGAAGATCAGGCGCAGCGCGAAGTTCGCCGCGATCAGGGTCAGGATGACCACGACCACGCCCATCGCCGCGGACTGGCCGATGTCGAAGCCCAGGAAGGCGCGCTGGTAGATGTAGAACGGCAGGTTCGCGCTGGCCACGCCGGGGCCGCCCTGGGTCATCATGTAGACCTGGTCGAAGATGTTGACCAGGTAGATCGTGCCGAGCACGACGCCCAGCTCGATGAACCGCCGCAGGTGCGGCAGCGTCAGCTCCCGGAACGTCGACCACGCGCTCGCCCCGTCGACCCGCGCCGCCTCCAGCTGGTCGGTCGGCATGCTCTGCAGGCCCGCGAGCAGCAGCAGCATCATGAACGGGGTCCACTGCCAGATCAGCGCGGCCATCACCGAGGCCAGCGGGTACTGGCTGATCCACTCCGTGCCCGACAGGCCGAACGGCGTGAGCACGAAGTTGATCAGGCCGAGCGTCGGGTCGAGCAGCACCGTCTTCCAGAGCAGCGCCGCGGCCACCGGCGTGATGAGGAACGGCGTGATGAGCAGCGTGCGCACGATGCCGCGGCCGGCGAACTGGCGGTTGAGCAGCAGCGCCAGCAGCAGTCCGAGGACCACGGCGATGAGCACCGAGCCCAGCGTCATGATCACGGTGTTGAGCGCGACCGTCCGGAACTGGCTGTCGGTGAAGACGTCGCCGTAGTTCGAGAACCAGACGAACTCCTGCGACCCCGGCCGGACCAGGTTCCACGACTGCAGCGAGTAGTAGAGCGTCAGCAGGAACGGGATCTGGGTGACGATGATCGTGAAGATCAGCGCCGGGAGCAGCGGGCCTCGGCGCCGCCACCCCTCGGCACGGTCGACCATCGCGGCGCCGCCGACGTTGGCCTCGGGGGCGGGGCGTTCTTCCAGTGTCGCTGTCATCGCTGGTAGCTCTCCCCCACCGTCTCCGCGTAGTTCTGCGACTGCTCCAGGGCCTCGTCGACGCTGATCTGCCCGGCGATCGCCGCGCTGATCTGCTGGCTCACCCGGGTGCCGAGGTCCTGGAACTCGGGGATGCGGACGAACTGCACGCCCTGGTACGGCACCGGCTGCACGGTCGGCTGCTGCTGGTTGGCCCGCTGCAGACCGTCGAGGATCAGCGGCGCGTACTGGCCGGCCACCTGCTGGTACTGCGGGATCTGGTAGGTCGACTGGCGGGACCCGGGCGGCACGGAGGTCCACCCGATGCTGGGATCGTTGCCGGCCCGCTGGATGTACTCCTTGCTGCTCATCCAGGACATGAACCGCCACGCGGCGTCCTTGCGCGGGGAGGTCTGCGGGATGCCCAGCGACCAGGTGTACAGCCAGCCCGAGGACGGCGTCGCGACGACGGGCGCCGGGGCGTAGCCGATCTTGCCGGAGACCGTCGACTCCTCGGGGTCCTCGACGGTGCCCGCGGCCGACGTCGCGTCGTACCACATCGCGACCTCGCCCTGGCCGAACTGCGTCGCGCACTCGGAGAAGCCGGCCTGCGACGCGCCCGGCTCGCCGTGCTCCCGGACGAGGTCGACGTAGAACTGCACGGCCTGGCGCACCTCGGGGGAGGTCAGCTGCGCGCGCCACTGCGGGTCGTACCAGCGGCCGCCGAAGGTGTTGATCACCGTGTCGAGCGGCGCCATGACCTCGCCCCAGCCCGGCTTGCCGCGCAGGCAGATGCCGCGGCGCTGACCCTGGCCCTGGTCGAGCTGGGCGGCGATCTGCGCGATCTGCGGCCACGTCGGCTGCGCGGGCATCTGGATGCCGGCCTGCTCGAAGAGGTCCTTGCGGTACATGAGGAACGACGACTCGCCGTAGAACGGCACCGAGTACATCGCGCCCTGGTAGGACAGCGAGTCGCGCACCGTGGGGATGAAGTCGTTGCGGTCGTAGCCCGGGGTCGCGGCCATGTAGGGCTCGAGGTTCGTGAGCCAGCCGTTCTGCGCCCACTGCGGCGTCTCGTAGTTCGAGATCATGACGATGTCGAACTCGCCGCCGCCGGTGGCCACCGACGCGGTGATCTTGGCGCGGGCCTCGTTCTCCGACAGCGAGACGAACCGCAGCCGGATGCCCGGGTTCTCCGCCTCGAACTGGGGCGCGAGCGAGATCGCGTCCTCCATCTGCGGGTTGGACACGATGGCGACCGTGACGGTCTCGACGCCCTCGGCCGCCCCCAGCGCACCCGCGCCGGAGCAGCCGGCGAGCAACGCCAGGCTCGCCAGGACCGCCCCGAGGACCGCCGGTGCCCGGCCCCGCCCCCGACGTTGCGCCGCGCCGCGCATCGCGCCTCCCGCCCCCCGTGATCCGCCGTCATCGGTCCCGCGCCGGCAACGTCCGTGACGTGGGCCACTGGCGGTGGCGTGACCGTAAAGCTCCGCTCCGTCATAAGCAAGCGCTTAACCGCGTCAGATCGGGAGCGAGCGCCGATCGCGCGCAGGCGGTACAACTTGCGCGTGGGGGCGGCAGGTCGCCGACGCGACACCGCCGGATGGACGGGAGCCGCGCATGGTCACGATGGCCGATGTCGCGCGGATGGCCGGGGTCTCGACGGCCACCGTCTCCCACGTCCTCAACGGGACCCGTCCCGTACGCGCCCGCACCCGCGAACTCGTCCTCTCCGCCGTCGCCGCGACGCAGTACACGCCCAACACGGTCGCCCGCTCCCTGGCGACCGCGCGGACGACGACGATGGGCCTGGTCCTGTCCGCGATCTCGAACCCGTACTTCGGCGAGCTGCTGCACGCCGCCGAGTCCGCGGCGGCCTCGGCGGGCTACACGCTGCTCCTGGTCGATCCCCACGAGGACCCGGACTACGAGCTCACCGTCGTCACCCGCCTGCACCACCACCGCGTCGACGGCGTCGTGCTCGCGCCGTCGGCGGCCCCGGACGCCGCGCTCGCCTACCTCGCGCGCCACGAGGTGCCCACGGTGCTGCTCGACCGCCTCATCGACGCCGGCCACGACCAGGTCGGCAGCGAGAACCGGGACGCGACCGCCGCGCTGACCGGCCACCTCGCCGACCACGGGCACACCCGCATCGGCCTCGTCGCCGGGCTCGCCGGGCTCGCCACCACCTCGGAGCGCCGCGACGGCCACCGCGACGCGCTGCGCGCCCGCGACCTGCCCGTCGACCCCGACCTCGAGGTCACCGGCGCCTCCGAGACCGCCACGGCCCGGACCGCGACCCACCGCCTGCTGGCCCTCGACGACCCGCCGACGGCGATCGTCGCCGGCAACAACAGCATGACCATCGGCGTCCTGCAGGCGCTGCGCGACACCGGGCTCTCGGTGCCCGGCGACGTCGCCGTCGCGTCGTTCGACGACTTCGCCTGGGCGGATCTCTTCTCCCCGCGCCTGACCGTCGTGGCCCAGCCGTTCCACGAGATCGCGGCGACGGCCGTGCACATGCTGCTGGCGCGCATCGCCGAGCCCGACGCCCCGGCCACCACCCGCCGCATCCCGCCGGAAATGATCATCCGGGAGTCGTGCGGCTGCGAGCCCGCTCCGGCCGAGCCGTCCGGTTCCCGAGCCGCTCGCAGTGGTCCGGCGCGGACGGCGTGAGCAGGAGCGTCAGGAGGAGATCCGGGCGGCGCACCGCGCGTGCACGTCCACCAGCCCGTTGCGGGTCGCGGCGACGACGAGACGGTCCCCGACCTTGAGCCGGCGCTGGGGCCGCGGCGGGCACTCGAGCACCGCGTCCTCCCCGGAGCCGCGGTAGACCCCCACCACGCGGACCTCGCCCTCGATCTCCGCCACGGACGCGGCCAGGCCCGCGAGCAGCGCGCTGCGCCCGATCGGGACGTCGGCGAGCAGGAGCACCGAGCGCCCGACCGGGACGGTGGCCACCACCTGGTGCTCGCGCATCGCCGCGGCGAACGCCGGCGCCGCGAGGAACGAGACGCTGCGGGAGACCGCCACCTCGAGCGTGCGGTCGAGCCGGCGGGCGAGGTCGTCGTCGCGCAGCCGCAGCACCACCCGCAGCCGCGCGCGCAGGGAGCGGCCGACCAGACCGGTCTCGAGGTTCGCGACGTCGTCGCGCCCGACGGCGACGAGCGCGCGGCAGTCGGCGACCGAGGCCGCGTCCAGGGTCGACTGCCGCGTCGAGTCGCCGACGATCACGGGCACGCCCAGGCGGCGCACCTGGGTCACCCCGGGCCCCTCCACGTCGTCGACCGCGACCACCGGGACACCGCGCTCGTGCAGCTGCTCGACGACGCGGACCCCGACGTTGCCCAGGCCGACCACCACGACGTGCCCCCGCCGCGGCCGCGAGCGCTGGGGCGTGCCGGCGAACCGGGCACTGACCGCCGCGTCGACCACGACGGCGGTCACCAGCGGGATGATCGCGATCCCGACGACGGTGACGAGCGCCTGGATCGTGCGGGCGACCGGCGAGACGTGGGTGTCCGGGTCGGCGGCCCCCGCGGAGTCCAGGACGGTCAGGAAGATCGCGTCGCCCCACGAGAGGTCGGCCAGCGTCGCGAACGCGACCGTGCCGAGCACGAGCAGCCCGATCAGCCCGAGGGTCGCCTGGGCGAGCGAGCGGGTCATGCTCGCGCGGACCCGGCGCCACATCCGGCTCAGCACCCGCCGCCAGATCGCGCGGCGGTGCCCGACGACGCGCCCCTCGCGGTGGAGCGGGACGCGGGCGAGGACGAGGTCGGCGCCGGTGTCGTCGACCGGGAGCAGCTCGGGCTCGCCGACGTCCGGGCGGCGCGCGAGCCCGCACACGACGCGCTCGGGCCGCAGCCCGTCGCGGTCGGCGACGATCATCGGGTGGCCGGGCAGGTCGACGTCCTGGCGCGAGCTCGCACCGATCGCCGCGGTGACGAAGGCGGGCGCGGCCGTCGCCGAGACCGACAGCACCGTGGCGTGGGGCAGCAGCATCCGGATCCGCCCGGCCAGCGCCGGCGCGTGGAGCCGGACGACGAGGCGCGCGGCGGGCGCGAGCTCCTGCACGCGCAGGGCGCGGTGGATGTTGACGACGTCGTCGCGGTGCACGAGCGCCACCGACGTCGCGGCGTCGACCCCGGCCGCGGCGAAGGCCTCGTCGTCGGGCTCGGCGACCTCGACGACCTCGACCCCGCGGATCGCCCGCAGCCGGTCGACCACGGCGCCGCCCGGCGCCGTCAGGACGACGACGTCGGTGGTACCGCGCCGCGCCTGCCGCACGAGCGCCTCGACCATGCGCAGGGAGAGCATGTCCTCGCCGCAGACCACGAACCGTTCCCGGAACCCCCCAGTGGTCACGCGACGTCACCCTAATCGTGGGGATACTGCGGCCATGGCGCGTTCGGAGCGGTATGTCGCCGGGGTCGACTCCTCGACCCAGGCCACCAAGGTGCTCGTCGTGGACCCGGCCGACGGGACGATCGTGCGGGAGGCCCGTCGCGGCCACCCCGACGGCACGGAGGTCGATCCGCGGGCGTGGTGGGACGCGCTCGCGGGGGCGCTCGGTGAGGTCGGGACCTCCGACGTCGCCGCCATCGGCGTCGCCGGCCAGCAGCACGGGATGGTGCTGCTCGACGAGGGCGGCGAGCCGGTGCGCGACGCGCTGCTGTGGAACGACACCCGGTCCGCGCCGGACGCCGAGGCGCTGATCGAGGAGCTCGGCGGGCCCGACCAGTGGGCCGAGGCCGTCGGCACCGTGCCGGTCGCGAGCATCACCGCCACCAAGCTGCGCTGGACCTCCCGCGCCGAGCCCGACGTCGCCGACCGCGCGCGGCGGGTGATGCTGCCGCACGACTGGCTGACCTGGCGGCTGCGCGGCTCGCCCGCCGAGGCGACCACCGACCGTGGCGACGCGTCGGGCACCGGCTACTGGTCGACCGTCACCGAGGACTACCGCCCCGACCTGCTGGAGATGGCGTTCGGGCGCGGGCTCGACGTGCCGCGGGTGGCCGCGCCCGGTGAGGTGGTCGGACGGACGCCGGACGGGCTCGCGGTCTCGGCCGGCACCGGCGACAACGCCGGCGCGTCGCTCGCGATCGGGCCGGGACCCGGCGAGGTCGTCATCTCGATCGGGACCTCCGGCGCGGTGTTCACCGGCCACGACCGGCCCACCACCGACGCCTCGGGGCTCGTGGCGGGCTTCGCCGACGCGCGCGGGGGCTACCTGCCGCTGCTGGCCACCCTCAACGCCGCGCGCGTGCTCGGCGCCGGGGCGGCGCTGCTCGGCGTCGACCCGGCCGGGTTCGACGAGCTGGCCCTGGGCGCTGCTCCGGGCGCGGGCGGGCTGACCCTGCTGCCGTACCTCGACGGCGAGCGCACCCCCAACCGCCCGGGGGCCCAGGGCCGCTACGTCGGGCTGACCACGGCGAACGCCACCCGCGAGAACCTCGCCCGAGCGACCGTCGAGGGCATGCTCTGCGGGCTCGCCGACGCCGTCGACGCGCTGGCCGCGCAGGACGTGCCGGTCCGGCGGGCCCTGCTCATCGGCGGCGGCTCGCGCTCCCGGGCGGTCGCGGACCTCGCGCCCGACGTCCTCGGGCTGCCCGTCGAGGTCCTCGCGCCCCAGGAGTACGTCGCCCTCGGCGCCGCCCGCCAGGCGGCCTGGGCGCTGCACGGTGAGGAGCCGGGCTGGACCGTCGCCCGCGAGACCACGCGCGACGTCACCGACGCCTCGATCTCCGAGCAGGTGCGCTCCCGTTACGCCGACGTCCGCGACGACCGCGCCCCGTAGCCCGTCGCCCCGTAGCCCGTCGCCCCGTCGCCCGGGGTCGGCGTGTGGTTGCCAGCCTGGCGTCCACGCTGGCGTTCAACATCAGGAAATCCCCCAGCTCGAAAGTTCTCCCGACGGGAATTGAGCGGAACCGACTCAGGTTGCATGAGTCGAGAGCCCGCAAGGCCGGGCTGCCTTCCCCATCGAGGAGGAACCACCATGAGCACCCTGATCCCCTGGGGCCCGCGCTTCGTCGACCCGTTCGCCGTCGCTCCCGCCCTGTTCCGCCGCCCCGGCACCGGTCGCCCCGCTGCCTGGTTCGCGCCGACCACCGACGTCGTCCGTGAGGGCGACGACGCCGTGGTCCGCGTCGAGCTGCCCGGCGTGGACGTCGCCAAGGACGTCACCGTCGAGGTCGACGGCGACCGCCTGACCGTCCGGGGCGAGCGCCGCGACGAGCAGTCCGGCGAGGGCTACCGACAGAGCCGCCACGGCTCGTTCCGCCGGAGCTTCACCCTCCCCCAGCACGTCGACGCCGACGCGGTCACCGCGTCCTACGACGCCGGTGTGCTGACCCTGCGCGTCGCCGGCGCCCACGCCGAGCCGGCCCAGCCCGGTGCCCGGCGCATCGCCATCGACGGCATCGCCGCCCCGGAGTCCTCGGAGGAGCCCACCGCCTCGGACGAGTCCGGCTCTGACGAGTCCGGCAGCGCCGCCGCCTGAGGCGCGCCTGTTGACGCAGCGAACGTGGTGATCGCTGCTTCTACGCGCAC
>NZ_JBTWNF010000029.1:0-59250 GCF_054796175.1 Actinomycetospora sp. C-140 | reverse complement strand
CGCCTGCCGCGGCCGAGCCCCGACCACACGCCTGTCACCAACGTGACGGCCGGGTACACCTAGGCGGCGCCGCGGGACCCCGCGGCCGGTGCGCGCGGGGTCCGGGTCACAGCGCCCCGCGGGGCCTTCTCTACCCTCGCGGCCATGAGTGCGCAGCCCGTGACGTGGGAGTACGCGACGGTGCCGTTGCTGACCCACGCGACCAAGCAGATCCTCGATCAGTGGGGTGAGGACGGCTGGGAGCTGGTCACCGTGCTGCCGGGCCCGACCGGTGAGCAGCTCGTCGCCTACCTCAAGCGGCCGCGCGGATGACTCCGCGCGAGCGCCTGGCCGAGCTGGGTCTCGAGCTGCCCCCGGTCGCCGGGCCCAAGGGCATCTACGTGCCCGCGCGGCGCACCGGGAACCAGGTCTGGACCTCCGGCCAGCTGCCGCTCGTCGGCGGGGAGCTGCCGGCGACGGGCCTGGTCGGCGCCGAGGTCGAGCCGGACGACGCCGCCGCGTACGCCCGGATCGCCACCCTGAACGCGCTCGCCGCGATCGACGCGCTGGTGGGCCTCGAGGCGGTCGCGTCGGTGGTCAAGGTCGTCGGCTACGTGGCGTCGGCGCCCGGGTTCGGCGGTCAGCCCGGCGTGGTCAACGGTGCGTCGGAGCTCCTGGGCGACGTGTTCGGCTCGGCGGGCGAGCACGCCCGCTCGGCGATCGGAGTCGCGGCGCTGCCGCTGGGCGCCCCGGTCGAGGTTGAGGTCGTCGTCGACCTCACGTGAGCTGGAACCGGACCCACCCGGCAGGTCGGGCGGTCCGGCGGGAATGCCGCGGGTGATCGGAGCGCAGCAGGTGGAAACGAAGACCGGGGCCGGGTCTCCGACCGCGTCGTCGAGCGAGGCCGAGCGGGCGTGCCACGACGTCCTGCTGGCGATGCCGGGCCGGCTGCCGGACCGCCTGCTCTGGCGGCTGCGTGACTGGCTGTCCAGCGGCGCGCACGTCGCGCTGCGCACCGCGCTGCCGCGCGCCCTCCTGCGGCACCGCGTCGGGATCACCGAGGACGAGCGGGCGCGCCTGCGGACCGTGGTGCTCGCCTGGGGCGGACCGGCCCGGCTGGTCGACGCGGTGCTGCACGTCGACGCCGCGCCCGACACGGGCGTGACGTTCGCGGGCGCCGGCGGGCCCGGGTGGGACGACACCGACCTCGTGCTGCGCGCCCTCGCCCCCGTCGCCGGGGGTGTGACCGCGGTGCGCCGCGCCTGGCGGACGACGTCGGGTGCGCCCGCGCGCGTCGTGCTCGTCGCCGCCGACGGGTCGACCCGGGGCGGCGAGGCGGCGCTGGCCGGCGCGGTGCAGCGCGCCCTGCGGGCCCGTGGCGAGAGCGACCCGTGCGTGGAGGTCCTCGGGCCGTCGGCGGCCCCGACGGCCTACCACCGCGCCGCCCTGGCCTCCGCCGAGGTGCTCTGGCGCGTCGACGCCGGCCGCACGACGCCGCCGCCGGTCGGCGACCGGACCGGGGAGCTGGTGGGCCATGGCTGAGCGGGACATGACCGGCGAGGAGCGGCCCGGCGCCGTGGGGCCCCTCGGGCTCCCGCGCGAGCCGGAGGTGCCCGCCCTGGCGGATCTCGCCGACGACGTCACGCCCGGGCTCGCCCGCCGCCTCGGACGCGTCGGGTTCGAGAACCTGGAGGCCGACCTCGCGGGGCTCGCCGGCGGCGCCGGCGACATCGCCAACCTCCCGCCCTGGTCGGTCCGCAGCGACCGCGCCACCGCCGGTGAGCGCCCCGACCGCGACCCCGTCGCGCTCGCCGCCTGGCGCCGTGTCGCCGAGCGCCGGCGCCTGCGCGCGGCCGGCGGGTCGGTCGACGTGCCGACCGGCGGCGACGTCACACCGGTGACCGCGGTGTCGGCGACCCCGTCCGACGACGACGCGCACGGGGAGCCGGCCTCGAGGGAGCCGGCTTCGGTGGAGCCTGCCTCGGCCGAGCCTGCCGCCGTGCAGCCGGCGGTGCCGGAGGCCGTCGACGGCACCGCGGAGCGGTTCGACCTCGACCTCGACTTCGACACGGACCCGGCGGACCTGCTGGGCGACGTGCGCGCGGAACGCGACGACCGGGACGCGTCACCGGACGGGCCGACCGAGACGGCCGATGACCGGGAGCTCGATGATCGGGAGCTCGATGATCGGGAGCTCGACGACACGGAGCGCGACGACGCCGGGCCCGAGGACGCGGAGCCCGACGACGAGGTCGGGGAGGTCGTGGACGGCCCGGCGACGCCCGCGGCGCGGGACGCGCACGGACGCCAGCCGGAGCCCGGCCCCGGTGCCCCCACGGCGCGCGGCGGCGGCGACTCGCGTCCCGGGACACCGCCACCCCCTCGCCCCGACGCCGGGGGGCGGCACGAGGTGCTGCTCTCGCTCGCGGGCCGGATCGACGACGACGCCCTGACGTCGGTGCGCGAGCTGGTCGCGGTGGAGGACGACGCGGCCGCGGCGGAGCTGCTCGGCGGCTGCCTGCTGGCGGCCGGGGCCGGCGTGACCGCCCGGGAGCACGCGGTGCTGGGCCGCTGGTTCGCCGCGTCGCGCGTCGACCCGGAACTGATCGATGTGCTGCCCCGCGACCCGGAGGCCGACCGCCGCGAGGACCACCGCTTCACCGCCGACCCCCCGACCTCGGGTGCGGCGTCCGGTGGGGCGGGCGAGGTCGTCGCCCGCGCGGCCGCCCGGCTGCCGGGCGTGCAGCGCGTGCGCCAGGCCTGGCGGACCACGCCGGCCGGGTCCGCGCCCGGCCCGGTGCCGCACCGGGTCGTGCTGGTCGAGACCCGCTCCGCCGACGACTGCGAGCACGTCGCCCACCACGTGGCGCACGCCGCCCGGGAGCTGGGCGCCGTGTCGGTCGAGGTGTTCGCGGCCGGGGCCGAGCTCCCGGCCTACCACCGTGCCGCGGTCCGGGCGGCCCGGCCGCTGGGCACCGCGTCGAGCTCGGCCGAGGAGACGGCGCCGCTGATCGGCGGACCGGCGGCGCCCGGCGCCCGCGGCGGCGCCGCACCGGAGTCCGGGCCGTCGTGGCCGCGCCGTGGCGGGGACGAGGTGCCGCCCTTCGGCGTGCCGACCTCGGCCGCCGGGCTCGGCGCCGCGGCCGGCACGGTCGACGCGCCCGCCGTCGAGCCCGCCCCCGCGGAGCGGGACCCGGCCGCCGGCGACGACCAGTACCGCACCGTGGCCGAGGCCGGGCGGGACCCGCTGGAGCGGACCGGGACGCCCGCCGGGATCCGGAGCGGGCGGGTCGAGACCGCCGAGGACGACGAGCAGTTCACGGCGCCGGTGCGCCCCGCCCCCGGGGAAGCGGCGGCGCGGGCGGCCCGCGCCTCGCGCGCCGACCGCATCGAGCGCGTCGACCGCGCGCCGCGCGACGCGGGCGAGTCGTCCCTCTGGTCGCCGTCCGCGCCGGTCGGGCCGACGCCACCCGTCGGCCGGAGTGCACCCGCCGAGCCGACCTCGCCGCGCGGGGAAGACGCCGGGCCGGAAGGCCCGGCCGAGGAGATCATCGGGCGTCGCGCGCGGCGGGATGACGAGCCGGACGTCCCCGACACCGAGGTCACGGCCGGACCGCCGTCCCCGCCGTCGTCGGACCCGCTCCCGGACGAGCTCGAGACCGTCGCGCCCGAGGAGCCCGCGCCCCTCGACCTCGACACGGGCCAGACCGCCGAGCGCATCGCGGCGCTGTGGCGCACCCCGCCCCCGGACGAGATCCTCTCCGACCAGCACCCGATCTCGGCATGGACCGAGGGACCGGTCGCGCCGACGTTCGGTCCCGGGTCGGACGACCCGGCGACCGCAGCCGTCCCGGACGCTCCGTCCGGCACGTCCCCGGCGGATGCCCCGGGTCCGGTCGACCCGGACGCCGCGACCGGCGACATCCCCGCGGTCCCTGCGGAGGAGCCGCCAGCGGGAGCGGCCGGCGGCCGGCGCTCGCGGCACAGCCGGAACGAGACGGGCGAGTTCGCGATGCCGGTCGAGCCGGGCCCCGGGGCCGGACCCGGGCCGGCACCGATGCCCCCGCCGACGGCGTCGACGCCCCCGCCGGCGACGCCGTCGGCCCCAGCGACCCCGCCGCGGACCAACGGCCACCACCACGGCTCGGAGGACCCGGGCGGATCCCGCGAGCCGGCCACCGGGCCGATGCCGCGGCCCGGGGCCACCCCCGAGCCGGGTCCGCCGCCGCGGCCCGCGGCGTCGAGCTCGGGCCCGGACACCTTCGACTCGCAGCTCTCCGAGCGGGAGCGCGAGCTGCTGGCGCGGCTGCACGAGGAGCTGGCCTCCCGGGAGCGTCTCGAGGCCGACGCGCCCGATCCACTGCTCGGGTACCGGGGCCAGCCGCCGCAGGCCCCGCAGCAACCTCCGCACCAGCCCCCGAACCAGCCCCCGCCCGGTTCCGAGGACACCACGGCACCGCGTCCGCGCCCGACCGGACCACCCCCGGGCCCCGGCTACCCCGCCGGCCCGCCCGCCGGCACCAACGGCACCGGCGCCAACGGCCACCACGGGCCCGTCAACGGGCACGGCCTGCCGCGTCGGCGGGATCACGACGACGAGGACGGACAGCCGCCCCCCGCTTAGGGTGCAGCGGGTGAGCACCGATCTCGTCGACCTGCCCCCGCGGTTCGGGATGGACCGGCCCGCGTTCGACCGGCTCGGCAGTGGTCCGCCCGGTGAGCCGCGGCTCGCGACGTCGGTGATCCTCGTCCGCGACGGCGCCGAGGGCCTCGAGGTCTTCGTCCTGGAGCGGACCACCCAGATGGCCTTCGCCGGCGGGATGACGGTGTTCCCGGGTGGGGGCCTCGACGCGACGGACCGCGAGGCCCTCGCCGAGGGTCTGGTGGACGAGGCGACCGCGGCCGAGGCGGCCCGCAGCTGGGGCGCGGCCCCCGCGGACGCGGCCGCCCTGCTCGCCTGTGCGGTCCGGGAGACCTTCGAGGAGACCGGGGTCCTGCTCGCCGGGACGCAGCCGCCCGCGGGGGCGCGTGAGCGCCTCACGTCCCGGGAGATCACGCTGCGGGACGTGACCGCGCGGATCGAGGCCGAGCGGCTGCGCCCCTGGGCACGCTGGATCGCCCCGGAGACCGCGCCGCGCCGCTACGACACGGCGTTCTTCGTCGCCGCCGTGCCCGAGGGCCAGGAACCCGACGGCGCGACGAGCGAGGCCGTGGCGGCGGCCTGGTGCTCGCCGGCGCGGGCGCTGCGCGAGTGGGAGGAGGGCCGGCGGGCGCTCATGCCACCCACGTGGGCCGTGCTCACCGAGCTCGGCACCGCGGGGGACTCGGCGACGCTCCTGGCGGCCGCGGCCGGGCGCCGCCCGGAGCCGGTGACACCGAGCTTCCGGCCGCAGGGCGACCGGGTGCGCCTCGCGGTGCCCCCGCACGCGCTGGGCGCCGCCCGGTGAGCGGGCGCGTGGTCCCGGCGTCGCCGCACGGCACCCCGGCGCATCCCGCCTACGAGCAGCTGCGTCCGGTCACCGCGGCGGCGTCGGTGGTGCTCGCCGAGAACCCGTCGCCGATGACGCTCGACGGCACGAACACCTGGATCCTGCGCGCGCCCGGCCAGACCGGCTGCGTCGTCGTCGACCCCGGTCCGGAGGACCCGACGCACCTCGACCGCCTCGCGGCGTGCGGTCCCGTCGAGCTCGTGCTGCTGACCCACCGGCACCTCGACCACACCGAGGCGGCCCGGACGTTCGCCGAGCGCGTCGGGGCGCCCGTGCGGGCGCTGGACCCGACGCTGGTGCTCGGGGCGGAGGGCCTCGGCGCCGGGGAGCGCCTCGGGGTGGCGGGGCTCGACCTGCGGGTCCTCGTCACACCGGGCCACACCGACGACTCGCTCTGCCTCGTCGTCGACGACGACGGCAGCGTCCTCACCGGCGACACCGTGCTGGGCTACGGGACGACGGTCCTCGGGGACTATCCCGGGGCGCTGACCGACTACCTGGACTCCCTGCGCGGGCTCGCGGAGCTGCCCGCCGGGACGACGCTGCTGCCCGGTCATGGTCCAGACCTGCCGGATGCACGCGAGACCGCCGAGTACTACCTGCGCCACCGCGAGCAGCGGCTCGACCAGGTCCGGGCCGCGCTGGGCGAGCTCGGGCCCGACCCGTCACCGCGGCAGGTCGTGGAGATCGTCTACGCGGACGTCGACGAGCAGCTCTGGCCGGCGGCCGATCAGTCGGTGGCCGCCCAGCTGGAGCACCTGCGCCGCGTCGGAGGCTAGCGGGCTCTCCGCGCGAGGCGGTCCGGCTCGAGGATCAGGACGCTCTTGCCCTCGAGGCGCAGCCAGCCGCGGGCGGCGAAGTCGGCGAGGGCCTTGTTGACCGTCTCGCGGGAGGCGCCGACGAGCTGGGCGATCTCCTCCTGCGTCAGGTCGTGGGTGACGCGCAGGAGGCCGGCCTCCTGGGACCCGAAGCGCTGCGCGAGCTGCAGCAGCGCCTTCGCGACGCGGCCGGGCACGTCGGTGAAGATGAGGTCCGCGAGCAGGTTGTTCGTGCGGCGCAGCCGACGGGCGACGACGCGCAGCAGCTGCTCGGCGATCTCCGGACGCTGGGCGATCCACTCGCGGAGCGCGTTGCGGTCCATCGTGTAGGCGCGCACGTCGGTGACCGTCGTGGCGGTCGAGGTGCGCGGTCCCGGGTCGAAGATCGAGAGCTCGCCGAACATGTCGGACGGGCCGAAGATCGAGAGCAGGTTCTCGCGACCGTCCGGGGACCGTCGACCGATCTTCACCTTGCCGGTCGAGACGATGTAGAGCCGGTCGCCGGGCTCGCCCTCGTTGAAGATCACCGTCCCGCGGGGGAACTCCACGCGCTCGAGGGACTCGGTGAGCACCTCGATCGCGGCGGGGTCCACCCCCTGGAAGATGCCGGCCCGCGCCAGTACCTCGTCCACCGTCCGCTCCTCGCCCACTCTCACTCAACCGCGCACGGGCGTCGGGCCGCCGGCCCGCGTCCGCACCCTTGTGCTACTTGCTGTGTCACCAGTCACGTGCGCCGCAGCATAGTCACGTCTCTACCCATGATCACGCCACGCCAGGCCCACGGAACTCACCGCATCGGGGCGCCTTCGCCCTGGTCGAGGCAAGCCATCGCCCGTTCGGACCATCATAGACCTCGAGATCCCCAGGCGTCGCTGCCGTGCGTGAGCGTCAGGCTCGTTCTTTGGTCCGCCGCGCGGACAGGCCGCCCCGTTTCCCGAGATTGCGGAGCCGGAACAACTGGAGCGCGCCGCCGATCCCCTGGCGGAACAAGGCCTTGACCTCGTCCGGACGAGCCCGTTCGAGGAAGTCCTCGACCTCGTCCTCGCGCACCGTGCCGGACCGCAGGCGGGTCTCCAGGCGCTCCATGCCGAGCGCGAAGACCATCACCAGCAGCGGGATCAGGATGGCGAGCCAGGCGGTCATGGTGCACGCATCGTCGCGCACCGCCCCGGGCGCTGCGCCATCGGGGTCGTCTGCGGCGTGTCGTCGTCCGTCGACGCTCGGTGTCCGGCGGGCCCGTCGAGGGGCGCCGGGCGCTCGCGGGGGCGGGTCCTACCCTGGGTGGGTGAGCAGGGCTGCGCGCGCCACCGGCGAGGAGAGTCGTCTCGCGCTCGTGCGGCGGGCGCGGCGGATGGACCGCGAGCTCGCGGTCGCCCACCCGGACGCGCACTGCGAGCTGGACTTCAGCTCCCCGTTCGAGCTGCTGGTGGCCACGGTGCTCTCCGCGCAGACCACCGACGTCACGGTCAACCGCGTGACCCCGGGTCTGTTCGCCCGCTACCCCGACCCCGCCGCGCTCGCCGGGTCCGACCGCGTCGAACTCGAGGAGATCCTGCGCCCGACCGGCTTCTACCGGGCGAAGGCCGAGTCGGTCACGAAGCTCGGCGCGGCGCTGGTCGACCGGTTCGGCGGCGTCGTCCCCGGACGGCTCGAGGACCTCGTGACGCTGCCGGGGGTCGGGCGCAAGACGGCCAACGTCGTGCTGGGCAACGCCTTCGGCGTCCCGGGGATCACGGTCGACACGCACTTCGGGCGCCTGGCCCGCCGCTTCGCGTGGACGGAGTCCGAGGACCCGGTGCAGGTGGAGAAGGAGGTGGGCGAGCTCATCCCGCGCAAGGACTGGACGATGCTCTCCCACCGGCTGATCTTCCACGGCCGCCGCGTCTGCCACGCCAAGACGCCGGCCTGCGGGGCGTGCTCCCTGCGTCGCGACTGCCCGTCGTCGGGCACCGGCCAGCAGGACCCGGTGAAGGCCGCCAAGCTGATCAAGGGGCCGGACGCCGCGCACCTGCTCGCCCTCGTCGGCCTCGAGCGGTGACGCGCGCCGAGGTCCGGGCCACCCTCGTGGTCCTCGTGCTGGCCGTCGTCGGGGTGATCGCCCTCTGGCCGCGCGACACGGGATCCGCGCCCGCCGCGGACCCCTCGGCGGTCCTGCAGCCGGCCGCCCCCGCCCCGGGTCCCGACGACCCGGCCGCGCTCGCCGCCGCGCGGGAGTCGGCCGGGCTCGCGCCCTGCCCGGCGCCCGTGCCCGGCGCCGCCCCCGTCGCGCCCCTCGCCGGGGTGACGCTCGAGTGCCTGGGCGCCCCGGGGCAGGTCGACCTGACCACCGCCCTCGCCGGCCGCGACACCGTCGTCAACTTCTGGGCCTCCTGGTGCGCGCCGTGCCGCGAGGAGGTGCCCGCGCTCGCCGCGTACGCCGCGCAGCCGGGGGCCGCCGCGGTGCTGGGCGTCGACGCCGGGGACCGCGCGACGTCCGCGCTCGGCCTGATGCAGAGCCTCGGCGCCCGCTACCCGTCGGTGAGCGACCCCGCGCAGGTCGTCGCGCCGAAGCTCGGCGCGCCGCCGGTGCTGCCGGTGAGCGTGCTGGTCCGCGCCGACGGCAGCGTCGTCGACATCCCGCCGCAGGTGCTGCGCACCCCCGACCAGGTCCGCGCCGCCGTCGACGCCGCCCGCGGGGGCACCGGATGACCGCCGACGACACCGCCGACCTGCGCCCCGGGGCCGCACCGGCCTGGCTCGCGCCGCTCGTGGAGGCCTGCCGGCACCTCGGGCCCGACGACGTCCCCTTCCGCCGCCGGGTGACGACGGCGAACGGGCGCCGTGCCGCGGTGCTCATGCTCTTCGCGGACGAGGGCGGGGGCGCCGGGCCGGAGCTGCTGCTCACCGAGCGGGCCGCGGAGATGCGCGCGCACGCGGGCCAGGCGGCGTTCCCGGGGGGCTCGATCGACCCCGAGGACGCGGGACCGGTCGGGGCCGCGCTGCGCGAGGCCCGCGAGGAGACCGGCCTCGAGCCCGAGGGCGTCGTCCCGCTCCTCACGCTGCCGCCGCTGACGATCCCGGTCACCGGCTTCGCCGTGACGCCGGTGCTCGCCCACTGGGAACGGCCGTCGCCGGTGGGCGTCGTCGACCCCGGCGAGACCGCCGCGGTGCTCCGCGTGCCGATCGCGGCGCTCGCCGATCCGGCGGCGCGTTTCCGTGTCACCGGCCCCTCCGGATACGTGGGTCCCGCGTTCGCCGCAGGGGGACTGCTCGTCTGGGGCTTCACGGCGGGTCTGGTGGACTGGATGCTCACCCTGGGCGGGTGGGCGAGACCCTGGGACGGTTCCGACGTGCGTGACCTCGACGAGGTGTGGGCGCAGCGGCACGACCTGAGTACTGCGCAGCCCGCGCCGAGCCGGCCCGATGCGGCCGCCGAAGGAGGTCCGGTCCGGTGAGCTGGGTGGACATCGTCGTCGTGCTGCTCGCGATCGCCGCGGGCATCTCGGGCTGGCGCCACGGTCTCGCCGTGGCCGCCCTGAGCTTCCTCGGCGTGCTCGGCGGGGCGCTGCTCGGCCTGAAGATCGCGCCGGCGCTGGTCGACACCTTCGAGGGCACGACGTCGAAGATCGTGGTCAGCGTCCTGCTCGTGGTCGCGCTCGTCGCGCTCGGCGAGACGCTCGGGGTCTACCTCGGGCGGGCGCTGCGCGACCGGATGCGCCTGCCCGCGGTGCGCACCGTCGACTCCTTCTTCGGCTCGATCCTCCAGGCCATCACCGCACTGATCGTCGCCTGGCTCATCGCGCTGCCGCTGGCCGGCTCGTCGCAGACCGCCCTGGCGTCCTCGCTGCGCGACTCCCGTGTGCTGGCCGGCGTCGACGCCGTCATGCCGGACCCGCTGCGCCAGCTGCCCTCGGAGCTGCGGGCGCTGTTCGACGCCTCGGGCTTCCCGGACGTGCTGAGCCCGTTCTCGTCCACGCCGATCGCCGAGGTGCCACCGCCCGAGCAAGCGCTGGTCGAGGACCCGGTCGTCCAGCAGGCGCGGGCGAGCGTGCTCAAGGTCCGCGGCCGCGCGCCGTCGTGCCAGCGCGCGCTCGAGGGCACCGGGTTCGTCATCGGCGAGGACCGGGTGATGACCAACGCGCACGTCGTGGCGGGCACCGACGAGGTGTCGGTCGAGGTCCCGACCTCCGACGGCGACAGCCGCACCCGCTCGGCCCGCGTCGTCTACTACGACGACGAGGTCGACGTCGCCGTGCTGGCGGTGCCCGGGCTCGACACCGACGCGCTGCCGTTCGACTTCAGCGGCGCCGACACCGGGGACAACGCGGTGGCGCTCGGCTACCCCCTCGACGGCCCGTTCTCGTCCTCGCCGGCGAAGGTGCGCCAGCGCATCCAGCTGCGCGGGCCGAACATCTACGAGAGCGAGACCGTCACCCGCGACGTCTACACGATCCGCGGGCAGGTGCGGTCCGGGAACTCGGGCGGCCCGCTCGTCGACCCCCAGGGCCGCGTGATCGGCGTCGTCTTCGGCGCCGCGGTCGACCAGGGCGACACGGGCTTCGTCCTCACCGCAGACCAGGTCAGACCCGCCCTCGACGCCGCCCCGAACGCCACCGGCCGCGTCAGCACCGGCTCCTGCGCCGCCTAGCGGCGTCGTCCGGGGTCGGCGTGGTTCGTCAGCCGGCGTGGTTTGTCAGCCTGGCGTCCACGCTGGCGTTCAACGTCAGGAAAGTCACCACGATCATGAACCGTCGAGGAAGTCCAGCAAGGCGTCGGTGACGTGCTGCGGCGCCTCCTGGTGCGGGAAGTGCCCGACGCCGTCGAGGGTGCGGTGGTCGTGCCCGGCGTCGCACCAGAGCGCCGACGCACGGGCCACACGGTCCGACACCCACGGGTCCGCCGCGCCGTGGATCTGGAGCACCGCGACGGTGACGCGACGGGCCATGGCGGCCGCGTAGCGCGCCCCGTCCGGCCGGAACTGCGAGCGCACGCACCACCGGAAGCCCTCGACCGCGGTGTGCGGCACGCGCGGCAGCAGCATCGCGGCGCGGTGGTGGTCGGCGACCTCGGCGAACTCGGGCGCGTCGACCCACGGGGCACCCGAGCCGGCGCGCAGCAGCTCGGCCACCCAGGCGCCGTCGTCACGCCGGAGGCGCCGCTCGGGGAGCCGCGGCGGCTGCACCGACGCCGCGAGGCGCACCGCCGGGCCCCACGGCCGGCGACGGACGGCGTCGCGCGCCGCACGCGGATGGGGTGCTGCGACGACGGCGAGGCGCGACACCACGCCCGGACGCA
The DNA here is from genome assembly GCF_054796175.1 of Actinomycetospora sp. C-140. Taxonomy (NCBI): domain Bacteria; kingdom Bacillati; phylum Actinomycetota; class Actinomycetes; order Pseudonocardiales; family Pseudonocardiaceae; genus Actinomycetospora; species Actinomycetospora sp. C-140. The sequence continues at coordinate 47,690 of NZ_JBTWNF010000029.1, read as the reverse complement.
ACGTGGCGAGCGTCCAGGCGACCGCCCCGCCCCAGCCCGCGCCGACGACGGCCGCCTCCCGGGCCCCCAGCGAGCGCACGAGGCCCGCGACGTCGCCCGCCAGGGTCCACAGGTCGTAGCCGCGGGGCGGACGGTCGGAGTCGCCGTACCCGCGCAGGTCGGCGGCGGCCACGCGGTACCCCGCCGCGGCCAGCGCGGGCAGCTGGTGGCGCCAGGCCCACCAGAACCCGGGGAAGCCGTGGAGCAGCAGCACCAGCGGGCCGGACTCCGGCCCGGCCTCGGCCACGTGCAGCTGGATGCCGTTGGCCGAGACCGTGCGGTGGGTCCACGGCCCCGCGATGTCGACGGGCGACCCGGAGGTCACGGTGCCCGGGGAGCGGCTCGCTCGGGGACTCAGGCGGCGTCGGAGCGGCCGCGGTTGAAGACCGCCACCGACTCCTTCGCGGACTCGATGGTCCGCTCCGGCGCCTTGATCTTGCGCACCTTGAGGTACCCGAGCAGGCCCATGAGACCCGCGAACAGGATCATGAGCCCGAACGTCACCGCGTAGCCCGCCCACTGCTGGCTGGGCCAGATGAGGTTGAAGGCCTCGGACACGGCGATGAAGAAGAAGAACAGGCTGAACAGCGCGACGACGCCGGCGACGACGAAGAAGACGCTGCCCTGCACCCCCTTCTTCACCTCCGCGGTGATCTCGGTCTTCGCCAGCTCCACCTCGGCCCGGACCAGGGTCGAGACGTGGGTGGTGACCTCCTTGACGAGCGAACCGACGGAGGCGTCGCCCTCCTGGCGCACCGGCTCGGCGTTGAGGGGGATCGAGGGCACGACCGGCGGGGTGGACGAGCCGCTGGCGGGCTGCTCGGGGCGGGTCACGGGCGCTCCTGGCGAGGTCGGCCGCTCGGTCGGGCTGGGCGAGCGGTGGTGAGGTCGGTCATCGTGCCACGTCATCGGCGGTACGCCGCGCGGCACGGCGCGTCGCCTGCTGATCGCGACCGGCTTTCCCCGTCACCCGGCGACGTACTCCGCGCGTTCCCCCATCCGGGGGCGTCGTCGGCGTCACTCGGCCGCGGGGCGACGCCGCAGCGCTTTCACGGCCCCCTGCCGGCGCTTGGCCTCCAGACGACGCCGGCGCGCGCCCCGGGACGGCCCGGTGGCGCGACGTGCGGGCGGGTCCGGAGCCAGCGCGTCACGGAGCACCGCGGCCAGACGCTCGCGCGCGGCACGGCGGTTGCGCCGCTGGGAGCGGTCGTCCGCGGCGACGACGGTGATCACACCGTCGTGGAGGCGGTCGTCGAGCCGCTCGAGCAGCCGCGCGCGGACGTGCTCGGGCAGCGCGACGTGGCGCAGGTCCACCCAGAGCTCGACGCGCGAGTCGGTGGTGTTGACGCCCTGCCCGCCGGGGCCGCCGGCCCGGGAGAAGCGCCAGTGCAGGTCGACCGCGGGCACGACGACGTCGCGGGCGACCAGGAGGTCGCCCGCGACGTCGTCACCCGTCGGCGGCACGCCGACCAGGATGCCCCTCTCAGCTGCGCGGACCCACCGGCATGACGGTGCGGCCCCACGTGGCGTTGGTGACGATGGCCGTCGCGGCGTACCAGGCGACCAGGGCGGTCAGGATCCCGACGAAACCGCCCACGGTCCCGAGCGCCGAGGCCCCGGCGAGGTCGGCGACGGTCAGGAGCGCGAAGGTGAGGAACAGGGTCACGAAGACGCCGATCAGCGCGCCGGTCGTGCGCAGCGAGGCGATCAGCATGAACAGGGTGAACAGCGTCCACCCCAGCAGGAAGAGGCCGGTCGCGGTCTTGACCTGCGTCTCGGTCGCGCCGGCGGACTCGAGCGCGGGCTCGACGAACTGCACGTACGCCGCGAACGAGAGCCAGAAGGCGCCGTAGGACCCGAAGGCCGTGGCGCCGAACGTGTTGCCCCGGCGGAACTCCCACATGCCGGCGAGGAACTGGGCGATCCCGCCGTAGAAGAAGGCGAGCGGGAGCACCGTCGGCTCGAGGGCCTCGGGGGCGATCTTGGCGTTGAACAGACTGAGGACGAACGTCGTGAGGGCGAACGCCGCCAGCCCGAGCGGGGCCGGATCGGCGATGCTGCTGGCGCCGGTCTCCGGGGGTCGTGCCTCTGCCGCCGACGACTCCGGGCGCACTTCGGTGGTGCTCGACATGCTCGCTCCTCTCCTGCGTGCGGGTCCCGCAACGTGGTGTGCGCGGGGCACCGGCTGTCGTGATGCCGATCACGTGCGAGCCGTACTTCCCCTGACAGGGGATCGTCCATGCGCGGATGATTGACCTGACCGGTCCAGTAACCGTAGGGAAGCGCTGTCCTCCGTTCGGCGGTGTGACGGGGGCCGACGAGCCCGACTGGGACGATCGGTGACCGTGGCCGACCCGCTGGAGCCCCTGACCCGCCTGCCCGGTGTCGCCGACGACGCCGACGCCGTCCGCGACGCGCTCACGCGGGTGCACAACCACCGCGCGAACCGGCGCGGCTGGCCCGCCACGTCCGCCGAGGCCTCCGTGCGCGCGGCGCGCGCCTCGGCGAGCCTCGACGGCGGGGACGCCGAGCTGCCGGCCTCGGGCCGCGTCACCGACCCCGTCCTGGCCGGTTCCCTCCGCGTCGCCGAGGCCCTCGGCGGGCTCCTGTCCGCCTGGCGCTCCGCGCCCGGCCAGGCCCTGGCCCGGCTGCACATGCTCGCCGCCGCCGACCTGCCGGGCGTGACCGACGACGACCTCGGGCGCCCCCGCCGCGACCCGGGGGTCGGGGAGCGCCTCGACGCCCTCGCCGGACTCGTCACCGGCGGGACCTCCGTGCCCGCGCCCGTGCTCGTCGCGGTCGTCCACGGCGAGCTGCTGGCCCTCGCGCCGTTCCCGACGGCGACCGGCGTCGTCGCCCGCGCCGCGGCCCGGCTGACCGCGGTCGGCACCGGTCTCGATCCCCGCGGCCTCGCCGTCCCCGAGGTCGGCCACTACCGCGCCGCCGACGAGTACCGCGCGGCCGCGCAGGCCTTCGCCACCGGCGAACCCGACGGCCTCGCCCGCTGGTTCGCGCACTCCGCGCAGGCGTGGCAGGTCGGCGCCCGCGAGGGGCTCGGCATCGCGGAGGCCGCCGGAGGCTGAGGCGCGCCCTCGCTCGCCGGGCTGTCGCCCGGACGCCGCGGCTGCGGCGTCCGGCGCAGCTCCCGCCCCGCCGTCGCCGGCCTCCGTCCCCACCCCGCGCGGTTGTCCCCAGGCCCGGGACGAGCGCTGACGTCGCGACCGCCGACCGCGGCAGCGTTCTCCGCACCGGCGACCCGCGCCGGGACGAGGAAGGGCTGTAGTCGATGGCGGCGAGGACGGCGATGGGCGGCGCGGACGCCCGGCGGGTCGTGGTGATGACCGACGACGAGGAGCTGCTCGACGAGACCGTGCGGCTCGCCGCGGCGGCGGACGCCGAGCTCGAACGGGTGCCCGACGCCGCGGGTGTCCGACGGCGATGGCACACGGCGGCGCTGGTGCTCCTCGACGAGGACGCGGCCCGCGCGATCGGCCCGCTGCGGCTCGGTCGGCGTGACGGGGTCGTGGTGGTCTGCCGCGGCGAGCCGCCGGGCTCGCTGTGGGAACGCGCGGTCGCGGTCGGCGCGGAGCACGTCGTGTCGCTGCCCGACGGCGAGGACTGGCTGGTCGGCGCCCTCGCCGACGCCCGTCCGGCGGGGGACGGCGGCCGCGGGCGGGTCGTCGCGGTGGTCGGCGGCCGGGGCGGGGCGGGCGCCTCGGTGCTCGCCGTCGCGATCGCGTGCCAGGCCCGCACCCGCGGGACCCGCGTGCTGCTCGTCGACTGCGACCCGCTCGGCGGCGGCCTCGACCTCGTCGCCGGCGCGGAGGACCTCGAGGGCTTCCGCTGGGGAGGACTCGTCCTCGGCGGAGGCGGCGGGGGACGGGTGGCCGCCGAGTCGCTGCACGAGGCGCTGCCCTCGCCCGACGGGATGCTCACGGTCCTGAGCTGCGACCGCGCCGGTGCCGGCCCCGAACCCGACGCCGCGGCGGCCGTCGTCGACGCCGGACGGCGTGCCGGGGAGATCGTGGTCTGCGACCTGCCCCGCCACCCCACCGACACCGCGCTCGCCGTCGCCGACGTCGCCGACCTGGTGGTCATGGTGGTGCCCGCGGAGGTCCGCGCGGTGGCCGCCGCCGGGCGGGTGGCCGAGCCGCTGGTCGAGCGCGGGGCGTCGCTGCGCCTCGTCGTCCGCGGACCCGCGGCGGGCGGCCTCGACGCCGAGGACGTCGCCCATGCGCTCGGGCTCGACACCGTGGCCTCGGTGGCCGCCGAACCGGGGCTGGCGGTGCTGCTCGACCGCGGGCAGATCCCCGGCCTGCGGCGCGGCCCGCTCCAGGACGCGGCCTCGGCCGTGCTCGACGCGCTCGACGACGTCGCCGACCGGGGACGGGCGGCGTGACCACCGCACCGGACGCGGCGCCGACCGAGCTGGTCGAGCGGGTGCGGACCCGGCTCGTGAGCTCGGGAGGGCACGCCGGGGTCGGGGAGCTGGCGGCCGCCGTGCGCGCCGAAGCGCGCGGGGTGGTCGGCGACGCCGACGTGCTGACCGCGGTGCGGGGCCTGCAGCGGGAGCTCGTGGGTGCGGGCCCGCTGGAGCCGCTGCTGCGCGAGCCCGGCACCTCCGACGTGCTGGTCACCGCGCCGGACGCGGTGTGGGTCGACCGGGGAGCGGGGCTCGAACGCGCCACCGTGACCTTCCCGGACGAGGACGCCGTGCGCCGCCTCGCGCAGCGCCTCGCGAGCGCGGCCGGGCGCCGGCTGGACGACGCGAGCCCCTACGTGGACGCCCGTCTGCCGGGCTCGGGCGTTCGCCTGCACGCGGTGCTCGCCCCCGTCGCGGCCGACGGCACCTGTGTCTCGCTGCGGGTGCTGCGCCCCGCCCGTCACGACCTGGCGACGCTCGCGGCCTCCGGCACGGTCGGCGCGGAGGGCGCGGCCCTGCTCCGGGCGGTCGTGGCAGCCCGGCTCGCCTTCCTCGTCGTCGGCGGCACCGGCTCCGGGAAGACGACCCTGCTCGCCGCCCTGCTCGGCGAGGTCGCGCCCGCCGAGCGGATCCTCTGCGTCGAGGACGCCGAGGAGCTGGCGCCCGCGCACCCGCACGTCGTTCGGCTGGTCGCGCGCCCGGCGAACGTCGAGGGCGCCGGGCAGGTCCTGTTGCGGGACCTGGTCCGCCAGGCCCTGCGGATGCGCCCCGACCGGCTGGTCGTCGGTGAGGTCCGGGGCGGCGAGGTGGTCGAGCTGCTCGCCGCCCTGAACACCGGGCACGACGGCGGCGCGGGCACCGTCCACGCGAACGCGCCCCGCGAGGTGCCGGCCCGTCTGGAGGCGCTCGCCGCCCTCGGCGGGCTCGGCCCGGGCGCCCTGCACAGCCAGCTCGCCGCGGCGGTCCAGGTGATCCTGCAGGTGCGTCGCGACCGGGACGGGTCGCGGCGCCTCGACGCCGTCGGGATCCTGCGTCGGCGGGACGGCGCGGGCGAGGTCGTCGTGGTGCCGGCCTGGACACGGGCCGACGGGTGGGCGGTCGGGCGCGCGGACCTCGGGGCGATGCTCCGCGAGCGGGGCGTGACGCCGCCCTGGAGCGACGAGCCCGGTCCGCCGGACCAGCCGGACCCGCCTCCTCTCGCCGACCCGCCGCTCGGGGCTGCGGTCCGCGCGTTCCCGTCCGTCGCGCTGTCGGCCGGGGTGGCCACGCTCCAGCGGGAGCCGGCGTGACCACCGCGATCGCGCTCACGGTCCTCGCCGTCGCGCTCGTGTGCTGGCCGGTGCCGGTGCCTCCGCTGCGGCTGGGCGCACCGACCGGTGGCTCTCCCCGGAGCCTGCCTCCGCTCCGTCTCGCGGCGCTCGGACGACGTCGGGTGGTCCTGCCGGCCGCCACCGCGCTCGGGCTCGTCGTCGCCGGGCCGGGCGGCGCGGCGGCGGCCCTCGTCCTGACCGCCACCCTGCTCCGCCACCGTCGCGCCGCCGCGGCCGACCGGGACCGCGCGGTCGCGACCGCCGGTCTCGCCGAGGCCCTGGCGTCGTTCGCCGCCGAGGTCCGCGCCGGCGCCCCGCCGTCGGCGGCCGCCGCTTCCGCCGGCACCGACGCCCACCCGGTCGCCGCGCGGGTGATGACGCTCGTCGGCGCCACGGCCCACCTCGGGGGCGACGTGCCGGCGGCCCTGCGCGCGGCACGAGGGCGCGAGCCCGCGGTGGCACAGCACCTCGACCGCCTGGCCGGGGCGTGGGGGCTGGCCGAGCGCCACGGGATCGCGCTCGCCGGGCCGGCCGGCGCCGTCGCCGCGGACCTCCGGGCCCGCGCCCGCCTCGCCGGGGGGCTGCGGGCGCGCCTGGCCGGACCGCGCGCCACCGCTGCCGTCCTCGCGGGTCTGCCCGTGCTCGGCGTGCTCCTGGGCGAGGGCATCGGCGCGCGGCCGTGGTCCGTCCTCACCGGCGGTGCCCTGGGCCAGGCGATGCTGGTGGTCGGGGTCGGGCTCGTCTGCGCCGGTCTGGCGTGGACCGAGCGGATCGTCGCCGGGGTCTCCCGGTGAGCGCCGCGCCCGCGGGCCTGCCCGCCGTGCTCTGCTGCCTCGCCGCCGCCCTCGTGACGGCGCCCGGGCCGGTGAGCGCGCACCACCGTGCGGTGCCGCGGCCTCCCGCCCGGCCACCGGTGCGCGAGGGCCTGGTGCCGGGTGTGGCGCTCGCGGTGGCCGGCGCGGCCGCCGTCGTCGCCGGCGCGGGCGCGATGGCCGGCCTGCTGGTCGTCGCGGCCCTCGCCGTGGCGCTCGGGCTCCCACGCTGGCGGGCCCGGCGCGCCCGCCCGGCGCCCGACCCGCTCGCGCTCGCCGGGGCGTGGGACCAGCTCGGGGCCTGTCTGCGGTCGGGGCTGTCGCTGGACCGTGCCGCCCGGGCCGTGGTCCCGGTGCTGCCGGACGCGGCGGGCGGGGCCCTCGTGCGGGTCGCCGACCTCGTGGCCCTGGGCGCGGACCCCGCGACCGCGTGGGAGCCCGCCCTCGCCGAACCCACGACCGCCCGGCTCGCGCGTGCCGCCCGCCGCTCGGCCCGCAGCGGTGCCGCCGTGGCCGACGTGGTCGAGGCCGTCGCGGTCGACCTCCGTGCCGAGGCGGCGGATGCCGTCGAGGCCCGCGCCGAGCGGGCCGGCGTGCTCGTGACCGGACCGCTCGGTCTCTGCTTCCTGCCGGCCTTCCTGGCCCTCGGCATCGTGCCGGTGGTCGTCGGGCTCGCCGGTCCGCTGCTGGAGCAGCGATGAGCCCGCACGCCCCGCCGGGGCGTGGGACGAGAGGAGAACCCCATGACCACGCCGACTCCCGAGACCCGAGGTCTGCGCGACCGGCTGGCCCACCTGCGCGACGACGACACGGGTATGTCGACGGCCGAGTACGCCATCGGGACCATCGCCGCGGCCGCCTTCGGGGCGCTGCTCTACACGGTGATCACGGGCGACTCGATCGTCGGAGCGCTCACCGCGATCGTGCAACGGGCGCTGACCAGCACCTTCTGACCCCGGGCCTGCTCCACGCCCGGGACGACGGCGCGGTCACCGTCGAGGCCGCCTTCGCCGTCGGCACGCTGGTCGCCGTCCTGGCCGTGGTCCTCGCGGCGATGGGCGCCGTGGTGCTGCAGCTGCGGTGCACCGACGCCGCGGTCGAGGCCGCCCGCTTCGCCGCCCGGGGCGACCCCGACGGTGCGCGGCGCGCGGCGGCGCGGCTGGTGCCGGACGGCGCGGAGGTCGTCGTCGAGGTACGCGGCGACGACGTGGTCGCCCGCGTCCGCGCGGCACCGCTGGGTTCGGCGCTCCCCGGACTGCGGGTCGGCGCCGAGGTGCTGGCCGCCCGCGAGCCCTCGCCGGTCGCCCCGGCCGAGGGCCCCGATCCGCTCCCCGGCGCGCCGCCGGAGGCCGATGCCGGGGCCGACCCGGCGTCGGCCTCCGGCCCGGCGCCGGCGGACTCGCCGCCACGGGAGCCCCCGGGCCCGGGGCGTGTGCCGTGAACGGCGCGGCGAGCGGTCGGGCCACCGCGGGTCGCGGCGCCCCGGCGGGACCGCGAGTCGGTCCGCCGGCCGGCGCCGTGGTCGCCGACGACGCCGGGGTGGCCACGGTGCTTGCGGCCGCCGCGGTCGGCGTGCTGGTCCTGCTGCTCGGGCTCGGGCTGCAGCTCGGCGCCGCCACGCTCGCCCGCCACCGCGCGGAGGCGGCCGCCGACCTGGCGGCGCTCGCCGCGGCCCGGGCGGTCGTCGAGGGCGTCGACGTGGCCTGCGAGCGGGCGTCCACGGTCGCCGCGGGCAACGGTGCGCGGGTGCTGGCCTGCACGGCCCGGGGGTGGACGGTGACCGTCGTCGCGGCCGCGCCGTGCCGGTGTGTGCCGAGCGTGTCCGGTGATGCCACGGGACGCGCACGGGCGGGACCGGTCGCCGTCGGTGACGCCCCGACCGGCACCGCGGCGGTGACGGCGGGCGACCAGGCGCCGCTCGACCCGGGACGAGCGGAGGGCGGTCCCGGGTGAGCGGCGCCCCGGACGAGCAAACGGGCGCGGGTCGGCTGCTCGTCGCGCGCTCGCCCGCTGAACGGGGCCGACGAGCACGCTCAACGTGTGATCACGGCCGATGGGCGATGACGGGTGGCGAAGCCACGTGTGCATGCCGTTACTGGGAACAGCACACCGGGACGGACACCCGGACCAGGAGGAACCGATGCAGTGGTGGGACAGCTATCGAGCCGTCTACGGCACGGAGCTCCGCGCTGAGGCGATGGTCCTGGCCGACCACGGCTGGGCGGTCGTCCCCGGAACGTTCCCGCAGGGCGAGGCGTGGAGCGGATGCCCCGACGCCGCCCAGGACGGGCCGTGCCCGGTGCTCGACGACTGGGCCCGTCGCGCGTCCACCGACTGCGGCCAGATCGCCGAGTGGTGGTCGGGCCTGCCGTACTCGATCCTGTTGCCCACCGGCCTGACCTTCGACGTCCTCGAGGTCCCCGCCACCGTCGGCCGTCGCGCCGCCGCCGTGCTGCGGGCGCTCGGGGTGCCGGTCCCGATCGCCGCGACGCCCACCGGCGAGTGGCTGTTCCCGGTCGGCGCGGGCGAGCCGCTGCGCCCCGACCTCGCCGAGCGGGCCGGCGTCGTGCTCCACGGCCGCGGCAGCTGGTTCTCCGCGCCGCCGTCGACCTACCCGCAGGGCTCGGTGCACTGGCGGGTCCGCCCGTCGGCCTGCGGCTGGAACCTGCCCGACCCGTTCCGCGTCCAGGACGCTCTCGTCGAGGCCGTGGCCCAGCGACCGGCGGTCGCTGGCGGCGGGTCGACCTACCGCCTCGCCACCGTCGCCACCGGGGTCCGCTCCTAGCAGCAGGCCCCGCGCGACACCCCCACAACTCCAGACTTCGGGTCCCCTCGGGGCGACGCCGGACCAGCGAGGCCTCCCGATCGGGAGGCCGCGCCCGCCGCCCCACCCGGACACCTCAGCCGACGCGCCGGTGCACCCGTCGCGACCGGCTGCCGGTCCGGGACACAGGGGAGGGCCCCCGCGGCGGTGGGCCGCCCGCGAGCGATTCGCGCGCCCACCGCCGCCCCGAACGGCGCCGCAGGCCGGGTCGACGATCTCCCCGGCCTGCGGCGCTCCAGACCTCGCCGCGGGTCGGGACGGACCGGAGAACCCCCGACCCGCGGCGGAGCCCACCTCCCGCCCGCCGCGCCCGCGAACGAGCACGGCCCGCAACGCCCCGCTCAGCCCTCGGCCAACCGCCCCAGGACGGCGTCGAGCACGAGGATCGCGCCCGCCTTGTCGAGCGGGTCGTTGCCGTTCCCGCACTTCGGCGACTGGACACAGGACGGGCAGCCCGAGGGGCACTCGCAGTCGGCGATGGCCGCGCGGGTCGCGGTCAGCCACTCCCGCAGGGCCTCGTGGGCACGGTCGGCGAACCCCGCGCCGCCGGGATGGCCGTCGTGCACGAAGACCGTCGGGTGCCCGGTGTCCGGGTGCAGGGCGGTCGAGACGCCGCCGATGTCCCACCGGTCGCAGGTCGCGACGAGCGGGAGCAGCCCGATCGCCGCGTGCTCGGCCGCATGCAGGGCGCCCGGCCACCGCGCCGGCGCCAGCCCCGCCGCCAGCAGCGCCTGTTCCGTGAGCGTGTACCAGACCGCGCGGGTCTGCAGGCTGCGCGCGGGCATGTCGAGCGGGTTCGAGTCGAGCACCCGCCCCGAGGGGAGTTTGCGCAGGTAGCCGACCACCTGCTCGGTCACCTCCACCGAGCCCAGGCAGACCTGCAGGTCGCCGTACGAGGCGCACCGCTCCGTCTCCTCGACCGAGATGTCGATCACCGTGCGCGCCTGGGTGGTCCACTCCGGGTCCTCGGCGTGCACGTGGGCGAGGCCCTCGTCGAGGTCGAGGGTGTCGACGACGTAGCTCTCGCCCTGGTGCAGGTGGACGGCGCCGGGGTGGACGGTCGCCGGGGCCGCGCCGGGGTCGACGGTGCCGAGCATGCGCCCGGTCTCCGACTCCACGAGCACCACCTGCTCGCCGCCGCTGCCGCGGATGTCGACGCCGGCGTGCGGGCGGTCGGTCGGGTGCGACCAGAACCACCCGCCCCGGCGCCGCCGCAGCAGACCCTCGGCCACGAGGTCGTCGACGACCGACAGCGCGGCGTCGCCCCCGAGCGCGGCGATGTCCTCCCGCGTCAACGGGATCTCCGACGCCGCGCACGCCAGGTGCGGCGCCAGGACGTAGGGGTTCGTGGGGTCGAGCACGCAGCGTTCGAGGGGTGCGCCGAGCATCGCCTCGGGGTGGTGCACGAGATAGGTGTCCAGCGGGTCGTCCGTGGCGACGAGCACCACCAGCGCGTCGTCACCCGACCGCCCGGCGCGACCGGCCTGCTGCCAGAACGACGCCCGCGTGCCGGGGAACCCGGCGACCACGACCGCGTCGAGGCCGGCGATGTCGACACCGAGCTCGAGGGCGTTCGTCGTCGCCACCCCGCGCAGCGACCCCGACAGCAGGGCCTGCTCCAGCTCGCGGCGCTCCTCGGGCAGGTAGCCGGCGCGGTAGGCCGCCACCTGCGTCGCCAGCTCGTCGTCGATCTCCGAGAGCACCCGGCGCGCGCCCAGCGCGGTGAGCTCCGCCCCGCGCCGCGACCGGACGAAGGCGAGCGACCGCGCGCCCTCGAGCACCAGGTCGGCGAGCATCCGCGAGGTCTCCGCCCCCGCCGAGCGCCGCACCGGGGCGCCGTTCTCCCCGGTGACCTCTTCCAGCAGCGGCGGCTCCCACAGGGCGACGGCCCGGGCGCCGCGCGGCGAGCCGTCGTCGGTGACCTCGGACACGTCGAGCCCGGTCAGCACCGACGCCGAGGCCGCGGGCTCGGACACCGTCGCGGACGCGAGGACGAACGTCGGGTGCGCCCCGTAACGGGCGCACACCCGGCGCAGGCGGCGCAGCAGCAGCGCGACGTGCGAGCCGAAGAGGCCGCGGTAGGTGTGGCACTCGTCGACGACGACGTAGCGCAGGCGGCGCAGGAACGTCGTCCAGCGGCCGTGCCGGGGCAGGACGCCCCGGTGGAGCATGTCCGGGTTGGTGAACACCCAGTTGGCGTGCTGGCGGACCCAGTCGCGCTCGGGGATCGGGGTGTCACCGTCGTAGGACGCCGCGCGCACCCCGTCGACGCCGAGGTCGAGCACGGTCCGGAGCTGGTCGGCGCCCAGCGCCTTGGTCGGCGAGAGGTACAGGGCGGTCGCGCGCGGGTCGGTGTGGAGCTGGGTGAGCACCGGCAGCTGGTAGGCCAGCGACTTCCCGGACGCGGTGCCGGTGGAGACCACGACGTGCTCGCCGTCGGCCGCGAGCGACGCGGCCGCGGCCTGGTGGCTCCACGGACGGTCGATGCCGCGGGCGAGGAACGGGGCGCGCACCGTCTCGGGCACCCAATCCGGCCAGCCCTCGGTGGTGCCCTCCCGCGCGGGGACGATCTCGGCGTGGGTCAGGGGGCTCTCACCGTCGGGCGTGCCCGCGAGCACCCGCCGCAGGAGCACCGCGCCCCGCGTCCGGCCCTCGAGCGCGGTCTCGAGCGCCTCCTCGCGCGAGCGCAGATCGCGTTCGACCCCCACGCGCGCCGACCCTGACACAGGCTCTCCCCTCGCACTCTCGTTCGAGAAAGACGTACACCTCACAGCGCTCGGGGGAACTGCCGTGCGACCGGGTGACTCCCACCTCCTACACTGCGGCACCTGTCCACCACCCGGCGTGTCGGGGCGGTGGCTGATTCATCACGCGCCGAGGTCGCCGCGAGGCCGGGCCGGGCGCGTCGAGCAGATGTGCCAACCGGGAGGCTGGATGCAAGCGTCCGTCCTCGCCGCGGGGATCTCGTTCTCCGCCGGCGACAACATCGTGGTGGTCGTGGTGGCGGTCGTGGCCGTCATCGCGCTCGCCATCGGCTTCGTGCTGCGCAAGCAGGTGCTCGCCGCCGACGAGGGCACGCAGGGCATGCGTGACATCGGCCGGGCGGTGCAGGAGGGCGCGAACGCGTTCCTCACCCGCCAGTTCAAGACGCTCGCGCCGTTCATCGTCGTGGTCTTCCTGGTGCTGTTCGCGCTGCCCGCGTCGAGCACGGGCGAGCTCATCGGCCGCTCGGTGGCCTTCGTGGTGGGCGCGCTGTTCTCGATGGCCATCGGCGCGCTGGGCATGAACCTCGCGACGAAGGCGAACATCCGCGTCGCCGCGGCGGCCAACGAGCCGGGCGGGCGCGACAAGGGCGCGAGGATCGCGTTCCGCACCGGCGGCGTGGTCGGCATGGCCACCGTCGGCCTCGGCCTCTTCGGTGCCGCGATCGTCGTGCTGATCTTCGTCGAGGAGGCCCCGCGCGTCCTCGAGGGCTTCGGCCTCGGCGCCGCCCTGCTCGCGATGTTCATGCGTGTCGGCGGCGGCATCTTCACCAAGGCCGCGGACGTCGGCGCCGACCTCGTCGGCAAGGTCGAGCAGAACATCCCCGAGGACGACCCCCGCAACGCCGCGACCATCGCGGACAACGTGGGCGACAACGTCGGTGACTGCGCCGGCATGGCCGCGGACCTCTTCGAGTCCTACGCCGTGACCCTGGTCGCCGCGCTGATCCTGGGCTCGGTGGCGTTCGGCACCCTCGGCCTGACCTACCCGCTGATCATCCCGGCGATCGGTGTCCTCACCGCGATCGTCGGCGTGTTCATCACGCGGACCCGCGAGGGCGAGAACGCGCTGCGGGCCATCAACCGCAGCTTCTACGTGTCCGCGGTCATCTCGATCATCCTGTGCTCGATCGCCGCGTTCACCTACCTGCCGTCGAGCTTCGCCGAGCTGCCGGGCGTCGACGCCGCCCGCATCGGCGACCTCGCCGCCGCCGGCAACCCGCAGATCATCGCGTTCGTCGCCGTGATCATCGGCATCGTCCTCGCGATCGTCATCCTGTCGCTGACCGGCTACTACACCGGCACCGAGGACAAGCCCGTCAAGGACGTCGGCACCAGCTCGCTCACCGGTGCCGCGACGGTCATCCTCGCCGGCATCTCGGTCGGCTTCGAGTCCGCCGTCTACACCGCGATCGTCATCGGCGCGGCCGTCTACGGCGCGTTCCTGCTGTCGGGCTCCGTGTTCGTCGCACTGTTCGCCGTGGCCCTCGCGGGCACCGGCCTGCTGACCACGGTCGGCGTCATCGTCGCCATGGACACCTTCGGCCCGGTCTCGGACAACGCGCAGGGCATCGCCGAGATGTCCGGTGACGTCGAGGGCGCCGGCGCGGACATCCTCACCGAGCTCGACGCCGTCGGGAACACCACGAAGGCGATCACCAAGGGCATCGCGATCGCCACGGCCGTCCTCGCCGCCACGGCGCTGTTCGGCTCGTACAACGACGCGATCACCCTGGCCTACCGCGAGGCGGGCCAGACGATCGGCGACATCTACAACGTGACCGCCCCGAACCTGCTGGTCGGCGTGGTCATCGGTGCGGCGGTCGTCTTCCTGTTCGCGGGCCTCGCGGTCAACGCCGTGTCGCGCGCGGCCGGGGCGGTCGTGTTCGAGGTGCGTCGCCAGTTCGCCTCGATCCCCGGGATCATGGAGTACCGCGGCGGCGACGGCGCCGGGCGCCCGGAGTACGGCAAGGTCGTCGACCTCTGCACCCGTGACGCGCTGCGCGAGCTCGCGACGCCGGGCCTGCTGGCCATCCTCGCCCCGATCACCGTCGGCTTCGGTCTCGGCGTCGGCCCGCTCGCGGGCTACCTCGCCGGCGCCATCGCCGCCGGCACGCTGATGGCGATCTTCCTGGCCAACTCGGGCGGTGCCTGGGACAACGCCAAGAAGCTCGTCGAGGACGGCAACCACGGCGGCAAGGGCTCCGACGCCCACGAAGCGACGATCATCGGTGACACCGTCGGTGACCCGTTCAAGGACACCGCCGGCCCGTCGATCAACCCGCTGATCAAGGTCATGAACCTGGTCTCGGTGCTGATCGCCCCGGCCGTCGTGGCCCTGTCGGTCGGCGTGGACGCCAACCCGGCGGTCCGCATCGTCATCGCCGTGGTGGCGCTGATCGGCATCATCGTCGCGATCTACGTGTCGAAGCGCCGCTCGACCGCGATCGCCGACTCCAACCAGGACGCCCCGGCGGCCGCCCAGGCCTGACGGGCACGCACGACGGCAAAGGGCCCCTCCGGTCGACCGGAGGGGCCCTTCGCGCGTCTCGGGGCTCAGGGGTGGGTCACCACGGGAGCTCGCCGTCGCGGTCGAGGAAGCGTCCCGTCGCGCCCTCGGTGTCGGTGACGGCCGCGACGATCGCGTCGGTGCCCTCGGTGAGGGTCTGGGAGCCCGCGAAGGCGTTGAGGTTCGTCGCGGTCCAGCCCGGGTTGACGACGGTGACGACGACGTCGGCGAGCGTCTTCGCGTACAGCACCGAGATCATGTTCAGCGCCGCCTTCGACGACGGGTAGGCGAGGTGCGGGTAGCGCTCCCACCGCCCGGCGTGCATCTCCTGCAGGGAGCCGAGGCTCGACGACACCATCACCAGCCGCGGGTGCTCGCTCCGCTGCAGCAGGGGCAGGAACGCGTGGGTGACGCGCACCGGCCCGAAGACGTTCGTCTCGTACACCGCGCGCAGGTGCTCGGCCGTGGTGTCCGCCGGAGCGATCTCCCGCTCGGCCCCGGCGATGCCGGCGTTGTTCACCAGGACGTCGATCGCTCCGACGGCGTCCTGCACCTCCTTGGCCGCCGCGGCGACCGACGCGTCGTCGGTGACGTCGAGGGCGATCGGGCGGATGTCGAGGTCGGTCGTGCCCAGCGTGTCGGCCAGGGGCCCGGGCTCGCGGGCGCCGGCGAGGACCGTCCAGCCCTGCCCGGCCAGCCGCTGGGCGGCCTCGAGCCCCAGCCCGCGGGAGGCCCCGGTGATCAGTGCGGTGCTCATGGACCCACGATGCGCCGGGCGGTGATCGTCGGCCAGGGACGTCGCACCCGGGGACCCGCGGTACCAGGCTGGGTGTCCGGGGGCGGGGCATCCTGGAGTCATGAGCCGCGGTGACAGCGCCGACCTGGCGGCGGCGCTCCGGCAGTGGCGCGAGCGCGTGACGCCCGCCGACGCCGGCCTGCCCGCCGGGCCGCGGCGCCGGACGCCGGGGTTGCGGCGCGAGGAGGTCGCCGCGCTGGCCGGGGTGTCGGTCGACTACGTCGTGCGCCTCGAGCAGGGCCGCGGACCCCATCCGTCGTCGTCGGTGCTCGGCGCGCTCGCCCGCGCCCTGCGCCTCACGACCCCCGAGACGCGCCACCTCTTCGACCTCGCCGGAGTCGAGGCGCCGGGGTCCGGGCAGGTCGTCGACATCGTGCGCCCGAGCGTGCTGCGCCTGCTCGACCGCATGCACGACCTGCCGGCGATGCTCGTCGACGCCCGCAGCACCTTGCTGGCCTGGAATCCCCTGCTCGACGCGCTGTTCGGGGATCTCTCGGCGATCCCCCGTGACCAGCGCAACCTCCTCTGGATGCGGCTCGGGCCGCGGGGGCGCGAGGGTCACGCGCTCGTCGTCGAGGAGGACGGCAGTCGTGCCCGCCTCGACCGTGCGGCGGTCGCGCGGGCCCGGTCGGCGTTGGGTCGCTATCCCGACGACGCAGTGCTGCGGGCGCTGGTGGACGAGCTGAACCGGACGAGCCCGATCTTCGCCGAGCTGTGGGCGCAGCGGCCGGTGGAGGACCGCCGCGTCGACCGCAAGACCTTCGAGGTCCCGGGCATCGGTCGGCTCACCCTGGACTGCGACTCGCTCGACGTCCCCGGCGACGACCAGCGCCTCGTCGTGTACTCCGCCGTTCCGGGGTCGCGGGACGCCGAGCTGCTCGACCTCCTGCGCGTGGTGGGCCTGCAGACCGTCTGAGGCCCGTGTCGGGTCCCGCGTCCGTTCGAACGCATGTTCTAGGCTCCGCGGGCGTGGGGCAGCTGTCGTTCTGGTCGGCGGACGCCCGTCCGCGCGCCCTGGGCGACCTCGAGGGACTGCTCTGCGGGCCGGGGCGCGCGGAGCTGTTCGGCAGCGGCCGCGCGGCGCGTCTGACGATCGTGCTGGGCGCGCCGCCGCCCGAGCCGGACGATGAGCCGGAGGGCGACAACGACGGCGCGGAGGTCGAGGAGCCCGACATCGACGACGCCCAGGTCGACGACACCCCAGTCGACCACGCGCCGGCCCTCGACCCCGAGGAGCTCGCGTTCCTCGACCTGGACCCCGACGAGATCGCGGCCCGCCTCGCACCGAGAGCGGCGCCGCCGTCGCGAGCGGGTGGATTTCCTGACGTTGAACGTCAGCGTGGACGCCACGCTGACAACCTAGCGAGCCACCACCCCGAGGACCCCGTCAGCACGTGGCGGGCGGAGGCCGTGTGCTGCGCGCTGCGGGCGCGGGGGGTGCCGGCGGAGGTGGGGCGCGCCGAGGACGGGCGGCACCAGGTCAGCACGGCCTTCCGCACCGATCTCGCGGACCTGGCACGGGCGTGGACGTGCGGGGCCGGAACGAAGACGGTGCCGTCGGGGTTCGAGCTGGACGGACCGCGGCTGCGGCTCTGGGTGCTGGCCGCGGGGGCGCACGCGGGGCGGGGCTACACGCTCGGGCTCGACCCCGAGGCGCGCACGCTCGACGACCGTTTGCTCACAGCGAGTCGTCACCTGGGGCTCGGCGCGCGGCTCGTCCGGCACGGCCGCACCCCGGCGCTGCGTATCGTCGGGGCCCGGCGGCAGGGCCGACTGGGTGAGCTGGTCGGGCGTCCGCCCCGACGGCTGGCCGACGGCGTCTGGCCGGTGTGAGCCCGCCGACACCCCGGTCGCTACCGTGGCGGGAGCGCCCGAACGGCCCGATGTCCAGCACCGATCGGCCCTCCCGCGAGGCGCCGACGGGGGTTCGAGAAGCGTGGTCCCCACCCGTGTGCCGCGGGGAAACGACCGGTCGCGCCTGGCGCGGCGACCACCGTGAGGCACACTGGCGCCAGTGGCGACCCGCCACCTGTACGACGAGACGAGGCATGCCCGTGGCACCGACGAAGGGCTCGACGACGGCACGCAGCGCGACCACCGACACCGCGACCCCCACCGAGAACGGGTCCGCGGGGCGGTCCGGCACGCGCGCGACGTCGGGCACGAAGTCCGGGAGCAAGGGCTCCGGCGGCGGGAAGAAGACCGGCCGCGGCGGCGCGACCCCGGCCGGTGACGGCGGTCGCCGGCTCGTGATCGTCGAGTCGCCGGCGAAGGCTCGCAAGATCGCCGACTACCTGGGCTCGCGCTACATCGTCGAGTCCAGCCGCGGCCACATCCGCGACCTGCCGCGCGGCGCCGCCGACGTCCCCGCCAAGTACAAGGGTGAGGCCTGGGCCCGCCTGGGCGTGGACGTCGACAACGACTTCGAGCCGCTCTACATCGTGACGCCGGACAAGAAGTCGACGGTCACCGAGCTCAAGGACGCCCTCAAGGAGGTCGACGAGCTCTACCTCGCGACGGACGGCGACCGCGAGGGCGAGGCCATCGCCTGGCACCTGCTGGAGACCCTCAAGCCGAAGGTTCCGGTCCGGCGCATGGTGTTCCACGAGATCACCGAGTCGGCCATCCAGGCCGCCGCCGCGAACCCCCGAGAGCTCGACCAGGACCTCGTCGACGCGCAGGAGACCCGGCGCATCCTCGACCGGCTCTACGGCTACGAGGTCAGCCCCGTGCTGTGGAAGAAGGTCATGCCGAAGCTCTCGGCGGGCCGGGTGCAGTCGGTGGCGACTCGCGTGATCGTCGAGCGCGAGCGCGAGCGGATGGCGTTCGTGTCCGCGGGCTACTGGGGCATCGACGCCCAGCTGCGAGCGACCGAGTCCAAGGACGATCAGGCCCCGCGCAGCTTCAAGGCGAGCCTCACCGCCGTCGATGGCGCCCGCGTCGCCACCGGCCGCGACTTCGACTCCCTCGGGCAGCTGAAGACGCAGGACGTCCGGCGCCTCGACGAGGGCGACGCCCGGCGCCTGGCCGAGGCCCTCGCCGACCGCGACTACACGGTCTCCTCGGTCGAGGAGAAGCCGTACACGCGCAAGCCGTACGCGCCCTTCATGACCTCGACCCTCCAGCAGGAGGGCGGCCGCAAGCTGCGGTTCTCGGCCGAGCGGACGATGCGCACCGCGCAGCGCCTGTACGAGAACGGCTACATCACCTACATGCGCACGGACTCCACGACGCTGTCGGAGACCGCGATCAACGCCGCGCGCAACCAGGCCCGCGACCTCTACGGCGACGAGAACGTCGCCGAGAAGCCGCGCCAGTACACGCGCAAGGTCAAGAACGCGCAGGAGGCGCACGAGGCGATCCGCCCGGCGGGGGAGACGTTCCGGACGCCGGGCCAGGTAGCCAGCGAGCTCTCGGGCGACGAGTTCCGCGTCTACGAGCTGATCTGGCAGCGCACCATCGCGAGCCAGATGCGCGACGCGCGCGGCACGACGATGAGCGTGCGCATCACGGGCACGGCCGCGACGGGCGAGGAGTGCACGTTCTCGGCGTCCGGGCGCACCATCACGTTCCCCGGCTTCCTGCGCGCCTACGTCGAGACCGTCGACGAGGAGGCCGGCGGTGAGGCCGACGACGCCGAGCGCCGCCTGCCGCGCCTGGCCGAGGGCGACGCGTGCGCCGCGGACGAGCTGACCCCCGAGGGGCACAGCACCAACCCCCCGGCGCGCTACACCGAGGCCAGCCTGGTGAAGACGCTGGAGGAGCGCGGCATCGGACGCCCGTCCACCTACGCGTCGATCATCAACACGATCCAGGAACGCGGCTACGTCTGGAAGAAGGGCAGCGCCCTCGTCCCGAGCTGGATCGCCTTCGCCGTGGTCGGGCTGATGGAGCAGCACTTCGGGCGCCTCGTCGACTACGACTTCACCGCCGCGCTCGAGGACGAGCTCGACGCGATCGCCGCGGGCAACGCCCAGCGCGAGACGTGGCTGTCGCACTTCTACTTCGGGGCCAACGGGTCGGGCGGTGCGAACGGCAACGGCGCCAACGGCAACGGCAACGGTGCCGCCCACGGCGACGGCGTCGAGGCCTCGATGTCGAACCTCGGCGGGCTGAAGAAGCTCGTCGGCGACAAGCTCGAGGGCATCGACGCCCGCGAGGTCAACTCGCTGCGGATGTTCGCCGACGACCAGGGCCGCGACGTCGTCGTGCGCGTCGGGCGCTACGGGCCCTACCTCGAGCGGGTCGTCACCGAGAACGGCGAGGAGAAGTCGCAACGGGCGAACCTGCCCGAGGACCTCCCGCCCGACGAGCTCGACCTCGCGCACGCCGAGGAGCTCTTCGCGACCCCGCAGGAGGGGCGCTCGCTGGGCACCGACCCGGAGTCGGGGCACGAGATCCTCGCCAAGGAGGGCCGCTACGGGCCCTACGTCACCGAGGTCCTCGGAGAGGGCGACAAGTCCAAGCCGCGCACCGGCTCGCTGTTCGCGTCGATGACGCTCGCCGAGATCACCCTCGACGACGCGCTCAAGCTGCTGAGCCTGCCGCGGGTGGTCGGCACGGACCCCGAGTCCGGCGAGGAGATCACCGCGCAGAACGGGCGCTACGGGCCCTACCTGAAGAAGGGCAAGGACTCCCGGTCGCTGGACAGCGAGGAGAAGCTGTTCACGGTGACCCTCGAGGAGGCCCAGAAGCTCTACGCCCAGCCCAAGCAGCGCGGGCGGGCGGCGGCGAAGCCGCCGCTCAAGGAGCTCGGCACCGACCCGGCATCGGGCAACCCGATGGTCGTCAAGGACGGGCGCTTCGGCCCGTACGTCACCGACGGCGCGGGCGTGAACGCCTCGCTGCGCAAGGGCGACGCGGTCGAGGGCCTCACCGACGAGCGGGCGGCCGAGCTGCTGGCCGAGAAGCGCGCGAAGGACGGCACCAAGCCGACGAAGGCCGGGGCGAAGAAGGCGCCGGCCAAGAAGACGGCCGCGAAGACGAGCACCGCCAAGAAGACGACCGCGAAGAGCGGCACCGGCTCGAAGAGCGGCCGCGGGACCCCGACCAGCTAGACGCCACGAGGAGCCGTGTCCTCGGGACACGGCTCCTCGATCGGGCCGGGCTCAGGCCACCGACGTCAGCGACTCCACCACCGCGCGGGCCATGTCGGCGCCCGCCGAGCCCGCCAGCTGGTGGGCTCGGGCGCGGATCTCGCCGGCCAGCGGGCGCAGCTCGGCCATCGCGGGCACGGTGTCGGCCAGGGTCAGCTCGGCCTCCACGAGCGTCACGTCGCCGCCCCACACGTCGGCGAGGATCCGCACGATCCAGCCGGTGGCGTGGTCCCACCCGGCACGGGGTGTGCCCTCGCCGTACCCGCCGCCGCGGGCGATCACCAGCGTCACGGGCTTGCCGGCCAGCGGCGAGGTCCCCGGCGCGAAGCGCGGGTCGGTGATCATGAGGTCGATCCACATCTTGAGCTGCTGCGCGACGCCGAAGTTGTAGAGCGGGGTCGCGACGACGACCGCGTCGGCGTCGACGACCTCGTCGGCCAGCCGGGCGGCGAGACCGACGGCCGCCCGCTGCTCGGGCGAGCGCTGGTCCTCGGGCGTGAACCCGGCGAGCGCGGCGGCCGGCCAGGCGTCGGCGGGCACGGGGTCGGTCCGCAGGTCGCGGCGCACGACTGTGTCGGACGGGTGCGCCTCGAGGTAGGCGCGCTCGAGGGTGTCGGCGACCTCGCGGCTCACCGAGCCCTCCGTGCGGATGCTGCTGTCGAGACGGAACAGGGTCACGGGGTCCTCCGGGAGCGGGAGCGGTAAGCGCTGCTCCCAAGATATTCTGCCCGACAGACGTTCTTGTCAACAGACGTGCTGGCTGACCGCTAGTCTGTGGGCATGACCACGCCGCGCGTCGAGGCCGACCTGGGCTGGGCCCTGGGCCGGGTGGCACGCGCCCACCTGCGGACCGCGCAGGACGTCGTGTCCGGCTTGCCGGGCGGTCCGCGCGGCTACCAGGTCCTGGCCGGGCTGGCCGAGGGACCGCCGCGCACGCAGCTCGCGCTGGCGCGCACGCTCGGCGTCGACCGGACCGTGATGACCTACCTCCTCGACGAGCTCGAGAAGGCCGGGCTGGTCGAGCGACGCCCCGACCCGGCCGACCGCCGGGCCCGCCAGGTCCTGCTCACCGAGACCGGGAGCGCGCGGCTCTGCGACCTCGAGCGGCGGCTCCGCGACGCCGAGGAGGAGCTGCTCGCGCCGCTCGAGCCCTCCGAGCGGGACGTGCTGCGCACGCTCCTGCAGCGGCTCGCCGTCGGGCACGACGGCGCGTCGGCCTGCCAGGTGGCCGCGGAGATCCAGGAGATGGACGCCGGCGGGACCTGCTGACCGGCGCGCGGCGTGATCCGTCGCCGGCCTCCCTGCTGCCCCCGATACCCTGCTCGCGGCAGGGGTGACGCGAGGGGAGGGCCGGGATCGACGCGCAGCCCAGCGGTGCGAGCGCCGAGGCGCCGTCCGCGACGCACCGGATCCGCAGCGTGCTCGCGATCCGGCCGTTCCGGCGGCTGTGGGCCGTCACGGCCGTCGCGAGCTTCGGTGACTGGCTCTCGCTCCTGGCGCTGACCGCGCTCGCCACCCAGCTGACCAGCGGCTACCAGGCCCAGAGCTTCGCGCTCGGCGGCGTCGTCGCCACCAAGTTGCTGCCGGCGCTGTTCATGGCCCCGCTCGGCGGCGTGCTGGCCGACAAGTTCGACCGGCGCACGGTGATGGTCACCTGCGACGTGGGCAAGGCCCTGCTCTTCCTGTCGATCCCGCTGGTCGGGTCGCTGTGGTGGCTGTTCGCGGCGACGTTCCTCATCGAGCTGTGCGCGCTCGTGTGGATCCCGGCCAAAGACTCCTCGGTCCCCAACCTGCTCAAGCGCTCCGACCAGGTCGAGACGGCCAACCAGCTCTCGCTCGTGATGACCTACGGCGTCGCGGTGATCAGCGCCGCGGGCGCGTTCGCGCTGATCTCGAAGGCCGGCAACATCGCGGGCTGGCACCCCAGTCCCACGACGACGGTCTACCTCGCGCTCGTCGTCAACGGGCTCGCCGCGCTGCTCACCGCGCTCACGGTCGCGTTCCGCATCCCCGAGATCTCCGGCCGTAGCGCCGAGCGGCGGGCCGCGGCCCCGGGCCTGCTCGCGATGCTGCGCGACGGAGCGCAGTTCGTGGCCACGACGCCGCTGGTGCGCGGCCTCGTCGTCGGGATCATCGGCGCCTTCGCCGCCGGCGGGGCGGTGATCGCCAGCGCCCGGCTCTACGCGACCAGCCTCGGCGGTGGCGACGCGGCCTACTCGGTGCTGTTCATCGCCCTGTTCACCGGCCTCGCGCTCGGGATGGCGACGGTGCCCCGCGTCGCGCGCCGGATGCCGCACAACCGACTATTCGGTGTCGCGATCGTCGGTGCCGGGCTCTCGCTGCTCGCGGTGGCCGTCGCCTGGCACCTCTACGTCGCGCTCGTCATGGTCGTCATGGTCGGGTTCTTCGCCGGCACGGCCCTGCTCACCGGCCTGACGATCATCGGCGCGCAGGTCGAGGACGCCGTGCGCGGGCGGGTCGTCGCGTTCGTGCAGTCGATCGTGCGGGTCGACCTGCTGGCCTCGATGTCGGTGGTGCCGCTGCTCGTCGGGCTGGTGCAGTCGCGCACGCTCACGCTGTTCGGCGAGCGCGCCCAGGTCGACGGCACGCGGTTCGTGCTCTTCGGCGCCGGGATCGTCGCGGCCGCGGTCGGCGTGCTCGCCTACCGGCAGATGGACGACCGGCGTGAACGGACGATCATGGCCGACGTCAGGCGGGCCCTGCGCCGCAGCCGCCACGGCGAGCCCGGCCTCCTCGTCGCCGTCGAGGGCGCGTCGCGGACCGACACCGACGAGCAGGGCGAGCGCCTCGTGGGCTGGCTGCGCGCGCAGGGTGCCGACGTCGTCCTCGCCGGGCGCAGCGCCGGTGACGCCGCGCGGGTCTCGGCCGCGGTCGGGGCGAGCGGCGTCGCGGGCCAGCGGGCGAAGGCGCTCGTGGCCGCCGCGGTGCGCGCCGACGTCCTCGCCCACGAGGTGCTGCCGGCGCTGCGCGACGGGAAGGTCGTCGTGCTCGAGGGGTGCCTCGACTCCCCGCTCGCCCGTGTCGGCGACGAGCTCGACGCCTCCGACCTGCAGCGCCTCGGGGCGTGGGCCACGGGCTCGCTGCGCCCGGACGTCACCGTCCTGCTCGACCGCGACCCCTCGGCCGACGCGGCGCCGGTCAACGGACCCGATGGTCGAGCTCCGCTGCGCTTCGTGTCCGAAGGGATCGTCGACACCTGGCAGGTCCAGCGCACGCTCACCGAGATGGCCGCCGCCGACCCCGGGCGCTACGTGCGCGTCGACGCCGACGGCGACCCCGACGAGGTCGCCGCGCGGGTCCGCGAGCTGCTCGCCCCGCTCGTCGCCCGCGCGCTGCCGGCGCCCGAGGAGGCGCGGACCGGCTAGCGCGCCGGTGCCACCGCGAGCCCGGCGATCGCGTCGGCGAGCGCGTCGGGCCGGTCGAGCATCGAGAACGTCCTGGCGTTCTCGAGGACCGTCAGCTCGGCGCGGGGGATCGCGTCGACGAGCCGGTGGGCGTCGGCCAGCGGGAAGAAGGCGTCGTCGGCCGACCACGCGACCAGGGTCGGCACCGTGATCTCGCTGAGCCGCGCGGCGACGTCCAGCGACACCTGGCGGTCGAGCGAGGACGTCAGGCGGCGCAGGTCCTCGGCAACCCGTGGGTCGTCGAGCGCGGGACGGACCCACGCCGCCGCGAACGGTTCGACGTCGCGGTGGGCGAGGTCGCCGTACGCCCGCCGCCGGACGGCCCGCAGCGCCAGCGGCTTCACCGCGGCGCGCCACGTCACCGTGCTGCGGGAGGCGAGGATGAACGGCCGCAGGATCGGCGGCGGGAAGTGCTCGAAGGCGTCGCAGCTGGTCAGGACGAGGGCGCCGAGCCGGTCGCCGTGACCGACGGCCACGAGCTGTGTGACGAGCCCGCCGGTGTCGTTGCCGACGAGCACGACGTCGGTGAGGTCGAGGGCGGCGAGGAAGTCCCCGATGGTCGCGGCGACGCCGGGCAGCGTGGGGTCGGCGCCGGGCCGCAAGGGGGTGGGGTGGGCGCCGAGCGGCCAGGTGGGCGCGAGGCAGCGCAGGCCCCGCGCGGCCAGCCGCGCGCTCACGTCCGCCCAGAGGGAGCCGCCCATGGCGTAGCCGTGGACGAACACCACCGGGCGGCCGGTGTCGGGGCCGGCGACCTCGTAGTGGATCGTCGTGTGGTCGAGCTCGACGGTGGGCATCGGGGTCTCCCGGGATCGCATACTTACGTGCAGGCTGTTCGTAACTTACCGGCAGGATGTATGGAAGTGAAGAGGCGTACGCAGGAGGAGCGCTCCGCCGCGACCCGCGACGCGCTCAAGGCGGCCGCGCGGCGGCTGTGGGGCGAGCACGGGTACGGCGACGTCGGCACCCCGGAGATCGCCCGCGAGGCCGGCGTGACGCGCGGGGCGATGTACCACCAGTACGCCGACAAGGCGGCGCTCTTCGTCGCGGTGCTCGAGGACGTCGAGCAGCGCGTGGTGGACGAGCTCGCCGCGGCCGTGGTCGCCGCCGGGGCCCGGACGCCCGCGGAGGTCCTGCGCGCGGCCCTCGACAGCTGGCTGACCGTGTGCGTCGACCCCGAGGTGCGCCAGATCGTCCTGCTCGACGGTCCGAGCGTGCTCGGCTGGGCGCGGTTCCGGGAGCTGACCCAGCGGTACACCCTGGGGCTCACCGAGCAGCTGCTGGCGGCCGCCGTCGAGGCGGGCCAGCTGCGCGAGCAGCCGCTGCGGCCGCTCGCCCACGTGCTCATCGGGGCGCTCGACGAGGGGGCCATGGTCATCGCCGAGGCCCCGGACCGTGAGGCGGCCCGCCGTGACGTCCGCGAGGTGCTGCTCGGGCTGCTCGACGGCGTGCTGCGCGGCGACTAGCGCCGCACCGGGGGCTCGTCGGGCAGCACGCTGCCGTGCAGCTCCCAGCCCTCGCCGAGGACCCGCCGCCAGCGCAGGGGCCCCTCGTCCTCCCACTCGCCCCGCTGCTGGCGCCCCACGAGCTCCCACGCGTCCACGTACCGCGCCCAGGCCCGCGCCAGCGCCTGCCCGATCCGCCGCATCTCCATGTCGTCGACCCTGGCGGGGGAGGAGGGCCCGAACCAGTGGCAGGAACGTCGTCATCAGATACATTCCTGCCATGCACACCGTGGCCGTCCCCGTCACCGACGGCACCCCGATGTTCGAGCTCTCCACGGTGCTCGAGGTGCTCGCCGCCGACCGCTCCGCGACCACCGGCGTCCCTCGCGAGGACTGGTACGACGTCCGGCTGGTGGCCGGCGAACCGGGGCCGCTCCGGCTCGACCGGTGGGCCGTCGTCGACCCGGGGGACGGCCCGGAGGCGCTCGCGGACGCCGAGACGATCGTCGTGGCCCCGCCGCGGGACGGCCGGGTCGCGTTCCCGGAGGATCTCCTCGCGGCCCTGCGCGCCGCCCACGCGCGCGGCGCGCGGATCGCGTCGGTGTGCACCGGCGCGTTCGTCCTCGCCGCGGCCGGGCTCCTCGACGGCCGGCCCGCGATCACGCACTGGAGCGCGGTCGACGAGCTCGCCCGTCGCCACCCGCTCGTCGACGTGCAGCGCACCGTCCTCTACGTCGACGACGGCGACGTCCTGACCTCGGCGGGCTCGGCCGCAGGCCTCGACCTGTGCCTGCACCTCGTGCGCCGCGACCACGGCAGCCGCGTCGCCGGGATCGTCGCCCGCCACAGCGTCGTGCCGCCGCACCGCGAGGGCGGGCAGGCCCAGTTCGTGCCGACCGCCGCGCCGACGCTCCCGCCGTCGTCGTTCGCCACGAGCCTCGACTGGGCGCGCGACCACCTCGACCGCCCGGTCGGGGTCGACGAGTGGGCGCGGGTCGCGGGTACCAGCCCGCGGACCTTCGCCCGGTGGTTCCACGACGCCACCGGGGCGACGCCGGGCCGCTGGCTCGCCCGTGAGCGCGTGCGGCGGGCCCAGGAGCTGCTCGAGGCCTCCGACCTGCCCGTGGAGACGGTGGCGGCGCGCTGCGGGTTCAGCACCGCCGCCGGGCTGCGGCGCCCGTTCCTGCGGGAGGTCGGCACGACCCCGCAGGAGTACCGGCGCACGTTCGGGAGCCGTCGGACCGGTGCGGCATCATCGACGGCGTGAGCGTGTGGTCCCAGGTCGTCGGCCAGCCCGCGGCGGTGGCGGAGCTGCAGGCCGCGGCCGAGCGCGCCGCGCGGGTGCGGTTCTCCGACGAGCTCGAGGATCCGGACGCGTCCGGACCGGCCGCGGGGATGACCCACTCCTGGCTCTTCACCGGCCCGCCCGGCTCGGGACGCTCGGTGGCCGCGCGGGCGTTCGCGGCGGCGCTCGAGTGCCCCCACCAGGGCTGCGGCGACTGCCCCGCCTGTCACACGGTCATGGCCGGCACGCACGCCGACGTGCGCGAGATCGTCCCCGAGGGCCTGTCGATCAGCGTCAAGGAGGTGCGCGGCACCATCGACGTCGCCGCCCGCCGCCCCACGACGGCACGGTGGCAGATCGTCATCGTCGAGGACGCCGACCGGCTCACCGAGCAGGCGTCGAACGCGCTGCTCAAGTCGGTGGAGGAGCCGGCCGAGCGCACGGTCTTCCTGCTCTGCTGCCCGTCGGAGCACCCCGACGACATCTCGGTGACCATCCGGTCCCGCTGCCGCGCGGTGCGCCTGCGCACGCCCGCGCCCGAGGCGATCGCGGCGGTGCTCGTCGAGCGCGACGGCATCTCCCCGGAGGACGCGACGTGGGCGGCGTCGGTCTGCGGGGGCCACATCGGCCGGGCCCGCCGGCTGGCCCGCGTGCCGGAGGCGCGGGAGGAGCGCGACGCCGTCCTGGCCCTGCCGCGCGCGCTGCGCTCGGCCGCCGACGCCTTCGCCGCGTCCGACGCGATGGTGGGCGCGGCCGAGTCCGAAGCCGCCGCGCTCGCCGCCTCGCGCGACGAGGCCGAGCGCGAGGAGCTCGCCGTCTCGCTGGGCGCCGGCGGCACCGGCAAGGGCACCGCGCAGGCCCAGCGCTCGGCCCGCGCCGCGGAGAAGGACCTGGAGAAGAAGCAGCGCTCCCGCCTCACCCGCACCAAGCGCGACGCCCTCGACCGCGCGCTCGTCGACCTCGCGGGCTACTACCGCGACGTCCTCGCACGGGGTATCGGCGCGTCGGTCACCTCGACCCACCCGGACCGCGCCACCGAGGTCGGCAACGCCGCCCGCGACAGCACGCCGGAGGCGTCCCTGCGCCGCCTGGAGGCGATCCTCGCCTGCCGCGACGCCCTCACCGCGAACGTGAAGCCCGAGATCGCGATCGACGCGCTCGTCACGGCGCTGCGGGCGGGCTGAGACGGATACTTTCCCAGGAGACGCTCAGGGTCCAACCCAATTGGATCCGAGTCGTCGCTCGAGTCTGCCCAGTTGACAACTTAGCTGATCGCGGAAAGCCGAGCACCGACCTCGGCCTCGAAACGGTCAAGCGACGCCTCTGCGATGGAAGCACTTGCCTCAATCTCCCGCCTCACCGCTGCTAGTACTGATGCAATTTCAACCACTCGACTGGGGGGATTGGCGAAGATTCTCTCTTGTTCGACAAAGATTGACTCGACGGTAGTGAAGAATCGAAGAAGCGCGTATACGCGATCGATCTCGCCAACTACGGAGGAATCATCGTGGCGAGGGCGCATAGACTTGAGGGAGGCGCGAACCCGCCAGTCGTGCAGCAGCTCGTGCAACTCCACCTCGACGCTTGTCGCGTCCGCCGACGCCGAGGCGGCCGCCAACTTGAACGAAGCCTCGATGAGACTGCGCGCTTGATGGTCTATCATGTCGCGCACCAAGCGATTCAGTTCGACATTTCCTCCCAGATCATAATTGACCTGTGCGAGGGAGCGTCCCGCACGGAGCGCCTCGCGGGGCAACCCACCAGACAGCACATAGCACAAGAGTGCTTGCATATCAGTGATGCTTTCGCCTCGGTGTCGGAGGAGGCTCCGCACCTCAAGGTATTCCATCGGGCTCACGCTCTCGATTGTGTCAAGTGAGCTGTCGAACGCATCACGAAGCTCGACGCCACGGCGCACGAATCGCGTCCACGCACTACTGGAAACACTAACCAAGAACGAGCAAGAACGAATAACAAACAACTGCTTCACGCTATTCAGGAAGTTCTCGGTAGGCGTCCCCTCTTCTAGCTTATCCATCTCGTCTATGCACACGCAAATTCGGTAACCGACATCCTCGAGTCCTGACGCGAGAGTTCGAAACTCGTCGACAAGGTCGCTCTCGGTCAGCGGGAGCGCGTTTAGGCTGCGTTGATTGGAGCGCTTGTATCCAGCCTTTCCTACGGTGAGCGAGCCCTCCTTCGTTGCACTGATCGTCTCGCTGTAGCGTAATCTTTCTAGGACTTTCTGGGCATTGAGTGCCGCAGCTAAACGGAGAGTTCTGAGCCGTGATTGATCCGCAAAGTCTTTGGCCATTGTTCGGCCCGATGGCAGTGACGTGTGGAATCGGTGAGCCACCCTGAAGGAGCAGAACACAGAGGCGATGCCGAACAGGATCAATCCGACAGACAAATGAACGGGTGACCACTGCCATTTCTCGGTCGAATCTGACCCCAGCATACTTCGCCAGTTGGCGGCCGATGTGTGGTTAAGTAGGGTGAGGAGGCCGGCGCCCATGAGCACTAGGCCGAAGAAATAGACAGTCAGGTACTTAATCGAAGCGATCCGCCGCTTCCGTTTCCGAAGCTCGTCCTGGCCTGGTACGGCCTCGGCGAGGCGACGCAGCGCGAGCTTCAGGAACTGAATTCCGTCAAAGGCAGCGGGTACCGAAATTAGGACGCCGATTGTGCCACCGTTGTCGATCGTTGGCTGGCTAGTGGAGTCATTGGAGAAAGACCTCAAGACCTCGGACTTGCCGACACCTCGCTCGCCCGTCACGCCGACTGTGGCGCCGCCCGTCCTAAGCAGGTGTAGCTCTACCGACGATCGCGACGGAGTGTCAATCCGTTGATCTTCGAGGGCCCTGCTTGACAGATGGGAAGCTTCCTCGACCTGAACCCGATCGTCGAGGGTATCGCAAAAGTCCGGCATTACGGCTGTTCGGACGCACCTACTGATGAGCGAGCGTAGCCGCCGGTCGAGGTCGGTATTGGACGCAGAGAGCTCTGCCGGCGCGTTCGTGACTCCAAGCTGGCGCCGCCTTCTCGACCGCAGGTAGGGTGGGATCCAGAAGCCTAAGATCGCACCGTATAGAGTCGCCGCAACTGTTAGGCCGGGTTCATCTAAGGAGAGCTGAACAAGCAGGGCAATCGAGACGAGTGCAAGGATCACCATGATCGCACTTGCCATCGTGCCACGCGAGATGTGTCTAAACGACGAGAGTCGGTCCTGGCATCGGAGAACATCGTGAGCGGAGGAACGGAGGCCTGAAGCCTGATGAGCCGCGAGTACTTGGTTCCGACACAGCTCTCGTACGGCCTGCGTGTCGACGCCCTCGATTGCGACCAACTTCTGGCACCAGGACTGCTCGATGAGTTGTTGAACTCGGCAGATCAGTAGGACTTGGGCCTCGTCCTTCCTCTTTGGGTCATCCGCCATGCGAGAAGGAGGGATTGCTATATCGGTGTCAACTTCAGCCATTGATTTCCCCCCAAGATGTATCGTTGCGACATGTCGGCACTGTCCGGATGGCGACTCAAGTTGAAGGAGCGTCGCCTGAGTCGCTGCTACGTTAGGCCCAACGTGAGCCAAACTTTCTGTACATCGACAGGCATAGGATGCCGCTAGACGGGTGAACTTGCGCAGCATCCAGGTGAATGCTTCGCCTGCTGCACCGGTTCCGCGGCCTTACTATCGGGGCGCACGGGTAGGGCGGTCTGGAGGGAACACCGATCCGCCAGGTGTTCTTGCCGATCGGCACCGACCCCGAGCCGAGTGGGTTGCGGGGTTCGCTGTGGCGGTTGATGCCCCATCTCCCTTTATTGGGGGATATAGATGGCGGTTTGTCTGCGGCGGCGAAGTCGCATACCGATCGGTCTAGATATTGGGCCAGTGTGCCGGACGGTCGTAAGCTCTGGAACTGCGAGCGCCCACTACTTAATGGTGGCCAGTCGGTCCTCGCCTGCCGCGACGCCCTCACCGCGAACGTGAAGCCCGAGATCGCGATCGACGCGCTCGTCACGGCGCTGCGGGCGGGCTGAGCCGTTCCCGCAGCCCGGCGGCCATCCCGGCGATCGTCAGCCCGTCGAACGCGTCGCCGACGGTCTCCGCGAGCCGGACGTGCTTCACCGGCCCGAGCCGCAGGCGCAGCAGGACACGCGTGCCGTCCGGGATCGCGCGCAGGGTGATCGACCACGAGACCTGCGTGCGGCCGCGCTGCGAGCGGTGGACCAGGACGTCCGGCGGCTCGATCGTGTCGACGACGAACGTCTCGTCGCGCCCGCCGTAGTCCGGGATGACATCGCCCGGCGCGAGGTGCTGCCAGCGGTCGTCGATCCGGCGGGCGGCCCGACGTCCCGGCGGGACCAGCCTCTCGACGCGGGACGGGAGGTACCAGCCCGCGCGGCGCTTGCCGAGCTGGACGATCCACGGCCACACGTCCGCGGGCGCCCCGGGCACGGTGAACGCCCGGTCCATGACGACGTCGGCCGGGACGACGAGATCGTCGCCGCGCCGCGGCTCGCGGACCTCTGCCGGGGTGGCCGCGACCGCATCGAAGAGACCCACGCCGCCATCCTGTCGCCCGGGAGGGATGGCGGCCGGGTGTGCTAGCTTCTCCGTTGTGCCGGAATTTCGGAATAACGGATTCGTGGCGATGGTGCTCGCCGCCGCACTGGTCCTGCCCGCGGCGTGCGCGTCCGGCGCCTCGGGCGAGGGCCCCGGCACAACGGTCCCCGCGGCGTCGGTCCCCACGAACCCGCCGCGTCCGGCCGACTGCGCCCGGGCGCCCGCCGCCGACCCCACGACGGCCGGCGGCTGGCTGGGGCTGCTCGCGGCGAAACCCGACGACGTGGGCCTCGTGGTCGACGACGGTCGCGGCACGGTCGTCTCGCACGCCGCGGACCGGCCGATGCCGTTGGCGTCGGCGGCGAAGGTCGTCCACGTCGCGGCGTACGGGCGGGCCGTCGCCGAGGGTCGTCTGAATCCGGACGAGCCGGTCCGGGTCGGCGACTGGGAGAACTGGTACCTCGCGGCCGACGCCGGCGCCCACGCGCAGGCGCTCGACGTCCTCGGGATCCCGCGCCGCGGCGTCGTGGGGGCGGTCGACCCGAACCGCACGGTCACGGTCCAGCAGATGGTGGCCTCGATGGTGCAGGTCAGCGACAACGCCGCCGCGGACTGGCTGCGCGAGCGCCTCGGCGACCAGGCGCTCGTCGACGCGGCCGCGGCGGGCGGGTGGTACGGCCTCGACCTGCCCTCGGAGCTCGGCGCGCAGCTCGCGCTCGTCCGGCCGCGCGAGGCGCCGCCGGTGACCGCGCCGCGCGCCGAGCGCGGCGCGGCGGAGCTGGCCCTGGCGCGGCGCTTCGCGGCCGACCCGGCGTTCCGCGACGACTCCCGGCGCCGCCTCGTGGCCCAGGCTGCGGACACCGAGGCGTACCTCCTCGAGAGCGAGCGGTGGGCCCGGTCGACGTCGACCGGGTCGTCCGAGCAGGTCGCCGGGCTCTGGCGCGCTCTCATCAGCGGCACGTTCGGGGCCGGGGCCAACGTCGCCCGGGCCGAGCTGGAGTACGCGGGACCGCGACCGGACGGGCAGGTCCGCGCGTTCAAGGGCGGCTCGTTCCCCGGGATCGGCACGATGGCGCTGAGCGTGCGCCGTCCCGACGGCACGCTCGGCATCGGCGTGCTCCTCGGCAGGGGGTTCCGCCCGACCGCCGACCTCACGGAGGTCGGACTCGCCCAGCTCCGCTTCCTCGCCGGGGCCGTGGAGGACCCCGCCGAGCGCTCCCGGGTCCTCTGTTCGGCCTGAGACGATCGCGCGATGCCGGACGCCGACCCCGACCCGCGTCTCGAGGCCCTCGAGGCGCGCGTCGCCGCGCTCGAGGAACGCTCCGGACACCGGCCCGCCGCGGACGAGCCGGCCGGCGAGGCGGGCGAGGTCGGGTACCACGGCGCCGTGCGCCTGCAGGAGGACGCCGGCCCGATCACGTGGACGATCGGCTACGACGCGGCCGCGACCCTCGACCTTCCGGCCGGCCCGGTGAGCGAAGTCCTCGCGGCGCTCGGGCACCCCGTCCGTCTCGCGCTGGTCCGTCGCCTGCTCGCCGGACCGGCCGGTACGCACGAGCTCGTCGAGGCCACCGAGCTCTCCTCCAGCGGCCAGCTCTACCACCACCTGCGCACGCTGACCGCTGCCCGCGTCGTGGAGCAGGACGGGCGGCGCTACCGCGTCCCGCCCACGGGCGTCGTCCCGGTGCTCGTCGCCCTCCTCGCGGCGGCCGACCTGTCGGGAACCCTGCGCTGACCTGCGCAACTGACAGAGAATGTCAGTTTCCGCCCGCCTTCTGCCGCGCGCGGTAGGCGGCGACGTTGGCGCGGTTCCCGCAGAGGCCGGGCATGCAGTAGCGCCGTCGGCCGGGCCGGCTGGTGTCGATGAAGACGCCCGAGCACGTGTCCGACGCGCAGTCGCGGAAGCGCTCCGGCCCCAGCGTGCGCAGCGCGCCGAGCACGCCGACGCCGGCGAGCAGGGCGAGCCGGTCGGCGAGATCGGCGTCCGGACGCGGCCGGGCGGACCACTGCAGCCGCCTGCGCTCGTCGGGCACGAGGCCGACCGTGCCGAGCCCGGGGGCCACCAGGTCGGCGGCGCCGTCGGCGAGCTCACCGGCGTCACGCCGGTCGAGCACCGCGCGCAGGCGGGAGCGCAGCTCGCGCACCGCCGCCAGGTCGCCCATCGACGGCGTCTCGGTGATCCCGTGCTCGCCGAGGAACGCGGTCAAGGCGGCGACGTCGGGGAGCTGGTCGTCGCCGTGCCAGACGCCGGGCGCGGTGTTCACGAGCTCGGTGGCGAGCCCGGCACCCGCCACGTAATCGTCAAATAGCGCTTGCAACCCTTACGCACCTCTCCTACGGTAAGGCTCAAAGCGAGAGTTTAACCCTGTGGAGGTGCACCGTGACCACCGATCTCGCGACCTGGGCGCTGCGCGACCGCGTCGCCCTCCCGACCGGGACGATCGCCGTCGACGTGCTCGGCGCCGACCGTCCCGGCACTCCCGTCGTCCTCACCCACGGCACGCCGTCGTGGTCGTACCTCTGGCGCCACGTCGCGCCCGCGCTCGCGCGGGAGCGCCCGGTCCACCTGTGGGACCTGCCGACGTACGGGGACTCGACCGGTGAGCGTCCGTCGGTCGACGGCCACGCCCGGACGCTCGCTGCCCTCGTCGCGCACTGGGGTCTCGACGCGCCCGTGCTCGTCGGCCACGACATCGGCGCGGCGACGACGCTGCGCGCGCACCTCGTCCACGGTGCGCCGGCGAGCGCGCTCGTCCTCGCGGACGCCGCGGTGCTCTCGCCGTGGCTGACCGGCGCCACGCAGCACGTGCAAGCGCACCTCGCGACGTACCGGGAGATGCCGCCGCACCTCTTCGCCGCGATGATCACCGCGCATGTGCGCACGACCGTCGCCGGCACGTTGTCCGACGAGGCGGAACGGGCCTATCTCGACCGCTACGCCGGCCCCGACGGCCAGCAGCGCTACCTCGACCAGGTCGCGGGCTTCAGCGAGGACGACACCCGCGACGTCGTGGCCCGCCTCGGCGAGATCGCCGTGCCGACCGACGTCGTCTGGGGCGCCGAGGACACCTGGATCGCGCCCGCCGCCGCGTCGACCCTGTGCGACGCGATCCCGGGCGCCCGCCGCCACCTCGTCGCGGGCGCCGGCCACTTCCTCACCGAGGACGCCCCGGAGGCGTTCCTCGCCGTGCTCGAGGAGGTGCTGCCGTGAGGTACGGAGAGGTGCGCGTCACCCTCGCCGACGGACAACTGACGCACCTCACAGGCGTCTTCCGAGATGTAACACCCTCACGTCGCCGCCGGCACGCGGCGACCGATCTGGAGCACTGCACGATGAGCTCGCCCACGCGGCCCGTTGCCCCCGACACCACCGTCCCCGCGCCCCGCCCGGGTTCCGACGAGGCTCCCGTCCTCGTCGTGGCTGCCCGACCCGATGCCACCGGCCTCGCGGCCGCGCAGGTCCTCGCCGACCGGATGGGTGCCGACGCCACCCACAGCGGCGCCCAGGGCCTCGACGCGGCGGTGCGTGCCGCCGCGAAGGTGATCGTCCTCGATCCCGGCGCCGTGCGCGCCCGCCTCACCCGTGACCGTGCCTTCACCGCCCCGGCGGCCGCGGGGGCCCGGCGCGACCTCATCACCCGCCTCGCGCCCTACCAGAACCGGGTGCGCTGGATGAGCCGCCCGGCGTAGGTGCGCCTCCGGCGCCTGTGAGCACTTCGGAGTGCTCCGGCACTCCGAAGTGCTCACGAGCGGCGTAGCCGCACCTAGAGCCGGCGGTTCGCCAGGACGGGGAGAGCGGCGCGGACGTCAGGGATCTGCTCGGGGTCGACATCGACGACCAGCAGCCCCGGCTCCGCGCCGAGCTCGTCGAGCGTCACGCCGAACGGCGAGGCGGCGAGGCTGTGCCCGACACCCCGGGGGGCCTTACCGGCGTCGATGCCGCGGCTCGCCGGGTCGGCCTGGTCGGCAGCGAGTACGAACGTCGTCGCGTCCAATGCCCGCGCCCGCACGAGCAGCTGCCACTGCTCGACCTTGCCCGGCCCTGCGCCCCAGCTCGCCGGCAGCAACGTGACGGTGGCGCCCTGGTCGGCGAGGGCGCGGAAGAGCTCGGGGAAGCGGATGTCGTAGCAGGTCGCGAGCCCCAGCGTCGTCCCGTCGACGGTGACCGTCAGCGGCTTCACCCCCGGCGCGACCGTGTCCGACTCGGCGAAGCCGAACGCGTCGTAAAGGTGGATCTTGTCGTAGGCGGTGTCGACGCCCCGGCCCGTGACGAGCAGCGTGTTGGTCACCCGGCCGTCGTCGGTCGGGGTGAACATCCCGGCGACGACGAGCACGTCGTGCTGCGCGGCGATGCGCCGGACCTCGCCCGCCCACGGCCCGCCCACGGGTTCGGCGACGGGCTTGAGCGACACCCCGAAGCGGCACATGGTCGCCTCGGGGAACACCACGACCGTCGCGCCCTGCTGGGCGGCGAGCGCGGTGTGGTCACGGACCAGCTCGAGGTTCTCGGCCGGATCGTCGGTCGCGAGGATTTGGGCGAGGGCGACGCGCATGACCCGTGTATACCGGGCGCGTGGACGCGACGAACTACCTGATGCGGATCGGTGCGGCGGCCGACGATCCGCTCGACGTGCTCATGCGCCGTCATCTGCAGTCGGTCCCGTTCGAGAACGTCTCGATCCACGAGCGCGACGCGGTGCCGCTGGAGGACGAGGCGCTGGTCGGGAAGGTCGTCGACCGGCGCCGCGGTGGGTTCTGCTACGAGCTCAACGGGGCGTTCGGCTGGCTGCTCGGCGAGCTCGGCCACGAGGTCGCGCGGTGCTCGGCCCGGGTCGCCACCCCGGACGGGCTCTCCTTCCCGGGCGACCACATGGCGCTGGTCGTCGACGGCCACACGCTTGTCGACGTCGGCTTCGGCCGCTTCGCCGTCGGGCCGATCGACCTGGACTCCCGCGCCGACCAGCCCGACCGGTCCGGCGTCTTCACCGTCCGCGACGCCCCGGACGGGGAGCTCGACGTGTGGTGGGGCGAGAGGGCCCAGTACCGCCTCGATCCGCGCACCCGGTCGCTGCGGGACTTCGTCCCGATGGCCTGGTGGCACCGCACGTCGCCGACCTCGCCGTTCACGCGCGAGGTGACGTGCTCGATGCTGACGCCGACCGGCCGCGTGACCATCTCGGGTCCGAAGCTCATCGAGACCGCCGACGACGGGACCCGCACCGAGCGCACCCTGACCGCCGGCGAGCAGCGCGACGTCTACCGGGACGTGTTCGGGATCGTGCTCGACGAGGTCCCGACGCCGCTCTGCCCGCTGCCGTAGTTCAGCGGGCGGTGCGCACCCGCGCGAGCAGCCCGTACACCTCGCAGCCCAGGCAGAAGCCGAAGGCCGCGTTGAGGAAGGCCGCCGCGAGCGCGAAGGCCGTCGCGACGATGCCGAGCGCCGCGGCGCCGGACAGGTAGCCGACGGCGGCGACGGCGGTGAACACCAGGCCGACGGCCTGCGAGAAGCGCACCGGCGCCGCGTCCTCCCGCTCGCTCGGCGGGCCGAGGCGCGGCGCGAGCAGCACCCGGTAGAGCACGCCGTAGGGCGAGAACCGCATGCCGGCGACGACCGGGATCGCGAACACCACCGCCTGCAGCACCGCGAGCGCGCCGCTGCCGGTCAGCAGGATCGCCGCGAGGACGACGGTGGTCACCGCCGCGGCGAAGCGCACGCCGCGCGGGTCGAGCTGCTCGGTCATCGGGTCTCCTCGATCCGCAGGGCGGCGATCAGCTCGTCCCGCCGCGGGACGCCGCCGACCCGCAGCAGCTCGGTGCCGGTGCG
The DNA here is from genome assembly GCF_054796175.1 of Actinomycetospora sp. C-140. NCBI lineage: Bacteria > Bacillati > Actinomycetota > Actinomycetes > Pseudonocardiales > Pseudonocardiaceae > Actinomycetospora > Actinomycetospora sp. C-140. The sequence continues at coordinate 10,579 of NZ_JBTWNF010000029.1, read as the reverse complement.
GTCGAAGGCGACGGTGGTCGGGGTGCGCATCACCGACAGGGCGCGGGCGACCTCCGGCCGCTCGGCGATGTCGACGTCGACGTGGCGGACGCCCGCGTGCTCGGTGGCCAGGGCGTCCAGCTGCTCGCGGGTGCGGTCGCACGGCGTGCAGATCGGCGACGAGAGCTGGAGCAGCAGGACGCGGTCGTCGGGGTCGGGCACCGTGCCGGCGAGGTCCCAGCCGTGACGTTCCCGCGTGGCCGCCGACCGGATCGTGCCGTTCCGGCGCTGCAGCACCAACCCGGCGGCCGTCGCGACGGCCAGCACGACCACGAGCACCACCGCGCCGATCACGCTCACGATCGCGGCAACCCTCCGACCGGCGCCGATGTTCCCTGATCGCGGTGTATACCGGCCGTCGTGGCGGTGGCGACGGCGGCGACGTTCATCTGGCTCGGCATGGTGGCGGCGATCTCGTTCCTCGAGGCGCCGCTGAAGTTCCGGGCTCCCGGCGTGACGACGGTGATCGGCCTCGGGATCGGGCGGCTGGTGTTCCGGGCGCTGAACGTGGCCGAGGTGGTCCTGCTCCTCGCCGTGGTCCTCGGTGCCCTCCTCGGTGCCCTCCTCGGCGGCGTGCCGGGGGCGGCGGGCGTGCTGATCGCGGTCCTCGTCGTCCTGCTGATCGTCCAACTGGCCGTCGTCCGCCCGCGCCTCAATCGCCGCTCCGACCGCGTCCTCAGCGGCGAGAGCGGCCCGCGCTCGCGGCTGCACCTGGTCTACATCGGCCTCGAGATCGTGAAGGCCGTCGCGCTCGTCGTGCTCGGGGTGCTGCTGCTGGCGTGACCCGCCTGCTCAGCGGCACGGGCGCCTGCCCTACACTCGTGACCACTGCCGCCTTAGCTCAGTCGGCCAGAGCAACGCACTCGTAATGCGTAGGTCGTCGGTTCGATTCCGACAGGCGGCTCCACCCCTGACCAGCAGGTTTCCCCCTCAGGAAGCCTGCTCCCGGTCGGCGTCGTTGCAGTTGTCGTTGCAGTTCCGTTCACAGCCGGCCTCGACGCCGGCGGCGTAGGACCGGCGCATCAGCGCCGCGAACGTGGCGACCATGTGCGTCTCCCAGGCCGCGACCCACGTCAGGCAGCTGCCCTCGTAACCGCTGAGCTCGACCTCGGCCAGCGCCTCGAGCAGGACGGCGGTCTTGCGCTTCCGGAGCCGGTTGCGGTGGGTCTCGGCGTTCTCCCAGCGCTGCCGGAACAGCGAGCGGTCCTCGCGGTCGTAGGGCGGCGTGAGGCGCAGCGGCGGTTCCTCGATCGGGCGCTCAGGCATCGTCGCCCCACAGCGCCGAGTCCATCCGCCGTGCCGCGTCCCGGGCGACCTCCGAGCCGATGTGCGTGTAGCCCTGCGTGGTCCGGACGTCGGAGTGGCCGAGGATTTCCTGCACCGCGCGGATGTGTACGCCCTGGGCGACCAGCAGCGTCCCGGCGGTGTGGCGCATGTCGTGGACGCGGACCTCGCGTACGCCGGCCTCGCGCAGGATCGTCTTCCACTCCTCCCAGTCGCGGCGGGGATCGACGGGGCAGCCGGTCTCGGTGGCGAACACGAGGTCCTGGTCGTGCCAGCTCTCGCCAGCGCGTTCCCGCCCGAGGTCCTGCGCGGCCTGGTGCTCGCGCAGGGCGTCGACGAGGCGGGTCGGCAAGGTGACGGTGCGCCGGCTCTTGCCCTTGGGGCGGCGGAACACGAGCCCGCCGCCGTAGCGCTGCGGGCAGGCGGTGGCGTGGCGCCGGCAGTCCTTGGGGCAGGTGGGCCGGTGCAGGCGCTCGCCGCACACGTGCGGGTCGTCGCAGCCGTGGCGCCAGCGGTTGCGCTGGAGCTGCCACCAGACCTTCACATCACCGGTCTCGAGGTCGACGTACTCCCACCGCAGCCCGAGCGCCTCGCCCTGGCGCAGACCCGCCGACAGCGCCACCGACCAGCGGGTCCCGTTGCGCAGTTCGGCCGTGGCCGCGAGGACCTGCCGGGCTTCGGCGAGGGTGAGCTGCTGCTGCTCGACCTCGGGCGCCGACGGCGGATCGACCAGGAGCGCGACGTTGCGGTTCACGTGCCCGCGCCGGTGAGCGATCTTGAGCGCGCGGGACAGGATGCGGTGGGTCTTGAGCACCATCGACGGCGCCCGGCCGGCCTCGAGCATCACCGCGTAGAGCCGGTCCAGGTGCTCGGGCGCGAGACGGTCGAGCCGGTGCCGCCCAAGGTTCGGGATGATCCAGTTCGTGGCCTGCGACCAGTACGCGTCCAGCGTCTTGGGCGTGACCCGCTGCGGGGCGATCGTGTCGAGGTAGGTGGTCATCCACGCCGCGACGGTCGGCGCGCGACCGGCCTTCTTGGTCTCACCGCGCGCCCGGTCCTGTTCGAGCTTGCGGACCTTCGTCGTGACGCCGGCCTCGGTCGTGGCCTGAAGGTGGCGGCGGTCGAGCCGGCCGTCCGGCTTGTGCCCGACGGTCACGTAGCCGTGCCAGTAGCCGTCCGCGCCCTCGAAGACCGAGGAGCGCTGGTTGGGCTTGCGGGTGCCCATCACGCCGCGCCCTCGGAGAGCCGGGCCACGTAGTCGCGGACGGCCTGGTCGGGGACGCGGCGGCTGCTGCCGATCTTCACCGACGCCAGCTCGCCGGCGTTCATCAGCCCGAAGACCCGCGAGCGGCAGATGCCCAGCAGCTCGGCGACCTCTTCGACGCGCCACAGGTACTTGGTGGTGTTCACGGTGCTGTCCTCCGGGTCGGTCGGGCTCAGGTGGCCGAGGTGGTTGTGGGCGCGGTCGAGGTGGCCGGCGAGCACCTCGAAGACGTCGCGGGCGTCGTTCAGACCGGCGCGGGCCTGGCGCAGCGCGTGGATCGGGTCGCTGCCGCGGTCGTCGCGGTAGTCGACGGGGTCGGCGGTGTGCAGCGGCCGGGCCACGTGCTCGAGGAGCTGCGGGAGCCGGTGCGCGAGGTCGGTCAGGGCCTCGACGACGGCGGAGGTGTCGGGCGCGGTGAGCGCCGTGCTCATCGCGGCGTGGTTGGCCGCGCGGACGGCGCCGGCCGCGGTGCCGACGTGCTCGGCGACGGTCGTGGTCATCGGGTCTCCTCGGGGACGTCGGCGGCGCGGTCGGTGGCGGCGCCGAGCTGGTGGGCGAACTCGCCGGCGCTGCTCGACACCGCGGGCCCGAGGGTCGGGAAGGCGGCGAAGAGCAGCACGAGGGTCACGACGCCGGACACGAGCGCGGGGGCGGCGCGGTGGCTCTTGATGAGCAGGGCGGTGACGAGGCCGGCGATGACGACGATGGCGAGCAGGTTCACGACTCGGCCCGCCGTCCGAAGCGCTGAACGCGGTCGACGTACTCGCCGTACTCCCCGAGGTACGGGACGCGGATGCGCTGGCAGTCCCTGCCAAGTCCTGACAGGTACGCGACGCCGGGATCGGCGTTGGCGTGCCCCTGGCCCAGCGCGCGGGCGTCGGTGCCGTGGAGCATCTCCAGCGAGTCCGCCGGAACCCTGAAGCTCATCCTCAGGGCGAACTGGTCGCGCGCGTAGCCGCCGCCGACCGCGGTCGCCTCGAACCGCTGGGCCAGCATCAGCACCCGGAACGCGGCCTTGCGCCCCTCGCTCAGCAGCCGGAGCACCGCGGTGCGGATGCGGTCGCCGACCGGCACGCCCTCGCCGCGCTTGGGCCTCGGTAGCGCGTCCGCGGCGCGCAGCAGGCCGGGGAACTCCTCGAGCGGGACGAGCACCGTGGGGCACTCCACCGAGGGCACGATCTTGTCGCGGCGCGGCGGGATGGTCGCGAGCCGGCGGTCCATCTCGGCCACGAGGTCCTCGAGCAGCACCGCATGCGCCGCGATGTCGGCGGTGCCGGTGACCTGGTGGGCGCGGTGGATCGTGCCGTCCCATGCGCGCCCGAGCAGCAGCCCGGTGATGTCCGAGCCGGCGACCAGGACGTCGGGCGCGGCGGCGAGCTGGGAGAGCAGCCCGTAGGTGAACACCGACTTCCCGGAGCCGTTCATGCCCTGCACGGCCACGTGCGCCGGGTCGGTGATCGCGTGGCCGAGCGTGACGCCGTCCTCGGTGCGACCCAGGACCACGGCCTCCCTCCCGGAGGCGACAACGGCCGGCGGGAGGCCGAAGCCGTCGCGCAGCGGGTCGGCGTCGAGCAGGTGCAGCCGCACCCAGCGGCCCGCGATCGGCTCGACCCGCAGCCCGTGCGCGCCGAGGGTGTGCGCGAGCCGTGGCCCGTTCTCCTTGGCCGTGAAGTCGCACGGCTCCTGCCCGGGCAGCAGCTCCACCGTCAGCGACGTGGGCGGGCCGACCCGGACCTCGCCGACCCGCGGGGTCCGGATGGTGACGCCGGCGGCGACCTGGACGTAGTGGCAGATGCTCAGGCCGGTACACGCCTCGCGGAACGCGCCGCGGACGACCTCGGCGTAGGCGACGATCGACACCTCGTAGTCCCGGCGGGCCTGGCGCTCGCGCAGCCGCCCGAGGAAGCCCGGCCCGGCTCTGCCGCCCGGCGCCCGCTCGAGGGCGTGGGTCTCGGACACGGTCACGCTCCCTTCTCCTGGCAGGTGGGGCAGACGGACCCGTCGACCGCGGGCACGGGGAACAGCAGCGAGCAGGCCGCGCACGCCGGCTCCCGGTCGGCGATGGGGTCGGGGATGCCGGCGAGGCGCTGGCGCCGGATGGCGCGGCGCTCAGTGGGCGTGGTGGCGGCCCAGATGCCGTTGTCCTGGCCGGTGTCGAGCGCCCAGGTCAGGCACTCGGTCTGCACCGGGCAGCGCCCGCACACCGGCCGCACGGCGCCGAGGTGGCGGGCGACGATCGGTGCGGTGTCGTCGCCGGTGGGCGGGAAGAACAGCTCGGGGTCGGTGTCGCGGCAGGCCGCCTGGGTCTGCCAGCTCATGACGCCGCCGCCTCTGACTGGGCGGACTGCGTGGCCGCCTCGTTGCGTCGCTGGCGCGGGGTCGTGGAGGCGAGGGCGCGGACCTCCTGGCAGCGGTACCAGACCTGGGCGCCCGTGACGTTGCCGTTGCGGTCCTTCTTGTCCATCACGCCGATCTCGAAGCCGACCAGCTCGACCGGCGTGGCCGGTGCGAGGTCGTCGGCGGGGGCGCGCTCGGCGACGAGCCCGACCTTGATGATCTCGTTGGTGGCCCGCCCGAACTGGCGGAACCGGGCCACGAGCTGGGCCTCCCACTTCGGGAGCCCGTCCTTGGTGGTCTCCTGCCGGAACGCGTCGCCGAACGCGGTCTTGGGCTCGCAGGACAGGAACAGCAGCGACTCGAAGGTCGCGGCCTGGTCGATGGCGAAGTTCTGGATCATGGCTTCTCCTGGGGTTGGTCAGGCGGGCACCGGTCGGTGGCCGAGGTGGGAGAGCGCGGCGTGGCCGCGTCCGAGGGCGCGGCCGGCTCCGAGTAGCCCGGCGTGGCCTTCGCCGAGCCAGGCGATGAACTCGACGAGGCGCTCGCCGGGGTCGCGGCCGGTGTCGTCGACGAGGCCCGCGGTGCCGTTGGCCAGGGCGCAGCGCTGGGCGAACAGCACGACCTGCGGGAGCCGGTCGACCAGCGTCACGACGGAGCCGAGTGCTCCGTAGAGACCGACCACCTCGACGAGCCCGTCCCGGGCTGCGTGGTTGGCCAGCCGCACCGCCTCGGCGCCGTCGTCCAGTGCGGCGATCAAGGGGCCGGTCCGTCTTGCTGCTTCCGGGCGAGGCGCCAGTCGGCCGCCGGGTCCGGAGTCGTCATCCACCTGCACGGCGATCTCCTCACACATACGACGTCGGACGTCCGACGTCCTGTGTGTGGAAGGTAGCACGCGCCGAAGGCAACGCAAGTAGGACGTAGGACGTCCTGTCACTAGAGTGGTGACTGGCCGGCAGTAACAGGCACTGACCGGCACTGGTGAGCACGAGGAGGGACTCGCGGTGGCGCTCGAGGCGGCGAAATCGCAGTACCGACAGGTCGCTGACCTGCTGCGCGAAGGCATCGAGCGCCAGGACTACGCCCCGGGCTCGACGCTGCCGGCGGAGTCCGAGCTCGCCGCGGAGTACGGCGTCTCCCGCGTGACCATCAACCGAGCGGTGCAGCTGCTGCGCGGCGAAGGGCTCGTCCGCGTGCTTCGGGGACGGGGCACCGTCGTCCGAGCGATCCCGCCGATCCGACGCAACAGCAGCCGGCGCTACGCCCGCAGCTCCCGCGAGGAGGACGGCAGTCGCGGAGCCTTCGACTTCGAGATCAGACGCCTCGGACTCAAGCCGTCGACCAAGCTGGCCCAGCTCGGGCAGGTCGCACCCCCGGAGACCGCGCGCGAGGTACTGGGGCTCGAGGTCGGCGAGATGGTGCTCATCCGCAAGCGCGAGATGTTCGCCTCCGACGAGCCCGTCCTGCTCGCCACCTCATACTTCCCGTGGGACCTCGCCGAGCAGGCCGGAGTGACCGACGTCGACACCGGCCCGGGTGGGACCTACTCGCGCCTGGCCGAGATCGGCAAGGGCCCGGTGAGGTTCACCGAGGACGTGCGAGTCCGGACCCCGTCAGCCGCCGAGGAGCGCTTCTTCGCGCTCTCCGAGACCCAGCAGGTCTACGAGATCGTCCACATCGCCTACCTCGAGGACGGCACGGCCGTGGAGTACCGCGAGGACGTGTTGCCGACCTACCAGTGGATCATGCACTTCGAGTGGAACGCCGAGAACGACAGCGCGGCCCAGGAGGCCCAGCAGTGAGCGCCACCGGTCTGCACGTCATCAGCGCCGAGCTCCCGGCCGGGGACGCCCCCAACGAGGACCGGGTCCGGGTCGGCACGAACGCGGTCGTCGTCCTCGACGGGGCGTCGGGCAGCGACACCCGGGTCACCGTCGCCGACTACGTCGACCACCTCGCCGGCGCCCTCATCGACGTCCTGGACGCCGAGCCGGACGTCCCGCTGCCGCACGCCCTCGCCGATGCCATCCGCTCGACCGTCGCCGCGCTCCGCCTCATGCCGGGGGAGTCGCCGTCCTCCACAGTCAGCATCGCCCGCCGACGCGGCGACGAGGTCCACCTCCTCGTCCTGGGCGACAGCCCCATCTACCTCGGCCCCGACGGCGACCTGTTCACCGACGACCGCCTCGCCCGTCTCGACCTACCCAGCAGGACGAAGGCTTACAAGCGCCTCCGCCAAGGCGCCGGCTACGACGAAGCGCACCGCGAGCTCGTTCGAGCCGTCCGCGCCGAACAGTTGCCGCTGCTCAACGAACCTGGCGGCTACTGGATTGCCGAGGCCAGGCCCGAGGCCGGGCACGAGAGCGTCACCCGCACCGTGCCCGCGGACTTGCCATGGCTCGTGATGCTCACTGACGGCGTCGACAAGCCGCTCCGCCACCTAGGCATCCCAATTGACGACGTGGCGCAACGCACCCGCGTCCAGCTCGAGGACCTGCTCCGCGAACTCCACGAGTGGGAAGAAGACAAGGACCCGGCCGCTCTTGAGCTCCCACGCTTCAAGCAACACGACGACAAAACAGCTGTTGTGGTGACCTCTCATTGAGTTCAACGCCGCTTCACTCAGTTTCCGTAGCTGGCGTGGTCTTCAACGATCACGGCGAGGTCCTGCTTGTTCGTAGGCGAGATAACGGGCAGTGGCAAGCACCGGGCGGGGTCCTCGAACTCAATGAGACGTTTGAGGAGGGCGTGGCTCGGGAGGTACTCGAAGAGACCGGGGTACTGGTCGAGCCAACCCATCTGACCGGCATCTATAAGAATATGGTCAGAGGCGTCGTCGCGCTGGTATACCGGTGCCGTCCCGTATGCGGCGAACCCGCAACTTCCGACGAGAGCATTGAAGTGGCGTGGGTCGACCTGCACGAAGCGGTGTCTCGAATGGCACCGGCGTTTGCCATACGAGTCGAGGACGCAGCTCGGTCGCTCGGAACTTCAGTATCAAGCCGTGCGCACGACGGAACCAATTTGGTCTAGGCTTTCGAGTCGCCTCCGTCTTCATCATCGTCGACCTCGGACTCCACGAAATCTAGGAAGCGCTGGTTGACTCTCGGACTCGCATCCCATCGACGTGTTCGATAGGGCGGCAAGTCAGATGGAGCGGGACGCTGGCCAGCCGTTGTGACGACTAGCGAGTGCTTTGCTCTAGATATGGCAACGAAGAAGGTGCAGCGGCCGGTCTCGTCGTCTGGGTAGAAGCTCTGTTCGGCACCAATGACGTAGACTGTTTCGAACTCTAGGCCTTTTGACTTGTGGACCGTCAAGATTCTAACAGCCTCTTGCGCTCCGAATGCTGCCGCGCAAGCTGCGTACGTACCCTCCCCTGTGAATCCGGCTTCGAGCATGTCGACGATCTTGCCATACGTTCTGTTCAGGAAGTCGCCGAACTCGTAACTCGGTGAAAGTGCTCGAGTGGCTGGCCCGCCGAATCGCTTCAAGAACAGATGCACAGCCCGACGGACGGTTTCGAAGTCGGCGCTACCCTCCGGATCAAATCTGGCTCTCCATCCTTTGATGTAGCGGTCCCATCGATCTCGAGTACTGTACTCACTCTCCTCGTCGAGCTCCGTCTCTATTAGCGCGCCCATAAGACGCGAGTAGGAGTCCGGTGCCCTCTTGGTCAACACCACCAGCAAGAAGTCGCTGATGAGAGTGAAAAGCGGCTCAGATATAAGGTCTTGCTGAGCCTGCTCGTTTCGATAGGGGACGCCGTGCGCTTCAAGGAGTCGCATCAACTCAGCGAGGTATAGGTGGGGCTCCCGAGGAACGATGACAGCTATCTCTGAAGGAGCAACGCCGAGCTCGATCCTAGAGCGGATATCCCTGACAAGCGCGTCGGCCTCATCGTCGCTATTGGCGAACGATGGCGCCCGAACCTCGCCGTCTACGCCCGCGAGTACTGCGACAGGCAGTGCCGCTTCGGGCTCCATTAGCTCGACCATCAGGTTGTGCACTCGACGAATGCGTACCGCTGATCGATGGTTTTGATACATGTTCAACGCCCGAGCATCGAAGTCGGTGACGAACTGCTCGAACACACCTTCCATAGCGCCTGCGAAACCCATGATCCTCTGCTTTGTATCCCCAACTGCCGTGAGGGTACAAGAAGAACCTAGGAAGGCTTCCTTAATGAGATCATATTGCTGTTGCGTACAGTCTTGAAATTCGTCCAAAAGTACATGACTGTAAGCTTGCCTGAGCGCATTTCTGGCGTAAGTACTTGTGCTTAGTATCTTGGTTGCCAGCGGGATCATCTGCGAGAAGGTGATCTGATCAGGAGGATTGCTCGTGTCGCCGATTGTGAAATCGGCCTTGAGCGGGTAGCTGCTCTGCAGCGCTAGACGGTTGCGGTCGAGCAAACGCTTCGCGAAAGCGTGGAACGTTCGACTATCGAGTCGCATAGCAAAGGTCGACCCACATCGTAGTCTCACACGATCTGCTAAGTTCCTACTTGCGTCAACTTTGAACGAGATCGCTAAGATTCTTCTTGGGAAAGATGAAGTGTTCGTTCGAAGGAGAAAGTCTGTACGTTGAGCAAGAAGTTCGGTCTTCCCGGCGCCTGGCCCGGCGGTCAAAGCTAGGGACTGGGCCTGCTCACGAACCGCAGCGTCGGCGTTCGGCTCCAACACGATCCCGTCGGCCGGCTTCCAATCCAGAGGGTGGATCACTCGGGTAACCGCTCTAGCGAGGCCTGCACATTCCCCAGCATGCGCGCGAGCGACCTCGGGGTAGATTTGCGTATAACCCTGTCGGTCATTTCGGCGAGAGCTGCGAGGTGCGTTGTCGGTTTACTTCCAAGCTGAAAGAGCTCATGATATTTGCCAAACAACTCCTTCTCGTTGTCGTGGTACTTGTTTGCGGAGCTGTCTCCCGCCTTGCCCAGTACGGCCTTTATGAGGTCAGGTGCTGGCGGCTCCAGCGGAGCGTGGGCCTCATATTGATCGTCGAACGCACGTAGCATTGAGAAGTCTAGGTCAAGCGGCGCAGAGAAGAAGACGTTGTAGCGCTCCAATAGTTCGATTAGCTCCCGTCCTAGCCACGAATCGGTGACGGATTCGCTAGCGTTCCACCGCGGAAGCTCGTCAAGAAGCGATTTCTGGGCTCCGAGGCCCTTCTCTCGGTACTGTTCGAGTTGCTCAAGCGCATATCGAAGCCGATCCCAGCCAGCGCGGAACCTCCCGCTGTCGAGGTCAAGTAGCGTGATGTGTGGGATATCAAGATCATTCAGAAGGCGCCAGAAGTGATTTACGTGTCGCCCACCGAGAGGAGTTACCGTGATCGACGACTCGTCGTCGCTAAGACCGTTCGCAGCAAGAAGGCGAGGTATGATCACTTCCTCGGTGTCTCCCTCTCCAAGGACTACGAGACGAGCAAAGTACAGCTCTGGGTAGGCTTGGACAGCTTGGCGAACGTACTTGTACTCGGCCTCGTCGTCGGTAGGAAGGCTGATTTCCCGCACGGACGTAACACGATGAGCGTCGAGCCTGAGATACCTGACCGACTCTGGTGCGACTCGGCGCAGCATGGCCGGCGAGTGGGTCGCGACGACAGCCTGTGCATCAGGCCGGCGAGCGAAAGACTGCAGACTGCTGATGACGCGAC